>NZ_JACJIT010000003.1:0-625816 GCF_014138475.1 Agrobacterium sp. RC10-4-1
AAGCTGCGTGGCGGCCTCAAGATCGCTGCCGTCAAGGCTCCTGGCTTCGGCGACCGCCGCAAGGCCATGCTGGAAGACATCGCCATCCTGACCGGCGGTACCGTCATTTCCGAAGACCTCGGCATCAAGCTCGAAAACGTTACGCTCGACATGCTCGGCAAGTCGAAGAAGGTTTCGATCTCCAAGGAAAACACCACGATCGTTGACGGCGCCGGCCAGAAGTCCGACATCGAAGGTCGTGTTGCCCAGATCAAGGCCCAGATCGAAGAAACCACCTCCGACTACGACCGCGAAAAGCTGCAGGAACGCCTTGCCAAGCTCGCTGGCGGCGTTGCCGTTATCCGCGTTGGCGGTTCGACGGAAGTCGAAGTGAAGGAAAAGAAGGACCGCATCGACGACGCTCTCAACGCGACGCGCGCTGCCGTTCAGGAAGGCATCGTGCCTGGTGGTGGCGTGGCTCTGCTGCGTTCGTCCACGAAGATCGCCGTCAAGGGCGAAAACGACGACCAGGAAGCTGGTATCAACATCATCCGCCGCGCCCTGCAGGCTCTGGTTCGCCAGATTGCAGACAACGCTGGTGACGAAGCTTCCATCGTTGTTGGCAAGATCCTCGAGAAGAACGAAGACAACTACGGCTACAACGCCCAGACCGGCGAATATGGCGACCTGATCCAGCTCGGCATCGTCGACCCGGTCAAGGTTGTCCGCACGGCTCTGCAGAACGCAGCTTCGGTTGCTTCGCTGCTGATCACCACCGAAGCCATGATCGCCGAGCTTCCGAAGAAGGACGCTCCGATGCCGGCAATGCCGGGCGGCGGCATGGGCGGCATGGACTTCTAATCAGTCCTGTCACCGGAATAATGAAAGGGCGGTATTCGGATCGCCCTTTTTCGTTGGCCGCCCATGCCCCTTGAGTGGTCCGGTGTCACCAACGCGCCGGACGGGCGGCATGGACTTCTAACCAGTTCTGTCATCGGAATAATGAATGGGCGGTCTTCGGATCGCCCTTTTTCTTTGGCCGCCCATGCCCCTTGAGTGGTCCAGCGTCGCCAGCGCGCCAGACGGGGCGGCATGGACTTCTAATCAGTCCTGTCATCGGGATAAGGAACGGCACTCGGCGGATCGGCCTTGTTTCCCGGTCGAAGAAAAAGGGGCGCGTCTATGAAGCTCGACGCCAGACTGAGCAGAACGTCGGCACTTCCCAGAGAGATGCCTCGTAAAATCAACCGGTTGCACAATTTCGAAGGCCCACGCGGAAGGGCTCAAATATTGTCCCGTTTTGGAACAGCGCCGCATTTATCCCGCCGTTTTTTTGCGGCTCATGGAATATTGCGGTGGCGCTGCTGCGAATCATCATCACCACGGGACCCGATATCGGCGCCAAGTGACCTGTAAGTACGCTATTTAGTTGTGGCTTTTCACAAGTCTCGCGGTTTTGAAGAAGAAATACATATTATTTTTATATTTCTCACTGACTGGTTGTTGTAGGTAGAAGAAAATAAACTATAAGCAGCCCCCGTAAGGGTGCCGCGACGGGACGCAAGCATTGAAGGGGTTTCGATGCCTGGCAGATACGTCCGACTGCGGATGGCGGTGGAAGTTCGACCCGGCGATAACGCTTCAAAAGCGGCGCCGGCGCGATGTTCATACGGGGGCGCGAATTGTTCGAAATATCAAGACGCAACGATGCTTTGCCCGCAACGGCTCCCACCACACCGGATCCACGGACTTTGGCGCGTTTCTTCATTTCGGAAGAATGGAGCAGTGAGCTTTCGAGCGGTGTCATCCGGCTCGGCGAACACGCATCTTTCATGCATGGCCTGCCGCCGGGTGAATGCGGCCTGCTCAGCCTTGTCCGCTGTTACGACCGCGCTGACCACGCCCGGGTGCTGGAACTATTCGAACAGGCTTCTTCCGCCCCCTCGCGTTTCTGCTTTTCAACCGGCATCTCGATGTTGCCGGCCCTGCGGCAACCGGTCATCTGCATGGGTGAATCCTTCAATTTTGAAGATGGCCAGCCCGGTCGTATCACGGGACTGTTCCTGTTTCCCCGTTTCGAAGACATGCGCTTCGCCGCCTGATATCCTGTTTCCGGTTTCACCATCGTTCACAAAATAAAGACAATTCGTCTTCTGTTGTTCATCTTTATGGGCGAATGATTTTCAGTCATTGATATCTCCAGACATTGCCCCAACCGGCGAAACGCCGATCATTTACCGGAGATTTCCATGTCCAGCAGCCAGAACGTTCTCGTTCTTATTGCCCGCATTCTGCTTTCCTTCATCTTTATCTATGCCGGCTTCGGCAAGCTGACCGATCCGGCCGGTACGGCCGGCATGATCGCCGGTGCCGGCATGCCTGCCGCAACCGCGCTTGCATATCTCGCAGGCCTCTTCGAACTCGTGACCGGCCTTGCCATTCTCGTCGGTTTCCAGACGAAAATCGCCGCCTGGGCGCTTGCCGTCTTCTGCGTCTTCACCGGCCTCGTTTTCCACAGCGGCACCGTTGCCGTTCCCGGCTGGCCTGACCCGGCGCTTGGCTGGATCAATGCGCTGAACGGCATCATGCTGATGAAAAACATCACCCTGGCCGGCGCTTACATCCTGCTCGCCGCCTTCGGTCCCGGCGCTTATTCCGTCGATGCAAAGCGCGGCGTCGCTCTGGCTCACGCTTAATTCAGGCGTCCCGCCAACGAAAAAGCCGCTGGAGCGATCCAGCGGCTTTTGTGTTTTGATGCTCAGACCGCCGCCCTGATGCGCGACGCGATCTCCTCAATCCTTCCATCGCCGTCATGTTCCGGTTTGCGGGCGCGGACAAAGCAGGCTTCCGAACGCACGATGATACCGTCGGAGAGAATTTTCAGATGGTTGGCTTTCAGCGTCGAACCCGTGGAGGTGATATCAACGATGATATCCGCCTGCCCCGCCGCCGGCGCGCCTTCGGTGGCACCGAGGCTTTCGACGATGCGGTAAAGCTGGATGCCGTGCTGGCGTGAAAAGAACTGCTGCGTCAGCCGCCAGTATTTGGTGGCGATGGCGAGCCTTCGACCATGGCGGGCGCGGAACTCCGAAGCGACATCACCCAGATCTGCCATGCTGTCCACATCCAGCCAGATTTCCGGCACGGCGACCACGACGTCGGCATGCCCAAAACCGAGACGGGCGCAGAATTCCACCTGCGCATCGGCATTGGTCAGCCCTTCACGCACAAGGTCCTCCCCGGTCACGCCGAAATCCACCGTGCCGGCGCCGATCTCGCGGGCGATTTCTGACGCCGACAGATAGGCGATCTCGATATCGTCGCGCCCTTCGACGCGGCCGCGATAGGAACGATCATTGCCGACGGCAGCGACTTTCAGCCCGGCGCGTTCCAGAACGGCGGAGGAGTCTTCCTTCATCCGGCCCTTGGAGGGCAATGCGATGGTGATCATGGCTTACTCCCGCGCACCGTTTCGATGCGATCCAGCCAGAGCGAGAAGCCCACGGCCGGTATTTTTTCCTGTGCGCCGAGCAGCGTCAGCAGCCGGTCGAAACGGCCGCCACCGGCGAGAACACTATCTCCACCCGCTTCCACCACCTCGAAAACAAGGCCGGTATAATAGTCGAGCGGACGACCGAACGCCGCGCCATAGGTGACGGTTTCGAGGTCAACGCCCGCGTTAGAAAGAGCTGCGACACGTTTGTCGAAAGCGGAAAGCGCTCCGTCCAGTTTCAGCTTCGCCTTCGCAGCAAAATCGGCCAGAACCTGCGAGGCCTGCGGCAGAGGCGCCTTCAAAGCGAGGAACTGCTTCAGCAGCGCAAAACTGTCATCCGGTAGACGTGTGGCCGCAAGGGCCAGTTTTTCCCTCAGGCGGCGGGCGATTTCCTGTGGTGAACGGCTTGCATTGGTGGAGTAGCCGGTTTCCTGCATCACCGTATCGAGATAATCGACCAGCACCGCCTCATCCCCGGTCGCCAATAGCCCGGCAACGCGGGCGTCCAGCCCGGTCATCGGCTTGGGATGCATGAGGCTTTCCAGCAGCGCGTCAAGCTGCGCCATGTCACCGAAGGCCTGTACCAGCCGCTTCTGCCAGCCGAGCGGCAGACCAAGGGCGGCAACAACCGCCTCGAACACCTGTTGATCGCCCAGGGTGACGGCAAGCGCCCGGCCCGGCAGCAGACGCTGCAGAATCCCGGTGGCATCGATGACGGCACGCGCATCGGCGGCAGCAATATCGGTATCGCCGAGATCCTCGATGCCGGCCTGATAAAATTCGTTCGCACCTTCGCGGCGCTGGCGGAAGACTTCACCGAGATAGGAATAACGTTTGGGTGTGCCGGTCGCCGTCTCGATATGGCGCAGGCAGACGGGAATGGTGAATTCGGGCCGCAGGCACAGGCTCTCACCCGTCTCGCTTTCCGTCATGAAGATACGGCGGCGCAAATCCTCGCCAGCCATATCCAGAAACGGTTCCGCAGGCTGGATGACGGGCGTGTTCACGCGACTCGTGCGGCGCGCGGCGAATTCTTCCAGTAGCTCTCCGGAAAACTCCGGCATGTCGATCAGGGGCATGGAACGGTACTTTTCGTCACGGTTCGAGCGGCTGCATCATTTCGATGCGGTTTCCGAAGGGATCATGGACATAAAACCGGTGATATCCCTCAAGCGGTTCATCCTCAACCACATGGCAGCCCGCTGTTTCAAGTGTTTTTCGCAAGTCTGCCAAGTCATCGACCAGAAACGCCGGATGGGCTTTTTTCGCCGGTCGGAAATCCTGCTCGATGCCCAGGTGCAGTTTTATCGAACCCCGGCTGAACCAACAGCCGCCGCGGGCAACCAGATTGGCCGGTTTTGCATGTTCCGCAAAGCCGAGCAGGCTCCCGTAAAAAGCCCGCGCCTCTTTTTCACGGCCAGCCGGCATCGCCAGTTGAACATGGTCGAGCGCAAAGATCCCCATGGCTTCAGCGCCCTTCGGCGGCGCGGCGAACGTCCTCTGCCTGATGCTCCAGAATCTCGCGGACCTTTGCCACCAGCTCGGCCTCCGGCACGCTGACCTGGGCCACACGCGCCTCGCGCCAGCTGGCATTGTCCTCGATCTCGCCGGAGAGGCGCTTGCCTTCGATCAGATCCTTGATCTGCACCACGCCTTCGGCGCGCTCGTCACCGCCCTGAATGATGGCAATGGGGGAACCGAGGCGGTCGGCGTATTTCAGCTGGTTGCCGAATTTCTTCCAGTTGCCCTGATACATTTCAGCGCGGATGCCTTCGGCCCGCAGCGCCTGGGTGAAGCGCTGATAACGGCTCATACTCTCCACATCACCATCCATGACGGTGATGAGAACAGGCGCGAGCGGCTTCACCTGACCGAGCTTTCCGAGGTTCTTCAGCGCCGTCATCAGACGCGAAACGCCGATGGAGAAGCCCGTGGCGGGAACCGGCTGGCCCATGAAGCGGGAGACGAGGCCGTCATAACGGCCGCCGCCGCCGACGGAGCCGAACACGACCTTTTCGCCCTTTTCGTTGGTGACGTCGAAGGTGAGCTCGGCCTCATAGACCGGGCCTGTATAATATTCGAGGCCGCGAACGACCGAGGGGTCGATCTTGATGCGATCCGCATCGTAACCGGCACTGGAGACCAGAGCGCCGATGATGTTTAGTTCATCAACGCCCTCCTCGCCTTTCGAGGTGCCCGCGACCAGTTTCGCCAGATCATCGGCGCTCGCCGCATAATCCTTGATGCCGACGAAAAACAGGACCTTTTCGATCTGCTCGTCACCGAGACCGGCACCCTTAGTAAAGTCACCGGACTCGTCCTTGCGGCCGGGGCCGAGCAGCAGCTTCACACCCTCAGGGCCGAACTTGTCGAGCTTATCAATAGCGCGCAGCACGTTCAAACGACGACCGGCATTTTCCTCGCCACCGAGACCGATGGCTTCCATGACGCCATCGAGCACCTTGCGGTTGTTGACTCGGATAACGTAATCTCCGCGCTTGATGCCGAGTGCTTCCAGCGTATCCGCCATCATCATGCACATTTCGGCATCCGCCTGCACGCCGGCAGCACCCACCGTATCGGCATCGAACTGCATGAACTGCCGGAAACGGCCGGGGCCGGGCTTTTCATTGCGGAAGACATAACCGGCGCGATAGGTGCGGTATGGCAGCTGGATTTCGTTGAAGTTTTCAGCCACATGGCGTGCGAGCGGCGCCGTCAGATCGTAGCGCAGGCTCATCCACTGGTCGTCGTCATCCTGCAACGAAAACACGCCCTCGTTCGGACGATCGCTGTCCGGCAGGAACTTGCCGAGCGCATCGGTATATTCGAACTGCGGCGTTTCGATCGGGTCGAAACCGTAAAGCTCATAAACCCTGCGGATCTTGTCGATCATCTCGTTGGTGGCATGGATATCGGCAGCCGAGCGGTCCACGAAGCCGCGCGGCAGGCGGGCTTTCAGTTTCTGAGGCTTTTTTGCTTTTTCGCTCATGATGCCGATCCGATATTTTCCTGAAATTATGCCGGTGTTGAAGCGCGCCGCGCTTTAAATTCTGTTTTTACGCATGTCTTTATCCCAAAACCGCTGCGCACTTTTGGGAGACATGCTTTAGAGGATGAAGCCCTGTGCGGCAAGCCGCAAAGGCTCCGGTTTTACTGGCCGCGAAGGACAAGTGATGCTATATGGGATGCATGTATCCCATTTTAGTCGGAAAGGACGCAAGCGATGAGCAAACAGACGGCCATCCGCCTCCCGGATGAGACCTATGAGCGGCTGAAAGCGCTTTCCGAGCGCACCGGACGCACATCTGCCTATTACATTCGCGAGGCGATCGAGAAGCATATCGAAGATATGGAAGATCTTTATCTCGCCGAAGAGGCGACGCGGCGACGGATCGCAAACAATGAGCGCACCTATACTCTGGAAGAAGTGATGCGCAATCTTGACCTGGAAAATTGAGTTTCAGCACCGCGCCGTCAAGCAGCTTGAAAAGCTGGCGAAGCAAGATGCGAACCGCATCGTTTCGTTTCTGGCAGACAGGGTGGTGCAAAATGAAAATCCCCGCCAGACTGGTGCCGCCTTGCAAGGCTCCGAACTCGGCAATTATTGGCGCTACCGGGTGGGCGATTATCGCATCATCTGCGATATACAGGATCACAAGCTAATCGTGCTGGTGGTCGAATCGGCCATCGCCGCGAAATTTACCGTTAGGCATTCATGATCCTCGAAGCCCTGCAATATGCCGCGACACGCGCGGTCACGCCGAAAGAATTCCGGCCGCATATCCGCTATTCCGTCAATCTCTGGGCACGCGCCAATCGTTGCGCCAAAGCCTGGGCGGAGCATGAAAACAACAGCCGGCAATTCGTGCTGCAATCGGCGAGAAAGCTGAAGCAGAGACGGACCGCCGTGGTGCTGGGGTCCGGCCTGTTGCGGGATGTGCCCCATGAGGCGCTGGTGGCGATGTTCGATACCGTCGTTCTGGTCGATCTGGTACATCTCGCCAGCGTGCAGGCGAAGTTGCGGCTCAATGCCAAAAAGAACGTCCGCATCGCCAATCGCGATCTTTCCGGCTTCGATGATCTCATGGCCGGCCGACCGGCGGAACCGCTCGATTTCCTGCGGCGGGTGCCCTATCTCGATTTTGTCGTCTCGGCCAACCTGCTGTCGCAGATCGGTACGGGTGCACAGCATCGGCTGGAACGGCAGAAAATAGCGGCTACGCCTGATGATCTCCTGCCGAAACTCATTCATACGCATCTCGATGCGCTGGCCGGTCTGCCCTGCAAGGTGTGCCTCGTGACGGACACCGCCTTTGACGTCATCGGCAAGGATGGAAGCCTGCACCAGCACGAAGACCTGCTGCACGGCATTGAGCTTCCCGCGCCCGCCGCTGCATGGGAGTGGCCGCTCGCGCCGCTTGGCGAGGAAAGCAGGGATTATCGCATCGTGCACCACGTCATTGCACGCGAACTGACCTGATCGTCATGCTTATTCCATAATTTCAGCGGTAACTTCACATCATGCCCCATGTGGTCCGCACATTGATGTTCCTTGCCTGCCTGCTTTACGGCGCGATGCCGGCGCAGATGGCGATGAGCATGCCGACAGGCATGGTTGTTTCCTCGCAATTGCCGATGAAACATCAAGATACCCAATCACACCCGCAAGATCACGGTTCTCAAACGCCTGCGGAGAATGCCGCTCATGACGCGGGAACGGGCGGTTGCTGCCCCCACGGCAACGATGCTTCACATCCGGATTCCTGCGCCGCCTGCCTGATCGTGGTCCCACGAATGATCTTTGCCGATGCCGGGCGGATGGCATTCGCCTATCCGAAGCCGCAACGCGGCACTGTGTTTGACGGCAAGGCTTTCGCGCCGCCGCTACCGCCTCCCCGCGCCTGACTGCAGATTTTTCAGACCGACTTTCGAAAAATCCGTCAGACACAGGAAGGATAATCCATGTCTATCAAGACCATTACGCTCGCCGCCGCTTTTGCGGCCTCTCTCGCCATGCCCGCTTTTGCACAGGACGCGGGCGGCCATGCCGGACACGACATGTCAAAAGGCAGCATGAGCGACAGCGCTTCCACCCAGGCCTTCATGGAAGCCAGCAAAAAGATGCATGGCAATATGGCCATCGATTATAGTGGTGATGCCGACGTCGATTTCGTGCGCGGCATGATCCCGCATCATCAGGGGGCGATCGATATGGCCAAGGTCCAACTGCAATACGGCAAGGACCCGGAAATCCGCAAGCTGGCCGAAGAAGTGATCAAGGCGCAGGAAGGCGAAATCGCCATGATGAAGGCCTGGCTGAAGTCCAGGGGCAAGTGATTGCTACTGTTGAAGGGGAGCGCCGGCTATGGCGCTCCTCCGGCAACTTTGCGGCATATTTCTTCCCCCGGCGGGGAGAAGAAACTTGCGACAGCTTTCCCATACGACGGCGAACGCGCGAACGCCGCCTGCCACCCCGCGCTTTACTATAACCCCGCAAGACCGGCCTTGTAATCCTCCGATGCCGCGCGGCTGAGGCGTTCCAGCTCCATGGCTGCCCGGCTGGTGTGGCGTTCCTTGTGGCGCAACAAAGCGAAGTTGCGGGCGGGCAGATCAATACCAGCGCGAACGAGCAGGCCTTGCCGCAGGAAGAGGGATGCCACTGAGGCTGAAACCGCCGTCGCAGCCCCGCCGGAGCGTGCCGCCATCACCACCGCCTCGTTGGACGGCAGTTCAAGCATGACCGAGAGTTCACCCGGATCCACGCCCATCTGCCGCACCGCCGCCTCGAAGGCGGAGCGGGTGCCGGAGCCCTGCTCGCGCAGAACCCATGAAGTGCCGTAGAGGATATCCAGCGCGGTGAGATAACGGCCATCGGCAAAGGGATGGGCGGAGCCCGTGACGACCAGAAGCTTGTCAGACACCACCGGCTGCACCATCAGAGCCGGCTCATCGATCCTGCCTTCAATGAAACCCACCTCCGCAAGACCGTCCAGCACCGCCTGCGTCACGGTCTTGGTATTGCCGATATCCAGCCGCACGGTGACACCGGGATAGAGCTTCTTAAACTGCATCAGGATCGGCGGCAGCCAGTAGCTCGCAATGGTCTGGCTGGCGCAGACGGTGATTTCGCCGCGCGTCAGCCCGCCCATTTCGGAGAGAATTAGCTCCGCATTGCGCACACGCGCCAATGTCGCCTTTGCTTCACCCAGAAACACCCGGCCGCTTTCAGTCAACTCAATGTTGCGTCCGACGCGGTGGAACAGTTCGACATTATAAAAGGCTTCGAGATTTTTGATGGCGGAGCTGACGGCGGAGGCGGTCAGACCGATGGCTTCCGCAGCCCTTGTCAGGTGCTCGCGTTCGGCTACGGCTATGAAAATACGGAGCTGCTCAAAGGTCATGGTTTTTCATTCGATTTTATCGAATAATATATGCCATATTATTTGATAGAATAAAACAGGCTGCTGCGGCATGGTCTGGTCATGGCCCAACATCGCACCCTTGCTCATCCCTTCCAGTTTTCGCTCCGCTGGCTCGCCCCGCTTCTTCCGGGCATTCTCCTCTGTGCGGCCGTCAGCTGCGCCGCCATTCTGGCGGAGCGCTTTCAGGTGCGGCTTGCGGGCCATGCCTGGCTTGGCGATCTCGTTCTCGCCATTCTGATCGGGACCATGCTGCGTTCGCTGGTGGCTCTGCCCGCAGCCGCTTCCGCCGGCATAAAGTTCAGCGCCAAGACCCTGCTTGAAATCGCCGTGGCGCTTCTCGGTGCATCACTCAGCCTGTCCATCCTCAAGGGCGCGGGCGGTCTGCTGATAGGCGGCATTGCGCTGATCGTCGCGCTGTCACTGGTCGTCAGCTATGCCGCCGGGCGGATGCTCGGCCTCCCGCCCAAGCTCGCGACGTTGATTGCCTGCGGCAATTCCATCTGCGGCAATTCCGCCATTGCCGCTGCGGCCCCCGCCATCGGCGCCAAGCCGGAAGATGTCGCCGCCTCGATTGCCTTTACCGCGGTTCTCGGTGTCGCCGCCGTGCTTTTGATGCCATTCCTGCCGCAGCTTCTCGGGCTCGACGCCACCCAATACGGCATCTTCGCCGGGCTTACGGTCTATGCCGTGCCGCAGGTTCTGGCCGCCACCGCCCCGTTTGGCGCGATTGCCGTGCAAACCGGCACCATCGTGAAGCTCATCCGCGTGCTGATGCTGGGACCTGTCATCGCCACCCTCTCCGTCGTCCACGGCCGGTCGGACAAGGGACGCCTCAGATTGCAGCAGATGGTTCCGTGGTTCATCATCGGCTTCGTGCTGATGATCATGGCCCGGTCATTCGGTCTCATACCTGAAGTCCTGCTTGCCCCCGTCGCCTCTCTCTCAAACATCCTCACCATCATGTCGATGGCGGCGTTGGGCCTTTCGGTCGATATCCGCAGCCTTCGCCACGCCGGCGGCAAGGTCATCCTCGCTGCCAGCCTGTCTCTCTTGCTGCTGGGTATCCTGAGCTTTGGCCTGATCGTATTGACCCAGACGGCCTGAGCCAGCTTCCGGCTTTATTCGCCGGCGCTGACAGTAAGTGTATAATGCGCACCGAGCCCGCGGCGCGGCGAACCGAGAATGAGCGTCGGGCGAATCAACCACTCGGTATCTGCCTTTGGTGTCAGCGTCGCCACCTTGCCCTGGGAATCGCTGAAGAAAATCGCATCTTCATCCGGGGTCGAAAAATCGAAGATCGCCATCAATACGAATTCGCTCGAGGCGGCAAGCTCGACCTTCACCGTCTGCCCTGCCTTCACCTTCAGACGATAAACATCGCCGCGCCCGCGGCGCGTCCAGCCCTCGAGCTTCAGCGGACCGGCCGGTGGCAACGCCACCTCCTTCAGCCTTTCGCCGTCATCCAGCCAGATACCGTCAACGTTGCGGCCTTCCGCAAAGGAGGGGTGCGGCACGGCGGCCATGGCCATGGCAAGCGCCAGGAGAAGGGGGGTTACCTTCATGGACGTACAAACTCCCGCCGCATGACCTCTATCGGCTGGCGGCAATGACAGCCTTCGATATGATCGTTGACCATACCCATGGCCTGCATGAATGCATAGACGGTCGTCGGGCCGACAAAGGTCCAGCCCCGCTTCTTCAGATCCTTGGAAAGGCGGATGGAGGCGGCGCTGGTCGGGTTGGCCCTTAAAGTCGCATAGTCCAGCCTTTGCGGCCTTTCTGCGGCAGCCGGTTCGAAACCCCAGAAATATCGGGCGAGCGACCCGAACTCGTCCCGCAGAGCCACGGCGCGGCGGGCGTTGTTGATGGTGGAAACAATCTTGCCGCGATGGCGGATAATGCCCTTGTCGGCAAGGCAGCGCTCGATATCGGCCTCGCCGAACTCGGCCACTTTTTCGAACTCGAAATTGGCGAATGCAAGACGGAAAGCCTCGCGCTTGCGCAGCACCGTCAGCCAGGAGAGGCCGGACTGAAAGCCCTCCAGGCAAATTTTCTCAAACAGGCGGCGATCATCGGTGACGGGATAACCCCATTCCTCGTCGTGATATCGGCTGTAATCCGCAAGCCCCTGCTGCCAGAAGCACCGAACAAGGCCATCCGCGCCCGTTTCAAGTCCCGCCTCGATCATTTCCGTGACCACCTTTTCCACTCCGCCTGCGACCACTTAAAGACTGCACTTACCACTCATTCACCACGTTTCAAAACGGGGTGCTAACCCTAAAATCAGCTTTCCTTAATCAAGCGCTTTTTAATGAACAGCCATTTACGATTCGCTGGCGTCAAGGTGCGAACGTGTTCGGCAAAGCGGGAGAATGATCCCGCAAATCCATAGTTGCGACGTCCCGCAGAGAGAGTCCACCCGATGACGATGAAGTCCGTTTTCCTGGCGCTGAGCCTCGTTTCCACCCTCGCCGTCCCTGCCGCCATGGCCAATGAACGTTATCGCGAGCGTCCGCCCGTCGTCGTCAGCCCGGATCTTTCTGCGCCATGGGTAACCCAGCTCGGCGGCCGCGGCAACGTGCGCCCCGTTGTCTATCCGCGCGCACCTGCCGCACGCCAGCCGTTCTTCCAGCAGCGCCAGGCCGCGATGCCGCAGCGCCCCAGCTCCGGCGTCACATCGCAGCGCCCGGCACGGGTGCAGAATGCAGCCGTACGCCCCAATGCGCCGGTGCGTACCCAGATCGCGCCGCAATTCCTGCCGCAGATCGTCACCTATCCGACCAATGAAAAACCCGGCACTATCGTCATCGATACGCCGAACCGTTTCCTCTATCTCGTGCTTGCTGATGGCAAGGCCCGGCGTTATGGCGTCGGCGTCGGCAAGCCCGGTTTCGAATGGGCTGGAACTCACAAGGTAACCCGTAAGGCGGAATGGCCGAGCTGGACCCCGCCGAAGGAAATGATCACCCGAGAGGCGGCAAAAGGACATTACCTGCCGGCCTTCATGGAAGGCGGCCCCGCCAACCCGATGGGCGCGCGCGCCATGTATCTCGGCTCGACGCTTTACCGGATCCACGGCACCAACCAGCCCTGGACGATCGGCAGCAACAATTCCTCCGGCTGCATCCGCATGCGCAACGAGGATGTCACCGATCTCTATGAGCGCGTCAACGTCGGAACCAAGGTCATTGTGATATGACGGCAACGGTTCAGCCTTTCCGGCCGCTTCGGAACGGGCGTATCGGCTTATCCGCTTGAATTACCGCCCTGCGGCGGTACAATCCGGCTCACTTCAGCGGAATGAGACTTGGCGGGGGACGCCAGGCGCCGAACCTCTCTCAGGGGGATGACGGAACGGCCTTAAAGCGGGTGGTCAATCGACCGCCCGTTTTTCGTTTCTGTCATTCAAATGTTATCAAAAAACGGTTTGGTGAATTACTGATATCAATCTGGATTCACTTCATGCCGCGCCATACTTCATTTGTTTGCGCCCTGCTCTTCAGCGGCGTTTCCTTCTCTGCCGCAATCGCGGGCGAATTCGAAATTTCCGGTTACGGCGGCTGGCAAAGCGCACCGCACAGCGATGTGAAAGTTTCCGACGGTCCGGATTTCCGCGCCGGATGGGAAGGCAAGTCCTTTTCCAACCCGCCCTACTGGGGCGTGCGCGGCACCTACTGGTTCGATGAGGGTCAGCTCCGGAATTTCGGTATCTCGCTCGATTTCACCCATGACAAGGTCTATGCCGATGACCAGACGCTTGCCCGCTCAGGCTGGTCGCATTTCGAATTCACCGACGGCCTGAACCTACTGACGCTGAACGCGCTCTACCGCTTTCCGCTGGAATCCCTGCCGATCACCCCTTACGTCGGCGCCGGCGTCGGCATCAACGTGCCGCATGTGGAAGTGTACCGCCCCTCCGGCAAGACTTTCGAATACCAGTTCGGCGGCGCAACGCTGCAGGCGCAGGCCGGCCTCAGCTACCGCATCACCGACAGCTGGTCGACCTTCGTGGAATATAAGGGCACCTATTCCTTCGTCGATGTCGATATTGACAACGGCGGCTCGTTGAAGACCGACATCATCACCAATGCGGTGAATTTCGGTGTGGCGTATAAGTTCTAGTGGTGGCTTGGGAAGCGGGGCGCATCCTCGCAGCCGGTGGGCATCCCCTCACCCTCACTCCCTGTGCTTGTCACAGGAATCTGGACGATGCGCGTCCGCGTGACGGAAAGAATCTTCTCGGCCCAAGGACTGGCTGGATCCCCGTGACAAGCACAGGGATGAGGAAACGAGAGCGACGACGCTCAGGCGAATCTTTTCTCATGCACGACGGGCTTTACTGGTGCGCGGCGTTCTAAACCGAGAGTCTAGCCGGCTTCGGCCCGCCATAAGCCCAGTCCAAAAGCTCGACAGTGTGCAGGATCGGCATGTCCGTGCCGGTTCCGATCTGCGTGATGCAGCCGATATTTCCTGTCGCGATGACATCTGCCCGCGTGGCCTCGATGTTCTTCACCTTGCGCGCCTTGAGCTTGCCGGAAATTTCCGGTTGCAGGATGTTGTAGGTTCCGGCCGAGCCGCAGCAGAGATGCCCTTCCGCCGGATCACGCACGGCAAAACCCGCCGCCTTCAGCAGTTGTTTCGGCGCAAGCGTGATCTTCTGACCGTGCTGCATGGAGCAGGCGGAGTGATAGGCGACCGTCAGCCCCTGGCTTTGCTGTTGCGGCAGATCGAGCGTGGCGAGGTATTCGGTGATGTCCTTTGCCAGAGCCGAGACCCGCGCGGCTTTTTCGGCATAGGCCGGATCAAGCCGAAGCATATGGCCGTAATCCTTGATGGTGGTGCCGCAGCCGGACGCGGTGATGATGATGGCGTCGAGACCGCCATTCTCCATCTCGCGCGTCCAGACATCGACATTCCGCCGAGCAGAAGCCAGCGCCTCTTCCTTCCGCCCCATATGATGCACCAGCGAACCGCAGCAGCCCTCCCCTTTCGGCACAACGACCTCGATACCGAGCCGCGTAAGCAGCCGCAGCGTCGCCTCATTGATACCGGGATCAAGCACCGGCTGGGCGCAGCCGGTGAGAATGGCGACGCGCCCCCGCTTTTCACCTTCGGCCGGTCGCGCGCCCGGGCGGCTTGACGCCGACGCTGGAGGGACCGCGGCCGGTGCGAGAGCAAGCATGGACTGCAGCGGTTTCAGCGCGGGAGCCTTTGCAAAAAGACCGGCGAAAGGCCGTGCCAGACGGGCCAGATGCAGGGCCAGCCGGAAACGGGCAGGATGGGGTAATATGCCGACCAGAAGATTGCGGATCAGCCGATCCATGAAGGGGCGCTTGTACGTCTGCTCGATATGGGCGCGGGCATGATCGACCAGATGCATGTAATCCACGCCGGAGGGACAGGTGGTGGTGCAGGCAAGACAGGAAAGACAGCGGTCGATATGGGTGACCACCTCGCGGTCGGCCGGACGGCTGTTTTCCAGCATGTCCTTGATGAGGTAGATGCGGCCGCGCGGGCTATCCAGCTCGTTGCCAAGCGTGACATAGGTGGGACAGGTGGCGGTGCAGAAGCCGCAATGCACACATTTGCGCAGGATTTTTTCGGATTCCGCCACATGTGGATCGGCCAGCTGCTCAGGCGTGAAGGATGTTTGCATGGTTCAGACGGCCCTTTCCATCGTTACGGCCATCTTGCCGGGATTGAAGATGCCCACGGGATCGAGCTTCTCCCTGATACGCGCGGAAAGCAGTGCTTCCGCCGCCGGGCGCGGTTCGAAGGCCGCGACTTTGGCGCGCACAGCATCGCTCGCCCTTACCAGCGTGGCATGGCCACCGCCGAGCGCACGGATTGCGCCGCGCAGCAGATGGGCTTCGGGGTCCGCCTCCATCTGCATCCAGACCAGGCCGCCCTGCCAGTCATAGAAGGCGTCGATGCCTGCCTCCATGCGCAGCGCCGCAACAAGCTGGTGGCCCATCGAAGGCGCTACCGAGACTTTCCAGAGCGGCTTGGCGGATTGGCCGACATAGGGCGCGACATCCCGGACCTGCCGCCACAAAAGACTGCTTTCCTCGCCCTCCAGCAGCGCCCAGGGTCCGACGCGATCCATGACCGACAGGAGTTTAGCCGTGCGGGCCTCCACCGAGGCCGCAAGGCCTTCCAGACGCAGAATGGTGGCCGGTCCTTCCGGCAAGCCGCCATCGATAAAGCTGGAACGCACGCTTTCAGGCAGATGCGCCGCGCCGGAGACCTCGACGCTCATCGCCATCGCCGCCGCCATGATGCGTGTCGCCGCCTCGTCATCAAGGCCGGACACGACAACGGTTTTTTCGACGGGCGGTTTCGGCAGCACGCGGAATGTGACTTCGGTGAGGAACCCAAGCGTGCCGAAAGAACCAGCGAGAAACTTCGACAGATCGAGACCGGTGACATTCTTCATCACCCGGCCGCCGGCTTTGATGATCTCGCCACTGCCATTAACGAAACGGATGCCCAGCAGGCTGTCGCGCGCCGCACCCGCCACATAGCGGCGCGGACCGGAAACATTGGCGGCAAAGACGCCGCCAATGGTCGGTTCGCCATGGGTGCCCATGATGGGGCGATGGTCCATCGGTTCGAAGGCCATCATCTGGCGATTTTCTGCCAGCGCCGCTTCGACAGTTGCGAGCGGCGTGCCAGCCTTGGCAGTCATGACCATTTCGGCGGGGACGTAGGAAACGATACCGTTCATCGCACGGGAGGTCAGCACGGTCTCCGCCGTCACCGCATTGCCGAAACCGGAGCGAGTGTTGCCGCCGAAGATTTTCAGCGGGGTTTTGCGCGTGGCATGATCGCGGATGATGTCGGCGACCTGGGTTTCCGCGTAGGGCGTCAGCATGCGATTGTTGCCTTCGAGCAAGTGATACCCCCCTCTGCCCTGCCGGGCATCTCCCCCTCAAGGGGGGAGATCGATATACCGCACTCACCCGTTCCATGGGCAGGGTGTTCTCCCCTTGCCGATCTCCCCCCTTGAGGGGGAGATGCCCGGCAGGGCAGAGGGGGGTAAGCCACACCCTGCAACATCATAAATCCAGCGCCCATCAACCCCTCCCCTCCAGCGGAAACACCTTGGAAGGGTTCATCAACCAGCCCTCGTCAAAGGCTGCTCGCACCGCCATCTGCTGGGCGAGATCGGCCTCGCCATATTGGTGGCGCATCAGGTCACGCTTTTCGATGCCCACACCATGTTCACCGGTCAAACAGCCGCCGGCATCTACGCAGAGCTTCAAAATTTCGTTGCCCGCTTCTTCCGCACGGGCCGCATCGTCAGGGTCATTGGCGTTGAACAGGATCAGCGGGTGCATGTTGCCATCACCGGCATGGAAGACATTGGCGACGCGCAGGCCGAGGCGATCGGTGATTTCGCTCGTCTTTTTCAGCACATGGGAAAGCTGGGAGAGCGGCACCGTGCCGTCCATGCAGATATAATCCGCGATACGACCCGTTGCGCCAAAGGCGGATTTGCGGCCTTTCCAGATCGCGGCCGCCTCCATTGCCGACTGACATTCCTTCACCGTCTTCACGCCATGTCGTCGGGCAATGGCCACGATATCGGCCAGCATGGCGTCCATTTCCGCCTCGGAGCCTTCGACCTCCACGATCAGAAGCGCACCGACGTCAAGCGGATATCCCGCTTTGGCGAAGGCCTCGCAGATTTCGATGGCCGGTTTGTCCATGAACTCGATGGCAACAGGGATGATGCCCGCGCCAATGATATCCGCGACGCAGGAGCCCGCTTCTTCGGAGGTTTCGAAACCGAACAGCACCGGGCGCGCGCCCTCCGGCTTGGCGATGAGGCGCACCGTTGCCTCCGTCACGATACCGAGCTGGCCTTCGGAGCCGCAGACAAGCGCGAGCAGGTCGTAACCTGCAGCATCCAGATGCTTGCCGCCCAGCTCGAGCACCGTGCCATCGACCAGCACCATCTTGACGCCAAGCAGATTATTGGTGGTGACGCCATATTTCAGACAGTGCGCGCCGCCGGAATTCATACCGATATTGCCGCCGATGGTGCAGGCAAGCTGCGAGCTGGGGTCGGGTGCATAAAAGAAACCCTCCGCGCCTGCGGCATCGGAGATGGAGAGATTGGTGACGCCCGCCTGTACCCGCGCCGTGCGATTGTAAAAATCAAGCTCAAGGATCGCACTCATCTTCGACAGGCCGATCACCACGGCGTCTTCCTGCGGGATGGCGCCGCCTGAAAGCGAGGTGCCGGCCCCGCGCGGCACGACCGGAATGCCGGAGCGATGGCAATATGTCATGACAGCCGCCACCTCCTCCGTCGTTCTCGGCAAAGCGACGGCGAGCGGCAGACGGCGATAGGAAACGAAAGCATCGGTCTCGAAAGGCACGAGTTCGCGGGGCTCGTGCACAAGACAGTCATCAGGCAGGACGGTCTTGAGGTCGGCGATAATTCGTTCGCGATCCGCCAAGACCTGAGCGCGCGGCTCCAGAAACTTTATAGGCTGCGTCACCGCCGCTCCTCCGTGCCGATAACTGGTATTGTTTCTTTACCACTTTGAAGCTGCGCAATCAAATGTTATGGATTTTTTCTATTCTGGAAACAATCGAGGGCAACTATGACAAATCTGGGTGATCTCGAAGTCTTTGCCAGCGTTGCCGCCTCCGGCAGCATGTCGCTTGCTGCCAAGGAGCTTGGTTATTCGCCCGCCGTCATTTCCAAGCGCATCAAGCGATTGGAAGAAAAGCTCGGTGCCCGGCTGTTCCAGCGCACCACGCGACAAATCTCTTTGACCGAAGCGGGGCAAGGCTTTTACGAACGGGTGCTGGCTGTTCTCGAAGGGCTGGAAGAGGCGGAGGATTTCGTCTCCGGCCGGGCCAATACCGTCAACGGCACGCTGAAGGTTTCCGCACCCACCTCTTTCGGGCGCATGCATATCGCGCCACATCTGAAGACATTCATGGAGCGGCATCCGGACCTGTCGGTCAATCTGGTGCTGAGCGATGAGTTCATCGATATTATCGAGGGCGGTTACGATCTGGCGATCCGTATCGCCGATCTCAACTCCTCCAGCCTCGTGGCCCGCAGGCTGGCACCGGTGCGGCGCGTGCTTTGCGCCTCGGCCGACTACGTAGCCGCGCATGGCATGCCGGATACGATCGAGGATCTGAAGAAACATCGCTGCCTGCCGGCGCACAATAATGACATCTGGCGGCTGGAGGGACCGGGCGGCGCGCTCAGCATTCGGCCTGAAGGCATGCTGGTCACCAATTCGAGCGAGGTGATCCGTGAGGCGGTGATATCAGGGCTTGGTGTTGCGCTGCGTTCGACATGGGATATCGGCCATGAATTGCGAAGCGGGAAGTTGGTGCAGGTGCTGCCCGGTTATGAAGGGTCGCGCAACGTCACACTCTCGGCGGTTTATCCCAGCCGACAGTTCCTGCCCGCCAAAGTGCGCTTGTTCATCGATTATCTCGCCGCGCTTTATGGGCCGTCGCCCTATTGGGAGCAGGGCTGACACTCAGTGCCCGCCCTCCGCATGGGAGCGGCGGATGCGGCGCACTACCCACCAGACGCCAAGCACGGCGAAGGGCACGGAAACGCCGGTGACCACGGCCGGGTCGACCGGCAGCACATCATGGCTGATTGCCTTGGTGAGATAACCGATAAGCCCGACGACATAATAGGAGATGGCGGCGACAGACAGGCCTTCCACCGTCTGCTGCAGGCGAAGCTGCATGGCGGCGCGCTTGTTCATGGTATTGAGTAGCACGGTGTTCTGCCGTTCCAGCTCCACATCAATCCAGCTTCGAACCAGAGCCGTGGCGCGATAGAGCTTGCGCGACAGGTTCGCCTGCCGCTCTTCCACCGACTGGCAGGTGCGCATGGCCGGCGCCATGCGCCGCTCCAGAAAACTGCCCATCGTCTCATGGCCATGAACAGGCGTTTCCGCGAGCGCCCGTATGCGTTCGCGCACGATGCCGTCATAGGCGCGGCTGGCACCGAAACGATAGAGGCTGAGGGCGGCATTGGCTTCGAGTTCCGCAGCAAGCCGGGTCATTTCGGCCAGCAGCGCATCCGCCTCGTCACGCGCGCCGTTTTTCATGCGTTGGGTGATGCCCGTCAAGCCATCCTCGATGCGGCGGATTTCCGGCGAGAGCGTCTGCGCCATCGGCAGGCCGAGCATGGCAAGCGTGCGATAGGTTTCAATATCCAGCAGCCGCTGCACCAGCGCGCCGCGGCTGTAATCGCTGAGGCCCCGGTCGATCACCAATATCTGCGTCAGCCCATCGCGATCCTGCCTGAAATCGGTGAGGATGGCCGCCTGACCGTCGCGCACGTCGCTATGACAGAGGCTGGTCGGCTCGAAGATTGTTTCCGCCTGCGAGGTAAAACCACTCTCCGGCCGAATTTCCAGCCGCACGCCCGAGATCAGCGAGCCGGGCGGCGAAAAGCCGTCACCGAAGGGATCGCCGGCAATCTCCCCGCCAAATTTTTCCGGCGCAGGGCCATCCCAGAACCAGGTCGAAAATTCGGTATGTCGCTCCCAGCGCAAGGTCCCCTGCCCCCACGGCATGGCGTGGTGACGCGCATCGCGTTCCGGCGGCGCAACACCGCGGCTGCGCGACATTTCCGCAATGACGGAATGGTGCACGGCCGAGCCACCATCCATCATGAAGGCAAGCTGGATGATGATGCGCGACGGGGCAAGCAGCACCGTCGGCCGCGCATGCACCTCGCCCAATGCCAGCGACCGTTCCGGCGCGCTTGCGAATGCAAATCTACCCTTTGCCATTGCGATATCGTCCCCGCTTTTATGGCTGATGTCTAAGGCATCGTTTGTGATGACAACACCACGATCGACGCCGATGTCACTGTTTTGATCCACCTGACAGAAAAATCCGCTGTAGTGCCCCTGTCGGGACCGCTTTAACAAAAGCCAATTCAAAAAGGCAGATGCCGTGTTGCCGCAGGCATTGATACAGCGAGCGAGAGAACTGGACAGAATATTTGACCAGTGCGAGACTTGCCTGATACTTTACACGATATCAAACACGGGCGGATTTCGCCGGGGACTTCTGCGATGGACGAAACGCTTTTTGCGCGCATCGAGCACAGCCGCACATCGCAGGAGGTGATCTTACGTTTCGAAGAACTGATCCTCGACGGCATATTGCGCGATGGCGACCGGCTGCCCGGCGAGCGGGAACTGGCGCAGAAACTCGACGTCTCGCGGCCTATCCTGCGCGAAGCGCTGAAGGAACTCGAAACCCGCGGACTTCTCGTGAGCCGGCATGGTGGCGGCACTTATGTCGCCGATATTGTCGGGCCGGTCTTTTCCGATCCCTTAAGCGCGCTGATCACCCGCCACAGCCGGGCGACGCGGGATTTTCTCGAATATCGCCGTTATATTGAAGGCATGACCGCCGAACTTGCCGCGCAGCGGGCGACAGAACCGGACAGGCGCAACCTTGCCGCCATTGTCGAGCGGATGCGCGATGCGCACGAGGCAGGCCGCTTCGAAGAGGAACTGGCGGGGGATGTGGAGTTTCACAACGCCATCGGCGAAGCGGCGCACAACATCGTCCTTATGCACACGCTTCGCTCCTGCTACCGGCTGTTGAGCGACGACATCTTTTATAATCGCCACATCATCTTCAGTATCGCAGGCGCCCATGACGAGGTGCTGAGACAGCATGTCGCCATTTACGACGCCATCGTCGCCGGCGATCCGGCATCGGCACGGGCGGCGGCAGAGGCCCACATCGACTTCATCGTTGAGACGACATCCAGGGCGCATCAGGCGCGGGAATGGGACCGGATTTCCCGTTTGCGGCAGCAGCAGCGGAGTAATTAAAAACGCCCTCAGGCGAAATACGCAATCCATTTTATTCAGGTTTTGATGGAACCTTTTGTGCTCTTTGGTCTTTTTATCGGGTTAATTGGAAAAATTTACCAAGATGGGACCCATGACAACCACGAGCGAAACTGAACGCTATCCGCGGATAGCTCTCATATCGACGCATGGCTATGTCGCCGCGCATCCGCCACTGGGCGCGGCTGATACCGGGGGGCAGGTGGTTTATGTGCTTGAGCTTGCACGCAAACTCGGCCAACTCGGTTATACCGTCGATCTTTATACCCGCCGCTTCGAAGACCAGCCGGAATTCGACGAAGTCGATGAGCGCGTCCGCGTGGTGCGCATTCCCTGCGGCGGGCGTGACTTCATTCCCAAGGAATATCTGCACCGACACCTGATGGAATGGTGCGAAAATGCGCTGCGTTTCATCAAGAAAAACGATCTCAACTACTCCTTCATCAACAGCCACTACTGGGATGCAGGCGTCGCCGGTCAGCGGCTTTCCGAGGCGCTGAAAATCCCACATCTGCATACGCCGCATTCGCTGGGCATCTGGAAAAAACGCCAGATGGAAACCGACTATCCGGAAAAGGCCGATACGTTCGAACTGGAATTCAATTTTAAGGAACGCATTCAGCACGAACTCATCATCTACCGCAGCTGCGACATGGTGATCGCCACCACGCCGGTGCAGCTCGACGTCCTCATTGAAGACTACGGGCAAAAGCGCAAGCACATCCACATGATTCCGCCGGGTTATGACGACAACCGCTTTTTTCCGGTATCGGATGCGACACGGCAGATGATACGCCAGCGTTTCGGATTTGAAGGCAAGGTGGTGCTGGCGCTCGGACGACTTGCTACCAACAAGGGCTATGACCTGCTGATCGACGGCTTTTCGGTTCTTGCCGAGCGCGAGCCGGAGGCGCGCCTGCATCTTGCCGTGGGCGGCGAGAACATGGACGAGCAGGAAACCACCATCCTCAACCAGCTCAAGGAGCGGGTGAAATCGCTCGGGCTGGAGGAGAAGGTGGTATTCTCCGGCTATGTCGCGGATGAAGACCTGCCCGACATCTATCGCGCGGCCGATCTCTTCGTGCTGTCCAGCCGCTACGAGCCCTTCGGCATGACGGCCATCGAGGCGATGGCAAGCGGCACACCGACCGTTGTTACCATTCACGGCGGATTGTTCCGAGCCGTCAGCTATGGTCGCCATGCGTTATTCGCCGATCCCTTCGACAAGGAGGATCTTGGCATCACCATGATGAAGCCGTTCAAGCACGAGCGACTCTATGGGCGCCTCTCCCGCATGGGCGCGCATAAGGCGCGCAGCCTCTTCACATGGACCGGGATTGCTCAGCAGCTTCTGGCCGTGGTGGAAGGCAGGACCATGATGCCGGTCCTCGAGGAAGCCGACTGGGCCGAACCATGGAATGACGGCGATTGAGACCGCTTCGCCTTTTTTCAACGGATCTCGACGGCACCGTCGTGGGCGATAATGACGCCACGCGGCGGTTCCGGGATTTCTGGCAGTCATTGCCGGACGATCGCCGTCCGGTTCTGGTGTTCAACAGCGGCAGGCTGGTGGATGACCAGCTCGCCCTTCTGGAAGAAGTGCCGCTGCCCCGACCTGATTACATCATCGGCGGGGTCGGCACCATGCTGCATGCCAAGGAGCGCAGCGACCTGGAGAGCGCCTACACGCATTCGCTCGGCACCGGATTCGACCCAAAGAAAATTGCCGATGTAATGAGCGCTGTTCCGGGCGTGACGATGCAGGAGGAGCGTTACCAGCATGGCCTCAAGTCCAGCTGGTTCCTGCATGACGCAGATGAAGCGACACTGGCCGATATCGAGGCTGCGCTGATCGGGGCCGATATCGAAGCCCGGATCGTCTATTCCAGCGGGCGCGATCTGGATATATTACCGAAGGCCGCCGACAAGGGCGCGGCGCTCGCATGGTTATGTGGACAATTGCGTATCGGCCTCGACGAATCAGTGGTAGCAGGCGATACTGGCAATGATCGGGCGATGTTCGAGTTGACGGACATTCGTGGCGTCATTGTCGGCAACGCCCTGCCGGAGCTTGTATCGCTGGCTGATCTCGACAGCCGTTATTTCCGCTCGGGCGCGTCCGAAGCGGACGGCGTGGTTGAAGGCCTGCGCCATTGGGGACTGCGCCCCGCCTGAAGCGTTCCGTTATCGATGCTTTGGTTGCGGACGGTGTGAAAAGGACGCATCCGTGAGACCGCAATCGGGCTGTTGGCCGGGGAACCACCCGGTCGAAACTTTGTTCGCAAATCTGCCGCATCATCTTTTCCGCAGGCTTCACAAGCGTGAAGACAGTAGTGGGTTATGGAGGTTGGGGGATTGGCGGAATTTACGGGATATCTATATTAGCAATTATCATAGGCAGGCAAAGAAGGACCTATTCGGATTGAAGATTTTGAATCGATTGGCGACAGATGTTGGCTTGATGTTGCGCAGACCGCCGCGGCAGCAATATGCGGCGCTGTGCTATCGGTTCTCCAAGAAAAATCCGGGGCCTGAAGTGCTGCTGCTGACAAGCAGGGACACGGGACGATGGGTCATTCCCAAAGGCTGGCCCATGGCGCATAAAAAGGCCCATGCGGTAGCCGAGCAGGAAGCCTATGAGGAAGCAGGCGTCAAGGGCACGGTGGAGAAGGCCCCCTTCGGTTACTACGAATACGAGAAAAAACTGAACAGCGGCATCAATGTGCCATGCAGGGTTCAGGTGCATCTGCTCGAAGTTTCCGAAATGCAGGATAGCTTTCCTGAAAAGGAATCCAGGCGACTGGAATGGGTCAGCCCCCAGGAGGCGACCAGACGGGTCAACGAGCCGGAACTGAAAGCGCTGATGCTCGCTTTCGACAAACGGATGACGCATTCAAAATAGTGCGGCCGCCCCAGGTGTGGCAATTTGCAGTTTGTTTTTCCAACACGGCTTTTATCGTCTTTCCTTTTGGAAAGATGTACGAGATGTAACAGTCTTTCTGTAAATTGCCTTCAACCTGCGACACTGCCGGACGAAAGGGAATGCTGGCAAACGAGGTCTGAATGGCATTGAAGCCGCCATCAAACATGAAGCCGACGCTCGACAAGGATCTCGACAAGATTACCCGTGTCGAAGAAGCGACGCTGCATGTCACACAGCAGCTTGCGGGCCTTGGCGCCGGCTTCATGTTCGTCGTTCTGGCGGCGGTCTTCGCCGGCGCTTTTGTCGTAGGCACTTCGGGCGCCGTCATCATCATCGCCGCCGTCGCCATCGGCGCCTATATGGCAATCAATATCGGCGCCAATGACGTGACGAACAATGTCGGCCCCGCGGTCGGCGCCAAGGCGATGCCGCTTGCCGTCGCGCTCATCATCGCCGCGATCTGCGAGATTGCGGGGGCGCTGATCACCGGCGGCAATGTCGTCGAAACCATTTCCAGCGGCATCATCAACATCGAGACCATTCCCGACAGAACCGTTTTCTCCTGGGCAATGCTGTCTGCGCTTCTCGCCGCCGGCCTTCTCGTCAATATCTCGACCTGGACCAGAGCACCGATTTCAACCACTCATACGGTCGTGGGCGGAGTCGCGGGCGCGGGCATGGCCGCCTACGGAGCAAAAGCAGTGGACTGGCTGTCGCTCGGCAGCATCGCCTTCGCATGGGTCCTCGCGCCTTTCATCAGCGCCGCCATAGCCATCATCATCCTTGCTTTCATCAAGGAATTCATCATTTACCATGAGGACAAGATTGGCGCGGCGCAGCGGTGGGTGCCGGTCCTCATCGGTTTGATGGCGGGTGTTTTTACGGCTTATCTCATCTGGGTCGGGTTGCGGCAGCTCATGCATGTGTCGCTTGGCCACGCCAGCCTGATTGGGCTGGTGACCGGGCTTGTCGTCTGGCGGCTTGGCGTGCCGATCATCCGCAAGCAGTCGGAAGGACTGGAAAACCGCAACCAGTCGCTTCGCATCCTGTTCCAGTGGCCGCTCGTTCTCGCCGCCGGCCTGATGTCCTTCGCGCATGGGGCTAATGACGTTTCGAACGCCATTGGCCCAGTCGTGGCCATCGTGCGGGCCCTGCATGACGAGGCGGTGAGCACCTCTGCACGTGCGCCGCTGTGGGTGATGCTGGTCGGCGCCTTCGGGCTCTCCTGCGGTATCCTTCTTTATGGCCCGCGCCTCATCCGCCTCGTCGGTGAGCAGATCACCAAGCTCAACCCGATGCGTGCCTTCTGCGTTTCGGTGGCAACTGCGCTCACCGTTCTCGTCGCCTCGCGTTTTGGTCTGCCGGTCAGCACCACCCATACGGCGATCGGCGCGGTGTTCGGCGTCGGCTTTTTCCGTGAATGGTACACGCAATCGTCCCGCAGGCGGCAGGATCTGGTCCAGGTTGGTGACGGCCAACCCCGCCGGTCTGACAAATATGCCGACAATCCTTCGGAGATACGCCGCCGATATCTTGTCCGCCGCTCCCACTTCATGACGATCATCGCCGCCTGGCTGGTCACCGTTCCCTCCAGTGCAGCGCTCGCGGCGCTGCTCTACTGGTTCATGTCCTTCCTCTTTCTCTAAAGCCGAAAAATCCCATGCGCGCCAATTTCCGGATGCAACGCCTGTATATCGAAGCCAGCCTTGCCGAAGGCGTCGCGCTGGAGGCGACCGCCGAACAGTTCAACTATCTCGCCAATGTGCTGCGCATGACCGATGGTGCGGAAATCCTGCTGTTCAACGGTCGCGACGGCGAGTGGAGAGCGAAACTTGCCTTTCCGAGCCGCAAGAAGATCGTGCTCGTCCCCCTCGAACAGACGCGGCCTCAGCCAAACCCCGCGGACCTGCATTATCTTTTCGCGCCGCTGAAAGTCGGGCGCATGGATTACCTGGTGCAGAAGGCGGTGGAGATGGGGGCCGGCCTGTTACAGCCGGTGATGACACAGCATGTCCAAGGCAAGATTCACAACACCGAAAAATTGCGCGCCAACGCCATCGAAGCCGCCGAGCAGTGCGGCATACTGTCCCTGCCCGAGGTAGCCGAGCCGGTGAAACTGAAGGACATACTGGACACCTGGCCCCACGACCGGCGCATCATCTATTGCGACGAAGGCGATACGGGGCAAAATCCGCTGCCGATCCTGCAGGCAGTGAAGGAACGCAAAATCGCATTGCTGGTCGGTCCGGAAGGTGGATTCTCGGAGGAAGAAAGGGAGCTTCTGCGCAGCCTCGACTTCGTCACCCCCATTCCGCTCGGGCCGCGCATTCTGAGGGCAGATACGGCTGCGGTTGCCGCACTGGCGGTCATTCAGGCCACGGTCGGCGACTGGAACTGAATGCTCCGTTGCTCTTCATGCATCTTTAAAAGAAATTCATTTGCCTCCAGCTACGATACGGCCCTATCTGCCAATCATATGCCTCGCCGCAACAGAGACGTCATAACAAGGTAAGCCATGGCACGCGACACGACCGACCAGACCCCCCTTTCCTCCGTTACGGAGCTTACCGATTATCTGGCGGGCGGTAACAAAGCTGAAGCCGATTTCCGTATCGGCACCGAGCACGAAAAATTCGCCTTTTTCCGCGAGGACAACCGGCCGGTTCCTTATTTCGGCGATGCCAGCATTTCCGCACTTTTGAAGGGCATGCAGGAGAAGCTCGGCTGGGACCCGATAATGGACGGTGAAAACATCATCGGCCTCGGCGAACAACACGGCATGGGTGCCATCTCCATCGAACCGGGCGGGCAGTTCGAACTTTCGGGCGCGCCGCTTGAGAACCTGCACCAGACCTGCAAGGAATCCAACCAGCATCTGGCGACGCTGCGCGAAGTGGCGGAGCCGATGGGCATCCGTTTCCTCGGTATCGGCGGCAGCCCGCTGTGGACCTTTGACGAAACGCCACGCATGCCGAAATCGCGCTACGCGATCATGACGCGCTACATGCCGAAAGTCGGGACCAAGGGTCTCGACATGATGTACCGCACCTGCACCATTCAGGTTAATCTCGACTTTTCATCCGAAGCCGACATGCGTCAGAAGATGCGCGTTTCCATGAAGCTGCAGTCTCTGGCAACGGCGCTTTTCGCCTCGTCGCCCTTTACGGAGGGCAAGCCGAACGGTCTTCTCTCGTGGCGCGGCGATATCTGGCGCGATACTGACAATCGCCGCTCGGGCGTCTTGCCCTTCACCTTCAACGAGGATTTCGGGTTCAAGGACTATGTGGAATGGGCGCTCGACGTGCCGATGTATTTCATCGTGCGCGACGGCAAATACCATGATTGCACTCATGTCACCTTCCGTCAGTTCATGAATGGTGCGCTCAAGCGCGAAATCGCCGCATGGGAACCGACCATGGGCGACTGGACGAACCATCTCTCCACCCTGTTCCCCGATGTGCGCCTGAAGCGTTTTCTGGAAATGCGCGGCGCCGACGGCGGCCCGTGGAGACGCATATGCGCCCTGCCAGCCTTCTGGGTCGGCCTTCTCTACGATCGGCAAGCGCTGGACGCTGCCGACGCACTGACGGCGGCCTGGAGCTTCGACGAGGTCATCGCCCTTCGTGATGCGGTTCCGGCCAAGGGACTGAACGCTGAAATCGCCGGCAAGCCACTTCTCGGTATCGCGCGCGAAGTGCTCGATATTTCCCGCACCGGACTGAAAAACCGCAACCGGCTGAATGGCGAAGGTCAGGACGAGACCGTATTCCTGTCCTCGCTGGACGAGGTTTTGGCGAAGAAAACGACGCTCGCCGAAGACTTGCTGGCGCTTTACAATGGCCGCTGGGGCGGCTCGGTTCTTCCTGTGTTCGAGGAATACCAGTATTAAAACCAGCGGAACCGCTTCGGGTTTTCGCGAGAGCGCCAATCGCAGACATAAAAAAACCCGGTGCGGCCGAGGGGGCCTGACACCGGGCAAAGGCAGGGCTATTGGCAAATCACCCTGCGGGGAAACCTTTCGGCTGGAGGGCCTCTCCGGCAGCTGGAGGCCCGCCGGATGGCACTATTTCAAAGGGTCTTGAACCTTGTTACGGCCCGTCGACGTGCCGCGCGGGTCAGATGAGCGGTGGGATCTTCCAGCAGGCCCGTGTTGAGGGCGTCGCTGACGTCCGATCTTGCCAGGCCGATATCGGCGAGAAGACGATCATCCAGCTCGGTGAGGCCATTCGCCACGATACGATTGTAGATGCGCTGCACGAAGGTCTTGACGCGGAAAGCGACGCGGCGGAACGTATCGTTCGGCCGTGCTGTTGCAAGTTCCAGTTCCATTCTCCGTTCTGCCGTGCGCATGACACTTATCCTTTCGTAACGGCACGATGCGGCACCGCCCCCGGCGCACCACGCGCGAGAAGCTGCCTCGGGTTGGGGGCCTGACGTTTCGCCGGCCCGGGGTTGAGATTGATTTGCTTGGTGTCAAAATGTCGCAAGACTATTGATCAGTCCAACGAATGTTTCTAATGTAAGACATCAATCATTCTGATGGATGACCATCCATGTCCGCACCTCTCGACATAGACCAGCTGCACACCTTCATCGCCATCGTCGATACGGGCAGCTTCACCAAGGCCGCAGACCGCGTTTTCAAGACACAGTCCGCCGTCTCGATGCAGATGCGACGGCTGGAAGAACGCATCGGCAAACAGCTCTTCGCCAAGGACGGGCGTGGCAACCGCCTGACGGCGGAAGGCGAAAAGCTGATGAACTATGCCCGCCGCATCATCCGCCTCAATAACGAGGCGATCGCCGCCTTCGATGACAACCGGCTGGAGGGCACGCTGCGCATCGGCACGCCCGATGACTATGCCGACCGTTACATGCCCGAGATCATCGGGCGCTTCGCGAAGACTCATCCGAATGTCGAGCTTTACATCGTCTGCGAGCCGTCGGTTAGCCTTGCGGAAAAAATGGCGCGCGGCGAACTGGATATCGCTCTCGTCACCCACAATCCGCGGGCCCGCTCGTCGGATGTGGTGCGCACCGAACCGCTGTGCTGGGTCGCTTCCGCCAACCATCCGCTGAAGGACGATGCCCCGGTGCCCCTCGCCGTCGGACGACGTGACTGCCACTGGCGCCAGCTCGCCTGTTCGGCGCTCGATGCCGATGGGCGCGACTACCAGGTGCTATTCACCAGCTGGTCTTCAACCGTCGTTGCCGCCGCCGTGCTGGCGGGCATGGCTGTTTCGGTGCTGCCGGAATCGGCGCTGCGCACCGGCATGAAGGTTCTGACCGCCGCAGACGGCTTCCCGCCGCTGCCGCCGGTGCAGATCGGCCTGATGAAACGACCGGGCCTTTCCCCATCGCTGGTGAATGCCATCACCGACCATATCACCGCCTGCCTCGACAATATCTCACCGATGAGCGTGGTCGACGAGATGGACAGCGATGTGAAGACCTATCCGAAGATGCCGCGCCTGCGCGCCGGACATATGCTGCCGGGCTGGTAATCCGGCGGCGGATCGTCGAGCGCCCCCTGCTGACAAGCCGGTCCGAACGCGCCTATCGCGCGCGCAGCGTCGCTACCGCCAGCAGCGTATCGCCGCTGATTCCCGCAGAGCCGCTGCCATTGAACAGCATCATGATGGGATCTGTGGTGTTCTGCGCGTTGTCATACATGACGGTAAAACGCGCGACGAGCTTCTTTACCTTTTCCGGGTCCTGAAAATCCTTGATGTCGAAATATTTCTTCATCATCGCCACCTGCGTATCGACCGGGGCATTGCCGAGTTCGTCAGGAATGCCGAAGGTGGTGTTGATGAAACTCTGGATCGCGGTATCGGCAAGAATGGAATAATAGGACGTCGTGCCTGCCGCGATGCGCTTGAAATAAAGCGCCAGACGGACGCCGGCATTCTCTTCGCCCGCCTGCGTCTCCAGGGTCTGGGTCAGATAATTGTCCAGTGTCTCGTAGAGACCGCGCCGTGTCTGGATCAGGCTGCGGTCTTCGTGAAGGATATTGCCGTCAGAATCGAAGTTGAAGGCGGTGACGAGACGGCGGAAGACCGGATCCATTTCCTTGTTGAGATAGCTTTCGCCATCATCCAGTTTCGACGAGAACATCTTCTGCAGCTGTTCCTTCGTCACAGTTTTGGGATCGATGCCAAGCGATTCCATCGCGAATTCCGTGAGACGATCATTGCTCAGAAAATCCTTGAGGGTCTTGATCTTCTGCATCTCGCCCGTGAAATATTCCGCCTCCTTCTTGGCGGTTTCCTTGTCTTTCTCAGTGCCGAAAGCCGACTTCTTCTTGATGTAGTCAGCCGACATGGTCTGCATCTCGATTTCCGACTGTGCCAGCACCGGGGAGCCCAGGCTTCCGTCCGGTGCGAAGTTGAAAAGCTCCGCCAGTTTGACATATCGCTCGTCTTTCAGCGTATAGACGTAGCTCTTTTTGTCCTGAAGATCGCTGGTGAGGACCTTGCGGATATCCGCCGCATTCACCTTGGCCGGATCGAGGCCGACGGCCTTCAGCGCATAATTATAGACTGCGCTGCTGTCGAGGAAATCCTTGACGGAGGTGACGCTTCTAATGTCACTCTTGAATAAGGTAAGCGCCTTCTCGTCGGCGGCGTCATCCTTTTCGCCGTAATGGGTCATGTAGCCGCTTGTCGTGGTCGCGGTCTGCAGCGTCGTCTGCGGCGTCGTGCCGTCGGCAAGCGTTCCGTCCGTCTTGAAATTGAACGCGTTCCTCATGGCGAGGTAGCGCTTGTCGTTCTTGCCAAAAGTCGCGATGTAATTGTTCGGGTCGTTCAGGTCGCTGGTCAGGATATTCTCGATCGTCGCCGTCACGATCGTCAGGTCGTTAAGGTCAAAGGCAACCTTGATATAGTTGAGGAGACGCGTATCCGAGAGCAGTTCGTCCACGGTCTTGATCGAACCGATCTTCGATTCGAAATAGTCCCGGTTCAGCGTGGCGACCGTCGGTGTCACGCGCGGTGCGCTGCTGATGTAGGCATCCGTCATCACCTTGATATTGTCAGCTTTCTGCGCTCCGCCGGCGGCAACGGTGCCATCGTTTTTGAATTCGAAGGCGGCGGCGAGCTGTGCCATCTTGTTATATTGGGTAACGGCATTTGAAAGCGTCGTCTGTTCTGCGGTGATCGCGGCAAGCTTCGCTTCCCACTCGCTCTTGGGTGGCAACACGGCTTCGAGCTGCGTCAGCTGGTCCTGCCTGGTAACTTTTTCCGCCTCGAGCGCCGTGCGCTGCTCGTCTGTCAGTTCCGTTCCCGCGAGCGAAGTGTCGATTGCGGCGATCCGCGCCGTGACCTCCGCGTGCAGTTCGATATTACCTTTCATGGTCAGCTTTTCGACCGCATCATTATAGGCAGCGCCAAATTTCTGATTGAGGTAGCTGTCGGGATCGGCGATGTCGCTCGTCATCAATCCCCGGATATGGGAATAGGTATAGGTCTTCTCATCGATGCTGAAGACCTGAAATATATAGGCGCGGGCCCTGTCGTTCTGGAGCAGCTGATCAACGTTGGTGACCGTGCCGATGATCGCCTTGTAATAGCGGGTCTCTTCGGCAAGGCTGTCATCCATGTCGGTGATCGACGTCCCGTAGAGCCCGATCATCTTGTCGAGCTGTGCCTCCGTCTGAACCGTCTTTGTCGACGCCGTGAAATTGAAGGCAGCGGCGAACTCCCGATACCGCTCGTCGGTCAGCTTGTTGGCGAAGCTGTTCTGGTCGTTCAGGTCGCTCTCCAGCACCTTTTTCATGAAAGCTTTGGCATAGGTCATCTCGCCGAGGCCGAAGGCATCCATGGCATAGGAATAGAGCTGATAGTTATCGAGGAATTCATCGACGCTTTTCACATTGCCGATGTTTTCCTTGTAATATTTCGTCTGACGCTCGGTGATTGCCTGCTGCGACACGCGTGAAATGCTTGTCTTCATATCGCGGTTGATGAGGTCGTAGCTGAGATAAGTCGATACCATCCGAATGCCCCCTGGAGCCTCGCTCGTCCCCGTGGGACGTCGAAACTCCGCTTGAATCCGCCCCACCATGCCTCCATCCGGAAGCGCGGCAGGGCCCGACGCGACTATGCAGGACGCGCCTTGCCCGGAGCTTGAAAGAGCACAATTTCGACCGGGATAAAAACCGCATTGTCCCGATCTCCTTTACCCAAGCGAAACCATGCCACAGTGTGTTTTGCTAACCATTTGGGAATGCAAAGTTTTCTTAACCGCGATTTTTAAGCAGTCTCGAACAGGCGGCGGATATTCTCCTGACATCAGAGGACGAAAAGTCCCGATGAGAAGACCGGAAACCGGCTCTCAGGTAAAACAAGGGTAGAATAAACATGACCAAGACCGTTCTGAAGCCCGACTGGGCCGTCGCCACTCTCAGGTTAGACCCGGCACGTTTTCCGCAACAGGTCACCTATGGAAAAGGCAATGGCGCGACCGATGTCGCCGTCACCCTCGATGAACGGGGCGCCGTTCTGAGAAAGGTTCTGTCCTCTTCCGGCCTGCCTCTGTCCTTCGCCCTGCCTGCCCGCGCCTTCAAGGGTGTTGCCGCCCGCGCCATCGACCATGGTGACGGGCAGGTGACGGTGACTCTCGAACTGCATCACGACGATCCGGATCTTTGCGTTCCGCTTCTCGTCGCCCACGATCTGTGCGATATCGCCGCCGACTGGCGCAGCTGGTCCGAGGCCTACCGCATTCCCATGCTGATGGTGGAAGCCGATGGCGTCGCCCGTCCGCTGGAAGAACATCTCGGCAAGGTGCGCACCCAGAATACCCGTCCGCGCCGCCGCCATTCCTATTTCGCGGAGCGCCGCCCGCGCTTCCTCGTTCGTCGTTCCACCGGTTCGCTCGGCATGAGCATGAAGATCGAGGGCAAGGAAATCATCGCCCGCAACTGATCTTCTTCAATCCAGAACACAAAAGCCCGGCGCGGATGACGCGACCGGGCTTTTTCGTATTCGCTATTCCAGCAGCTTACACCAGCAGCAGCGGCAGAGTGAGCCCTGCGAAAATCAGCACGCCGACGCGGTTGTTGGATTTGAACAGCACGAGACACTGGTCAACGTCATCGATATCAAGCACCCATACCTGCCGGAACAGCATGAGAGCCGCGGCGGCAAGTCCGCTATAAGCAATGACGTTAACACCCGCCGTCCAGAACGACAGGAACATCATGGCAAGGGCTGTGCCATAAAGGAAAACCAGCCAGCGATGTGTGTTTTCTCCAAACAGGAGGGCGGTAGAACCGATGCCCACCGCCGTGTCATCTTCCTTGTCCTGATGGGCGTAGATTGTATCATAACCGATCGTCCAGGCGATGGAGCCGACATAAAGCAGGACAGCCGGCCAGGCAATTGATCCGAACTGCCCCGCCCAGCCCATCAGCGCGCCCCAGGAAAAGGCAAGACCGAGGAAAAATTGCGGCCAGTTGGTGAAGCGCTTGGCGAAGGGATAGATCGCCACGAAGAACAGCGAGAACATACCGGTTGCGATTGCGAAACTGTTGAACTGCAGGAGGACGACCAGCCCGGCAAGCGCCTGCAGGACGATGAAGACCTTGGCCTGTCCGCGGCTCACCCGGCCCGACGGCAGCGGTCGCGAGCGGGTGCGCGCCACTGCCATGTCGATCTTGTGGTCGGCCAGATCATTATAGGTGCAGCCCGCGCCGCGCATCGCCACCGATCCGATGAAGAACAGCACTAGGTGCCAGAGCAGCGTGCCCCAGGAAAAGCCGCCGGTCGACACCGCCGCGTTGGCCGCGAGGGCTGCGGACCAGAAGCATGGCCACATCAGCAATTGCCAGCCGATGGGTCGATCCCACCGGGCCAGCTGCGCATAGGGCCAGAGGGGCCTCGGCAAAATCCGATAGACCCAGTTATTGGATGGCGCGTCGGAGACGCGGTCTGACAAATCGCTGTGGTGAACCATGGGATGGTTCTACAGCATCAGCCGCAAAATCGGAATGGATTTCAGCAGCCGACCGTACACGCAGAAAAGCCCCGCAGCTGTTCGCGGCGGGGCTTTTCAGGAGCATATCTCCACTCGTGTCAGGGCAGGGAGAAATTGAATTTGTAGCTCGCCTGAACCCCGATGATGAACTGGTTCTTCGAACCGCGCTCGCGCACGAGCGAACTGTCCGCGGCATCGCCGGTCAGGCGGCGATATTCCGCAAAGGAGCCGACTTCAGCATTTTCGGTGACTTTCCAGGTGATGGCGGCGCCGATACCGGCCGAATGCAGGCCGCCGCCCGGGCTATAGGGCGATGGCGCGCCGGCGGCCGTCTGTGCCGCACTCACACCGTAATAACGTTCATTGTATTTGCTGCTCACCCACGTGGCGCGCGGGCCGGCCGAAATCTGGATGCCGGGGGCGATATCGGTGAAGGCATCGACAGCGACATCTCCGACCACGCCGCTGTGGCTGCGGATGCCCTGACGAACTTCGCCGCGAACGCGCAGCCAGTCGGTCGGATAAGCCTCGGCAAAACCACCAAGCTCGCCGCCGCGCTTGATACGCGTCATGCCCTTCAGATCGGCAGAATCACCCTCATCACGTGGAGAAATCAGGCGGCCGGCAAGACCCATGCTGATCGGGCCGTTATCCAGAAGCGAGATCGAGGCGCTGTCGTTCCGGGAGGTGAAACGGGCGCCCTGCCCCTGACGGCCGAGGGAAATGATGGGCGAAAAGCCGAATTCATTCTTGTTATCGCCCTGATATTTCGGCGCGGTGAAACCCGCGCCGCCGAGTTTCAGATACCAGTCGCCGGAAAACCAGCCATCTGCATGGGCATTGCCCACGACAAAAAGCGATACGACACAGGCGGCAACGGCCGCTGATGGCTTGAACATGAAAGAACCCCAGAAACGCAATACAGACAGGTGTCCGTAGAATTAGAGGGATTGTCTTTCCATTCGATTAACCAGTGCGTTAAGACGCAGACACCACTGCGAGGCTCACGGCACGGCGCCAAACTTCTCGTTCGTCATGCTCGGGCCTGTCCCGAGCATCTGCGACCAAAGGACTTTACGCATCGTGGATAGATCCTCGGAACAAGCCCGAGGATGACACCGAGATTGCGGAGACGCTTGTCAATACTCTCCGCAATTCGGTCACTCGTCGCCCACACCGTCGTCAGAATGTCACTTTCTCCAGCGGCGCCCGGGTCTTCTCAAACTCCAGCAGCTTTGCCTCGTTCTGCGCAATGTAGTCGCGATTATGCGGCACGGCATCGCGGTCCTTGGCGATCTGGATCTGGAAGATGTGGAAGTTTTCATGGGTGAAGGCCATTTCCGACCCCGCCAGATAAAACTCCCACATGCGGAAGAAGCGCTCATCGTAAAGCGCGATCGCTTCTGCCCTGCGTGCCACGAAACGTTCCCGCCAGTGGCGAAGCGTATGGGCATAATGCATGGGCAGAATTTCGATATCCTTTACCAGCAGCCGCGACTTCTCGAGGGCCGGCAACACTTCCGCGAGCGATGGGATATAGCCGCCGGGAAAAATATATTTTTCGATGAAGGGGTTGGTCGCCAGTGCCGGATAGGGCTGACCGATGGAATGCAGCACCATCACGCCCTTGTCATCAAGCACCTCCGCCACCTTCTCGAAATAGTCGCGATAATGGGTCGGCCCGACATGTTCGAACATGCCGACGGAGACGATGCGGTCGTATTTTTTCGAGGCAGGCAGATAACGGTAATCCTGCAACTCGAAGCGGACATTGCCGGCAAGACCGCGTTTTGCGGCTCGGTCACGGGAAACGCGCAGCTGTTCCTCGCTAAGCGTGATGCCGGTGACATCGGCTCCGGCGCTCTCGGCGATATACATGGCCATGCCGCCCCAGCCGGAGCCGATTTCCAGAACACTCTGGCCCGGCTCGGTCATCAGCTTGGCGGCGATGTGCCGCTTTTTCGCGACCTGCGCCTCATGAAGGCTGATGCCGGGCGGATTGAAATAGGCGCAGGAATATTGCCAGTCCTCATCGAGAAAGAGGTCAAACAGCTTTGCGCTCAGATCATAATGGTGGGCGACGTTGCTCTTGTTGTGATTGACCGGCAGATGCATCTTGATGCGGGCGGCGATGATGCGAGCCATGCCACGCCAGATCATGCCGAAGGACAGGGCTTCGCTCAGCGTATTGCTTTTGACCAGCGCCAGAAAATCATAAATGTCGCCTTCCGCGACCTTCACGCGGCCTTCCATGTACATTTCAGCAAGCTTGAGCGCCGGATCGGCGGCAATCTCCTGCATGGCGGCTTCGTCGGTGAAGTTGAGAACCACCTTCTTTCCGGCACCATTGCCGAATGCGCGGCTGCCGCCGGGGCTGTTGACGGTCAGATCACCGTTCTTGATTATCTTTTCGAGAAGAACATGCAGAGACGACGCCATGGCACCCCCAATTGCTAAGTCTCACTTATCAATTTTGCTGACCGTATTCCTTTCGGCATAAGTTGCAAGATAGTCTTATTTCAAAAAAATTGAACGATTTCATCAAGCAAAAAGCCCTGCCGAGGTGTATGGCAGGGCTTTACTCAGAAAAATCATTTCAACCGCAGGTCAGCGCCGCTTCATGGCTTCAGCCAGGGCAGCTGCCAGTGCACCACCGGATTGCGACCCCTCGTTGCGATCTTTGGGCTTGGCTGTCGCGTGGCGCATGGCGTTTGTATTGCCCCTCTCCCGCATCGGCTGCGGCGCAGCCTCACCACCATCCTTACGCATGGTCAGCCCGATGCGCTTGCGCTTCACATCCACTTCAACGACTCGCACCTTGACGACATCACCCGCCTTGACGACCTCATGCGGGTCTTTGACGAAACGGTCGGCGAGCTGCGAGACATGCACCAGCCCGTCCTGATGCACGCCGATATCCACGAAGGCGCCGAAGGCAGCCACATTGGTAACGGTGCCTTCCAGCAACATGCCGGGTTTCAGATCGGTGATCTCGTCCACACCCTCGGCAAAGGTCGCGGTCTTGAAGCTCGGGCGCGGGTCACGGCCGGGCTTTTCCAGTTCGGCGATGATGTCCTTGACGGTCGGCAGGCCGAATTGCTCATCTATGAACTTCTTAGGGTCAAGCGACTTCAAGGTGGCGCTATCGCCCATCAGCGAGCGCAGATCGCGGCCGCAGGCGGCGACGATCTTCTTCGCCACGCCATAGGCTTCCGGGTGAACGGACGAAGCATCCAGCGGCTCCTTGCCGTTTGGAATGCGCAGGAAGCCCGCGCATTGTTCGAAGGTGCGCTGGCCGAGGCGCGGCACTTTGAGCAATTCCTTGCGGCTCGCGAATGGACCGGTCTGATCGCGATGGGCAACGATGGCATCGGCAATCGAGGCACCGAGACCGGAAACGCGCGCCAGAAGCGGCGACGAGGCCGTGTTGAGGTCCACGCCGACGGCATTCACGGCATCTTCCACCACGGCATCGAGCGAGCGGCTGAGGCGGCCCTGATCGACATCGTGCTGGTATTGCCCGACACCGATGGATTTCGGCTCGATCTTCACCAGTTCCGCCAGCGGGTCCTGAAGGCGGCGGGCGATGGAGACTGCTCCACGTAGCGAAACGTCGAGATTGGGGAATTCGGCCGCCGCCCGCTCCGAAGCGGAATAGACGGATGCGCCCGCCTCCGACACGATTACCTTGGTGGGCTTTGTACCTGAAGCGGAAGCCGGCAGCTGGGCCAGAAGATCGGCCACCAGCTTTTCCGTCTCGCGGCTGCCGGTGCCATTGCCGATGGCGATCAGCTCGACACTGTGCTTGCGAATGAGCAAGGCGAGTTCCGCCTGCGCGCCGCGCACGTCGTTCTTCGGCTGGAAGGGGTAAACCGTCGAGGTGTCCAGCAGCTTGCCGGTGCCATCGACCACGGCCACCTTGACGCCGGTGCGGATGCCCGGATCGAGACCCATGGTGGCGCGCGATCCGGCGGGAGCGGCCAGCAGGAGATCCTTGAGGTTCCGTGCGAAGACGTTGATCGCCTCTTCTTCCGCCCGCTCACGCAACTCGCGCATCAGGTCGAGCGACAGCGACATGGAGAGTTTCACGCGCCAGGTCCAGCCGGCGACCTCCATCAGCCATTGATCGGCGGGGCCAGCATTGCGGATATCGAAGGCGGCGGCGATGGTGCGCTGCGCCGGCTTCACCGGTGCGGGATCGTCTGCATCGACATCGATCGTCAATGTCAGAATTTCCTCGTTCCAGCCGCGCAGCATGGCGAGCGCCCGGTGGCCCGGCACCGCCGCCCAGCGTTCGGAATGGTCGAAATAATCGGAAAACTTCTCGCCGGCCGCCTGTTTGCCATCCACCACCTTGGCGCGGAAGGTGGCGTTCTGGCGCATGTAATCGCGCAGGCGGCCAAGCAGATCGGCATTTTCCGTCATGGTTTCAGCCACGATGTCTCGCGCGCCCTCGAGCGCCGCCTTCACATCGGCCACCTCTCCCTGCACATAGGCCTCCGCCAGTTTCGCCGGATCGGCGGCGCGGTTTTCCCATATGGCTTCGGCAAGCGGGCCAAGACCCCTTTCGCGGGCGATTTCGGCGCGGGTACGACGCTTCGGCTTATAGGGCAGGTAGAGGTCTTCCAGCTCAGCCTTGGTGCCCGCCTGCATGATCTTGACCATCAGCTCATCGGTCATCTTTCCCTGCCCGCTGATGGAATCGACGATGGAAGAGCGACGGGCATTGAGTTCGCGCAGATAGACAAGGCGTTCGGAAAGCGTGCGCAGCTGGGTATCGTCAAGCCCTCCCGTCACTTCCTTGCGGTATCTGGCGATGAAGGGAACGGTCGCGCCCTCGTCCAGCAGGGTCACCGCCGCCTTTACCTGATCGGGGCGGGCGTTGATTTCGGAGGCGATGAGCGTGGCGAGGCGGGCGTTGTCTGCGGTCATATGGGTCTCTGCTGTCATATCTGGAGCGGCGACCATAATGTCTGATTGTGGCGTGACAACAAGAGGCGACAACGATTCCACAGGAAAGGCTGACTTCAGGGGAAAGACAGGCAATTCATCGTAGTGACCGCGGCGTCTCGAAAAGCGATTTCTGATGCAGAACGGCACCATCCGCACACCGTCACCCCGGACTTGATCCGGGGTCCAGTGCGATCAAGTCCTTGATCGCTTAAGACTCTTTCACGGCGCAGACGCGCCGTGGCTGGATGCCGGATCAAGTCCGGCATGACGGAGGAGGGATTTGCAGCCTCTGTTCGCAGGCTGAACGCGAGGCAATCGCCACATATTCGTCTTGACCTTTCGCCCCCCTGCCCTTAACGCCCCTGACACAAGGTTACTGGCGAATTTTGCAGGGGTATTGACCATGAAAGTTCTGTTGATCGGTTCCGGCGGACGCGAACATGCGCTGGCGTGGAAAATCGCCCAGTCTCCCCTGCTTGATGCGCTCTACGCCGCCCCCGGCAATCCCGGTATCGCCGACCATGCGACGCTCGTGGAGCTGAACGTGGAAGATCATGCTGCCGTCATCGCCTTTGCGAAAGAAAAGGCAATCGACTTCGTCGTCATCGGCCCGGAAGCACCGCTGGTCGCCGGTCTGGCGGATGACCTGCGTGCCGCCGGCATCGCCACTTTCGGGCCATCGAAAGCGGCAGCGCAGCTGGAGGGTTCCAAGGGTTTCACGAAGGATCTCTGCGCGCGCTACGATATTCCGACCGGCGCTTACCAGCGTTTCAAATCCGCAGAGCCGGCCAAGGACTACGTCCGCGCACAGGGTGCGCCCATCGTCATCAAGGCCGACGGGCTTGCCGCCGGCAAGGGCGTGACCGTGGCCATGACGGAAGCGGAAGCGCTTGCCGCGATTGACGACTGCTTCGACGGCGCTTTCGGCGCGGCCGGCGCCGAAGTGGTGGTGGAGGCCTTCCTCGATGGCGAGGAAGCGAGCTTCTTCTGCCTTTCCGACGGCAAGACCGCGCTGGCGCTCGCAACCGCGCAGGATCACAAGCGCGTCGGTGATGGTGATACCGGTCCGAATACGGGCGGCATGGGTGCCTATTCGCCCGCCCCCGTAATGACCGCGACCATGGTGGAGCGCACCATGAAAGAAATCATCGAGCCGACGATCTCGGGCATGGCGAAAGATGGTAATCCCTTCTCCGGCGTGTTCTTTGCTGGACTGATGATTACCGCCAAGGGCCCGGAACTCATTGAATACAACGTGCGCTTCGGCGATCCAGAATGCCAGGTGCTGATGATGCGCCTGAAAAGTGATCTGCTGCCCATCCTCTACGCCACGGCCACTGGCACACTGGACAGGGTTGACGCGGAATGGCGCGACGAGGCTGCGCTGACCGTCGTCCTGGCTTCCAAGGGTTACCCCGGCGCATACGACAAGAACACGACGATCGCGCATATTCCTGAAGCGAGCGAAGAAGCGAAGGTGTTCCATGCCGGGACTGCGTTGAAGGACGACAGGCTGGTGGCTACGGGTGGCCGCGTGCTGAACGTTACTGCCCTTGGAAAGACCGTGACGGAGGCGCAGGCCCACGCCTATGCGCTGGCGGACAGGGTGGAGTGGGAAAACGGCTTTTGCCGGCGCGATATCGGCTGGCAGGCTGTGGCGCGCGAAAAGGCCTGATTTTTAGATCAAACGGGCCGTCAACGAATATTTCGTTCAATTTTTACCAAGTTTGCTGACCCGATGGAAACGAAACGCCGGTAATACTTGCCCGAACATGGAATGGCGCACTTTGCCCGTATCACGAGGCGGCGCCGTTATTTGGGGGCTTTTTCGATGCGGCGTCTTCTTCTGACAGCGATTGTCGTGCTGACCGGCGGGTCTGCCATGGCGTCTTCCATCGAATATATCAACGGTGTTCATACCACCAATGGCAGCTTCATCCGTCGCGACTGCACGGGTTGCCAGCAGGTCAAGGAGAAAACCGCGGCGCAGGTTTACAGTATTCCCTCCATAAAACCCGGGACCCAGCACACGGAAATGCGGGAAGTGGATGGCAAGCAGACGCTGGTGCGCACGGAAGCATGGCTCGGCGGCGCGCCCGTGACTTTTGTCAGCACCAATCCGGCATGGATGCCGAAGGAAGCGTCTGGCACCGCAATCGCCACCTATGACGACGTGGAGCCAACGGCGCACACGCAGGAAACCGCTGCGACGCCCGCCGGCATAGACATGACGACCACCACTGCGGCTACGAGGGAAATTTCGAGTACCGATGCGGCGGCCTCCTCACGCGCGTCTGCCTTGCCCGCTCCGAGCAACTTCCCGGACTTCCAATTGCGCGGCAACTGACCTGCGGATTGGATGACAAATGTCAAACAATCGCGTCCGCGCTGTATTTTTAAAGGCCGTCAGCAACCATTTGGGGAATTAAAAATCCTCCAGGGGTTATTCCGCCGGCTGGCGTGATAAAGCTTCCACTAATTAAATATATCTTCAAATTTTTGGCTGCTAAGTCATCTCATGGTGCAATGCAGCACAGCATAAGGCCTTGGGCGGATACCGCTCTTCGGGCCTTTCCCGGCGCATCATGCGCTTCTCCCTTTTCCGAAACACCGGCAGCGCGCGGCAAAGCGAGGCGCGCGAGGCCAAACGCTTGTGAGCGCCCATGAAGAACCTTTCCATTTCCCGTCAGTTGATCGTTCTCGTAGTGGCCCTGATGGCCGCCTTCGCCGTGGCAACCTTCTACCAGCTCAAGTCCGCCACCGACGCGATCTATGAGGAACGCTACGGAATGCTGCGGACTCAGGTGCAGTCGGCCATCTCCATCCTGCAATCCTTCCACGACAAGGAAAAGGCCGGCACCCTTTCGCGCGACGAGGCCATGAAGCAGGCTTATGCGACCGTCAGCGCCATACGCTTCACCCCGGATGGCTACCTCTTCGGTTATGATTACGATGTGACGATGAAGTTCCATCCCGATGCCAAGCGCGTCGGCGAGAACTTCAAGGGCAAGCCTGACAGCAAGGGTTTCGCTTATCGTGACGAGCTGGTGCGGCTTGGTCGCAATGGCGGCGGCCAGACGGATTTCTACGGCCCGAAGCCCGGCATGGAAGGCAATGACTACGCCAAGAGCTCCTATGCACTTGCCTTCGAACCCTGGCAGGTGGTGGTCGTGACCGGCGTTTACATCGATGATCTGAACGCACAGGTGCGCGGCGAGGTGATGAAGGCGCTATCCATCGGCGCGTTGATCTTCGTGCTGGCGCTTGCAGCCGCTTTCTATGTCATCCGTGGTATCTCGAAGCCCCTCGGCGATATTCACCGCGCGCTTGGCGAAGTCGCCAATGAAAACGTCTCGCTCGCCATTCCCCATACTGGCCTCACCAACGAAGTGGGCATGATGGCGAAGGCTACTGCCTCGCTTCAGGACAAGGTACGCGAGCGCCATGCCATGCAGCGCCGTGAGGAAGAACAGCAGCAACAGCTCAATGCCGAGCGCCAGAACAACCTCGACATGCAGCGCGACGAAGCAGAATTGCAGGCGCGTGTGGTCGCCACCATCGGCGAGGCGCTGGAAAAGCTGGCCGGCGGCGATCTGACCGTGCGCTGCGGCGACCTCGGCAACCGTTACGCAACGCTGCGCGACAATTTCAACGAGGCCCTGACCCATCTCGATGCCGCCATGGCCAAGGTAAATTCCAAGAGCATCGACATTGGCGGCTCAAAGGAAGAAATCCGCAAGGCCTCCAACGAGCTATCGCAGCGTACCGAACGGCAGGCTGCCAATCTGGAAGAGACCTCCGCAGCACTTGACGAACTGACCGTTGCGGTGCGCCAGACGGCGGAAGGGGCAGCTGACGCCGCCAAGCGTGTCACCACCGTCAGCTCGGAAGCCATGCGCAGCGACCGTGTGGTGGAAGAAGCGATCATGGCGATGAGCGGCATCGAGCAGTCTTCCGACCAGATTTCCAACATCATCGGCGTGATCGACGATATCGCCTTCCAGACCAACCTTCTGGCACTGAATGCCGGCGTCGAAGCTGCTCGCGCGGGTGAGGCTGGCAAGGGCTTTGCCGTGGTAGCGCAGGAAGTGCGCGAACTCGCACAGAAATCCGCGGCTGCCGCCAAAGAGATCAAGGACCAGATCGCCCGCTCTTCCGCCCAGGTGGAAAATGGCGTGCGGCTTGTGGGCGAGGCCGGCGATGCACTGAAGCGTATCTCGGACCAGATCAAATCCGCTAACGAGATCGTCAGCAAGATCGCCCATTCGGCAGCCGAGCAGGATACGACGCTGCGCTCGATCTCCTCATCGCTCAACCAGCTCGACGTCGCCACCCAGCACAATGCGGCCATGGCGGAAGAAACCACGGCTTCGGCGGAAGCGCTTGCCGTGGACACCGAGGAACTGCTGAACCTCATCCGCGGCTTCCGCGTGTCGTCCGGTCACCAGCTTCATGCCATGGCGCATGAGCTGCGCATGGCGGGGTGATACGCCGCAAGACTATCGATGAACAAAGGCGCCGGGGAACTCCGGCGCTTTTCTTTTAACGGGTCAGCACATCCAGCCGGTCGATATCGGCAGGTGAAAAAACGGCAATACCGGCTTTTTCGAGCAGCGCCGCCGTCACCCCATTGCCCGCATGTTTGACGCCAGAAAACGAACCGTCATAGATCGCAACCGATCCACAGGACGGGCTGCCGTCGATCAGAAGCGCGTATGTGCAGGCATTGGCCCTCGCAAAGGCCAGCGCCCTTTCTGCGCCGGCAATGAATTGCGCCGTGACATCGCCGCCGGTCACCTCTAGCACGCGGGCGCGGCCCTCCAGCACATCGAAACCGGAGGCACGATCTTCGATTTCCGCCGGCGGGCGCGGCACGGGCATACCGCCCGCCATCTCCGGACAGATCGCCACCAGCCTGCCTTCGCTGCGCCAGCGGTCGATCGCCGGGTGGAAGAAGGGCTTGCCTCTGCCGTCGTAACGGACAGGTTGGCCGAGGAGGCAGGCGCTGATGAGGATTTTGGAGGTGGGGTGGGTCAATGGGAAGTTATCCTGCGGGAGTTGAGGCTGTGGCTTAACCCCTCTGCCCTGCCGGGCATCTCCCCCTCAAGGGGGGAGATCGGCGAGAGGCATGCTCCCCCTCTTCCCGAAACGTTCAATGTGGTTGAGAGCTCGCCACAGGTCGATCTCCCCCCTTGAGGGGGAGATGTCCGGCAGGACAGAGGGGGGTGAACCGCGCACACTGACATGTACGGCTACCCCAACCCTATCAGCCCGTTATCTTCGAGAAATCCGCAACCGTGCCAGTTGCCTCGCGAATGGCCTTCAGCAACGCCAGACGGTTTGCGCGGATGGCCGCGTCCTCGTCGTTGACGAGCACATCTTCGAAGAATTTATCGACGGGCGCGCGAAGCGTCGAAAGCGCCTGCATGGCAGAGCGGAAATCTTCGCCGGCAACAGCCTTCGCGGCATCGGCAGACGCGGTCTTGATCGCCGCATAAAGCGCCTTTTCGGCATCGAGCTTCAACAACTCTTCCGAAACGCCATCCGCCACCACAGTCCCCTTCTTCTCCTCCGCGGCCAGAAGCTGGGTGGCGCGCTTGGCGCCTGCCAGAAGGTTACGGCCATCCTCACCGGTGATGAAGGCGGTGAGCGCTTCGACACGGCGGGCGATCATCAGCAGGTCGTCGGATTCCGGCGTCAGGACGGCGTCGATCAGATCGTAACGCGCGCCGAGATCGCGGAGATAGACCTTCAGGCGGTCGTGGAAGAAGGAGAGAAGGTCCGGGTCCTTGGCAACACTCAGCAAAGGCAGGCGGACGTTCTTCTCGAGCAGAATACGCACCACACCCAGCGCCGCACGGCGCAGCGCGAAGGGGTCCTTCGAACCGGTCGGCTTTTCATCGATGGCCCAGAAACCGACGAGAGTGTCGAGCTTGTCAGCGAGAGCGACCGTGATCGCCACCTTGTCAGCCGGCAGGCGGTCGGAAGGACCCTGCGGCTTGTAGTGATCTTCGATGGCGGCCGCAACGCTTTCGTTTTCGCCCTGAAGCGCCGCATATTTGCGGCCCATCAGGCCCTGAAGCTCGGGGAATTCGCCGACGGCTTCGGTGCGCAGGTCGGCCTTGGCCAGCACAACGGCGCGGTCCACCAGCGCGGCATCGGCGCCGACGATCGGGGCCAAAGTCTTCGCCAGTTCGCGGATGCGGGATACGCGCTCGCCCTGCGTGCCGAGCTTGGCGTGAAAGGTGACGTTGAGCGCATCGAGCTTCGCCATGCGCTGGTCGAGGGGCTTTTTAAGATCGAGGCTGAATTTTGCAGCCGAGTCCTTCAACGTCTCAAGATCGGGCAGATCACCCTGGTCACGGGTCCAGAAATGGCGGGCATCCGACAGGCGCGCGCGCACGACCTTGCCATTGCCGTGGATGATTTCCTTGCCGCCATCACTCGCTTCGATGTTCGAGACAAGGATGAAGCGGTTGGAAAGGCCCTCTTCCGCACCCTGGTTGCGGGTGACGAAACACTTCTGGTTGGTCTTGATGGTGAGGCGGATGATTTCTGCGGGGATTTGCAGATAGTCCTCTTCGAAAGTGCCCATCAGCACCTGCGGCCATTCGACCAGGCCGGAAACTTCTTCCAGCAGGCCTTCGTCTTCCACAAGGTCGAGGCCGTTGGCGAAAGCGAGGTCCTTGGCGTCGTGCACGATGATGTCCTTGCGGCGCTCGGCATCGAGAATGACCTTCGCCTTTTCGAGGCTTGAGACATAATCCTCGAAACGGCGCACGGTGATCGGACCCGGCGCATGGAAACGATGGCCATAGGTGACGTTGCCGGCAACGATACCATCGATGGCAAACGGGATGACCTGCGTTTCATCGTGTTCGGGGCCGAACAGGCAGACAATGGACTGCAGCGGCCGCACCCAACGCAGGCTTTCCGAACCTTTGCCTTCGATACCGGCATAGCTGGAGCCTTTCGGCATCGAAGCGGGGCCGGAGCGCATGGATTTCGGCCAGGGGAAAGAGCGGATGATGCCGGGCATCACCTCGGCGATGATCTCTTCCGCCGGACGGCCCGGCTTGTTGATGATGGCGATGTAGAAATCACCCTTCTTCGGATCGGAAACAACCTGCGCTTCCGAGATATCGTTGAGGCCTGCGCCACGCAGAAAGCCTTCGATGGCCTTTTCATTGGCATCGGTGCGCGGACCCTTCTTTTCCTCACGCACATCGGCCGAGCGGGCGTTGAGGCCACGAATATCCAGCGTCAGGCGACGCGGTGTCCAATATTCGCGCGCACCTTCATAGGTCAGCCCTCTCTCCACCAACGCATCGGTGACGAGTTTCTTCAGATCGCCCGCCGCCTTGCGCTGCATGCGGGCAGGGATTTCCTCGGAGCGAAGTTCAAGCAGAAGATCGGGCATGGGATAAGGACTTTAATCTGTTGCAAAAGAGTGTCGCGGACTTAGCAAGACCAGCGGCAAAAGTCACCAGCTATCGGTTAAATTACCGCGGCAGGCATCACCAGCCGCCGCCACCGCCACCGCCGCCGCCAGAGCCGGAAAAACCGCCCCCGCCCCCGCCTGAGAAGCTGGAGCCGGAAGAGCTGACAGGCTGCGGAATGGTGGAGGCGATTGTGCTTGCCATAGAGGTTGAGAACCCGCCGATCCTGTCGCCAAAGCTGCCGTAATTGCTGCCCAGGTACCAGCCGGGCGCATAACTTGCCGCGGCGGCACCGGCGGCGGCGGTCGCGAGCCAGGTCTCGAACGTACGGCTCCAGGGCTTTTCGACGCCAAGCGCCACGGCATAGGGCAGCAGCGTTTCGAAATGTTGCGGCGACATGGCCGGCGCGCCCGCCATGTTCATCCGGTCCTTTTCGGCCAGCGTCAGATAGGTCCGCAGGCCTTCGATGCCATCCATCAGCTTGCGACCGAGCGGCGTCGGCGCGCCCATCAGAAACAGGAACAGCGCATTGGTGAGCACGATTCCGCCGATGGCAGCGAGCGCCAGTGACTTGGTGTCATGTGTAACGTCAAGCAGGATTTGCGTGGCGATGCCGCCAATGGCCGAAAAGGCCACGAAACCGGCAAAGGCGAGCATGACGATGCCCCCGATCCGCTTGCGCAGCGGCGCGCCGCGCGAAAACTGCCGGCCGATGCCAATCGAAAGGATGCTGAAAAAGAAAGCAAAAAAGCCAAAGACCAGCACAGCGGCGATGGCGCTCTCATCCAGATCGCCGAAGACCAGCGTCGCAACGATGAGGGCGAGGCTGAGGAAGATACCGAAGACGGTGTAGCCGGCATTGCTGCGGTAATACTTGCCGCGATGTTCTTTCTCTATCGCTGCGCGAAACTGTTTGCCGACCTTCTCGACCTCCGCCCCATGGGCCTTGTCGATGGTTAGCGTCTCCCCCGGCCCACCGATGGAGGAAAGCAGCGTCTTCTGTCCCGTCGGCAGGTTGTCGGCCGTCGCCTTTTGCGTGCGGCGGATGACGATGGCGTTCTTCAGGTCCTCCAGAACCACATAACCTTTTACGGCCAGATCAAGTGCCGAAGCGGAAAGCGCCGTCCATCCTGCGCCGGAAAAACCGCGGTTATCGACGTAATTGACCAGCGCCGGGGAAAGTCCATCCGGCGCGTCCCAGCGCGGCACGACGACGCCTTTTGCCGGATCGCGGCCCACGGCGAACCAGGCTCGCAGATAATAGAGGAGCACGACGAAGAGACCGCCGCCCGAAAGGAGGATGGCGAGATTGTCCCGCAGCCACCACCCCGCCTCCTGCGTGGTGTCAGGAGCCGATATAGCCCCCTTGGGCAGTTTCACCGCAACCGTCATGCCCTCGCCCACCGAAAAGGGGCGAGTGGAGGCGAAGAAAACCTCGTTGCCCTCACTGAGGATGCGGGCGTCCTTGCCTTTTGCGCCAAGCGGACCGGTGAAGACGGCGGTATCCGTCGCCTTGACACCATCAGGCAACGTGATGGTAGCGGAAATCTCGCCCATGGGGAATTGCCAGCCATTGCCGGTGACGTTCCAGGTCAGCTCGTCATAATCGCTGAAATAACGGATCTGCCGGGCGGTGGTGTAGGTGATCTGGAAGATATGTTCGCCGGTCGGCAGAAAACGGTCGGCGCTGCCGGTATAGATGCGGATACCGCCATCGATGGTTTCGGTGCGCCAGTTCTCGGGCGCACCGTCGCGCTCCACCGAAACGACGTTGAAATCCACCTTGGTGCGGCGGTTATTCGCATCCAGCGCGTAAAGCGGGAAATCGCGGAAGATACCGCGCTTGATGTTCTGGCCTTCGGCGCGGGCGGTGATGGTTTCCGTCACCGTCAGCTTTCCCTCTTGCGCAACCTCGATGACGGAATGATACGAACGGATGAACTCTTCCGCGAAAGCCGGGAAGGCCGCGCCCAGGAAGACGAACAGCGCGAGAAGTCTTGCGGCGATGGTCTTCACGGGTGATTTCTCCTTAAGGGAATGGAGCGTTTCCGGTTTCAGAATACAGTCATTGCCGTCATACCGGGCTAGACCCGGTATCCAGCAGCCGCGCGTCTGCGCGGCTTGAAGAGTCTTTCGCGATCAAGGACTTGATCGCACTGGATTCCGGCTCAGGGCCGGAATGACGGAAAACCAATACCGTTCTTCTAATGCTGCGGCTCGGCAGCGGTTTCCTTTTCCGAGTATTCGACTCCCAGCGAGGCGAGCGCCTTCCAGTAACCGGGATAGGTCTTGCCCACGCAGGCCGGATTCTGGATGGCAATGCCGCCGATCTTCAGCGCCGCCAGCGCAAAGCTCATGGCGATACGGTGGTCGGCGAAAGTGTCGATGGAGGCATTCACCGTCTGGCCCGCAAGCGAAGGATCGGAATGCACGATCAAGTCGTCGCCTTCCTCATGCGCCAGACCATCGCGGATTTCGTTGAGGCCGAGTGAGACGGCGCGGATTCGGTCGCACTCCTTGACGCGCAGATTGGCGATGCCGACGAAACGCACCGGCGTTTCGTTAAAGGCGGCGAGAACGGCAATGGTGGGAATGGCATCCTGCATCTGCGAACCGTCGATTTCGGCGGGCAGATGCGGAAATTGCGCCATGACCTCATGGGCCTTGGCATCCGGCTGGGTGAACTTGTCGGCCGGCGTACCGATATCGATGGCGCCGCCGGTCAAAAGCTCAGCGCCCCAGAGATAGGTGGCGGCCGAGGCATCCGGCTCGATATGGAAATCGGTCGCCGTGTAGCCGGTCGGATGCACGCGCCAGATGGCGTTGCTGACCCGCTCCACCTTTGCGCCGAAGGCTTCCATGGCCGATGTGGTGAGATCGATATAGCCCTTCGCGCCGATTTCCTCACCTTTGAGGATGATATCGACAGGCTTGTCGCCGCAGGCGGCGGCCATCAGAAGTGCGGACACATACTGGCTGGAAAGGTTGGCGTCGATCGTGACGCTGCCCTTCGGGAAGCCAGTACCCTTACCGCAGACGGTGACGGGCGGGCAGCCGGTCGGCGCCTCCGCCTCAACGCCGAGGGAGCGCAGGGCTTCCACCAGCGGCATGATCGGGCGTTTGCGCATATGCTCGTCGCCATCGATGATGACGGCGCCATCCACAAGGGCGGCAGCGGCGGTGAGAAAGCGGGTAGCTGTGCCGGCATTGCCGAGGAAAAGCGGCTTTTCCGGCTGATGCAACCCACCTGAACTCTCCACCACGAAGGTGGTCGCGTCAGGCTCGGTTACCTTGACACCCATCTCACGCAGCGCTTCTGCCATGTAAAGCGTATCGTCGCTTTTCAGCGCGCCCGTGAGACGGCTTTTGCCCTTGGCGAGCCCGGCCAGCAGAAGTGCACGGTTGGTAATGGATTTGGAACCGGGCGGCTCCACCTTGCCGGAAAGCGGGTGGCCGGGCGGGGTGATGGTCAGTTCGATCATGATCGTCGTCTTGTCAAAGAATGCGGCGCAAAGCCGGGCTATCGGAATATCGGCGGGAATTTGTGAGCCGGTGCTTAGAACTTCACCGTCGGCACGGCGCGGTCGGCCGGGTTGTCGATCTCGAAATAGGGCGCCTTGGCAAAACCGAACTGCCCCGCCACGAGATTGGACGGGAAGCTCTCCACCTTGACGTTAAGATCGCGGGCAGCGCCATTGTAATAACGGCGCGACATCTGGAGTTCGCTTTCGATGGTTTCGAGCGAGCGCTGCAATTCCAGAAAGTTGGTGTTGGCCTTGAGGTCGGGATAGGCTTCGGCAAGTGCAAAAAGCTTGCCGAGCGCCTGCGACAGCAGCCCTTCCGCCTGGGCGCGGCCTTCAACGTCTCCCGCCGGTACGGCCTGCGCCCGGTTGCGCAGGTTGATCACCTCCTCGAAGGTGCTCTTTTCATGGGCCGCGTAACCCTTCACGGTCTCGATGAGGTTGGGGATGAGATCGGCGCGGCGCTTCAGCTGCACGTCGATGCCCGACCACGCCTCTTCCTTCATCTGCCGCGCCTTGACGAGACCGTTATAGATGAAGACAACATAAAGCGCGATTGCCGCGATGATTGCCAGCGTGATGAACATGAATTGCGATTCCCAGCTTCGTTGCGCGCACGATAACCGCTCATTACCGCAAAGTCATGGGGCTTCGCTCATTCTGTCCGCTTTTGGCGGAACGGACCCGCTGCAGGAAGCAGCGCCCGTTATTTATAAAAGACGGTACAATATAATTTCAGGCCGGATACCTTACGGACAAAAAGAGTATAGGAGGCAAGCCTGTAGCCTCGCTCAGCCCAATATTCCTTGTTTCCCTCCAGATGATTCCAGCCGTCTATGACCCAGTCGAGCATTTTCGTATTGCGCGTGTAGTGCATGCGGACGAGCGCGCTGCCCACATCGAGAGAGCGCTGGCCGCTATCCTTGCACTCCATGCGGGTGACGATCATTCCGAAAGAACGCAGCTTGTCGGCGCGGGCAAAGGCATCGTTGCCGCTCATCCAGTCTGTCGTTTCCGCAGCCGCGCCATTACCGAGAACGCATCCGAGTGTAAGCACATATAGAAAACAGAAATTTCTAATATTATTCACGGTTAAACCCATTGCGCTATTCAGCCATACGAATCCACACAAAATAAAAGGCCGTCAAGAACGGCCTTTCAAATCATCAAAGTTAGACAAGAGCTTACCGCTAAAAATCAAGCGGCCCTATTCCAGTTCAGCCCGCCCGCATCCGTCAGCAGGAAAGCTTCGCCGCAGGCTTTTGCCAGCGTGCGCACGCGCAGGATATAGCTTTGACGTTCCGTCACCGAAATCACGCCGCGCGCATCCAGAAGGTTGAAGACGTGGCTGGCCTTGATGCACTGGTCATAGGCCGGGAACACGCATTTGTGCAGGCGCTGATTATCGTTGTCCCCGGGCGCACCGGCAGCGAGAAGCGCCTGGCACTCCTTTTCGGCGTCGATGAAATGGCGATGCAGCATGGCTGTATCGGCGAATTCGAAGTTGTGGCGGGAATATTCCTGCTCGGCCTGCAGGAAGACGTCGCCATAGGAAATCTTCTCTTCGCCCTCGCGGCCGTTGAAGTTCAGGTCGTAGACATTGTCGACGCCCTGGACATACATGGCGAGGCGTTCCAGACCATAGGTCAGTTCGCCCGCGACCGGCGAGCATTCGATGCCGCAGACCTGCTGGAAGTAGGTGAACTGCGACACTTCCATGCCATCGCACCAGCATTCCCAGCCAAGGCCCCAGGCACCGAGCGTCGGGCTTTCCCAGTCGTCTTCGACGAAGCGCACGTCATGCAGCAGAGGGTCGAGGCCGATTGCCTTCAGCGAACCGAGATAGAGTTCCTGCAGGTTTGAAGGGTTTGGCTTCAGGATGACCTGATACTGGTAATAATGCTGCAGACGGTTGGGGTTTTCCCCGTAACGGCCGTCCGACGGGCGGCGCGAGGGCTGCACATAAGCGGCCTTCCACGGCTTCGGCCCAAGTGCGCGCAGCGTCGTGGCCGGATGGAACGTACCCGCGCCCACTTCCATATCGTAAGGCTGCAGCACCGCGCAGCCCTTGTCGGCCCAGTAATTATGCAGCGTCAGGATCAGCGCCTGAAAGGAACGCTTCGGGTTCATATGGTCGGGAACATCGGTCATTGCAGTCATCGCGGCGTTAGGAGGACAAGTAAGCATTGACTTACTTCGGATGCGGACTGGTGCCACGGCGTGGCCTGAGGGTCAAGGTTTTATGCGAAGCGGCGATCAGCCCACGGCCTCGGCACGTTGACCACCGATGCCACGGTCTGCGAATTTCCTGAGAAGCCTGATCACCGGTTTTTCAAACAGGAGATGTGCTGCAACCGAGACAGCCAATGCCGCAAAAACAACCACGATCCCCGCCGCAGGGCCCGGCGCTATGATCTTGTAGACCACGGAAATAACCAGCCCGTGCAGGAGATAAAGCGCATAGGAGGCGTCCCCGATGATTTCAAAGGGCTTCAGCCACGCGATGGGCCAGCCACCCGCTCTTTCGATCCACACACAGCCCACCACCAGCAGAAAGGCTGGCACGCCCCAGCTCGCGATGCGCAGAAGGCCGGATTGCTCACCGATACCGGCCGCGAAAGCGAAGCCGACAAAAGAAAGCACCAGGGCCGCAGCGCCGCTGCGCACGCCCGCAAAGGCAATCTGCGACAGGACAAGACCGGCGAGGAATTCCAGCAGCAGCGGCGAGGCCCAGATCTGCATGAAGGGAGACTGCCAGTCCGCCAGTTGCCCCAGGCAGACCATGCCCGTCAGGACAATGATCGTCACGGAAATGGGCGCGCGCAGTGCAAGACCCAACGCAAAAACGAGATAAAAGAACATCTCCATATTCAACGTCCAGCCCACCATCACGAGAGGAGTGACCTGGCCCGAAGCATCCGCATAAGGGATGAACAGCAAAGATTTCCAGAGATGGTCCATGGTAAAGGTGAATGTGGAAAACACGCCTGCCAGCGCGCCAAGGCACATGAGCAATGTAACGGCCCAGTAGAGCGGCACGATACGGAAAAGCCGATGACGCAGGAATTTGGTGGGTGTCGCCTTATCGCCGACCATGCCCATCACAAATCCCGATATTACGAAAAACACATCCACCCCGGCGGCGCCTATCGTCAGAGGAGCCCCGACAATGTGAAAAAACATGACGGAAAGCGCGGCAACCGCCCGCAAAAACTGAATGGAATGAACTTTTTGCAAAACTACCCCGTCCGGCTGCGCAATGCGAGACTTCAGCCGGCTTAGGCCGAAGCAAAGCAGATCACCCTAAAATTTGTGGATCACTAATCGCACAATCGGGACGAAAATACTCCGCGAATTTCAGGGCTGTCCCGAAAAGCTGATTTTTGGGTTAACCCCAATCCTTCAGGACTGGCAAACGAGATTGTCCGGGATGACTGCGCCTTATGCCTCATCCTCACGCTTCACGCGGTACTCTCCCGTCTCGGGATCCTTGATCAGCGTGCCGATCGCTCCGGTCTCGCGTTCCTTCTCGCGCTGTTTCGATTTTGCCGAGAGCTTTTCCGCATCGCGAACGAAGCGGCGGTAGAGGATGATGGCCCCCACCACCAGAAGAATGATTGTAATAAGCTGCGCCATAAGGCTTTATTCCCGCGACATCATAGACCGAAACGCGACCACAATGCCTTTTCTTCGGCTACCTCCGCAAGACCCGCGACGGCGCCCGCCGCCAGCTTTGGGGTGTCGAGGCCAAACGCAGCATTCACACCAGGTACTTTTTTACCGAACAAAGTGCGCCCGCCGCTGACGAGCTGGAGCTTGACCTTTTCACCATAACGGCGGTGCAGAACCTCTCGCATGTCACCCAGCCCATCGATCAAGCCAAGGTCGAGGCCACGCATGCCGGTCCAGAACAGACCGGAGAAGATCGCCTCGTCGCCCTTTAGCTTGGAGCCGCGGCGCATCTTGACCATATCAATGAAAACATTGTGGATTTCGACCTGAAGCGACTTCAGGTAATCGATGTCGCCTTCCTTTTCCGGCTGGAAGGGATCGAGAATGACCTTGTTCTCACCGGCTGTATAAACGCGCCGCTCCACACCGATCTTCTTCAACATTTCCGGAAAACCGAAGCCGCCGGAGACGACGCCGATCGAACCGACGATTGAGGTGGGGTCGGCGATGATCTCGTCGCCGGCAAGAGCGATCATATAGCCGCCCGAGGCTGCGACGTCCTCCACGAAGATGAGGACTTTCTTGTCCTTTTCCTCGGCAAGCTGGCGGATACGGTTATAGATCATCCGCGCCTGCACCGGCGAACCACCGGGCGAATTGAGCGAAATGGCGACGGCCGGAGCATCCTTGACGGCGAAGGCCTTTTCGAGAAGCGGCGCATAGGAAGCGAGATTGAGGGCGGGGCGGAACTGGTTGCCGCCGGCCATAATCGCGCCATGCATGCGCACCACGGGAATGACGAGCTCTTTTTTACGAAAGCGTTTCGGCACAAGAAGCTTCAGCAAACCCACCAATCAATCCTCACAGCAATGACTTCATCGACACGGATGTATGTATCGCCGGGCAAAACACAATGGCATGCGGCTAGCGTCACGGTGATTTTATAAGCCGGGTCTGATTGCCCTTACATTACGGGAATAGGCCGCACGACCATTGTTGAGGTCATCAACGAAGGGGGTGAAGGCGTGGCTGCCGGTCTCATGCATGATGAGCGGCGCGCGGAAGGACAGCCGTGCGCGCGATCCCTTGATGGCGGTTACGAGCATACGTACCGCATCCTCGCCGGGACGTGGATGGATGAGGGTGATTTCGATACCGCCGAACCGGCTGCCGCAGGCAGCAATGATCTCCGCCACTGATTGCGGCCTCGAAATCAGGGAAAGCTGCCCGCCCGGGATCATGATCGCACCCGCGGTCCTGATCCAGTCTTCGAACAGGCCGTCCGTCATCGCGTGGGCTTCGGCCTTCAGAGCATCCGGCGTGCGGCGGTCGCCCGCGTCATTATAGGGCGGGTTCATGATGACGTGATGGAAATGATCGTCGGGCAAACCCGCTTCCACACGGGCTTTCGCGCGCAGCGTCACATCCGCTTCGCGCACCTCGACGCGGGCCGAAAAGGCTGCATTGTCAAGCAGTTCCAGACTGCGGCGGGCAAATTGCGCCATTTCCGGCGAGCGCTCATAGAGCGTCACCCTGGCCTTTTCGAGCCGCGCCGCAACCGCCATGCCGGCGGCACCGGCACCGGCACCCAGATCGGCAATCCGGCAGGGGCGGTCATCCGCCACCAGCGAAGCCAGAAGCATGGCGTCCATGCCGGCCCGATGCCCCCTGCCCTTCGGCTGGATGATATGAAACCGGCCCCGATGAAAGGCATCGATCGTTTCGGAAATGCCGTCGTCCACCGTCGTTCAAGCCTCTTCGTTGCGCAACTCGTCGCCGAGCCCGGCATCGATGAGGATACGGCGGGCCTGAGCCGCCCGATCTTCCTCTACCAGAAACCGGCGGGGCAAAAGGCCGAGAGATCCCTCCAGAATGCTCATTGCCTGATCGGCAATGAGGCAATGGATGCCGGCATCCTTCATCAGGCTTTCGGCGAAGGAGAGCAGCACGGCATCGTTGGTACGGATCAGTTCACGCATGGATAGACCTTAAATTCCCATCTTTTTGAATGGCTAGCGGCAATTCGCCCCTTGCCGCGCAAGGCGTCAGTTTTTATTGTCGAATTCAAATTCGAACTGGAGTCCTGTCCCTTGGGCGTCGTCATACCGCTTGAAGAAAGCAAAAACAAACTCGCATCCGTCAAGCCGCTTGTCGACCTGACCCGCCCCGACATGGAACGGGTGAACCAGCTTATCCTTTCCAAGGCCGGTTCCGACGTGCAGATGATACCCGAGGTGGCCAACCACCTCATCTCGTCCGGCGGCAAGCGCCTGCGGCCGATGCTGACGCTCGCCTCGGCCTCGATGTTCGGTTACGAGGGCGACAACCACATCAAGCTCGCCACCAGCGTGGAGTTCATGCACACGGCGACGCTTCTGCATGACGACGTGGTGGATGAAAGCGATCTGCGTCGCGGAAAATCCACCGCACGCACCATCTGGGGCAACCAGGCAAGCGTTCTCGTCGGCGACTTCCTGCTTGGCCAGGCCTTCCGCATGATGGTGGATGTCGGCTCTCTCGATGCGCTCGACGTGCTCTCCACCGCCGCCTCGGTCATCGCCGAGGGTGAGGTACTGCAGCTTTCGGTCGCCAAGAACATGGAAACGACCGAGGACGATTATCTTCAGGTGATTCGCGCCAAGACGGCTGCCCTCTTCGCCGCCGCGGCCGAAGTCGGCCCCATCGTCGCCAAGACCGACAAGGCGACCCGCAGTGCACTGAAATCCTATGGCATGAATCTCGGCCTCGCCTTCCAGCTGGTCGATGACGTCTTGGACTATGGCGGCAAGTCGGCTGATCTCGGCAAGAACACGGGCGACGATTTCCGCGAGGGTAAGATCACCCTGCCGGTCATCCTGTCCTATCGCCGCGGCACGCAGGATGAGCGCGCTTTCTGGCGCAATGCCATTGAAAATGGCGAGAGCAGCGACGAGAACCTCGAAAAGGCGCTCGGCCTGATCACAAAATATAACGGCCTCGGCGATACGATAGGCCGTGCAACGCATTATGGCACCATTGCCCGCGATGCGCTTGCACCGTTGCCGCAGAGCCCCTGGAAAAATGCGCTTCTGGAAGTGATCGACTTCTGCATCGAGCGTCTGAACTGACGCCGCAGGCCAGGCGAAAGGCGGATGGAACACAGCATCCGCCCGAGGTTGCGGGCCTTGCTCTCCGCGAGGCGTGATTGTGGCCGGGGCCATAATTTCTTGCGGGGTTGCTTCAAAAAAGCCATTCTGTAGTGACCAAACAATGGAAACTGATTTTTCCGTGCTTCTGCACAAAGGCAAAGGTTCCCTCATGCGGCGTAAACCAGCACTCCGTCTTCTCTGCAGCGCGGCTCTTGCCGCCGCTCTCGCAATCGGCGCGGGTGCAAGCCCCGGCTTTGCGGAGACGAAGGCGACACCGGAAGACAAGGCCGTTACGTTCGACCCCGGCAAGGTCAACACCTTCTCCGGCGCCTTCCTCGCCGGACGCAATGCCGATGTCGATCAGGATTATCCCACCGCAATTTCGCTCTACAAGAAGGCGCTGGAATTCGACCCTGCCAACTCGGAGATCCGCCAGCGGCTGATGATCGCCGAACTTCTGAGCGGCAACTTCGAAGCCGGCGCCAAGATTGCCGATTCGATGAAGGACGATACCTCGGTGGAACGCGTCACGACCATCGTGCGTGGCCTCGACGCCATCAAGGACAAGGAATTCGCCAAGGCCGAGAAAATCCTGAAATATTCCGGCCCGAACGATCTGGACCGCATGGTCAACACGCTTCTGACCGCCTGGGCGCGCGCGGGTTCCGGCAAGCCGAAGGAGGCTCTGGCGCTCGTCAACAACATGAAGGGCCCGGGCTGGATTTCGATCTTCCAGAAATACAATGCGGCAGCCATCGCGCTTGTTTCCGGCAACACCGAGGCCGCCCGCAAGAGCCTGAACGAAGCGGTAACCGACCGCGAAGGCGGAGCGACCGCCTCCGATACCTATATGCGCGCAGTGATGGCGCTCGCAAGGCTGGAGGCTTCCGCCGGCAACAAGCAGAAAGCGCTGGATGCGATCGCGGTCGGCGACACTTTCGCGCCGAATTACGCACCGCTGAAAGCGCTCCGCCAGTCCATCGAAAAGGGTGAGAAGCCGGAGCAGCAGATCACCAATGCCGTGGAGGGCGCCGCCAGCGTCATGTTCTCCATCGCCGGTGCGTTGAACCGCGAAGGCGCCGAAGAGATCGTCACGCTTTATCTGCAGACGTCGCGCGCGCTCGATCCGAAGAGCCCGGATACGCTCATTCTTCTCGGCGGACTTGCAGAAGCCATGAAGAAGCCGGAACGTGCCATCGCCTTCTATCGTGAAGTGCCGAAGGACTCGCCGATGTATCGCATCTCCGAGCTGCAGCTCGGACTGACGCTGGCGCAGACCGAAAAGGTGGAAGAGGCACGCAAACACCTCAAGTCGCTCCTCGAATCCGACCCCAAGGATATTCGTTCCTACCTCGCCTATGGCAGCGTGCTGTCCGATGCCAAGGACTACAAGGCCATGGCGGAGAATTACGACAAGGCCGTTGAAGTGATCGGCGCCGTGCCGCAGAAATCCGACTGGACGGTGTTTTTCCAGCGCGGCATCGCCTACGAGCGCCTGAAGCAATGGGACAAGGCCGAACCGAATTTCAAGCGGGCGCTGGAGCTCAACCCCGAGCAGCCGCAGGTTCTGAACTATCTGGGTTATTCCTGGGTGGACAAGGGCATCAATCTCGATGAAGGCATGAAGATGATCAGCCGCGCCGTCGAGCTTCGGCCGAATGACGGCTATATCGTGGATTCGCTCGGCTGGGCGCATTATCGCCTCGGCGATTTCGACGATGCCGTGACCGAACTGGAACGGGCAATCGAACTCAAGGCCGGTGATCCCACCATCAACGACCATCTGGGCGATGCCTATTGGCGCGTCGGCCGCAAGATCGAGGCGGTCTATCAGTGGAACCGCGCACTGATCGGCGACAGCGACGACGTGGACAAGGCCAAGGTGAAGGAAAAGATCGCCAACGGCCTGCCGCCAGTCGAGAAGGATGCCGAGAATACGGCCAAGAAGGACGTGGCGCCGCACCCGCCGGCTCCTCCGGCCCCGGCGACCCCTGCTCCGGACAAGAAATCCTGACGCCACATGGCGATGCAGGGCATTTCCGGGGCGGCCGAGACAGTCGAGGCGGCCCCGGCCAAGGTTAATCTGGCACTCCACGTCACCGGGCAGCGGGCGGATGGCTACCATCTGCTTGAATCGCTGGTGGTGTTTACCGAAGCCGGCGACACGATCCATATCCAGGACGCCGATGTCGACAGCTTCTCCATCTCAGGACCGTTTGGCGATCTTCTACGCGCCGGCGATGGCGGCGATAACCTCGTTACCCGGGCCAGAGATTTACTGCGCAACGCGCTCGCATCAATGGGTCAACCAGCGCCCCCGGTCGCCATTCACCTTGAAAAGAATCTGCCCGTTGCATCAGGTATAGGGGGCGGCTCAGCGGATGCAGCGGCAACGCTGCGGGCGCTTCTGCGCCATTGGCGTGCCGGGATGACACCGGATAGGATTTCGTCCATAGCGCTGACGCTCGGTGCGGATGTGCCTATGTGTCTTGAAAGCCGATCGCTGATCGCACGCGGCATCGGCGAGGACATCGAACCGGTCAATGACCTGCCGGAACTGTTTCTGGTGCTGGCCAACCCGCTGAAAGCGGTCTCGACGCCGGAGATTTTCCGGCGATTGCAGAACAAGGCCAACCCACCTCTGCCGACGCCAGCCAAGGTTGGCGAGGTGACAATCGGCTGGATGGATTTTCTCGCGGAAAGTCGCAACGATCTACAACCGCCGGCCCAGGCGCTTCTGCCTGACATCGGCGAGATCATCGGGTTGCTGTCTGAGGAGGGCGCCACCCTCGTGCGCATGTCCGGTTCCGGGGCAACCTGTTTCGGGATTTTTCATTCCTTCGATGCCGCCCAAAACGCGGAAACATCGCTTCGGAAGAAGCGCCCAGGCTGGTATTTTCAGGCAACGCGGACCATTTGAGGGCCGGATATTTCGAGGACAAGGCCATGGCAGGCGATAGACCCTTCATTCCCCTCGGTATTGCGATTCTGACCGTTTCGGACAGCCGCACGCTGGAGAATGACAAATCAGGCGACACGCTCGTCGCAAGGCTGAAGGAGGCAGGCCACAGGCTCGCCGCCCGTGCCATCGTGCCTGACGACAAGGCGGCGATCGCAGACACGGTGCGCGAATGGACGCTCACTGATGGCGTGGATGTGGTCATCACGACAGGCGGCACCGGCTTTACCGGCCGCGATGTGACACCGGAGGCGCTGGAACCGCTGTTCGAAAAGCGCATGGACGGGTTTTCGGCCCTCTTCCATCGCATTTCCTACGACAAGATCGGCACCGCCACCATCCAGTCACGCGCGACCGGTGGTGTGACGAATGCGACCTTCATCTTCGTGCTGCCGGGATCACCGGGGGCTTGCAAGGATGCGTGGGATGGCATCCTCAAGGCGCAACTCGATTATCGTCATCTGCCGTGTAATTTCGTGGAAATCATGCCGCGGCTGGATGAGCATTTGAAGCGTGGGGCTGGTGGGGTTTAGGGCACTTGATCGAGGGTGCGTGGGGCTTTACCCCCCTCTGCCCTGCCGGGCATCTCCCCCTCAAGGGGGGAGATCGACTTGAGGCGAGGTCTCGCCCATCTTAGGGCTTGAGAATAAAGTGGCGGTAGCGCCTCTTGCAGATCTCCCCCCTTGAGGGGGAGATGCCCGGCAGGGCAGAGGGGGGTGAGCCCGACGCGCCTCGGTTCGCTCTCAATGGACAACATCCAAAAGCATTTCCGCCTCCCCCACCGGCGAGAAGAACAGCTGCCCGCTCAAAACCCAATCACCCCAGATATTTCCTGAAAAACTCCACCGTCCGCCCCCAGGCGAGATCAGCAGCCGCCTTGTCATAGCGCGCCGAAGACGTGTCATTGTTAAAGGCATGGTTGACGCCGTCATAGACGAAAATCTCGAAGGTCTTGCCGTTTTCCTCCAGCGCCTTCTTGTAAGCATCGATGCCGGCATTGATGCGCTCGTCGAGACCGGCATAATGCAAAAGCAGCGGTGCCTTTATGGCCGGCACATCGGTCGCCGGGGCCTGCTGACCGTAATAGGCGACGCCGGCATTCAGACCTTCTGACTTGGTGGCGAAACGGTTGACCAGCCCGCCGCCCCAGCAGAAACCGATGGCGCCGACCTTGCCATTCGCCCCTTGCCTTGCCGCAAGCCAAACCCGTCCCGCTTCGGCATTGGCGACAGTTGCATCCATGTCGAGACCACTGAACATCTGCCGCGCCTTCTCCTCATCAGCGGGCGTACCACCCTGCGGCGAGAGGAAATCGACCGCGAGCGCCCGAAATCCGGCGAGCGCCACGCGTCTGGCCACATCACGGATATGGTCGTTGAGGCCGCGGTTCTCGTGAATGACGATGACGGAACCGATGGGGCCGGACGCCGATTTCGGCGTGACGAGATAACCCTTCATCTCGCCCCCGGGCGCCGGATAGGTCACGTCTTCCGCGACAATGCCAGCATCGTCAGGCGCGACGATGGCGGCGCGGGCGCTGTTGGCGGAAAGAAGGGGCGCAATTGCCGCCGCCGCCGCGCCGGAGCCGGCCAGCACGGTGAGCTTTTCCATGAATTTGCGGCGATCAAGGCTGAGATGGGTATACTCATCATAAGCGTCGATCATGGCCTGCGTAATCTTGGACTTGTCCATCGCTCTATCCTCCTTGGACGCACAGATGCGGGAGGATAACGCAGATCTAAGGGCGGGGAATAAGGCAGTCGGAAGGGGCGCCACACATTTGCGTGAGCGCCGCTTCCGGATTTTCACATCAGGCGGCGAGGTCCACGACGATACGGCCGTCGATCTTGCCCTCTTCCATGCGGTGGAAGATATCGTTGATGTTTTCGAGCTTATCCCACGAGAAGTGAGCCGCCACCTTGCCTTCGCCGGCGAAGGTCAGCGCCTCCTCGAGATCCTGTCGTGTGCCGACGATGGAGCCGCGCACCGTGATGCGCTTCAGCACCGTGTCGAATACCGGAATGGAGATGAAGCCTGGCGGCAGGCCGACAAGCGCCATGGTGCCCTTGGAGCGCAGGAAGCCATAGGCCTGTTCCATGGCCTTCGGCGATACCGCGGTCACCAGCGCACCATGGACACCGCCGGTCGCCTTCTGCACCTGCTCCACCGCGTCAGGCGCACGGCCGTTGACGACGACATCGGCGCCGAGTTTTTTGGCAAGCGCCAGCTTGTCATCGAAAATATCGGCGGCAACAACATGCATGCCCATGGCCTTGGCATATTGCACGGCCATATGGCCAAGCCCGCCAATGCCCGAGATGACCACCCATTCACCGGGCCTGACTTCGGTTTCCTTCAGACCCTTGTAGACGGTGACGCCGGCGCAAAGGACAGGTGCGGCCGGGCCGAAATCGAGATTATCCGGCAGGCGGCCGACGAATTTCGGATCGGCGAGACCATATTCGGCGAAGCTGCCGTTGACGGAATAACCGGAATTCTTCTGGCTCGGGCATAGCGTTTCCCAGCCCGTACGGCAGGGGATGCAGCATCCGCAGGCGGTATAAAGCCAGGGCGTACCGGCGCGATCACCTTCCTTGATGCCCGTGACGCCAGCGCCGATCTTTGCGACATAACCGACACCTTCGTGGCCGGGGATGAAAGGCGGATTGGGTTTGACCGGCCAGTCGCCGGTTGCGGCGTGCAGGTCGGTGTGGCAAATGCCCGTCGCCTTGTAGTTGATGAGAATTTCACCGGGGCCGGGATCCGGTATCGCCACTTCCTCGATGGTCAGCGGTTTTCCAAATGCGCGGACGACTGCCGCTTTCATTGTCTTAGCCATGACATACTCCCTAATCTCTGCTCGCCTGAAATCCTCGACGGCGAGGCAGAGATTAACGGGGATGGGGCATCATGGAATTGACCCATCGCAAATCGCACCATTTTGCAGGCCGGGATTGTCTCACTTATGAAGCAACCTCACGGTGCTGATTTACTCCAGCGCCAACCATATGGCGAGCCATCCCCACAGGCAGACGACCAGCGCAAAACCAATACCAAACAATGCGCCGCGCTGACGCAGGCGGTTGCTGGTGACGTGGACATAGGAATGCGCATAACGCGAAAGCACAAAAAGCCATGCCAGGACAACGGTCACGATATTGTCCGCATCCGTGATGTAGAGCAGCAGGCAGGCAATGTGGAACAGGACCGGCACTTCGAACTGGTTGGCGATGTTGCGGTTCACCAGACGGCTTTCGCGTGCCTCCTCGCCGTGATCCCGGAGACGGATCGCCGATTCGCGATCCTTGAATGCATATTTGTTGCGCCGAACGATCAGAAGCGCGTAAAGCCAGAAGACCAGAACGACATGGGCGATCATCGGCCAGAACATTGCGGTCGTGGGTGACATGCTTTTCTCCAATCATGAAAACGCTCCCCGATCCGGCATGAATCGGGGAGCGCCAAATAACTAGCCTATCTTTTTACGGATTCGGCTCGAAAGATCAAACCGCGCCGGGGTAGTTCGGGCTTTCGCGGGTGATTGTCACGTCATGGGCGTGGCTTTCACGCAGGCCAGCGCTGGAAATGCGCACGAAAGTGGCGCGTTCCTGGAATTCTTTGATGTTGCTGCCGCCAACATAACCCATGGCAGCCTTCAGGCCGCCGGCCAGCTGGTGCAGAACGCCGGAGACCGGGCCCTTATAGGGAACCTGGCCTTCAATACCTTCAGGCACGAGCTTCAGTGTGTCGCGCACTTCAGCCTGGAAATAACGGTCGGCAGAACCACGCGCCATGGCGCCAACGGAGCCCATGCCGCGATAGGCCTTGAAGGACCGGCCCTGATACAGGAATACTTCGCCCGGGCTTTCATCCGTGCCGGCAAGCAGCGAGCCGATCATGACGGCCGAGGCGCCGGCGGCGATCGCCTTGGCCAGATCGCCCGAAAACTTGATGCCGCCATCGGCGATGACGGGGATATCAGCCGCGTTGGCGACTTCAACCGACGACATGATCGCCGCAAGCTGCGGCACGCCGACGCCGGCGACGATGCGGGTGGTGCAGATGGAGCCGGGGCCGATACCGACCTTGACGGCGTCCGCGCCGGCATCGATCAGAGCCTTGGTGCCGTCGGCAGTGGCGACATTACCGGCGATGATGCGAACCGAGTTCGACATCTTCTTGACCTGAGAGACGGCATCCAGCACGCGCTGCGAATGGCCGTGCGCGGTATCGACAACCAGAAGGTCGACGCCGGCATCTATGAGGCGCTCGGCGCGCTCGATGGCGTCAGCACCAACGCTGATGGCGGCAGCGGCGCGAAGGCGGCCCTGCGCATCCTTGGTGGCATTGGGGTTCAGCTGCGACTTCTCAATGTCCTTTACGGTGATGAGGCCGACGCAATTACCCTTGGCGTCCACCACGAGCAGCTTTTCAATGCGGTGCTTGTGCAAGAGGCGGCGTGCTTCCTGCTGATCGACGCTGCTTTCCTTGACCGTGACCAGATTTTCGCGGGTCATCAGTTCGTAGATTTTCTGCTGCGGATCGGAGGCGAAGCGGACGTCGCGATTGGTCAGGATGCCAACGAGGCGGCCGTTCTTGTGACCGCCGGCGCCGCCGTTTTCAACCACCGGGATGCCGGAAATGCCGTGCGCCTTCATCAACGCCTGTGCTTCGGCAAGCGTCGCATCCGGGCCGATGGTGACGGGGTTGACGACCATGCCGCTTTCGAACTTCTTCACCTGCCGGACTTCTTCGGCCTGTTCGATGGGGGTCAGGTTGCGGTGGATGACACCGATGCCGCCGGCCTGGGCCATGGCGATCGCGAGGCGACCTTCGGTGACCGTATCCATGGCGGAGGAGAGGATAGGCAGGTTGAGATCGATATCGCGGGCGATGCGGGTGGCGATATTCGTCTGTCCCGGCATGACTTCGGAATGTCCGGGCTGCAGCAACACATCGTCAAATGTGAGAGCGTCCAAACCAGTGGGTGTTTGAATGATGCGTGCCATGACCAAATTCCTTCATACTGAAAATGCGTGGCCGCTCCGGAACGAAAAGTTCACCCCGGCGCCCTGCAAGGATTGCTTGGAAGTTGGCGAGGGCTGGTAACACGTTCATGACAGGAAGGGAATAGAAAAAACCCGGAATCGGCTTCCGGGCTTTTCCTGTTGCTGCATTGCAGCAGATATCAGATATCAAACTGGTAAGATTTCGGCACGAAACGATAACCCGTATCCAGCTTTTCTGCGTAACCGACAGACGGGAAAGGCATATGGTAGCCCAGGAAGGGCAGCCGGTCGGTGGCAATCATGTCGAAGACCTTCTTGCGGGTCGCAGCGGCTGCCGTCTTGTCCATGTCGAACTTAACTTCCCAGTCAGGTCTCTGCAGCGACAGCACGAAATGATTGGCCGTATCCGCCGTCAGGATCAGCTGCTTGCCTTCCGATTCGACACGGAAAATCATGTGCCCCGGCGAATGGCCGAAGGCTGCTATGCCTGTGATGCCAGACACCACATCTTGACCGTCGCCGATGAAGGTCGCCTTTTCGGCCAGCGGCTTCACGTTGGCGAGAACACCCTTGTGACCGCCCTCGGCCGGCGTGCCGACGCGCTTTTCATCCGTCCAGAAATCATATTCCGTCTGACCGAAAACATAACGTGCCTTGGAAAAGGCCGGTGCGCCCTTCTCCATCAGGCCGCCGATATGGTCGCCATGCATGTGGGTCAGCACCACCACTGTCACATCTTCGGGTGCGTAACCGGCGGCTGCCATGCCCTCGATCAGGCGACCATTGCCCGCACCGCGCCCGGCCTCACCGAAACCGGTGTCGAACAGCACGAGGTCGGACCCTGTATTGACGAGGACGGGGGAGAAGGAATTGACGAACTGGTCCGTCGGCAGAAAATTGTCTTCCAGCAATTTACCGACCGTCTCGGCCGACTGGTCTGTGCCGAAGGTCTCGCCGGGATTGGGGGCCGCGCGCGCGCCATCCTTCACCACCAGCACTTCGAAATTACCGAGCTTGAAGCGGTTGGTTTCGGGCGGCATGGCGTGCTCTATCTCCATCGAGGTCTGCGGCTGGTTGGTCTGGGCATTTGCGCTGCGCGCCATCAAAAACGGCGCGCCGAGAACGCTCGCGCCGGCCGCACCGATGAGGCCGCGTCTGCTCATGTTCAAGGATTGGGTCATCATCTTGTCTCCGATATCGCCAACTGGCCGTGATTGCCAACTGAACTCACCCAACGGACAATAGAGCGAGAAAGTTGCAAGGAAACCGGCCTCACGCAGGTTTGATCGGAACATCAGAAATTGGTAATTAACGTGTTGGCAAGCCCGCCTATCAGGCGTAGGACGGACGGCGATATCCCTTGTCGCAGCGGAAAGCCGCAGGCAGCCTCATGAACCGCATCATTCCCCTCATCCTGGCAGTCGCTCTTTTTATGGAGCAGATGGACTCCACCGTCATCGCCACCTCGCTTCCGGCAATTGCCGCAGATCTCCACGTCGGCCCGATTACGCTCAAGCTGGCTTTAACGGCCTACATGGTGGCTCTGGCGATCTTCATTCCGATCAGCGGCTGGATGGCCGACAAATACGGCGCGAAGAAAATCTTCCGTTTTGCCATTGGCGTCTTCGTCGTTGGGTCGATCTGCTGCGCGGTCTCGTCGTCGGTGTTCGAATTCGTACTCTCGCGTTTCCTGCAGGGTATGGGCGGAGCGATGATGACACCCGTGGGCCGCCTTGTGCTTTTGCGCACGACGAAGCGCAGCGAACTCGTCTCCGCCATGGCGCTGCTGACAATACCGGGGCTCGTGGGGCCGCTGACCGGTCCGCCCATCGGCGGTTTCATCACCACCTATTTTTCTTGGCACTGGATCTTCCTGATCAATGTGCCGATCGGCATCATCGGCATCTGGCTTTCGACGATCTTCCTGCCGGAAATCGAAACCACCAACCCGCCGCCAATGGACGGAAAGGGTTTCGTGCTGTCCGGCATCGCCGCCTCCGGCGTGGTGTTCGGCCTCTCCGTCGTCAGCCTGCCTGCGCTCCCGCCAGCCATCGGCATCGCGTCGACCATCATCGGTTTCATCTGCGGTTTTCTTTATATGCGCCACGCTGCGCACCACCCCGCCCCCATTCTGGACTTTCGAATTTTCCAGAACGCGACCTTCCGGGCCGCCTCCGTCGGCGGCACCATCTTCCGCATCTCCACGGGCGCCATTCCCTTCCTGATGCCGCTGATGCTGCAGATCGGTTTCGGATTGAACCCGTTCCAGTCGGGCATGATAACTTTCGCCGGCGCCATCGGGGCGATCACCACCAAGTTCATGGCCAAGCGGGTGTTTGCGGCGACCGGATTTCGCTCGACGCTGATCGGCGCGGGCATCGTCGGCGCGTTCACGACGCTCGCCAACAGTTTCTTCACGCCTGAAACGCCATACCCGTTGATCATGATCTTTCTTGTGACGGCCGGATTTGCCCGGTCCTTCTTCTTTACCGGATCGAACGCGCTCAGCTATTCCGATATCGAGGACAGTCAGGCGAGCCAGGCAACGTCCATGGCCTCCGTGCTGCAACAAATCAGCCTGGCGCTCGGCGTTGCATTCGCTGCCTCTATTCTGGAAGTCAGCAGCATGATGTCGGGCACGCATCTGCAGCTCGCCGATTTCCACATCGCCTTCACCATCGTCGCGCTGGTATCGCTCTTCGCCATCGTGCCGATCATCCGCATGGACGCACAGGCGGGTGCGGCCGTTTCCGGCCACCGCGGCAAGGTCTCGCAACCGGCGGAGTAATCAGTCTTTCGAGGCCTCGTCGGCTTCAGATGCACCCGCCGCCTCGGTCTTGCGGCCCTTGAAGTGTTTGGCAAGCAGGAACATTTCCACCGATTCCGAGCGTGACGACGCCGGCTTGATGTGGAGAACCTGCTTGAAGTTCTTCTTCAGCATATCCAGCAGCTGCTTTTCCGTGCCGCCCTGGAAGGTCTTGGCAAGGAAATGGCCACCTTCCGCAAGCACCTGAACGGCAAAATCGGCCGCGACTTCGCACAGATGCATGGTGCGGATGTGGTCGGTTTTCTGGTGCCCGGTGGTGGGTGCTGCCATGTCCGACAAAACAAGATCGGGCGTGCCACCAACGGCCTCCATCAGCTTTTCGGGCGCGCTCGGGTCGAGGAAGTCGAGCTGCAGAATTTTCACGCCGGGAATGGGATCGATCTCGAGGAAATCGATCGCTGCAACGCGGATATCGTCCTCGGTCGAATCCGTCACCTTGGCGGCGATCTGCGACCAGCTTCCGGGGGCGGCGCCAAGGTCGATGATGCGGGTGGCCCCCTTCAAGATCTGGTGCTTGTCGTTGATTTCCAACAGCTTGAAGGCGGCGCGGGCGCGATAGCCTTCCAGCTTGGCACGCTGCACATAGGGGTCATTGATATGACGTTCGAGCCAGCGGCGCGACGAGGCCTTGAGCTTGGTCTTCTTGACCTTCTGGCCGATCTTGCGGCCGGTGCGATTGGTGCTTGTTGGCGCCTTGCTCATGTCAAACCTTCCGTCCTGTCCTGCCGTACCATCTGCATGCGCCTTATGCGGTTGCGCCGCCATGCGCCGTCATCCGCCATCATATCCGTCAGCAGGCCTTCGCGCAGACCGCGATCCGCCACGCGCATTCGGCGCGCCGGCCAGCGGCGGCGAATGGCCTCGAGAATCGCGCAGCCGGCGAGAACCAGATCGGCCCGGTCAGGCCCGATGCAGGCATTGGCGGCGCGGCCGGCGAAATCCCATGCAAGCAACTTGTCCTGCATCGCCGTCACCTCGGCATCGGAAAGCCAGAGACCATCCACCTTGCGGCGATCATATCGCGGCAGATCGAGATGAACGCCCGCGAGCGTCGTCACCGTGCCTGATGTGCCGATGAGGTGAAAATCCTCGTGATGCGTTTGCGGCGCGAGCGGCGGGCAATGGAAGGCGTCGAGCAGGCCTTCGACTTCCCGCACCATCGCGGCAAAAACGTCGGGCGTCACATCACGACCGCCATGGCGTTCGGAAAGCGTGACGACGCCGACGGGCAGCGAGGTCCAGTGGGTGATGTGGTTGGCAAGCCGGTTCGAGCGATTCTCCCCGACCTTGATGACGGCGATCTCCGACGATCCGCCGCCGATATCGAACAGCACGACGGAACGCGCTTCACGGCCGACGAGGGAGGCGCAGCCCGAAACCGCAAGGCGGGCTTCCGTCTCGCGGCTGATGATTTCGAGTTTAAGCCCCGTTTCCCGCGTAACACGCGCCAGAAACTCCTCGCCATTCGACGCAGCGCGGCAAGCCTCGGTGGCGATGAGCCGCATGCGCCGGATCGGGCGGCCGGAGAGTTTTGCGGCGCAGACCTTGAGTGCTTCAACCGCGCGGTCCATCGCATCATCGGAAAGCCGGCCGCTCGATACCAGCCCTTCACCCAGCCGCACGATGCGCGAAAACGCATCGACCACCCGGAACTGGCCGGGCCGCGTCGGCTGCGCAATCAGCAGGCGGCAATTGTTGGTGCCGAGATCAAGCGCGGCATACATATCCGCCGGCGCGTCCGGGCCATGCTCGTGCTGCCGCCCTGGGTGACGGGCTGATGTTTCCGATTGCTGCCGATGCTGGTCCTGAACGGAGCCGCCGGCGCGACCGTTCTGCTTGCCAACGTGTTTCGGTGCATGGCTGGGGACAAGCGGGCGGCCCTGCGGATCACGTCCGCGCGGATCGCGATGCCCGCGTTTGCGGTTACGCGACTTTCGCCCGCCACCGGGTGGTACGGAGGATGGATTGGCCGGGTCAATTGCAGCTGAAGCCTGCACCTGTACAGGGGAAGCCGCAGATGCAGGCTGAGACGCACCCTTGCCTCGAGAACGCCTGCGACGTTTTCTCTTGCGCGGCTCAGCATCCGGCTCGAGCGCCGATACATAGGAGGAACCGGCCGGAACATCCGCGGCAACATCATGCAACAACGCAGAGGCGTCACGGGGCTTACCGTCACGCTTGTGTTTCTTGCCACGACGGGAACGCTTCGCTTTCCCTTTGTTTGCCACCGACGCCCCTTGTTCCGACGGCTTTGGGCCGTTTCCGGGGTCGATCACTGTATTGTCCATTTCGCCGCGCACAAGCGTAGACGCTATGCTGCAGGCTTTCATAAGGTTTCGTTGGGCAGACAATACCAGCGCAAGAGATTTTAGCCAAATGGTTTTTGCCGGACTGAAACCGCAGGGCCACTGACACGACCGCGCGCCGTGTGACCGCAAAGATTATTTTCCGGGAAAACGGGATATCTGACCAGCGGTGGAAGAGACTTTCCCCTCTCCCGGTAAGTCCTTGTGACATATAAACTTACTGGGAGAGGGGAATGGTACGGTTGAGTGGGGTCGAACCACCGACCTCAGGTGCCACAAACCTGCGCTCTAACCAACTGAGCTACAACCGCACATCAAACGCCAAAGCGGCGCCACGGGGGGTCACATAAAAGGTGTTTTTCCCATTTGCAAGTCCCTATCCGAATTTTGCGAAAAAAGGCAGCGAAAGGCAAGCGCTTTTCCAGCGCGGGCTGACACCGGAAAGCCGGCATTGAGGCTGTTGATGTTAACTCTATTTGGCGATTCATAAGCCGGGCGGTGGACCCGGCGACCCTGTGAAGTTATTTAAAATTCTGTTAACGTGATGCCTCGGCGGGTTTACGTTTCGGTTTCATGAGGAAGCCGGGAGCCCGCAAGGTCCGGTAGTGCCAGAATAGGTTTCGACATGCCCGCCGTCCAGTATCCCTTTATCGATATCGCAGTGCATGAACGGGTGCGTGAAGGTTTCGGGCGCGGTGAAGCGATGGCTTTGTTCTCGCTCGATCTTGGACATGTTCTATGGGCCAATGGACGCGGCGCTGCCCTGTTTGGCACGCCGATGGTTTATGACTTTCTGGAACAGGGGCCGAAGCGGCAGGACGTGACGTTCCGCCAACTGGCGGCCACGGCGGCGCGGCTTTCAAAGACCGGCGACAGCCTGCCCTTCACGATCCGCATCACCTCCGGTTTCCGCAGCATTGCCGCGACTGCGCGCGCGGAGATCATTGAGGCCGAGCCCGGCCAAACCGCGATACTCTTTTCTGCCCGCGCCGATCAGGCCGAGCCCGACGTGGTGGAATGCGCCCGGCGCATGATCGAAGGTTTCGACGACCCCGATATCCATATGGCAGTTACCGATGGCGACAACCGGATCGTTGCCGCCTCGCCCGGCTTCTCTACACTCGGCATCACCCCGCATACGGCCAGAACACTAGTCGGAATGGCGGCGCGCCAATCGGGGCATCTCGTCAAACGCCCGGTACCTACCGGAAAGGGTTATCTGCCCGCAGCCGCCGGCCAAATCACCACTACGCCCGAACTCAACCTGATCTTCGTGGTCGAAACCGCACTGGGCACACTCGACCCCGATGGTTTTGCCGAGGACAAGCCGCAGGACGTCCCGGTCGTCGAGCCTGCGTCGCCGGTTGCAGAGACGGCGCCTGTTGTCGCAACAGCCGCCTCTTTCGACGCCGTTCTCGATGCTGTCGCAGACATCGAAGAGGTGGAAGACCCGCAGGAGCAGCCGTCCGACGCGGAGGAAGAAGCGGTATCCGGACAGGATGAAGACAGGCTTCTGCCCTTTGCGGAAGAGAAGCCGGAGGCCCCCGCAGCGCTTTTCACGCAGGACGCCGATGCGGCTGCGGACGTGGCGATGACTGACGACATTGCCGATCTTTTTGAACTGGATGAGGATGAGGCGGAGGCGCCCTTCACCAAGAAGACGGACGACGAACCCGCCGAAGAGGCTCTCGATGCGGAGAGTTTCGTCGCAAAGGACGAGATAACCGAAAACGCGGCATCCCCGGTTGCGCCACCGGCGGACGAGGATGCTGCAATCGAGACCGAAGCAGTCGAACAGGCCCAGCCTTTTGCCTTCAACGCCGGCGCCCGTGCATCCCGTTTCGTCTGGAAAATCGACGCTGAAGGACGGTTCAGCTCCATCTCTCATGAATTTGCCGAGGCCGTGGGTGCCAGGGCTGCTGCGGTGGAGGGCATGGGCTTTGCCGACGTCGCCGCCCTGTTCAATCTCGATCCCGACGGAAAGATCCGAGAGCTTCTCGGCCGCCGCGACACGTGGTCGGGCAAGACAATCCATTGGCCCGTGGAAGGCACATCGCTGATGGTGCCGATCGATCTCGCCGCCCTGCCTACCTATACCCGCTCACGGGAATTTGACGGTTTTCGCGGTTTCGGCATCGTGCGCCTGGCCGACGCCACAGAGGACCCGCACGCAATCGGCCTTACCTTCTTGAAGGGCGAAGAGTCTGATCCGGCGGAGGCTTCTCCGGAGCCAACCGTCGACAGCACGAGCCATGAATTGCTGGCCTTCATCGATGAGGATGACGATGCGGAGGACACTCCCGGATCGGCTACTGACGATGAAATCCCGGCCGCGGAGGTCGGAGCGGCAGACGATGCAGCGGACGACGTTTCGACCGACGAACAGCATCATGATTATACCCCGCCCGAATTCGAAGCCCCGGCAACTGCACCGGAACCGTCTTCCTCCGACAAGATCGTTCGTCTGGAAGAGCGCCGTTCGCGCTCCCGCGAAGGCCTGACCGCCGGTGAGCAGGCCGCCTTCCGCGAGATCGGCCGTGCCCTGGCGCCAGCGGATACTGCTTTCGAAGACGGCCGGGAAACGGATGCGGAAACCGTTTCCATCGATTCGGACACGCATGATATTAAACAGGACATAGATGCGCATGCGCCTGACAGCGCACCTTCCGAGACTGACCTCAAGGCCACGGCGCCAGCGCAGGACGATGATCTTTTTGCCGACTATGTTCGGGGTGAACAGCCTGCGGCCGTCAGCGAACCCGTAGCGGAAAGCGGTTCGGACGAAATGCAGCAGCAGGCCGTCGCCGAAGAGCGGCCGGTTGCCGAAGTCGCGGCAGCAATGGTCAGTCCTGTACCTCGCCCCGCCGACGCGCTGACGGCCGAGACGCTGGACCAGATGCCCGTTGCCCTTCTCGTGCACGCCGGCGACAGGCTGATCCACGCCAATCCGGATTTCCTGCGGCTGACGGGTTATGACTCTCTGGCCGAACTCGAAGAAGTGGGTGGGCTGGAAGCCCTGCTGCAGAGGCAGGAGCTCGAAGACATGCCTGACAATGAAGGCGGCATGGTCGTTGTCAGCGCCGAAAACGATATCATTCCTGTCAGAGCGCGGCTGCAATCCATCCGCTGGGAAGAGACGAAGGCGCTGATGCTTTCTCTCGTTCCGCTGGAAGAAAAGGCAGCGCCGGTTGCCGCCGCCAACGAAAACACCGCGGCGCAGAGCGCGCAAGCCGGCAGCATTTCCCTGCTTCAGGGCGAAGTCGAGGAACTGCACTCCATTCTTGAAACGGCCACCGACGGCGTGGTGCTTTTGGGCGACGAAGGCGAAATCCGCTCCCTCAACCGCTCGGCCAGCGCGCTGTTCAACTATGACAATGGCGAAATTGCCGGCAAGCCTTTCGTCACGCTCTTTGCCCATGAGAGCCAGCGCGCCGTGCTGGACTATCTCTCCGGCCTCGCCAATAACGGTGTTGCGAGCGTGCTGAACGATGGCCGCGAAGTGATCGGCCGCGAAGCATCCGGCGGTTTCCTGCCGCTGTTCATGACCATCGGGCGGCTCAAATCCTCACATGGCTATTGCGCCGTAATCCGCGACATCACCCAGTGGAAGCGCACCGAAGAAGAACTGCGCAACGCCAAGCGCGCGGCGGAAACCGCCAATGCCCACAAGACCGACTTCCTGGCGCGCGTCAGCCACGAAATCCGCACGCCGCTCAACGCCATCATCGGCTTTGCGGACATGATGGCGACCGAACGTTTCGGGCCGATCGGCCATCCGCGTTATGTGGAATACGCCAATGATATCGGCCGTTCCGGCCGGCATGTGCTCGATATCGTCAATGATCTCCTCGATATATCCAAGATCGAGGCGGGGCAGATGGATGTCGATTTCATCGCCGTCCCGCTCAACGAAACGGTGGCCGAAGCGGTCTCGCTGGTGCAGCCGCAGGCAAACAACCAGCGCGTCATCATCCGCACGGCGCTTGCGCAATCCGTGCCGCAGATCGTCGCCGACCTGCGATCGATCAAGCAGATCGTGCTGAACATCCTGTCGAACGCCATTCGCTTCACCCCGTCAGGCGGGCAGATCGTTGTATCCACCGCCTATGAGGCAAATGGCAGCGTGTCGCTTCGCATCCGCGACACCGGTATCGGCATGACGCGGGCGGAACTGGAACAGGCGATGAAGCCGTTCCGGCAGGTGGCTTCTTCCGGCAAACGTGTACGCGGTGACGGCACCGGGCTCGGCCTGCCGTTGACCAAGGCCATGGTGGACGCCAACCGGGCGAATTTCTCCATCACCTCGACACCCAACGAAGGCACGCTGGTGGAAATCACCTTTCCGTCACAGCGGGTCCTTGCCAACTGAGGTCATGCGGGCGTAGCAATGCGAAAGCCGCCGGCTGGAGAACCAGCCGGTCAAGGCCTATGCAGGACAGCAGGCTCGCATGCCCATGACGGTTCCCCTTCCCGCGACAAAACGCGTTTCTCTATTGCCGATTGCGGCCATCATTGTTTCGGCCATCGCCGCCATGCCCGTTCTGGCGATCTTCTGGCTGGCGCTGACCGGCAGCACGGAGGGGTGGCGACATCTTCTCGTCAACGTCCTGCCGCGAGCCGGATTTCGTACGTTCATGCTGCTCGGAGCAACGGCAGCGACGACCGCTTTCTTCGGCATTGTCTGCGCCTGGCTTGTCACCACGTTCGAGTTTCCGCTGCGGCGGCTGCTGTCGGCGGCGCTCGTCCTGCCGCTCGCCATTCCATCTTATCTCGCCGCTTATGCGTTCGGTGAGTTTCTCGACTTTACCGGGCCCGTGCAGAGCTTATTGCGTGCTGCTTTCGGCTATCACAGCATCCGCGACTACTGGTTTCCCGATATCCGTTCCCTCGGCGGTGCGGTCATCGTCCTGAGCTCGGTGCTCTATCCCTATGTCTATCTCTCGGCCCGTGCCGCCTTTTCCATGCAGGGGCGTTTTGCAGCCGAAGCCGCACGCACGCTCGGCGCAAAGCCTCTCAACGTGTTCTTCTCCGTACAATTGCCGATGGCGCGACCGGCGATTGCCATCGGGCTTTCTCTGGTCTTGATGGAGACCCTCAACGATATCGGCGCGGTCGAATATCTCGGCGTGCAGACGCTGACCTTCACCATTTACGAGACCTGGCTCAACCGCGGCAATCTCGCCAATGCAACGCAGATCGCCGCCGTCATCCTCATCATCGTCGGCGCGCTCATCGTAATCGAACGCAACGCCCGGGAAAAACAGCGCTTCGGCGCACCCAAGGCGACAAACATGACGCAGCGCCATCGGCTGAAGTCGCTGACCGGCTGGCGGCGCGGTGCGGCAACTGTTTTCTGCTTCCTGCCCGTGACGAGTGGCTTTCTCATTCCCGTCATCGTGCTGGGTGGTTACGCGGCCAAACGGTTCGATGCGCTGCTTGCGCCGAAACTTCTTAAGGCACTCGGGCACAGCCTCGAAGTTTCCTTTGCCGCGGCCCTGGTAACGCTGGTTGCGGCTTTCGTCTTTTCATACGCCATCCGCACGGGGCGGTCACGAACCTCGAAGTTTGCCGCCCGCTTCGGCTCCATGGGATATGGGGTGCCGGGAACGGTGCTCGCCATCGGCGTGCTCATTCCACTCGCGGCTCTCGACAACGGGGTGGACGGGTTCTTCCGTACACATTTCAGCTTTTCCACCGGCCTGCTGCTCTCCGGCACGGCCTTTGCCATCATCTATGCGCACGCCGTGCGTTTCATGACCATGGCGGAAGGCACGCTGGATGCCGGTTTCCAGAAGCTTTCGCCGCATATCGACATGGCTTCGCGAACGCTTGGGCGGAACCGGGCGCAGACGCTGTTCAGGGTGCTGTTGCCCAATATGCGGCCCGCGGCGTTGACCGCTTTCCTTTTGGTCCTGATCGAATCCATGAAGGAGTTGCCGGCAACCATCCTGCTGAGACCCTTCGGCTTCAATACGCTTGCCACGCTTGTTTACGAGAATGCCTCACGCTCCAAGGTGCAGGATGCCGCCGTACCGGCGATCATCATCATCATCGCCGGGCTTGTCCCCGTCCTTCTCGTTTCCAGGTCGATGGATCATCCTGAAAACCGATGAGCGTCCCGCCAATGAGACAAAAAAAGAAAGGCGGCCTTGCGGCCGCCTGGATAAGGTGTGCTTTTCAACGAGAGAAAGGGGGACAATCTCGCCAGATGGAAATTATCAATCCCGGCCATCAGTCATATGACGACCCTGCGTTGGGTTTACTTTCCGCCAACTCCCATTAACAAGCAGTTAAAACCAAAATCGATCAATCACCGACGAAAATTCCTATTCTGGAACCGTAAAGCCCCGAAACTAAATTACAGGTTTCTGATTTTATTGGCGTTTCAACAGTAACGCGAAAAAATCGTAGAGTTCTCTCCGGTCAGTTTCGCGCCGCGGCGTGTTCATCGCGCATCCGCTGCAACTCCGTGCGCTTCGAGGCGATTGAGGCGACGATGACGCCGACGGTCACAAGCCCGATCAGGATGGTGCAGATGGCATTGATTTCCGGGGTCACGCCGAGGCGAACCTGCGAATAGATCTTGATCGGCAGCGTCGTCGCACCCGGTCCGGTGGCGAAGCTGGCAATGACGAGATCATCGAGCGACAGGGTGAAGGCCAGCATCCAGCCGGCAATAACGGCGGGAAAGATCAGCGGTAGGGTGATACGGAAGAAGGTCTTGACCGGTGGGCAACCAAGATCAAGCGCGGCTTCCTCGAGACTTCGATCAAAGGTCAAAAGACGCGACTGCACCACAATCGCCACATAACACATGGTAAAGGTGGTGTGCGCAATGACCACCGTCCAGAAACCGCGATCCACTCCGACGGCCACGAAGAGCAGCAGCAGCGACAGGCCGGTAATCACCTCCGGCATGACGAGCGGGGCATAGATCATGCCGGAAAACAGCACCCGGCCCGGAAAACGCGCAAAGCGCGTCAACGACAGCGCCGCGAGTGTCCCGAGGATGGTGCCGATGGTGGCGCTGAGGATACCCACGCGCAGCGTCACCCAGGCGGCATCCATCAACCCTTCATTCGACCACATGGACCTGTACCATTGCAGCGAGAAGCCGCCCCAGACGGTGACAAGCTTGGAAGCATTGAAGGAATAAACGATCAGGATGATGATCGGGATGTAAAGAAAGGCAAAACCGAGTGTGAGGACGGTGATGTCAAATTTTCCGCGCTTCATGGCCTCACCCCACCTTCTTTTGCTGGTTCTGGAAGATGGCGATAGGCACGACCAGCAACAGCAGAAGCAGCACGGCAACGGCTGATGCCAGCGGCCAGTCGCGGTTGCCGAAGAATTCCGTCCAGAGCGTCTTGCCGATCATCAGCGTCTGTGCGCCGCCGAGCAGATCGGGGATGACGAATTCACCTGTTATCGGGATGAAGCAGATCATCGAGCCGGCCACGACACCCGGCAGGGAGAGCGGGAACGTAATCTTCCAGAAGGCTTTCCAAGGCGGGCAACCCAGATCGGCGGCCGCTTCCAGCAGCGTATTGTCGAGCTTTTCCAGCGCGGAATAAAGCGGCAGTACCATGAAGGGCAAGTAGGAATAAACGATACCGATGAAGATCGCGGTTTCGGTGCGGAAGATGTTGACCTGCTGGTCCGGCCCGAGCAATCCGAGCCACTGGAACAGCACCGTCAGCAGGCCTTCCGGCTTCAGAATCCCGATCCAGGCGTAAACGCGGATCAGGAACGAAGTCCAGAACGGCAGGATCACCAGCATAACCAGCGTCGGCCGCACGGAAGACGGCGCGCGGGCCATGGCCAGCGCCATGGGATAACCGATCAGCAAAAGCAGGAAGGTGGAAATGAAGGCGATGCGCAACGACGACAGATAGGCGTCGATGTAGAGCGGGTCTTCCGTCAGGAAGAGGTAATTTTCGAAATCCAGCTGCGAAAAGAAATCACCGAGCCTCGAGAAGCCTTCGAAGACAGGGGTATAGGGCGGCATGGAGATCGCCGTATCCGACAGCGAGATTTTGAAGATGATGAAAAAGGGGGCCGCAAAAAACAGCAGCAGCCAGAAATAGGGAACCGCGACGACCAGCCAGCGCCAGGGGCTTTGCCGGTTTTCGGGAGTGGTGATCGCCATCGAAGCCTCCCTCAGCGCGTCAGGACGAGGCCGGAGTCCGGCTTCCAGTTTAGCCACACCATATCGCCGAAGGTAATCGGGCGATCCACGAGACGCGAGACATTTGCCTGTGCGGCGCGGATGACGCGGCCATCCGCAAGCTTGACGATGAAGACCGAGAAGTCGCCCAGATAGCCGATATCCCATACCTCGCCATAGGCGGAGTTGATGCTGCTATCGGCAGGCTGATCGAGCGAGATGCGCACCTTCTCCGGCCGGATGGCGAAAGCCACCTGGCTACCGGCGGCAGCGGCGCATTCCTGCTCAACCGCCACCTTCAGCCCGTCGCAATCCAGTGTCACGAGGCCGGGCCTGCCGATATCGGAAGCATTGGCGACGACATTGGCGTCGAAAATATTGATGTCACCGATAAAATCGGCCACGTAGCGGCTGTTCGGCGCTTCATATATCTCGGCGGGCGTCGCCACCTGCACGACAATGCCCTTGTCCATGACGGCGATGCGGTCCGACACCGTCATCGCCTCTTCCTGATCGTGGGTGACGATGAGGAAGGTGAGACCGAGATTGGTCTGGATATCCATCAGTTCGAATTGCGTTTCCTCACGCAGCTTCTTGTCGAGCGCGCCGAGCGGCTCATCGAGGAGAAGCACCTTCGGTCGCTTGGCAAGCGATCGGGCAAGCGCCACGCGCTGCCGCTGCCCGCCGGAAAGCTGGCTCGGCTTGCGTTTGGCGAATTCCGTGAGCTTCACGAGGCGCAGCATTTCCTCGACCCGGGCGACGATGTCCGCCTTGGGCAGGCCATCCTGCTCCAGACCGAAAGCGACGTTCTTTTCTACCGACATATGCGGGAAAAGCGCATAGGACTGGAACATCATATTGGTCGGGCGCTTGTAGGGCGGCACGCCGGAAATATCCTTGCCCTGCAGCAGAATGCGGCCCTCGGTCGGCTCCTCGAAACCAGCCAGCATGCGCATCAGCGTGGTCTTGCCGCAACCGGAGGGGCCGAGCAGCGAGAAGAACTCACGCTCGTAAATATCGAGCGTCAGATTGTTGACGGCGACGAAATCGCCAAAACGTTTGGTGACGTTTTCAAAGCGGATGAAGGGCACCGCATCGGCATTGTCCCACGGGCTAAATTTGCGTTTGACCGGCCCTAGAGTTTTCGCCATTCACCCTACCCTCAAATCCCGTTGGTCTGTCGATCGATGCTTCGGGGCGGGCAATACCGGCAGGTAACGGACCTGCCGGCAAAGGATCAGAGGAACAGGCCCGCCGGCCGTTCCTCAACCAGCGGGCGGAGGTTTCAGCTGCCAGTCTTTATCTGCGTCCAGACGCGGTTCAGCACGCGCTGTTCCTTCGGTCCGTAAGGCGAGATCGTGAAGAGCTTCTTCAGCGTCTCGGCATCGGGATAGACTGCCGGGTTCTTGGCAACAGACTCATCCATCAGCGCCTGCGAAGCAAGGTTGCCATTGGCGTACTGAACGTAGTTCGACGCCTTGGCAATGACTTCCGGCCGCATCAGATAGTTGATGAAGGCGTGCGCTTCTTCGACATTCTTAGCATCCGCCGGGATGGCAAGGTTGTCGAACCACATGTAGGTGCCTTCCTTCGGGATGACGTAATTCACCTCGACGCCATTCTTGGCTTCCTCGGCGCGGCTCTTCGCCTGGAGGATGTCGCCCGACCAGCCGATGGTGATGCAGCTGTCGCCATTCGCCAGTTCATCGATATAGGCGGAGGAGTTGAAGGTCTTCACATAGGGGCGGATCTTCATGTAGACATCGCCGCCCGCCTCGAGATCGGCGGTTTCTTTGCTGTCCGGGTTCTTTCCGAGATAATTCATGGCAATGGCGAAGGTCTCGTCCGAGGCATCGAGAATATTGATGCCGCAGGATTTCAGCTTTTCAGCGTTTTCCGGCTTGAACAGAATATCCCAGCTATCGACCGGAACATCGCCCAGTGCAGCCTTCACCTTGGCGACGTTATAACCGATGCCGGTGGTGCCCCACATGTAGTTCACGGCATATTCGTTGCCGGGGTCGTATTTCGCCAGACGCTCGGAAACCTCGGGCCACATGTTTTTCAGATTCGGCAACTTGGACTTGTCAAGTTTCTGGAACACGCCGGCATTGATCTGGCGGGCGAGAAAGGGGCCAGTGGGCACGACGACATCATATCCGGAGCTGCCGGCCAGCAGCTTGGTTTCCACAAGTTCATTGCTGTCGAAAACGTCATAGACGACCTTGATGCCGGTTTCCTTGGTGAAATCGGCGAGGATCGATTCGTCGATATAATCCGACCAGTTATAGACGTGGACGACCTTTTCCTGGGCCATTGCCGAGCCTGCTGTAACGAGCGCGGTGGTGAGAGCCAAGGTCAGGCGGAGAGAACGGTTTTTCATGATGTCTCCTGTTAACGCATCCTCACGACGGGAGCGTGATCCCCTTTTTTCGGAGAGACTAGAAAGGAAAACAGAAGGGAGCAAGGGGGAAATGTGCAGCACAGCATTTTCAACCAAATGTGTTCCGGTCGCAAAAAAGCGAATGAAAACACCTACTGGAAGTCGAAAACACTGAGGCCGGTGACCATTTCATCCAGCCCCAGCGGCCGCGTGAGCGGCGCTTCCGCCCGCGAAAGACAGCCCTGTCTTTCGCACAGCCGGCACGAAGGACCGACGGCGACGGGCGCAGCGCCCGAAGCGGCCGGGCCATAGACGGTCTCTGCCGCCTGAGCGAAATCGCAGCCCAGAAGCACCGCCGTTCGCCGCACCCTCTCGCCGAAACCAGCCTGCGGACCTTCCAGCGTGCGCGACACCGTGAGGAAAGCATCTCCGTCGGGCATCTCGACCGCTTCCACGAGCACTTGTCCCGGCTGGGCGAAAGCCGCATGAATATTGAGACGCGGACAGAGGCCGCCAAAACGCGCCCTTGGAAAACCGCCGGCCCCCGCAAGGCGAAAACGGTTACCGGCATTGTCGATTTCCATCAGGAAAAACGGGATCGCCGCGGCTGTCGGCCGCTGCAGGCTGACGATGCGATTGGCCGCCTGTTCGAACGATACGTTGAAGCGCGACCGCAAGACTTCGAGATCGTACTTCGCCCGCTGGGCGGCGCCGAGGAATGCGCCATAGGGCATCATCAACGCATGAGCGGCGTAACGCGCCAGTTCGAAGCGGGCAATGCGTCTCGCCTCTTCCCCTTTCAGGCCAAGCCCTTCAAGCTCCGTACCGATTTCTTCGCGCAGCGCCAGAAGGCAGGTCTCCATCGCCATTTCCCTCAGCTGATCCGGCTGCGACAGGCGCTCGGATAAAAAGAGCCGCATGGAATGCCGGTCGTAACGTCGCCGGAGGTTTGGCATAGCGTGAACCGGCAGGGTGCGGACCACGATGCCGTGGTTTTTCTGGAGCCATGCGCGAACGCCGGAGGCGAGATCATCGCCCGTCGACAAATGTTTGTGGAGGTCTTCCGCAGCCGCATCGATGGAATGGAAGTAGGCCGGGCGGTTTTCAAAGACGTGTCGCACCTCGTCGATCGGCAGGCGGGTGGAGGAAAGCATCGTTTCATGACCCTCCCGCGCCAGAAGATCGGAGAGATCGGAGAGGCGCTGCGCCTGTTCCCGGTAAGCCCGGTATAGCTTGAGAACACCACTTGCCGCATTGGGCGCGGCATCGGCGACCTCAATCAGTTCCTGCGGCGACGGCACTTCGCCGACCAGCAGCGGATCGGCGAAGACCTCGCGCAGCTGCCCGGCGGAACCGGCGCTTTCGCCCTGCAGGTCATCCAGATCGACCTTGTACACAGAGGCGAGCTTCAAAAGCAGCTGCACCGTCAGCGGCCGCTGGTTGCGCTCGATGAGATTGAGATAGGACGGCGAAATCGCCAGCGCCTCGGCCATGGCCGTCTGCGTCAGCGCGAGACCGTTGCGAATGCGGCGCACGCGCGGGCCCGCAAAAATCTTGTTTTCCGACACAGCCTTTCCCCTCCACCCCCATCAACACATACAATTCCATTACAAAATCGACGGATCATACTCTTTTACAAAATTTACATTTTTACAGCGTCGCTCTGTCATGCACACTACAGGATAACCTCTTTCAAGTCACTGTTTTTATGTTTGTTCTGGCGATCAAATCTCGAGAAATGTAAATGTAGTCACATCAAACGGCGCCATATGATGTTCAAGACGGCCCGCTACGAAAACCGCATTTATCATGGGAGAGAGAAGTATGACGGATTTTTACAAACTTGTTCCGGGCGCACCGCAGGGACGTTTCGACGGCATCGAGCGCACCTATACCGCCGCCGACGTGGAGCGGCTGCGCGGCTCTGTCGAAATCCGCCATTCGCTGGCCGAAATGGGTGCGAACCGGCTGTGGAAGCTGATCAACGAGGAGAATTTCGTCAATGCGCTGGGTGCGCTCTCGGGCAACCAGGCCATGCAGATGGTTCGCGCCGGGCTGAAGGCGATTTATCTTTCGGGATGGCAGGTTGCAGCGGATGCGAACACGGCCTCGGCCATGTATCCGGACCAGTCGCTCTATCCCGCCAATGCAGCGCCGGAGCTGGCCAAGCGCATAAACCGCACCCTGCAACGCGCCGACCAGATCGAGACCGCGGAGGGCAAGGGCCTTTCTGTCGACACCTGGTTCGCGCCGATCGTTGCCGATGCGGAGGCCGGTTTCGGCGGGCCGCTCAACGCCTTCGAGATCATGAAGGCCTTCATCGAGGCAGGTGCAGCAGGTGTTCACTATGAGGATCAGCTGGCATCGGAAAAGAAATGCGGCCATCTCGGCGGCAAGGTTCTGATCCCGACGGCGGCGCACATCCGCAACCTGACGGCAGCACGGCTTGCGGCCGACGTTATGGGTGTACCAACGCTGGTCATCGCCCGCACGGACGCGGAGGCCGCCAAGCTTCTGACCTCCGATATCGACGAGCGCGACCGTCCCTTCGTGGATTACGATGCCGGGCGCACCGTTGAGGGCTTTTATCAGGTCAAGAACGGTCTGGAGCCCTGCATTGCCCGCGCGGTGGCTTATGCGCCCTATTGCGACCTGATCTGGTGCGAAACATCAAAGCCGGATCTGGAACAGGCGCGCAGGTTTGCTGAAGGCGTGCACAAGGTGCATCCGGGCAAGAAGCTCGCCTACAATTGCTCGCCGTCGTTCAACTGGAAAAAGAACCTCGACGACGCGACGATTGCGAAGTTCCAGCGCGAGCTAGGCGCGATGGGCTACAAGTTCCAGTTCATCACGCTCGCTGGCTTCCACCAGCTCAACTACGGCATGTTCGAACTGGCGCGCGGCTACAGGGACCGGCAGATGGCGGCTTATTCCGAGCTTCAGGAGGCGGAATTCGCAGCAGAGGCCAATGGTTACACCGCCACCAAGCACCAGCGCGAAGTCGGTACCGGCTATTTCGACGCCGTGTCTCTGGCGATCTCTGGCGGCACGTCGTCCACCACGGCCATGAAGGAATCCACCGAGCACGACCAGTTCCGCCCGGCGGCCGAATAAATCAAGAAAACCGCCCTTCCCCATCGCGGGAAGGGCTTGCAAAGCAGATCAAAAACCCCTGACAATAACGAGAGGAGAAATGCCATGAACGCCCACAATCCCATCAAGACGCACGTCAAGGAACGCGCCGAGGAGCAATCCTCCGCCATGACGCAGGATCAGCAGGCTGCCATCCGCATGCTGGCCAATGACCTGCACCGCCTCAACCAGGCCGTCATGAAAGCCGTCGAGGCCGGCGTTTCCGTCGAGCTGGTCCGCTCGGCCCGCCACCATGGCGGCGGCGGCAACTGGGGTGATCTGCTTATCCCCGTCATCGTTGCGCAGGGGCGTGACGCCGCGTGAAACGAAAGACCGGAACATCATAATCGATGTTCCGGCCTTCAGTGCAAACGTCAGAAGTGGCCGCCTCAGAAGCTCGCCGACACGGAAACGCCGATGCTTACATTGACGCCCATCGCCTCCACGTTACCCTGGAGTTGGGGCGCATAGGGGGCGAAGCAGGCAAGTTGCGTCAGGGGAATCGGGTTCAGAACGGCCGGCGATTCCCACGCCAGATGCATCGCCACGCCTCCCACGAGCTTTTCCCAGCCTGCGATCTTGGTGCCTGAGGCTGCCGGCGCAATTGCCGTGACGGATTGCGAAAGAGCATCGGCAACAACTGCCGCGAGCCCCTTACTGACTGCTGCATAAAAGAGCTTTGCTGCTTCTTCCGGCGTTCCTGCTGCGGACATCGCATTTACGTATGATGCTGAAACTATCATGGCGGCCTCAACCTGAAAGGGTTAAACTTACAAAAAGCAACCTATGGATATTTTGATGCGCACGCAACTATAAATTATTAAAATTTATTTATACAACTGAACGTGATTTCATCTATGCCGGGCGGCCCTTGCGTCCGGCGTAGAGATCGGAATGGCTCTTGATCAGACGGGTCATCCGATCCGCCACCGTCCTGATATCGGGTCGGTGGCGATCGTCATTATTCATGACGATCCATTGATTGTGGCGCAGCGGTTCGATTTCGCCGCCCTCCCGGACGAGGCGCGCATCCGCATCGCCCACGAAACAGGGAAGCACCGCGATCCCCGCCCCTGACAGGACAAGATCGAGAAGCGCCGTTGGCCGGTTCACCGTTACGACGATCTCGTTGCTCCGGTTTTCATGCGGCCAGCGAAGATAGGTTGAAATGGCGTTTTCCTCGGCTACCGACAGCCAGCGGTCAGCGACAGTGGCGGCGGCATTGCGCAGCCTGTAGGGAGCGTAGGCAACCTCCCCCGTCTTGATGGCGGCGAGATTGCGCTCCTGCGGCTCGAAAGCGCGGATACCGATATCGTTTTCGCGATGCGCCAGAGACGCCCTCTGCTCGGCGATAAAAAGGTCGATGCGGAAATCATCGCGATCCGTGCAGATGGCGGAGAAGTTGCTGGTCAAGAGCCAGGCATTCCAGGTGCCCACGGCAATCCGCACGATGGACGAGGCCGATGACGCCTTCTGCCACCCCTCGATATCCCTGGCCGCATTCTCCATGGCCTGAAGTCTGTCGAACAACGCACGGCCGTCCACTGTGAGGGCGTATCCCGTCTGGCTGCGGTGGAACAGCGCCTTGCCGATCCGCTCCTCCAGCTCGACCATGCGCCGCCCTATGGTCGCGGGGCTTAAGCCCGTCAGCGCGGCGGCACCCGTCAGGCCACCGCTGCGTGACACATCGAGGAAAAGCTGGTAGGAATCCCAGGTGACGTTTTTCATAATTGAAAAACGTAGCGCATTTTCTTGCGCAGATAAATCAAAAAACGGCGTGCATCATGGCCCTCTGCAGTAAGAAGGAGAGCGAACATGCACGCGATTTTTGCAGCACGGGCCATTATCGAAAATCAGCGACCGCGCACACGGCGTGAAGCCATTCTGCAGGAAGAAAAGTTTTACAGGGATATGGCCGAGGCATCACGGATGTCACGGTTTTTCAGCGCGCTTATCAACTTTGTGAAGGCGAGAAGCCGTCGATCAATGGAAGAGGGCGATAAGGGCTGCGAGAGCACCGGCTGCGATGAGGCTCAGCCGAAAGGCCAACTGCCGGCTCTCGTTGTCAGTGCGGGCGATGGCAATGGCGCGAGGGCGGCGATGTGCAGATCTGTTCATGCGCGGGCTCCAGACGAAAAACTCAACCGACCCATGCCCTGTTAAGGGCTTCCAGCGTGACATCATGTGCAGCGGGATCATTGAGCGATCCGGCCTTGCTGGCATTTGGTCAGGATGACTCCTCCCCCGTTAACAGATTATTAAAAACGCGAGGAAGGGCCACAACTTTACCAACTGAAACTGGGTTGGCGAACAGGTCTCATCAGCTCCGTCACCCCGGACTAGTTCCGGGGTCGAGCGCGATCAAGTCCTTGATCGAGAAAGACTCTTTACGGCCCAGAAGCGCCATGGCTGGACGCCGGATCAAGTCCCGCATGACGAAGGAGAGAGGTCCGATCTTTTCCACGGCCAGAGACGATCACGCGAATTCGCCGGCCGCCTGGCCGGACGCCCAGGCCCACTGGAAATTATAACCGCCGAGCCAGCCGGTCACATCGACACATTCGCCGATGAAATAGAGGCCGGGGACGGATTTCGCCGCCATGCTGCGGGAATCGAGGCCGGTGGTGTCCACGCCGCCGAGCGTGACCTCCGCGGTGCGATAACCTTCCGAACCGGCGGGCTTGATCTGCCAGTCCTGCACCTCTGCTGCCAGCTTCGCCAGAGCCTTGTCAGACATATCGGCAAGATGGCCGGTGAGGCCGGATTGTTCGACGACATGCTGGGCGAGCCGCTTCGGAAGGATCTCCGACAGGGCGGTCTGGGCGGACTGACGGCCGTTTTTCTGTTTGGCCTGCTTCAACACCGCGGCCAAATCGCGATGCGGCTCAAGCTTCAGGCGGATGGGATCACCCTCGCGCCAGTATGAGGAGATTTGCAGTATGGAAGGACCGCTCAAACCACGATGGGTGAACAATAGCGCTTCCTCGAACGAGGTTTTGCCATGGGAAACCTCGGCCGGAACAGCGACACCGGCAAGCGGGCTCAGCTTTTCCAGAAGACCGGGATCAAGCGTCAGCGGAACGAGGCCGGGGCGGGTTTCAATGAGCTTGAGGCCGAACTGTTCGGCGATCTGGTAGGCAAAACCGGTCGCGCCCATCTTCGGGATAGACTTGCCGCCTGTCGCGACGACGAGGCTCTCCGCCTCGATGACGCCACCCGAGGTCGACACCCGAAAACGGCCGCCGTCATGGGTCACGGCGGAGACTGACGTTTCGAGCCGAAGCTTCGCATTCACCGCCTGCATTTCAGCCAGCAGCATGCGGATGATATCCTTGGCGCTGTCATCACAGAAAAGCTGGCCGAGCGTCTTTTCGTGCCAGGAGATACGGTGTTTTTCGACAAGGGCGATGAAATCGCGCGGCGTATATCGGGCAAGCGCGGATTTGGCGAAATGCGGGTTGGCAGAGAGATAATTCCTCGGCCCGGCGTGGATATTGGTAAAGTTACAGCGACCGCCGCCGGAGATGCGGATCTTTTCGCCCGGCGCTTTCGCATGGTCGAGAACGACGACGGAGCGGCCGCGCTGGCCGGCGCGGATGGCGCACATCACGCCGGCGGCGCCCGCCCCCAAAATCAGCACGTCACATTTATCTGCCATCATTCCATCCGTTTCGTTTCCTTTCCTCTTTTCCAAGTGCCGCCGCTTGTCAATGGCGCTTTCCCCCTCGCCAATTGCCAAACTACGGTTATGATGGCGACAGTCGAAACACAGACCCGGTGATACATGCCCGCCAAGAAAACCATGCTCCGCCCGAAAAAAAAGGCAACCATGGCAAAGAAGACCCCTCCCCTCGACCTTTCCTCCACCCGTGGCGTTTCCTCCTGGCGCGAAGCCGCGCAATGGCTGAGGGCGCGTGGGATAGAAGACATAGAATGCATCACGCCCGACCTTGCCGGCGTACCGCGCGGGAAAATGATGCCGACGGCGAAATTCACGGGCGATACCTCGCTTGCTCTACCCTCGGCGCTCTATCGCCACACGATATCGGGCGAATATCCCGATGAGACCGCCAATTTCCGCTACGAGCCGCGCGACAGCGATCTGAAGCTGGTGCCTGATCTTTCCACCCTCTCCGTCGTGCCCTGGGAAACCGACCCGACCGCGCAGGTGATCTGTGACGTGGTGGATGCGGAAGGCAATTTCGTGCCCTACACGCCGCGCAACGTTTTGAAGAACGTGCTTTCGCTCTATACCGAAAAGGGCTGGAAGCCGGTGGTGGCACCGGAAATCGAATTCTACCTCGTCGCCATGAATGACGATCCGGACTATCCGCTGCATCCGCCAAAGGGCCGGTCAGGACGCTCCATCGTTGGAGGTCAAAGCTATTCCATCGCCGGCATCAACGAGTTCGACGAGTTGATTGATGACATCTATCATTTCTCCGAAAAACAGGGCCTCGAGATCGATACGCTCATCCATGAGGAAGGGCCGGCACAGCTGGAAATCAACCTGCGCCATGGCGATCCGATCGAGCTTGCCGACCAGGTGTTCCTGTTCAAGCGCACCATTCGCGAAGCCGCGCTGAAGCACGGCATCTATGCCACCTTCATGGCCAAGCCGATGCAGGGCCAGCCGGGTTCGGCCATGCACATCCACCAGTCGGTGGTAGAAATCGATAGCGGCCGCAACATCTTCTCCAATGAAGATGGCAGCCCTTCGAGAGAATTCTTCTCCTTTGTCGGCGGCATGCAGCGTTACGTTCCGAATGCGCTGGTCATGCTGGCGCCCTATGTGAATTCCTACCGCCGCCTGACGCCTGACATGGCCTGCCCGGTGAACAATGCCTGGGGTTACGACAACCGCACGACGGCCTTCCGCGTGCCGATTTCCGGCCCGCAGGCGCGGCGCGTCGAAAACCGCCTGCCGAGCTCGGACGCCAACCCCTATCTGGCGCTCGCGGCCTCGCTCGGCTGCGGCTGGCTCGGCATCGTCAACAGCATCGAGCCGACCGAACCCACCGCCGATACGGCCAATGAGGGCTCTATCGACCTGCCGCGTGGCCTGCTTGAAGCGGTCGCCTTGCTGGAGGGCGAAGCACAGTTCGACCGGATCTTCGGTCACGAATTTGTCGGCCTTTATGCCGGTCTGAAGCGGGGGGAATTCGAGACCTTCATGCAGGTCATCAGCCCCTGGGAGCGCGAGTTCCTGCTTCTCAACGTGTAAGGAATCCCGAGCATGACATGGCAAAGCCCGATTGCGCCGGGACTATCCTGGTATCAGGCAACCATCGGTGAGCGGCCGGACTATCCCGCGCTCGATGGGTCGAAGCAGGTGGATGTCGCGATCATCGGCGGTGGTTACACGGGTCTTCAGGCCGCCTGTAATCTCGCTGAAAACGGCGTCTCGGTCGCCCTCATCGAAGCGCATCGTTTTGGCGATGGCGCTTCCGGCCGAAATGGCGGCCAGTTCGGCACCGGCCAGCGCTCTTTCCCCGATGAGCTTGAGGAAGAGATTGGCTTCGAGCAATCGAAGCTGCTGTTCGATATCGCCGAAAACGCCAAAAATTATGTGCGCGATTTCGCAAGCAGCCGCGGCATCGACATGGATTATCTGCCGGGCCAACTCTATGTGGCGCACAAGGCAGGTTACGAGGACGACTATCGCCGCAGCGTCGATGCGATGAACAACCGCTACGGCTATCCGCATATTTCCTACATGGAGCGTGGCGAAGCGCGCAAACGCGTCGGCTCCACTCATTATTTCGGCGGCACCCGCGACACCGGCACCGGCCATATACACCCGCTTAAGCTGCTGGTCGGGCTTGCGAAAGCCGCGAAAGATGCGGGTGCTCAGATTTACGAGATGACGCCTGCGAAATCCATCCGGCAAGTGGGCGGCAAGACCATCATCGAAACCCCTTTCGGCACCATCACTGCGCCACGGGTGTTGATTGCGACCAATGCCTATATCGGCAATCTGGAACCGATAACGGCAGCCCATATCATGCCGATCCGCTCCTTCATCGGCGCAACCGCACCGCTGGATGCCTTCCCCGGCATCATTCCAGACCGAGAGGCCGTGGCGGATTCACGGTTTGTGGTGCGTTACTTCCGCAAGACGGCCGATAACCGGCTGTTGTTCGGCGGCCGCGAAGCTTACACGGCAGATACGCCGCGGGATATTTCCAGCCACATCCGCCGGCAGATCGCGGAAATCTATCCCGAGCTGAAGGATATCGACATCACCCATTCCTGGGGCGGCTCCGTCGGCATCACTCTACCGCGTAAGGTCTTCGTGCGTGAGGTCATGCCAGGTGTCACCTCCATCGGTGGATATTCAGGCCACGGCGTGATGCTGTCGAATTATTGCGGCAAGCTTTATGCCGATCTGGTGCTCGGCAAAGAGGACATGCTGGCGCCATTCGCGCGGCTTAAAGTGCCGGCCTTTCCGGGCGGAACGTCACTGCGCGCGCCGCTGCTTTTCCTGGCGCTTTCGTGGTTTGCAATGCGAGACAGGTTTTAGTCCAATGTTTACAGTCCATTACCGGCGGCAAGCACACCGGCAAAAGCAAAATTCATAATTTCGCATAACTGAGTCTGGCATTTTTAAATCGATTAGATTATTGATGCCCCAACCCTTGAAGATCGAGAGAATCGATATGAGCAGTCAGATCATTCCTGTTGAACCTTTTGATTGTGTCGTTTTCGGCGGCACGGGCGATCTTGCCGAGCGCAAGCTTCTGCCGGCCCTTTATCACCGGCAGATCGAAGGGCAGTTCACGGAGCCGACCCGCATCATCGGTGCGTCGCGTTCGGTCATGACCCATGAGGAATATCGCAAATTCGCACAGGACGCCCTGAAGGAGCATCTGAAGGCCGGCGAGTATGACGACGCGCAGGTTGCCGTGTTCCTGAACAGGCTTTTCTACGTGCCCGTTGACGCCAAGGGCAACAATGGCTGGGACGTGCTGAAGAAGCTGCTGGACGAAGGTAAAGAGCGCGTGCGCGCTTTCTATCTCGCAGTCGCGCCCGGAATTTTCGGCGATATCGCCGACAAGATCCGCGAACACAAGCTCATCACCCGCTCGACCCGTATCGTCGTTGAAAAGCCGATCGGCCGCGACCTCGCCTCGGCGCAGGAACTCAACGACACCATCGGCCATGTCTTCAAGGAAGAGCAGATCTTCCGCATCGACCACTATCTCGGCAAGGAGACGGTGCAGAACCTGATGGCGCTGCGTTTCGCCAACGCGCTTTACGAGCCGCTGTGGAATTCCGCGCATATCGACCACGTGCAGATCACGGTTGCCGAGGCAGTCGGTCTCGAGGGTCGCGCCGGTTATTACGACAAGGCCGGCGCGTTGCGCGACATGGTGCAGAACCACATTCTCCAGCTGCTCTGCCTCGTCGCTATGGAGCCGCCGGCTTCCATGAACGCCGAAGCCGTGCGCGACGAAAAGTTGAAGGTTCTGCGTTCGCTGAAGCCGATCGACACCAGCAACGTCGAAAAGCTGACGGTTCGGGGCCAGTACCGCGCCGGCGCTTCCGCAGGTGGCCCGGTCAAGGGCTATCTGGAAGAGCTCGAAGGCGGCGTTTCCAACACCGAAACCTTCGTCGCCATCAAGGCTGAAATTGCAAACTGGCGCTGGGCGGGCGTTCCCTTCTACATCCGCACCGGTAAACGCCTCGCGACCCGCGTTTCGGAAATCGTCGTCACCTTCAAGCAGATCCCGCATTCGATCTTCGACGACGCGGCAGGCAAGATCGAGGCCAACAAGCTGGTCATTCGCCTGCAGCCGGATGAAGGCGTCAAGCAGTCGCTCCTCATCAAGGACCCAGGCCCGGGCGGCATGCGCCTGCGCCAGGTGTCGCTGGACATGAGCTTTGCCGAAGCCTTCAACGTGCGCAGCCCCGACGCCTATGAGCGCCTGCTGATGGATACCATCCGGTCCAACCAGACGCTGTTCATGCGCCGCGACGAGGTCGAGGCCGCATGGGACTGGATTGACCCAATTCTCAAGAGCTGGGAAGAGCTTGGTCAGGGCGTGCAGGGTTACACGGCAGGAACCTGGGGGCCGAGCGGCTCGATCGCACTGATCGAGCGTGACGGCCGTACCTGGCACGATGCCGACTGAGGGCGCGCGGATGAGCGAAACAATCCACGCCTTCGATAGCGCCTCCGATCTTGCCAATACGCTTGCGGCTGATGTCGCCCACCGGCTCGACGCGGCAACCAAGGAACGGGGGACCGCAAGCATCGCGGTCTCCGGCGGCTCTACACCGAAGCTGTTCTTTCAGGCGCTTTCCCAGCACGATCTCGATTGGCCAAATATCAGCGTGACGCTGGTGGACGAGCGTTTCGTGCCGCCGGAAAGCGATCGCTCCAATCATCGTCTCGTCGCCGAGAATCTTCTGCAAAACAAGGCGAAGGCGGCTTATTTCGTGCCGCTGTTCCAGCCGGCGGCCTCGCCGGAGGATGCGGCAACGCTTGCGACCGTCAAGACCGAAGCGATCTGCGATCCCTTCGATGTTGTCATTCTCGGTATGGGAACGGATGGCCACACGGCCTCGTTCTTTCCCGGTGGAGACAATCTCTACGAAGCGCTTGATCTCGATGAGCCGCGCGGGGTTTTGACCATGGCGGCCGAGAATGCCGGCGAGGAACGGTTGACCTTCAACTTCTCCAGCCTGCACGATGCCGGTTTCCTGGTGCTGCATATCGAAGGCGCCGCCAAGAAGGCGACGCTGGAGAAGGCGCAGTCGGGCGAGGATGAGGAAGAAATGCCCGTCCGTGCCGTGCTGAACCGGGCAGAAACGCCAGTGGATATTTACTGGGCGCCATAAGCCGACGCGACGGCCGCTCCTGCGGCCCGCGACAAGCGCCCCGAAGACATGAAGACTGAAACACGACAACCGGCATTCGCCTCCCGGAACGCCGGCTGTCGCCCAACGAACAGGATGAACGCCCATGTCCGCCGATTCCCGCATTCAGGCCATCACCGCCCGCATCGTCGAACGTTCCAAGCCCTATCGCGAGACCTATCTCGAGCGGCTGCGGCTGCAGGTCTCAAAAGGCGTTCACCGCTCCGTTCTGTCCTGCGGCAATCTTGCACACGGGTTTGCGGTCTGTTCCCCCGCCGACAAGGACATCCTTGCCGGCGACCGGGTTCCCAATCTCGGCATCATCACCGCCTATAACGACATGCTGTCGGCGCACCAGCCCTATGAGACCTTCCCGGCCATCATCCGCGATGCAGCCAAGGAAGCGGGCGGTATCGCTCAGGTTGCCGGCGCCGTACCTGCGATGTGTGACGGCGTCACCCAGGGGCAGCCCGGCATGGAGCTTTCGCTGTTTTCCCGCGATGCCATCGCCATGGCTGCGGGGATCGGCCTCTCGCACAACATGTTCGATGCCGCCCTCTATCTTGGCGTCTGCGACAAGATCGTGCCCGGCCTCGTCATCGCCGCACTCGCCTTCGGTCACCTGCCCGCGGTCTTCATTCCTGCCGGTCCGATGACATCAGGCCTGCCGAATGACGAGAAGTCACGTATTCGCCAGCTTTACGCCGAAGGCAAGGTCGGTCGCGCGGAGCTGCTGGAAGCGGAATCCAAATCTTACCACGGTCCCGGAACCTGCACCTTCTACGGCACCGCCAATTCCAACCAGATGCTGATGGAAATCATGGGCTTTCATATGCCCGGTTCCTCCTTCATCAATCCCGGCACGCCATTGCGTGACGCGCTGACCCGCGAGGCTACCAAGAGAGCGCTCGCCATCACCGCGCAGGGCAACGAATTCACCCCCGCCGGCGAGATGATCGACGAACGATCCATCGTCAACGGCGTCGTGGGTCTGCATGCGACCGGTGGTTCCACCAATCACACCATGCATCTGATCGCCATGGCGCGCGCCGCAGGCATCATCCTCACATGGCAGGATATTTCTGATCTCTCTGACATCGTGCCGCTGCTGGCCCGCGTTTATCCCAACGGGCTGGCCGATGTGAACCATTTCCACGCTGCAGGCGGCATGGGCTTCCTCATCAAGCAGCTCCTGAAACAAGGCTTCGTGCATGACGATGTGCGCACCGTCTTCGGACAGGGTCTGGCCGCCTACACCGTGGATGCACTACTGGACGAGAAGGGCGCGGTCACCCGCCAGCCCTCCCCTGAACAGAGCCACGATCCGAAGGTGCTTTCCAGCATTGAAACACCGTTCCAGCCCACCGGCGGTCTCAAGATGCTGACCGGTAATCTCGGCAAATCCGTCATCAAGATTTCCGCCGTCAAGCCGGAGCGCCATATCATCGAAGCGCCCGCGATTGTTTTCCACGACCAGCAGGAGCTTCAGGACGCCTTCAAGGAAGGCAAGCTTAACCGCGACTTCATTGCGGTCGTCCGCTTCCAGGGGCCGAAGGCGAATGGCATGCCTGAGCTGCACCGCCTGACGCCGCCGCTCGGCGTGCTGCAGGACCGCGGCTTCAAGGTGGCGCTTGTGACGGACGGGCGCATGTCCGGCGCATCCGGCAAGGTACCGGCCGCGATCCATGTTACGCCTGAGGCTTCCGATTGCGGGCCGATCTCGCTCATCCGCGATGGCGATATCATCCGTCTCGACGCCGTTTCCGGATCGCTCGAAGTGCTGGTGTCCGCCGCCGAACTGTCAAAACGCGAACCGGCGCGCGCTGATCTCTCCGGCAATGAATGGGGCATGGGCCGCGAACTTTTCGCCCCCTTCCGCCGTAATGCCGGTCCTGCCGATCAAGGTGCCAGTGTCCTGTTTCATTGATTTCCAAAAGGCGAAGGCTGGATGCGGCTTTCGCCTTTAAACCCCGCTCTGCGGCATCGTCCCACCGCACTTTCACGCCCGGGACGGGCGGACGCAGAAACAGCTTTATTTCCCATGCCTTAAACGCCAAACTTGTCATGCGGCTGTGATGATCGCCTCTTAAGGCGTTCCCGACCAGCCGTGGGATGACGGCGCAGTTTCGGATAATGGGGCATGACATGACGATTTTTTCAAGCAACCGCCGCGATGTGCTGAAGCTTATGGCGGGCACCGCCATGCTGCCGCTGATGGCAGCGGCCATGCCGGCAACGGCGCAGGATGTAGCCCTGCGTGCCATCGTCATCTCCGATCTGCATTCGGCCTATGAGCGTATCGGCCAGCTTCTCGCGGCCATCGAAACGCGTATCGCGGCCGACAAGGCGCCCCACATCATCCTGCTAAATGGCGACCTTTTCGAACTCGGCAACGCGGTGGCCACACGTTCGGCCGGCGAAATCGAATGGACCTTCCTTGCGGCGCTCGCCAAGCTTGCCCCCACAGTCATCAATATCGGCAATCATGAGCCCGATATCGACAATGACCTCGCCAATTTCGTCAGCCGTGCTCAAGCCCTCGGCATCACCGTGCTTTCCAACATCATCGACAAGCGAAGCGGCAACCCCTATGCGCCGTCCAGTGCCGCGGTGAAGGCCGGCGAACGGGCGGTCATCGTCGCAGGCCTCGCGACCAATGCGATCAATACCTATCCGAAGGCGACGCGCGAGATGCTGGACATTCCGCAGCCGGTGGAATGGGCGAAGGCCAATCTGCCCGAAATCGTCAAAGCGGATGCGATCAATATTGTTCTGAGCCACGCCGGCGTTGTCGCCGACCGCGATATTCTGCCGGTGCTGCCTGACGGCACGCTGCTGGTGGGCGGCCATGATCACCTGAATTTCGTGCACGAAGAGGGTGCGACGCGCTATGTCCACACCGGCTCCTGGTGCACCTCCATGACGGTCGCGACAATTACCGGTCCCGGCAAGGCCGCCGCCATTGAGACGGTCACCATCCATCGTGATGCTCCCGCCTCGCCGGCTCTCAAGACCCTCATCGAGCAGACGCTTGAAAAGCACCTGACCGCAGAAGAACGGGAAGTTGTCGGCAAGGCCGCCAAAGCGATGACCGTCGACGAAGCAGGGCGCCATGTGGCGCATCTGATCGCCGCGAAGACCGGCGCCGATGTCGGTTTCATCGGCCACACCTCTTTCGGCGCAGGCCTGCCTGCAGGCGATATTCGCCGTTATGATTTCAACGCCTCGCTGCGCTTCGACGGCAAGCTGATGGTGACCGAAGTGGACAGCGAGACGCTCGTCCAAATCCTAAAGCGATGCAATCAGGACAGCAACATTCCGCTCGCCGCACGCACGGGCGACTATCTCTACGCCATGCCGGAAAAGCCGGAGAAGAAAGGCCGTTACAAACTGGTCTGCAACGACTGGTCCGCTACCAACCAGAAATCCTATTTCGGCCGCAGCGATCTCGCCTTCATCGAAGTGCCGGATGTGAAGCTGAAGCAGACCGTTCTGGGCGGGCTTTCCTAAAGCCGCAAATCGTCGAGGTCTTAGAACGACCGGATATCCAGCTTGCGGTCCTTGTGGGCCGGGTGTGTGCTGAATACGAAAATTCGATCCAGCTCCTTCTGCGTCAGCATACGCAGGAAGCGGACATGGATGGTGTTGTTGGCGTTGACGCGCAACATCACGCAGCCGATCTTGGTGATGCGGGCATCGGGGATATCGAGATAGAACTGGTTCGGCAGGTTGTATTTGGTCAGTAGCGCCAGCACGGCCTCTGTCTGGGAGATGCGAATGACGTCGCAGCGGCGTGCCGCCATGTGCATCACGGCCTTTTCGGTATATTCGATGCGCGCCGCGTTCATGGTGTCTTCCATGCGGAACCGGCTTTCGCGGTCATACATGAAGGACTCTTCCTTGCTCAGATAATGATTTCTGATGACACCCGCACCGCTCTGCACGCCCGAACTCCCAATGCTTACCAATAGGACGAGACTAGGCCATAGTCTTTAACAATTCATATCAGCGTCAGCTTAAACAGGACGGAAGCGGGACATTTCCGACGTTTTTCCACACGGCCGATAACCAGTAAAAAGCCGCGGAACGGACAGTTCCGGGGCTTGTTTCAGTATCGCCACCGTTTACTTGCGGTAGGCTTTGCCTTCCGCATCGAAAAGATGAAGCTTCTCCTGCAGGGCGGCAAAGCGCAGGGTTTCACCCTTACCCACGGAAACAATGCCCGGCACCTTTACGATGATCGGCTCCTGGCCCTTGGGCGCTTCGAGATAAAGCAGGGTCACCTCACCCAGGGCCTCCACGATCGCGACTTTTCCCTCGAATAGATAGTCGTCGCCCGTCGCGATGCTCAGGTCTTCCGGCCGAACGCCAAAGCTTGCGGCCTTGCCCTGCTCAGATGCGGATGTGGGAACATCGACGACCAATGTCTTGCCGCCGGCAAGTTCGATGGAGGTCCGTTCACCCGTGCCGGTCACTTTCGCACCGATAATATTCATGGCGGGCGAGCCGATGAAACGCGCCACGAAAAGATTGGCCGGCCTCTCATAAAGCTCGAGCGGCGCGCCGACCTGCTCCACCCGCCCCGCGTTCAAAACGACGATGCGGTCAGCGAGCGTCATCGCCTCCACCTGGTCGTGGGTAACGTAGATCATCGTTGTATCGGCCATCTGCTCGTTGAGCTTGGCGATTTCGATGCGCGTGGCAACACGCAGAGCCGCATCGAGGTTCGAGAGCGGCTCATCGAACAGGAAGACCTTGGGGTTGCGGCAGATCGCGCGACCGATGGCGACACGCTGACGCTGGCCGCCGGACAGCGCCTTTGGCAATCGCTCCAGATATTGCGTGAGCTGCAGGATTTCGGCGGCGGCGCGAACGCGGCGGTCGATCTCCTGCTTGCTTTCCCTGGCAATCTTCATGCCGAAGGCCATGTTGTCGTAGACAGTCATGTGCGGATAAAGGGCATAGGACTGGAACACCATGGCGATGCCCCGACGCGAAGGCGGGATTTCGTTGACAAGCTGGCCGTCAATATACATCTCGCCGCCGGTGATTTCCTCCAGCCCGGCGATCATGCGCAGCAGGGTCGATTTTCCGCAGCCGGAGGGGCCAACAAAAACGATGAATTCGCCCTGTTCGATATCGAGATCGATGCCGTGCAGCACCTTCACCTGCCCGTATGATTTACGGATATCCTTGAGAACGAGACTTGTCATGGGTGTTCCTCCCTCATCTGTCAGGCGTAACGGGCGAAGAAAGCGCCCCATGCCGGAAGTTCGACGCTTCTGCCCTTCAGTCCGCTTGCAAAGCCATGGCCTTCAAGAACCTCCCAGTTCCCTTCCGGCAGCGTGGCCTCTGCCGGCGTCGCTGACAAGTTAAAGACGCAAAGAACGGTTTCGTTGCCCAGCTTGCGGGTATAGCTCAACACCTCACCCTGCACGGGCTGAAATTCGATGCCGCCCTTTGCGAAAGCCGGATGCTGCCTGCGGAACGCGAGGAAGCGGCGGTAATGCTCCAGCACCGAAGCCTCATTGCCCTGCTGGGCGCTCACGGCGCGCTGCTTGTGCTCGGTGGGAATCGGCAGCCACGTCTTGTCGGCCGTCGAGAACCCGGCCTGCGCATGGCCGGCGTCCCATACCATCGGCGTACGGCAACCGTCGCGGCCCTTGAATTCAGGCCAGAACTGAATGCCGTAAGGATCCTGCAAATCTTCGAAAGCGATATCGGCTTCGGTGAGGCCGAGTTCTTCACCCTCATAGATGCAGACGGAACCGCGCTGGGTCATGAGAAGTGCCGACAGCACCTTCGCGAAAGCATCCTTGTCCTCGACATGCTCGCCCCAGCGGCTGACATGGCGCACGACATCATGGTTGGAGAAAGCCCAGCAGGCCCAGCCTTCCGGTGCAGCTCTCGCAAAATCCGCCTGTACATCGGCAACACGCTGCGGGGTCAGCGCATCGGGCGCGAGGAATTCAAAGGCGTAGCACATCTGCATCTTGTCATCGCCGGAGGTGTATTCGCCGACGATTTCGAGGCCACGCTGGCTGTCGCCCACTTCGCCGACGGCGGCGATATCAGGGAATTCGTCCAGTACGGCGCGGAAGCGCTTCAGGAAGGCGATGTTTTCCGGGCGGTTCTTGTCGTAGAGATGCTCCTGGAAGTTATAGGGATTGACCGCAGGCGCGGTGGAGGCATTGCGGCGCTCCGGCGCCAGCGCCGGATTATCGCGCAGCTCAAGGTCGTGGAAATAGAAGTTGATGGTGTCGAGGCGGAAACCATCGACGCCGCGCTTCAGCCAGAAGCGTGTGATATTCAGCAGCTCTTCCTGAACTTCCGGATTATGCAGGTTGAGGTCCGGCTGCGAGGTCAGAAAGTTGTGCATGTAATATTGCATGCGGGTCGGATCCCACTGCCAGCCCGAGCCGCCGAAAATCGACAGCCAGTTGTTGGGCGGCGTGCCATCCGGCTTGCTGTCCGACCAGACATACCAATCCGCTTTCGGGTTGTTGCGGCTGGCGCGGCTTTCCACGAACCAGGGATGCTGGTCCGAGGTGTGCGACAGAACGAGATCGATCATGACGCGGATGCCGAGACGGTGGGCTTCGGCGATCAGCCCGTCGAAATCGGCGAGCGTGCCGAACATCGGGTCGACATCCACATAATTCGAGACGTCGTATCCAAAATCCTTCATCGGCGAGGTGAAGAAGGGCGAAATCCAGATCGCATCGGCACCGAGGCCTGCGATGTGATGGAGGCGGTCGGTGATGCCCTTGAGATCGCCGATGCCGTCGCCATTGGAGTCCTGATAGGAGCGCGGATAGATCTGATAGATAACAGCGCCGCGCCACCAGTCCTTGTTGGGCGTCAAAGCGGAAGTCACCGAAGCGGTCATGGAAGTGTCCTGTGTGGTATGGGCGTTCATGGAATGATCAGCCTCCCTTGACGGAGCCTGCCAGCAGGCCACGCACGAGATAACGTTGAAGAGCGAAGAAGACGCCGAGCGGCACGACGATGGTGACGAAGGCCGAGGCAGTGAGAATTTCCCAGTTGCCGCCGCGCGAACCGAGCAGCGCGTTCAAGGCGCCTGTCAGCACAAGCTCATCCTTCTGCGTGCCGAGGAAAACCATGGCGACAAGCAGGTCGTTCCAGGTCCACAGGAACTGGAAGATGGCGAAGGAGGCGAGTGCCGGGAAAGAGAGCGGCAGGATGATCTTGACGAAGATTTCGAAATCGCTTGCGCCATCGACACGGGCGCTTTCGATGATCTCTTTCGGCAGGCCGGAAATATAGTTGCGCAGCAGATAGATGGCGAGCGGCAGGCCGAAGGCGGTGTGCGCCAGCCAGATACCGGCATAGGTCTTGGATGGCACGCCGAAGATGGTGCCAATTTCATTATACAGTCTCAGAAGCGGGATCAGCGACATCTGCAAGGGCACGACGATCAGGCCCACCACCATGGCGATCAGCAGATTGCGGCCGGAAAAGTTCATCCATGACAGGGCATAGGCGGCAAAGGCGGCGATGAGTATAGGGATGACGGTTGCAGGTACGGCGACCGTCAGCGAGTTGACGAAGGACTGGCCGATGCCTTCCGATGTTAGAACCGTACGGTAGTTGTCGAGGGTGAAGACGGGCGGCGTTGCGACAGAGATGTAGACGCGCTTGCCGCGCGAACCCTCGAAGCTTGCGGCTTTGCTATATTCGTAAGTGCCGTCTTCATTGATAAGCAGCGTCTCGCCATCGCCGATGTCAGCGGCTTCACCTGCCTTGAAAGCTGTCGGCTCCTGCACGCGCACGCCGAAGGCCGCAACCTTTCCGCCCTGGCCGTTTTCGAAGACATTGCCTGATATGACGTAGCGGCTGCCATCCTGCTTCTGAGCCGAGGCATCGGCCAGACGAACGGCTTGCGTTTGTTCGGAGCTCGAAAAAGCGGTCCACCAGCCCGACACCGTGATCTGATCCTTGTCGCGCAGCGAACTCACGAGAATGCCGAGCGTTGGCAAGAGCCAGAGCAGCACGACGATCAGAACGCTGGCGTGAACGATGAGCCGCGGCAGGCCGACGCGGCGGAGGCGTTTGACAATATCCATCTCAGCGGCCCTCCATCTCGCGGTTTGCCTGGCGGATGTTCCAGACCATGATCGGGGTGACGGCCGCCATGATGATGAGCGCGATAACAGCACTTCGGCCGCTATCACCGCCGCCGCGGAACATCCAGTCGAACATGAGATTGGCGAGAACCATGGTGTTCCATTGCCCGTTGGTCATGGTCAGCACGATATCGAAGACCTTCAGCACGAGAATGGTGATCGTCGTCCAAACGACGGCGATAGTGCCCCAGATCTGCGGAACCATGATCTTCCAGAAGATCTGCCAGCCATTGGCGCCATCGATGACAGCCGCCTCGATGGTCTCTTCCGGAATACCGCGCAAAGCCGCAGAGAGGATGACCATGGCGAACCCGGTCTGAATCCAGATGAGGATGACCATCAGGAAGAAGTTGTTCCAGAAGGGCATGGAAATCCAGACCTGCGGATTACCACCGAAAAACTCGACGATGGCGTTCAGCAGGCCGATCTGCACCTGACCTTCGGCGCGGTATTCATAGATGAACTTCCAGATGACGGAAGCGCCGACGAAGGAGATCGCCATCGGCATGAAGACGATGGATTTGGCGATGTTGCCCCACCAGATGCGGTCCGTCATGACCGCGATAACAAGGCCAAAGAAGGTGCAGGCGGCCGGCACGACGGCGAGCCAGAGAATGTTGTTGAAGATCGACTGACGGAAACCGGCGTCGAAAAACGCCCAGCGATAATTGGCGAGACCGACGAATTCGCTGCCCGTCCGGTCGTAAAAGGAGAGGATCAGCGTCGCTATGACGGGATAAACCAGATAGACAAGCAAAAGGATCAGCGCAGGGCCGACGAACAGCCACGGCCGGACGGCGGCGCGGCGGTTTAAGTTGCGGGATGCGTGAATGACGTCTCCCGAGCGGACGGGAAAGATTGCCTGCAACGCCTTATCGGATAGCCAGTAATAGGCAGCACAGGCAAAAACGCCCGCTACCATAACGCCGATGGCGGACACCAGTTGTTGAGCCATGTTCCCTCCCTGATCCTCTCCGCGCCGCGTTGATTTATGCAGCTGTCGGGCCGTTCCTGCGGAAGAGGCCCGGCAGCGAGCCGCCAGGCCTCGTCTTAATCCGTGTTACTTCAGGCCGTCCCAGGCCTTCTGGATATCGGCGGCGACCTGATCGGCAGACTTGCCACCGACGAAATCGATCATGCCGGTCCAGAAAGCGCCGGCGCCGATCTTGCCGGGCATCAGGTCGGAACCGTCAAAACCGAAGGTCGTCGCCGTGGTCAGGATTTCACCCTGACGCTTCATCTGCTCATTGGCATAGGTTTCGACGTTCACACCCTTGTACGGCGTCAGGAAGCTGGACTGCGCCATCCACACTTCATGGGCGATCGGCGTCTGCAGGAATTGTACGAATGCCTTGGCAGCGGGCGCTTCCTTAGTGATGGTGACGAGCGTGCCGGCACCGAGAACCGGCTTGCCGAGGTCAGGCTTTGAGGCATAGGTCGGCATGTAGAAGAAATCCGCATCCGTTCCGACCTTGGTGCCCTCGGGGAAGAAGGAGGGAATGAACGATGCCTGATGGTGCAGGTAGCACTTCGGCGGAATGTCGAAGAGGCCCTTGGGGCTGTCGCGGAAGTCGGTGGAGGCTACGGCCGCAACGCCGCCACTCACATATTTTTCGTTCTTGGCGAATTTGCCGAATTCGTTGATCGCGGCAACCACGGCCGGATCGGTGAATTTTACCTCGTTGGTCGTCCACTTCTGGTAGACATCCAGCGGCTGCGTCCGCAGCATCAGGTCTTCCACCCAGTCGGTTGCAGGCCAGCCGGTCGCACCACCGGAGCCAAGACCAATGCACCAGGGCGTGCCGCCATCGGCAACGATCTGGTCGGTGAGCTTGAGCAGGTCTTCCATGCTCTCGGGAACTTTATATCCCGCTTCCTCGAAATTCTCGGGCACATACCAGACGAGCGACTTCACGTCGGCCTTGAAGGGGAAAGCGAAATAGGCCTTGTTGCCGTCCTTGCCCTTATAACTGCCGAGATCGACCCAGGATTTACCCGCGCCGTAATTTTCCTCGACCCATTTGGCCGTGTCGTCGCCGAGCGGCACAAGAAAACCCTTGGCGGCGAGATCGGCGAGAAGGCCAGGCTGCGGCAAAATGGCAATATTGGGCGGCGAGCCGGCCTGTGTGTCGATGACGATCTGCTGCTCGTAGTTTTCCGACGAGGAATAACGGACATTCACGCCCGTCGCGTCAGCAAAATAGGCGAGTACGGACTGGAACAAAGCCTCGTCCTCACCACGCCACGGGCCGAAAATCGTCAGCGTCTGGCCTTTAAGGTCAGCATGGGCCGCTTTGAAATCTTCGTAGCTTTTCCAGTTGAACTTGGCGTCCTGGCCCGGCGCGAATTTCAGATCGGCGGCAATGGCCGAACCCGACAGCAGCACGATTGAAGCAGCCGTCGCCAAAAGGATCTTCCGCATGTGATTTACCTCCCATCACATAAAAGGCTCAAAGCGTCCTCTCCAATCAAAGCGCTTTGGCTGCCTATTCATCTCATTGTCATCAAGATGGAGTCAAGAGGCTCTTTATTCGGAAACGCTGCCTAACCTTCGAAATAGTCATATTGATTTAGGAAGGCGGCTATCATTTTCGATTGAGAAAAGCGGACGGGGCTGTTAAAAATCTAAAGCGCTTTGGGAAAATGAGGAGGGGCTTTTGGCCTTTTCCGGGCGCGCGCATGGAGGAATGACAGACATGAACCTGAAACAGCTGTCGCAACTGCTGGGCATTTCGCAGACGACCATCAGCAGGGCGCTCAACGGCTATCCCGAGGTCAGCGCGGAAACGCGCCGCCGCGTCATGGAAGCCGCGGAGAAGACGGGATATCGCCCCAATGCCGCGGCACAGCGGCTGGCAACCGGCAAGGTCGGCTCCATTGGGCTCGTGATGCCGATTGGCGAACATCACCGTTCGGATGTGCATTTCGGCGAATTCCTGAGCGGTCTTGGCGAGGAAGCCTCGCGCAGCGGCTTTCATCTCGTCATCATGCCCACCGAGCCGGAAAAGGAACGCGAAGCCCTTCGCGGGCTCGCCGCTAGCGGCAGCGTCGACGGCATCTATCTCGCTTATATGAAGAATAACGATCCGCGCATCGCCATGATGCAGTCGCTTTCCCTGCCCTTCCTCGTGCATGGCCGCTCCATCGGCGTGGAGGAGGATTATCCCTACCTCGACGTGGACAATGAAGGTGCCTTCCGTGACGCGACCCAGCTTCTGCTTCAGCTTGGCCATACGCGCATCGGGCTGCTGAACGGTCCCGAAGGCTATGATTTCACCTACCGGCGCTGTCTTGGGGTGGAAAAGGCGCTGGCGGCAAACGGCCTGGCCTTGCATGCAAGCAATAAGAGACACGGCAGCATGACCGACGAGGAAGGTTATCTCGGCATGGAGGCCCTGCTTTCACGCCCCGAGAAACCGACCGCCATTCTCTGCGCCAGTACCGCGCTTGCACTTGGCGCGATCCGCTCGCTCAACCAGCGAGGCCTGAAACCCGGCAAGGATATTTCCCTCATCGCCCATGACGATGTGCTGCCGCTTTTGAAACCCGATAATTTTTCCGTGCCGCTCACCACCACGCGCTCGTCGCTGAGAGCGGCAGGCGTCCGCGTGGGCCAGCGCCTGATCAATCGTATCAAGAACGACCAGACGGAGCCGTATCAGGAACTCTGGAAGGCGGAACTGGTGGTCCGCGCCTCGACGGGGCCGGCTCCGAAAGCGTAGCCGGCCGTTTCAACGCCTAGAACTTCGGCGCCGCCAGGCCTTCGGCGCGATGAGCGGCGATGACGGTGTTGGCCATCAGCATCGCGATCGTCATCGGGCCGACACCACCGGGAACAGGGGTGATGGCCGCGGCAACGGCGCTTGCTTCATCATAGGCGACGTCGCCCACCAGCTTTGTCTTGCCTTCACCCTTTTCGGGTGCGGGAATGCGGTTGATGCCGACGTCGATGACGGTCGCGCCGGATTTCACCCAGTCACCCTTCACCATCGCCGCGCGGCCAACCGCCGCCACCAGAATATCCGCCGTCTTGCAGATGCCGGCCAGATCCTTGGTTCGCGAATGCGCCATCGTCACAGTGGCGTTGGCATTGAGAAGAAGCTGGCCCATGGGCTTGCCGAACAGGTTGGAGCGGCCGATGACAACGGCGTTCAGGCCGGAAAGGTCGTCTCCGTGAATGCCGCGCACCAGAAGCATGGCGCCTGCGGGCGTGCAGGAAATGAGACCGGTGGCAAGATCGCCGGTCGCGAGCTTGCCGGCATTCAGCACGCTCAGGCCATCCACGTCCTTCTCAGGCAGGATCGACTGGATTATCCCGTCTGAATTGAAATGTTTCGGCAGCGGCAGCTGAACCAGAATGCCGTGGATGGAGGCATCGGCGTTCAATTCGCCGACCAGCTTCAGGAGGTCAGCCTGTGTGGTCTCCTCCGGCAGCGTGTGCTGGATGGAATTGAACCCGCATTGCTTGGCCATCTTGCTCTTGGAGTTCACATAAGCGTGGCTGGCCGGATCATTACCGACGATGACGACCGCGAGACCGGGCTTGACGCCCTTTTTCGCCTCAAGCGCTTCTGCCGATGCGCGGACCGCCTCCGTTACCGAGGCCGCCTTCGCCTTCCCGTCAATCACAACTGCCATGCGTCCTGCTCCTCATGGGTTACGTAGGCTCCGTATGGTGCCCCCGTCGCAGGAATGCAAGCTAAAATGCGGCGTTTTCAGGCGGTTTTGCGGTAGTCTTCTTGGTGGTCGGCATAATCGACGAGACGCTCCCTCAGGAGCGCCAATTCCCGTCGCAATTCCATCAGCTCCTCCGCTTCCGCCTGGGCATGATCGGCGTGGCCGGCAAGCGCATCAGCCAGCAGCGGCGGCAGCGCGGACGGTGCCTGACCGGCGATCCCAACCGTGCGGTTGCCCATCAGAACCTGCCTTACACGCTCGTCGAGCGGCATGCGCTCATCGTCGTTAACCGCACCGCCGTAATAATCGGCGAAGCTCTCCTCGTCGTGGCCAGCATCCAAGCCGGCCGTTTCGGCATCAGGAGATTGCAGATCGTCAAACACAGCCGGTTCGATTGGCTCGAATTCCGAAAATTGCGCGGGTTCCTCCTCGGGGAGCCGGATTGCCGCTTCCGGTTCGAAGGCGGAGGCATCCTGCTCTTCCTCGTCATGGCGACGGTACGTCAGAAGATAGAGACTGCCCAGCAATCCGATCAGGCCGCCGCCGCCCGCCATCATGGCGGCCTGGGCAAGATCACGCGATAGTTCTCCCGGACCTGCCTTTTTCGCGAGGCGGGTCTCAAGGGCAGGCGTCGCAGCAGAGGAGAGATCGCGGCGTTCGCTCGCCTCCAGATAGGTGTTTCTCGCCGTTTCGAGCTCCCCCTGCAGTCTGGAGAACTCTCCCGGAGCAACACCGAGACCATTCAGGCGATCAAGGTTCTTTTTCCGCTCGGCTTCAGCATCGGCGATCTCCTCAGCGATGCGCTTCTCGTCCGCTCGCAGTGCATCGAGCAGTTGGCGCAATGCTGGAGCAGCGAGTGCCTGTACGGCATCCACCGCGTTCCTGGCGGCGATGTGTCGGGGATGTTTCGGGCCGTAATCAACCGAGATGCTGGAAAGCGCCATACTGGCGGCGGCATGTTTCTGCCTGATGTCCTCGAGTGCAGAAAAGGCGATGCCGGAGGGAAGCGGTTTGGAGAACAGATCGTTGGGTTTCAGGGCCGAAGCCGCCGCCAGATCCGCCTGCAGCGACTGCTGTTGTCGGGTCGCCGCGGCGATTCTGTCGTTCACGTCACGCAATTGCTGCTCGAGCTGCTGCACCTCGGTAATCACCGCATCGCCATGGCGCATCTGGAAACCGCTTAGCGCCGCCTCGGCCTCGTCCATCCTTGTCCGCGCCCGGTCCATCTCCCGCACAGCGGGCGTCATGGTGCCGGCCTTGCCGTCCGCCATGATACGCATCGAAAGATAGTCGGTAAGCCGCATAGCCGCTTCTGGCGTCGCAGCCCTCGAAGTCACGATCAGCGTCGTCTCGTCGGGCGACAGTTCAAGCCCTATCCCATCTCCGACCGCGCCGTTAAGCGCCTCACGCGGGGAGAGCGGACGCGCATCCGCGCCGGTCAGAAGATCGACAAGCAGGTGAAATTCACCCTGTTTGCGAACGCCGACCAGATCGGCAGGCTTCAGCTTGAGATCGCTGCTGATCCGGTCCAGCCCGCCAGGTGAAAGCAGGGTGCGCCGCGCCATCGCCAGAAAGCGGGTCGCATCTGGTGCATCATAAGCGGTCTGTGATACCTCGATCTGCGCCCGCGAGACATAGCCGCGAAAACCGGAATCAACGAGCAGCAACGGCAGGGCTGCGCCGGTTACCGTGGCGGCCGCGACGCATCCGGCGGTCAAAAGCCGAAGACAATGCCTGCGCCACTGCGACGCGGGCGCGGCAATCTCATCCCCTTCCGGGCGGGTCGCCGTCATATCTGGACTGTGATCAACCATCTGAAGCCGTCTGCCACCTTCGCCGCCGCCCGCGGACGGACAGCTGTCAAAACCTTACGAGAGGTTAAAGGATCGTGGCAAACAAATGGTTAACGGACCTTCGCCGAACTCGCCTCAGCCCTTGCCGAGAGCGATATGCCAGGGTTCGGCGCAAAGGCTGTAAAGCCAGCTCATATGCAGCCTGCGGAAGATTTCAGGCATGCCTGCCACTTCGGACGATAATATCTTGAAAAGCGGCCCGACTGCGATGGCGACTCGCGCGTCCTCGCGGTTGACGGTGCGATGCAGCCACATCTCCTGATTTTGCTTCGTCATTCCCGCCAGCAGCATATCCACTTTCACGCCGGACGTCTCGCCGCTCAGCATGACGAAGTCGTGCCAGGGCGCATGGCTACGCAGCTTGCCAAGAACGACACCGAGCTGGGCTGCATCGTCACCCGCAACGCCGATCCGTTTCGGTACTGCCATATAGGTGAGGAGCGCCATGACAAAGGCAACGCCATCGATCACGACCGGCAGAGGCTCACCATGTGCGCGCCGCGCGGCAGTGTTCAACGCCTTGCCCTGCGGGAAAAGCAGGCAGCTTTCGAGGACCTGCCGATAGCCGATGTCCTTGAGTGAAAGCTTTGCCTTTTCAAGGGTGAGAAATGAGAGCGACGTGTGGCCCTCAGAGGCGGAAGCCCTGTCGCTCACATGTTCCAGCGCTGCGTTCCAGTCGAGGTCGCAGAAGTGCAGCCCGTAAATGTCCCGCTGCTGTCCCGGTCGTGCAAAACCCGTCGTTACGTTCATACCCAGCCCCCGATGCAAGCCCCGCCCGTCACGCGCAGGTTTCTGCGGGTTCGCGGTTCATGGACCGTTTATACATGTGCTGTTTGAATTTACGCTGAAAGCAATCAATAGAATTCCAAGGCCGACGCAAAGGAATGATTAACCACGTGGATCACGCGACCGTCCCTTGCCTCTGGCCATGCCGAAGGCACGAAGCGGGGCGGCGCTATCAGTGGCCTGGCGCGGCGGCCGCTTCCTTGCCGGCGTCGGCTTTTTCACCTTCGACGATCTTGATGGAACGGGGTGTCCCATTCCCGTTCTGCTCACGAATGTCGGCTTTGGACAGATAATCGAGTTGCTCGATCAGCACGTCCTCGACCACCTCGTCATCAAGCCTCTTGTTCAGCCCCTCGCGGATGCGCTGCTTGAAGGCGTCGGGATCGAAGGTAGAGATATTGGCGATGTTGACCATGGAAGAACCCGCCAGGAGCGTGAACAGCTCATCGGTCATCAACTGGGTTGCCGGCAACTCGATTTTCGCCATCTTGTCCTTGTCGACGCGCAGCGAAATACGGCTTAGGAAGTAACCGTTTACCCCGCCATCATTGATGACGGGAATGGTGATGCTTTCGCCCTTGACCAGTTGCAAGCTGGCCTTTTTTGCGCCCGCCTCATCCGGCGCGGGCGCCGTCGCCATCTGGACGGAGAAATACACCGCGCCGAGCGTGACGGCGCAAACCCAGACGCCGGTGAGAAGAAGCTTCAACATCAGGAGGCTGCGCCGTACATGAACTGTTCCTGGGAGTAGGTACCATCCGTGTCGGCTTCCTGGATTGCGTTCTTCAGGAGGTCGGCGACCGCGCGAACTGCATTCAGATGTGCCTCGACGCGGCTGGCATTGGTGGCGAGCTTGGACTTGATGCCCTTGACCTGCTCCATGTAACCGGCAGCGATTTCCTCGCGCGGGGTATCCCGGAACAGCATCGTCAGCTCATAAAGGCACCGGCTCTTATGGGCATTGGAGACCTTGAAGTCGAACCGCGGGTCCTTACCGATATTGTCGTTCTCATGGTCGATGATCATTTCAAGGCGGCCGAGAACGGATTGGATACGGTGGTCGTTCGACATAAGGTCCATGCTTGTCTCCTCGTTAGGGTTTTTCATTCTTAAGCCTCGTCCGTTTTATCATTGGAAACGCCGAGGACCTGCCGCTCGAACTCCGCCACCATCCGAATTGCAGCATTATGGTCTTTTTCATTCATCGATACGTCGGTTATGCCTTTGCTTTCGGCCTTCCGAAGCGCATCCTTGTATGCCTGCTCTGCAATGCCGACACCGCCATTTCTGGAGATCGTGTCGGCAAACTGTTCGGCCATCATGCTCTTCCAGATTTCGCCGGCATTACCTTTGCCGTAAACTTCCTCGCTGTCTTTCGGCAGCATGTTGGCTACGAAGGTCTGGAGGACAGAGGCCTCATATTTGCGATATGTTTCAGGAATTTCGGTGCGAGCCGCGCGAATATTCGTATTGCCAAGGCCCGCCTTCGAGGAGGCGCCATCCAGCATATCCACCGCGGCGCCAAAGCCCTTGCCGGCATCTGCAAGGCTGGTTGCGGCAAAAGCCGCCTTATTGGCCTTGAGTTTCTCCTGGGCAACCTGGACTTCCTGGGGGTCCGCAGCACGCACCACATCCATCACCAGATCACTTATAACCGATATCGCCACGTCCCGATCTCCCGAGCTGACGAACGCGCGGCACGAACCGGCACGTTCACCCAATCAAGAAACATCGCTTTAGGCGTCCTCAAAAAAACGCCCGCGATGCAACAATGGAGCAGACTATGAATCGCCAACCTTGCTGGAGGCTGGTGTCCGGGAAGCATTCGTAATTTCTAACAAATCATAGATTGCATTGTCGTCGGCCTCACGATCCTCGAGATCACGGGCCAGGTGCATCCTGTCCTCCAGCCTGTCGGCCTTGGTTTTTTCTTTGAGCACCCTATTTTCCTGCAATTGCTGCACGCCGGAGAGCTGACGGTCCTTGACGACCAGACGGCCGTAACGATCCGAATAGTGCCTCGAGAATGTCTGATGCACCGGCTCCATCGAACTCATGGCTTCCAGCACGCTGTCCATCGATTGCGCCACTTCGCTTCGCGTGCGGGTGGTGTCGGCCAGTTCGACCTCGGCCATTTTTTCCATGTGGCGCTGGACCGTGACCAGACGCTTGAGTTTCTCCGACCGCTTGTCTGAGGCCACCGCGTTTCTCCCGATCAAAAGCCGATGAAGACCGGGCCGAAGCCATCCACGAACTGGCGGATGAGGGCCGCGACCGACAGATAGAGCATGAAGATGCCACCGGCGAGAACAAAGGGCGTCGATATGAAGTAGACGGGGATTTGCGGTGCAAGCTTGTTGATGAGGCCGACTGCGACGTTGAACATCAGACCGTAGATCACGAAAGGGCTAGCAAGCCGAAGCATGATCGAAAACGACGCCCTCAGCGTGTCAGTCAGTGTAATCAGCATCTTCTGGCCGCTGATGAGCGCGCCGACCGGCGTGGCGGTATAGGAATCCACAAGGGCCTTGAGGACGATGTGGTGAAAATCCAGCATGAACAGTACCAGCAGTCCGCCGAAGGTGATGAAGTTGGATATCTGGTTTTCCTGGGCGTCTTCGATGACATCGGCGCCGCCGGGCGCACTGAGGCCGACCGATGCGCCGATAAGGGCGCCGGTGAACTGAAAACCAAGCGTGTAAAAGCGCGCGATCAGCCCGTACATCGCACCGATCGCGATCTCCGTCGCGATGAGGCCGACGACAGTGCCCTGATTCGCGCCGGAAATTTTCGGATAGATCGTATCCCACAACACCGGCAACAGGGCCATGGACACAGCCACACACAGCAACATGCGAATCTGCGGCGAAATGCGCGAGCTGGAAAAGCCCGGCATGGTCATGAAACAGGCGCCGATACGGCAGATGGCAAGGAACAACGCGATAATGGTTCCCTGCGGGTCGGTTATCATGAAATGGCGCCCAGGATCTTGATCTCCAGCCCCTTGGCAAGTTCCACATGCGAGAGAACCGGCAGGGTTGCGAAGAGTCGCTCGATAATCATGCGCACATAGGACCGCGTTTCCGGTGAGGTTACAAGCACAAAGGGCAGGCCGCGATCCATGAATTCACGGATAACTTTCGACGCCTGTTCGGAAAACTCCTCAAGATGGCGGGGATCGATATCGAATTCGACGATTTCGCCCTTCTGGTCGCGCTTCAGCGCCTGATGGAAGACCATGTCCCACTTGTTACCGAGACGCAGGACGCGAAGCACGCCATTATCGGCCAGATCACCGCAGAGCTGCTGCGACATGCGCACCCGCACATGTTCGACGATCTGTTCCGTCTTGCGCACATGCGGCGCAAGTTCGGCGACGGCTTCGAGAATGAGATGCAGGTTGCGGATCGACACACGTTCGGCAAGCAGCAATTTCAGCACGGCCTGCAGGCCGGAATAGGACATGTGCGACGAACAAATCTCGTCGGCGAGCTTCTTGTATTCGGGATCCAGCCTGTCGATGAGTATCTTGACGTCCTTGTAGGACAGAAGCTGCGGCAGATTGTTGCGAATGACTTCGCTCAGATGCGTCAGTACAACGGAGACGTTATCGATCGGATGGAAGCCTTCGCGCTTGAGATCCTCGGTGAAGGTTTCGAGGATCGATACCGCCGGCATGCCGAAAGCGGGTTCGCGGATTTCGTCGCCCGGGATGCTCGGCTTGCGCCCTGCCCCTGTCACGACGAGAACATCTCCGACGCGCAGATTGCTCGATGCGATGGTCGTGCCGTGAACGCGGATCTGATAGGCCTTCTCCGGGATCATGATGTCGTCGGAAACCTTGATCTCCGGCACGACGAAACCATATTGCGTTGCGAATTTCTTGCGCATCTTGCCGACGCGGAAAGCCAGTTCCTGATGCGCGCCGAGAAGGCGGGTCGAAACCTGTTTGCCGAGCGCCAGTTCGATCTCGGCGGTTTTCAGAACCTGCTTGACCGAGTCTTTTTCCGCCTCTGTCGTCTGGAGAATCTTGCTCTCCTCCTCCTGGCGACGAAGCGCGCTTTCGGCTTCAGCCTGGCGCGGAATATACCAGCTGCCGAACGCCATGATGCCACCGAGGAACATGAAAGGCAGGAAGGGCAGGCCCGGAATAATGGCAAGCAGGCCCATCAACATGGCAGAAACCATCAATGCGCGCGGATAACCGCTGAGCTGATTGACGACCGCCTGATCCGTGGACCCCGCCGTGCCGCCACGCGACACGAGGAGGCCGGCTGCCAGCGATACGATGAGGGCCGGAATCTGCGAGACGATACCGTCACCGACGGAAAGCTTGACGAAAACATCGGCCGCTTCGCCGATCGGCATGCCGTGCCGGAAATAACCGATGATGATGCCGCCGAAAATGTTGATGGCGGTGATGATGAGGCCCGCAATCGCATCGCCGCGGACGAATTTCGAGGCGCCGTCCATCGAGCCGAAGAAAGAGCTTTCCTCTTCCAGCTCGCGGCGGCGGCGCTGCGCCTCCTTCTCATCGATGATGCCGGCGGACAAGTCCGCATCGATCGACATCTGCTTGCCGGGAATGGCGTCGAGGGTAAAGCGTGCGCCGACTTCAGCGATACGCGTCGCACCCTTGGTGATGACAATGAAGTTGACGGTGATCAGGATCAGGAAGACGATCAGACCGATAACGAAATCGCCTGACATGACGAGACTGGAGAAGCCGGCGATTACACCGCCTGCCGCCGTCGGACCCTCATTGCCGTGTGAGAGGATGACGCGCGTCGTCGCAATGTTCAGCGACAGGCGGATCATGGTCGCGATCAGCAGCACCGTCGGGAATGACGAGAAATCCAGCGGCCGTTGTATCCAGAGCGCCACCATGAGAATGAGGACCGAAAGCGCGATGGAAAACGCCAGGCCGATATCCACCAGAACGACCGGAATGGGCAGGAACAGAACGCAGAGGATCGCCACGATGCCCAGTGCGAAGCCGATGTCACGCGTGCTCGGACTGACCTTGGGCAAGGAAATGACTGGTGGTTGCGCCATAAAATTCGTCCTGTCTCTTCATGAGAAGGGCGACGGAAAAGCCGCCGCACGGTTCCGCGGCATCGTTTCGCGAAATCGCTCACGCAATTCGGCCCGATGCTTCAACCTATCCCTAGCCGCCGAAGCTTGCGCGAGGATGGCATCCTGGCCGGATCGATATCAGAAGCCCGATTGCACGCGTGAAAAGACGAGATTGGAAAAAAGCGCTATCTGCGCGCCCACAAAGGGGGCGGCGACGCCGAGGACAATCATGATCGTGACGATCTTGGGAACAAATGTCAGCGTCATTTCCTGAACCTGCGTCAGGGCCTGAATGAAGGCGATGGCGACACCGACGATCATGGCGGCGAGAACCGCAGGACCGGCCGCGACGAGAACCGTCCACACTGCCGCCTGCATGATATCAAGCGCATCGGCCTCGTTCATCGTCGCATCCCTCGTTCCAGAAAGGCGGCATTATACCGCCTTATCAATATCAGGAACCAGCTGGCGTATCCGAATCGGTTCCGCTATCAGATTTATCCGTGATCGGACCGTTGGAGAAGGTCACACCGGCCTGCAGCAGCACCTTGTCACCAGCTTCGGTGATGGCAACGACGCCGTCTGAATAGACTTCGACTTCCTTCACCACGCCCGTGACGGTATCGTCGGCGCTCTTTACCGTCTTGCCGACCAGATCCGACGCACGGGTCAGTGCTTCGGCCTGCAGCATGCTCTTCAGATGGGTGTTCGTCTTGATGGTCTGCTCGACCTGCGAAAAGCTTGCAAGCTGCGACATCTGCTGACCAGCATCCATCGGGCTGGTCGGATCCTGGTTCTTCATCTGGGCGATGAGGAGCTTCAGGAAGCTGTCATAGTTCAGCGAGGCCGCGTTCTTGTCGTTGCTGCTCGCCCCGGCATTCGCCCAGGGGTTTGCCGCCGCCGCATTGACTGCATCTACCGCCATGGTGCGATCTCCTTGCGAATCTGTTCGATCGTTGCAGGGGTCATTTCCTGATTGTTGAGGATTTTCTCCTCGATCGGGTAAAGGCCGCGGATGGCCTTCAGCGCTTCGAAAGCCTTGCCGGAGGCAACCAGCCCGTCGATGCGCTTGAGCTCCGCCAGGACCTCGTCATGCTGGAAGCAATTCAAGAGCATGCTCACGGACTTGCGGAACATGTTGGTGGACTGTTCGCGCCCCTCCGGATTGATGAGAATCATCTGCGCGATGAAATAAAGCTGTCTCAGCGGGGTGGTAGCCTGGTCGGGCTGCAATACGTGGTTCTCGAGCAGGAACGTGACATCGTTCAGGAATTCCAGCGCCACCTTGCGATCCACACGCAGAACTGCGCCGTTGATGAAAATCTTTTCGCCCGACTTCAGCGAAATTCGAAGTGTACTTTTCATTTCAGTCCATCCCTGATGATGGTTGTCACGTCAATTATGCCCTGGAAATTCGTCGACTGACGTTTCCGGATCAGTTCGCACTCTTTCAGTATCCAGATCGCGATCGAAATCAGATTGGCCCTCAGTTCCATGGCCAGTTGATTATCCGGCTGCTTGAGATCCTCAATGAAGCGGATCCAGACCCGTCGAGTGTAAAAAAGCGCTTCGATCGTGTGCCGCTGAGAAGAGGAGTCCTTCGCCTCCGCAAGCAATTCGATCGATTTGGTCAACGCCTGTCGCTCGCGGTCTTTCGCGTTGGCGACACCATCCTCCATGATTTCGGCGTAGGAAAACTGGTACATTCATGTATCCTTTATCTGCCGCCACCCCTGTTCATCAGAGGTAGTTCACCAGACTCATTTTTTGCAGACGCGACGTGAGGCTGTATGCGATCTCAATCTGCTGCTGCAGCAGATCGAGACGGGTCTTCGCCTCGTAGGTATCGATCCCCTCGATATCCAACAGATGTGTTTCGATGATCTTCTTCTGGGCAGCCAGAGAGTCATTCGACTTTTTGACGCGCTCCTGCGAAAGGCCAAGACTGCTTGCCTGCTGGTTCAGCCCACTGATCGCCTTGCCGATAGTCGTCACCGACTGGGTGGCGACCGCCTCGCGGACCGTGCTCGAAACATTGTCCTTGAGGAAGGTCATCGCCGTGATTGCCGTCATCGCGAAGTAACGCATGCCCTGCGAATTACTGTTGGTTGACGTTTCGACCACCTCGTTCTGGCTGATCCGGCTCGTCATGTTGGTATCGCTGGCGTTGGAACCGAACCTCGTCCAGAAATCGACATTCTGTCCCACAGCGAGACTGCTGTGCGGCGGGTTGGTTACAGTCGTCGTACCGTTGAATACGCCTTCCATATGCGTCATGAAGGCGTTGACCTGATCTTTGGACAGGTCCGAGATACTCCCCACGGCCGGCGTCTGTGTCGCCATGAAATGGTTCAGTTCGGCGTCATAGGCGGCTTTCAACGGCGAACCGTCGGCGGAATAGTCCTGGACCGGCTTCACATCCGTATTCGTACCGGAAAACAGATACTCACCATCCACGGCCGTGTTGGCAAAGCTGGTGAAATTGTTGAAGGCGATCGTGATTTTCTGGTTGACGGTGGCAAGCGTGGGCTGCTCGCTGCTCGTATTCGGCACCAGAACATTGAGGATTTCCTGGGCGGCCTTTGCCATGCCGTCCAACGCGGTCTGCGACGATTCAAGACGCTGTGTGGCAAAGGAGTTGACCGTGACGAGCGAGGAAATCCGCTCCACGTCCCTGTTGAGATCGAGGCTGCGGGCCGTATTGGCACCCAGCGTCACACCAATATCCGCGTGCTTGCCCGTGGTCAGCTCGGTATTGAGATTCGTCATCTCAAGCTGAGCCTTGAGGATGGTGCTGCGCATGCTGTTCTGCATCGCCAGCGATGAAATGAATGACGTTTTCATCCTTTACCTCACCATGTCCATCAAGGACTTGAGCATTTCATCAACGGTCGTCACCAGTTTCGTGGCCGCCTTGTAAGACTGCTCGATATCCATGAGCAGCGACAGCTCCTCGTCCAGGCTAACCGCCGTATTGTTCGAATAGGATGTCGCAGAGCGCTCATAAAGCGCGCTTTTCGCTTCGTTTGCCGAAGTCGCACCGGACCGTTCCTGTTCGAGCCAACCCATCGAGTTGGTGCCGTATTTCAGGATGCTGGTATTCGTATCGATACGTGTCGACGCGGCGAAATTCATGGGCGCGTCGAATGCGGTCACATAGCTGTCGATCAGAGCGGAAAACCCGGTTCCGCCCGTAGCTGCGGGATTGACTATATAAGCGGTACCGTTGATGCCGCCGTCGCGCAACAATTCCGGATTGCCACCTTGCGAAATAATTAACGCGGAGTTGACGGTAATGGTCGCAGCGAGCCCCGGGACGACGACGCCGGCGGGAGGAATCTCGCTCGTTGCGGTTGCCGTCGACCAGGTGAAAAGGCCGGGTTTCGCCGTCAGGGGCGTCGCAGGCGGCGCCGGCTGGGTAATCGGCTTTTCCGCAAACATCGTGATCAGGCCGCGCGCGATTTCGTCGAGCTGACTCTGCATGGTCGGCGCAAGTTCATCGCGAACCTGCATCAAACCCTGAAGCGATCCTTCCGCCGTCGTGTTGCTGCCACTGCCGGCCTTGAGCGCCACACCGTCCACATAAATCGCGTTGCCGGTGGTCGTCGCGTCGTAGCCCGGCTGCGCCTTGAAGGTTACCGGACGCGGTACGATCTCGAACAGCGTGGCGCCGTCGGTCGTGTAAAGCGCGACGTCATTATTCGGGCGGTTGACGACATTGATGCCGATGATGGACGAGATGTCCTTCAGCAAGGTCTCGCGCTGATCGAGTGCGTCACTCGGATCGCCGCCGATCGCCGTCTGCGCCTTGACCTCGTTATTGGCTTCCTCGAATTTCGCGAGCAGGCCGTTCAGCTTGTCGACCTGAAGGGAGATTTCTTTGTCGGCACGCAGACGCATCGCCTGCAATTCGGCAGACGCCTTGTTCAATGAGCTGGCGACATCCGCGGCGGAAGTCACGGCCGTTGCGGCAAGAGCAGCATTGCTCGGCTTGGCGGCATAGCCGCTAAGGCTCTTGAGCAGTTCCTTCATGTAGGTGGACGGCGCGCTTTCGTAGTCGTTGCCGCCGAAAATGCTCTTCATCTCCTCGAGACCGGTCAGAACAGTGTTCTGCCCGGTGGCCAGCGAGGCGCTGGAAATCGTCTGCCTGAGAAGACTTTCATTCTGGGCACGGCCATTGGAGACGATACTCGCTCCGGCCATGGTCGTGCCGAGAATGGCGGTTCGCTTGACGTAGTTCGCATTGCCGACATTGGCAATGTTTTTCGAGGTAACGTCCGTCTGCTTACCTGTATTATTGAAAATCGACTGCGCAGTATTCATTGCTGACGTGAGCGACATTCATCTGTCCCCGTAGGAATTACTATCTCTTCAGATTGATCAGGACGTCCATCAAATCCGATCCAGTCTGGAAGACCTTCGAATTCGCGGTATAGATGCGCTGGGATTCAATCATGTCGGTGAGTTCGCTGGCGATATCGACGTTCGAGCCTTCCAGCGCGCCCTTCTGGACGTAACCAAAGCTGCCCGATTGCGGGAAGCCGATGGTAACGACACCGGACTCGTTGCTCGGAAGATAAACGTTGCCGTTCTGCGGGCTCAGGTTGTCGACGCTCGGCACGGTGGCCAGCGCCAGCTGGTAAATGTTGCGGCGGCCGCCATCCTGGTAAACTGCCGTCACTACGCCATCCTTGCCGATTTCGACATCCTTGATCTGGCTCGGACCGTTACCGTTCAGGATCGCCGTGCCGGGCGTGAACTTCGACGAAAACTGGGTCATGTCGGACAGGTCGATGTTGATCGCCTGCGCCACGCCGCTGTTGTTGTCGTCGATGGTGATGGATTTGGGAGACGTAGTCGTCAGCTTGTTGGTCGCAGGATCGAAGGTCAGCGTGACGCTTTCCTGCACAAGGGATGCCGGCGCAGTCGCCGTATAGGGGAAGCCACCATTGGTCGACTGATCCTGACGGTAGACCGCCACTTCCCAGGTGTTGTCACCGGTCTTGGTGTAATAGAAGTCGTAGAGTACCTTCGCGCCGCCGCTATCGAATGCGGTCAGCGAAGTCTTGTTGCCGAACTTCGCCGTTGCGGAGTTGGTGCTGGGGAGCGACGCCGCCGCTACGGCCGTATCGTCACGATTGAGGTTGGCCGGGAAGCTGCCCTGCGTGGAGGGCGATGCCGTCAGGCCGAAATTGTTGACGTTAATGGCTTCAAGACCTGTGAAGCCGTTAACGACGGCAGCCGGCGGGTTGGAACCGTAGGGGTAACCCATCAGCTGGAAGCCAGCGGCGTTTTCCAGATAGCCTTCCGAGTTTTTCACGAAAGAGCCGGCACGGGTGAGATAAGGCGTGCCTGCACCATCCTGGACAACGAAGAAACCGTTGCCCTGAATGGCAAGGTCAGTACCCGAGGTGGTGTAGGAGAGGTTGCCCTGCTCCGAAATGCTGTAGCGAACGTTGGACTGCACACCGCCGGAAGCGTAGCTGCCCGACGAGGAGGGCAGAACGAGCGACGAGAACGACGTCGATGCACGCTTGTAACCGGTGGTGCTTGCGTTGGCGATGTTGTCGCCAACGGTGCCCAGCTTGTTCGCCTGTGCATTCATGCCGGACACGCCGGTTCGCATAGTGCCGAAAATACTCATTCAAAAACCCTCGTGGTCATCTTTCAAGGAGAAGGTAAAGCGTTTGGCTTGCGTGAAGCTGTCTGAAATACCGCGTTTGAAAAAGACCACGCGGGTCAATGAAAATCATTGCCAATCAATGCTGTAGCCGAGGAACCGCTTGGAATCGACCGGGTCGTAGCCAAGTTTCTTGCGCAGCTTCTTGCGCAGCTTGCTGATGTGGCTTTCGACGACGTTTTCTTCGACGTCATCATCGAAGATGCCGTAGATGGCATTGAAAATCTGCGCCTTGGAAACGCGGCGTCCGCGATTGGCGATCAAATATTCAAGAATGCGGCGCTCGCGGCGCGGCAGGGGAAATACCTCGCCGCCCACTTCCGGGTCGCGTCCATCGGAGAAGACCCGGATCGGACCGGCGTCGGTGAAATTCGAAATGACCTGCAGCCGGCGGCGAATAGCCGCCGCACGTGCGAGGATTTCCCGAGGGTGAACGGGCTTGCGCACGACATCATCGACGCCGCTGTCGAACAGCGCGAGTGTCGCTTCCAGCGAGGGCTGGTCGCTCACCGCGATGACAGGCGCCGTCGTGCGATCCCTGATCGCCTTTGGCAAGGAGAAGCTCCGGTCGCCCTGGCCGATCAGGAAGGCTTCCACAGCCGCAAGATCGCTTTCCGCCGCCGTCGAGACCCATTCCCCGAATTCGACCGGATCGAACCCGGTCGAGGGAATGCCCTCACGCCCAAATAGAGATGTATAGCCGTCTTTAACGAGCTCGCGCTCATCAACCACTACGATCATTCGTCCGCCTCCGAATCAGTGTGGTGTTTTCCAATGAGGCATTGGTACGAATCGGGGGATTCAGCGACAACTGTAGGAAATCATCGATAGTTATTAATAATTGATTAACCATTTTGTGCCGATTTGATCTATATATAGTGGGTATTAACCATATAAGGCACAAAATTTTTGTGTAAAAATTTCCGAAATCGCTAAAAAACGCTTGAAACGCCTTTTTTCGGGCTTTGTCTCGCCACATTTCCGATAGCGAGTCCCAACCCCTGATAAAGCAATTTCAGGTTGTTATCCGTCGCAGAAATTTTTCGCGTTGGGCGTCCATTTCCCGTAGCCCGTCGCCACCAGATTGGCGATGACCCGGCAGACATATTTCTTCTGGGCCGGGTCATTATTGGGCCCTGCGTGATAGCGGGCAACCGCCATCGTCCAGGTCTCGTGCCTGTTGTGGAGGTTACGCAGGAACATGGCGGCATATTCGACATTGCGACGCGGATCGAACATTTCGCGCGCAGATGTGAAATTCTCGCCGTGGAAATAATGATTTATCTGCATGCATCCGAGGTCGATCAGCTTGGCGCCATTGCGTTTGGCAGCCTCAAAAGTCATCAAGGCCTCTTCGGTAGAGGCCGCAAATACCGGTTTTCCTTCGATATTCATGGCGTTGGGGTCGAGCCGCCCCTTGCGGCCAGTCTCCGTCAGGCCCACTGAATAGAGAATTCCCTCCGGCACGCCGTACTTGCGTGCCGCAGACTGGATCTCTCTTTCACACACGCCTGACGTTGCCGAGGCCGATGCGTTTTCAGAGATAGACGCCATTGTCAGCAGAAGTGCGGGCAGAGCCAAGAGCGCCGTCCATGCCTTCATTATGCACCCCCAAATTATCGCCATTGCCTTGCCGGCCGTCTCGTGCACCGGACTCGTCACGGTTGCGGCCCGCAGCCGCCTGCTGGCCCTGTTGCTGCGCCTGCTGATTTTGCTGATTGTTGGCTTGTGTGCCCGTTTGGTCACTCTTATCGGAAGAAGCGATGCTGATCGTGATGTTATCGACCGTCAGACCCTGCGCCTTGAGGCCATCAAGGATGCTCTTGCTGTCTTCCTGGAGCTTTTTATAGGCCGCGACGCTCTCCACAGTCATGTGCACGGCGAGTTCGTCACCGGCAAGACGCAGTGACATCGTCACCGATCCAAGCTCGATCGGCGTCATATGCAGCTTCAGCGTATGCACGACCTTGCCGGTGCTGCTCTGGGCGGCTGCGTTGGAAAGCGCCGAACCGGGCTGCATGGCGCTGACCCATTCCGGATCATTGGCGATTAGGCCGGTCAGAGCCGAGGCATTGGAGGAGGGCGCCAGACCGATGAAGCGCCGGGAATCGAGAACCGTTACGGTATCGGCCGCCTTGCCGCTGCTTTCCCGCGTGTCGAACTCCACGCGGCCTTCGCGCTGAACCGTGCTCATATCGAGAGCGCGGGCTGCACCCGAACGCGGAGACGCGAAGCGGAATGACGAGGCATCGCCTTCGTTTTCCGAAGCCGAACCCGCCGCATCATTGGCAGCTGCAACCCCAGTCGGCATGTCCTTGGCCGGATGTTCAGCCTTGCTGCGGACAGGTTCAGCCCTGTCGGACTTGACCGTGTCGGTCTTGCCGGCAATTGCCTGCGCAATTTCTTCCAGCGGCGTCTTGGCCGTGGCCATTGCCCCGGCGCTGGCCGTAACCAGCTGCAGTTCGGCGAGCTTCGGATCGAGAGTATCCGTTATCGCCTCGGCATCCTTATCCGCCTCATCTTTGAGCTTCTTGCCAGGCTTGCCGTCCCCCAATTGTGCCCGCGAGGATTTGACCGCGTTCTGGAACTCAGCAGCTGTGTCGTGAACTCGACCGTCCCCGGCATGCTCGTTGACGATGACATTCAGGAAGGCTGCAGGCCGTTTGACCGGGACATCCATCTTTTCCCCCTCGCCGTCGGCCTGTCCGTGCTGTTGCCCTGCTGAACCAGAATCGTCTGACCGCGAATGCGGCGCCTGCGGCGGTCGCTCGTCACGAACCGTGGAAAGGGCATCGCCAAAGCTGCCGCCTCTCGCCTCGTCACGTGCGGCAGCACTGCCTGCGCGCGGATCGGACGGTGGCGCATTCGTTAGCGCATTGATGGTTGCGTCGATCATGGTGCCCCCTCGCCTTTCTTCAACAGGCTGTCGATTTCATCGAGCTTGCTGCGGCCGCTTGTCACGAGCTGCCGGACATTCTCACCGCCATCGTCGGCCTTGTGGGTTTCAACCCGCCATATGCTTTTTTCCCCGCCAGCCACCGCATCATTTTTGGCTGCGTTCTGTCTGGCGCCCTGCGCCGCCGCGTCGACATCAGCACCTGATAGCGAGGGAGGACGAACCACCTGTTCGGCGATCGCCCTTGCGGCATCTCTGAGGGCCCTGTCCCGGTCCGAAAGCTGCGTTTCGGGAATTTGTCCGATCGTCTCGATCGCGCTCACCACATCGGGTGTTCCAATGTTGGAAAGGCTTTCGTAGAGATTGGCCTGCGCTTCCGGTTGATCCGGCGCGGCGGACGACAGCGTCTTCGCTTTAAGCGCCGCCATGCGGGCCAGCGAATCCTTGCCGCTGATCGCCGCAAGACGCGAAAGACGCAGATAGGCTTCCTTCTGCCTTTCCGCATCCATCATCGCGAAGGTCTCCACTATCGCGTCTTCGCCGAGGGAATCAGAGCGTTTGACCAGCAGCGAGACCAGAAGATCCGCGAACTGGCTTGCATAGGGCGAATGCAGGAACCGCCGCGCGTAACGCTGTGCGTATTCGACGCCGCGTTTTGCATCGCCGTCTTCAACCGCAATGGCGAGCGAGCGGCGCAATGCCGCCTCCTCAACGATTGTCCCGGGCGCTTCAAGCCGGGCAATGTCGTAGAAGCCGAGCGCGGCCAGAGGATCGCGCGGGATCGTGACATTGCCACCGATCAGCGCCAGATAGGCGCCTATCCGGGTGCCGCGATATTCAGGCACCATTGCCGCGATGCTCTGCGCCACCAGCGTCCCCTTGCCTGACAGATACTTGCGCAGGATATCGGCGACGCGGCTGTCGAAATTGCCGTCCACATCGCGCGCGACCAGCAATTCAAGCGTGGCGGGATTGCCGCCGCTCATCGCATAGATCAGCGCCGCATCGACATTGCGTGGGTCTTTGAAGATCGCCGAGGGCGCGCTTTTCAGCCGCTCGTCAATGGTCTGGAGCAGGAACCGCTGCATTTCCGTTGCCGAATGGTCTCCCTTGGCAACCGAATCCTGCACGAATTGCAGGGAGCGCAGCATGGCATAGGGCATGAGATTGTCTTGCGACTGCGAAAACGCCTTGAATGGTCCGGCACCGAGACCACAAAGCGTCGCCGCAAGAAGAAGCCAGCGTTTCGAGGTTTTCGTCACACTCACCCCCGATCAGCCTCAAGCAGGATTTCGATACGGCGGTTGGCATCCGCCAGGGGATCTGCCGGGACCTGTAATCTGCGGTCCGCAAACCCAGAAACCTGCTTTACCCGCTCTTCCGACAGGCCGCCGCGCACCAGCATGTAATAGGCGCTGTGCGCGCGGTCCATGGAGAGGCGCCAATTGTCGTTGGCCTCGCCCTTGAACTGCCGCCCATCCGTATGGCCGCGGATTACCACGCTGCCACCGCGCTCCTGAAGCAGTTTGCCGATCTTTTCCATGGCGAGAACCATTTCGCGCCGGGGAACGGCCGATCCGATATTGAACATCGGTGTTTCCGTCTGGTCGGAAATGGTCAGCAGCAATCCGCCTTCCGCAGGCGTCACGACCAGCCCTTCCGAGAGCCTGCCGGTTATGCCGGATATCTGTTTCTCGATTTCTTCGCGCAGCGTATCGGCCTTTTCCCATTCAGCATCGCTCGCCTTTTGCTGAACATCCTTCGCCTCTTGCTGCTGCTCGGGCCTGGGCCGTACAAGCGCTGCCTGCTCGGCGGCATCCGGCCGTTGCTGCGGCACAACCGCGGCGACGTCCATGGGCTTGCCGTCTTGCGCCTTGTCTTCCGGCGCCTGAGACGATTTTACCGCAACGGCCTGAGCGCTTTCGGCAGCATTCTCCTGCTTGTTTTCGGCGGCCTGCTGCTCAACCGGTTTTTGTTGCTGATCGGCGCGGGTGATTTTCACCTGCTGCGTCCAGAAATCAGGATCGAAGGGATCGCGATAAGCCTCGCCGCCGCTTGCGCCGGTTGCAGGACCGGAATCGGCAGCACCGCCCTCGCCCTTGGCGCTGACATTGGCCTGCTGCCCGACCTGCTGGGCGATTTCCGCCAGCACGGAATAGGGATTTTCGAAAAAGTCCGCTTCGGAGAAATTCGACTGTTCACCTGTCTGGGACGTCAGGTCTTCGCCCGTCGCCGCGGCGGATCCCTTGGTCACTTTCTCTGCCTGAATGTTGGACTGGTCCTTTTTCTGGACGCCCTCTTCCTTGTCCACGGGCTTTTCCAGCCCCTTGGACGAGGGTTTCTCATCTGACAGTTTTATCGGATTGAAATAGCTCGCGACCGAGGCCTTGGTTTCCTCATTGGCGGCATTGACCAGCCACATGACGAGGAAGAACGCCATCATCGCCGTCATGAAGTCGGCATAGGCGATCTTCCACGCACCACCATGCGCACCGTCATGGCCACCTTTATGGCGCTTGACGATGATGATCTCGTTTTTGCCGTGGTGATGGTTTTCGCCTTCACTCATTTCATCACCTTGCGAAGACTGGAGGCCCAGGCGGACATGCGCGTCACGAAGACGCTCTCACCCAGCTCGACTGAAAGATCGATATCGGCGGTCTCGGTAAACTTCATCGTCTCTTCTTCAAAGCCGGGCTGGGTCTTCAACTGCTCGAACAAATCCTTCGGACCTTTCACGACAAGCGTGACGGCGTCACCATCCGGCATGGAAGCGCGCACCACATCCGCCAGCGCCGAGACTGCTTTAAGCGACAGTTCTTTCGTCAAAACCGGAGCAAGGATTGCGGCGGTCTGTTCGCTGAGGGTGGCGGCAATCGCATCGATGCCCTCTCGCAGCCCGCGCGAAAGAAAGACCGCGATTTCCTCGAGATAGGCGGTTCGCAGCGCCTCCAGCTCAGCCGAATGGGCGGCCAGCAGCTCGTCGCGTTCCGCCTGCATCTTTTCGGTGATTTCGCGTGTCGCATCCTCATGGCCACGGGCGTAAGCGGCCTGCCTTTCATTCTCCACGTCGACGGATTCGAATTCATCGAAACCGGATGCAGCGTCGGCAAATGGCGAAACGCTATCGGTATCCGCCAGGGGATCGCCGAAGGCCAGTCCTGCTGGCTGAGCGTCACCGAAGTCCTTCAGATATCTTGCGATGGAGGTGGTCATGCACGCCCCCGGCAAAACAGGGGACGAGACATGTTTCGCTGCCTGCGATCTGGAACGTTCTGTCGCATTTCCGGGCGGAAAACCGGGGTCCGCTTTTCCTGGAAATGCTCTAAGCCGTTTGGCGGCACCACCGTCATCCTTGCTACCCTGCCCGTCTCTTCCATGATTGCCGGAGGACCGCGCCATGCGATCCGCCCCATATTGCCCCGACGTTAGGTGTTCAAACTTGTGCGAGGATGAAGGCGGAACTGTTCAGCACGTCTGCGCCACGTTTCCGTGCATGCCCATGCGAGGAAGCTCCATTACTTGAAGAGCTGGAGAATATTTTCCGCATTGGCGTTGGCGATGGAGAGTGACTGGATACCGAGCTGCTGCTGTGTCTGGAGCGCCTTCAGCTTGGTCGATTCCTCGTTCATGTCAGCATCGACAAGACGACCGATGCCCTTGTCGATCACGTCCATCAGGCTCGACACGAAGTTCTCCTGCATGTCGATGCGGCTCTGCAGCGAGCCCAGGCTGGACGCCGCGCTGGTCATCGCTTCGAGCTGGCCGTCGACAAAGGACATCATCGCATCCAGCACGTCGGCTTCGGTATATTGCTCTCCCGTCATGGTTCCCATTTTCTGGGCGAGATCGGTGAGCTTGTTGATGTCGAGCGTGGAGACGGAGATTCCGAGTTTACGAGTGTCGGGGTCAATTGCCGCAGTGACATCGTAATACCAGTTGGTGCTCGGCGATGTCGTTGTCGCGACGGGGGTCGTGCTGTCGGTCGCCGGAGCGCCTGCCGCTGCCGGATCGGTGGAGGTGAGCTTTACCCACACACCATCACCGATCTTCAAATAACCCTCCGTATTGGCGGCATTGGTATAGATGCCGGTCGCCTTCACGGAAAAACCTGCCAGTGCCGCCACTTCGCTATCCTTCAGCGTCGGAACGACATAATCCTTGTCGGTGACGGTGGGAGCGGCGGGTGCCGCGGGCGTATCGGTCGTGCGCATCGTCACGATCGTCTCGTTCTTGCGCAGGAATCGCGCTTCAGTGTCGAGAATGCCGAACTTGCCGCCGCTCAGATCGAAAAGCACCGTGCTCGAATCGAGTGAATAATCGACCGTCGTCACCCCGACTGCGCCTGCGGCGGTGCGGGTAAATGAAGCGACGATCTTCTTGATGACCGGCTCTTCCGCGGGCGGCGTCTTGCCGTCGCCGATCTTCGCCTGGAGCCAGTTTTCGCCGGAGAAAGACGCCGATTCGGAGATGCTCTTCAGCTGATCCTGAAGCTGCTTGATTTCTTCCTGGATCTTCGTGCGGTTGCTGCCCACGCCATAGGCGGCAACCAGCTTCGCCTTCAGCGATTTGACCGTCTCAATAGCACTTTCCACGGCTTCGAAGGCGGTGTCGACCTTGGCGGCGCCGAGACCAAGTGCGTCCTGAACGGCCGAAAGCGCCGCATTGTCCGAGCGCATGGTCGTGGAGATAGACCAATAGGCCGCGTTATCCGCTGCCGTCTCGACGCGGTAACCGGAGGAGACGCGCGCCTGCGTGGTCTCGAGGTTCTTGTCGATCATGCGCAAGGTTTGCAGCGCGGCCATTGCCGCCGCATTGGTCATAATGCTGGTCATGGGTTCCACCCAATTCAAAATGTAAGAAATAATCCGGCGCTGCGCCGGAAACGAGCAGAGGCATCATGCGCATCGGCGGTGGTTGAAATGATCCACCGCGACCTGCCGTTCGTTAACAAATCGTTAATTCGATAGGTACCAAACAACAACGCTGATTTGCAAGGCGTTCCTCGCTTTCCCATAACGGTTTTGCGCGCGGTGGCAGGCTTCGGGCAAGGTCGGGTGAAAAAGCGATCAGGCAAAACCGTCGCGACCGCCGTTTCGGCAGTCGCAACCGGTCATCGGCTGGATATTCGGCGGATGGTTCAGGCCGCTTCGCCCTGGTGGGTCGAAACGAATCGGGCGGCCATCAGGCTATGGCGGAGGAACTCGGTGTTTTCGTCGGGATTTTCCGAAGGGTTCTGAAACGACACATGATTGATTTCGACCGCCGCATGTTCATTGGCCAAGATCAATTGTGCATAGACCGTGGCGCCGATCGGTTTGATTTCGAGATCGAGAACGATCTCCGGCGCGCCTTCCCATTCGAGTTTATATTCGCCGCCGGCGCCGAAATTGATCGTACCGGGATGATAATAAAGCTCCGCAGCCGATGACACGAGATCGGCAATGCTGCCGTAGCACTCGAATCTGAGCAGCGAAATCAGGTCGGCCGGGTCTAGCAATCGTAGTTCTGTAGCGATCGGGTTGATCGCCTCTGCGACGATCATTTCCCGCTGTTCAGAATAGGCGGATTTTTTCATTGGTCTTATTGAACCCGTATTTTCGATGACTTCATGGCGTAAACCCGATGAACAAGCTCAGCCACAGCCTTATAAAAGGCTGGTGGAATCACACTATCGATCGAGACTTGCGCAAACATGGAGCGCGCAAGCGGTGGGTCCTCAAAAACGGGGATATTATTTTCTTCCGCAATCTCGCGGATTTTCAATGCGATAAGGTCCTGGCCCTTGGCAACGACAACAGGCGCGTCGCTTTCTTCACGCACGTAACGCAGCGCCACCGCAAAGTGTGTCGGGTTGGCGATGACGAGGGTCGCGCGAGGCACGTTGTTGATCATACGGCGGCGGGCACGGTCGCGGGCAATCGATCGCTGACGGGATTTGACGACCGGGTCGCCCTGCGACTGCTTGTATTCTTCCTTCACCTCATGCTTCGTCATTTTCAGCTGGGTGAACCAGTGATGGCGCGTCCATAAAACGTCCACGGCGGCGAGCAATGCGGTCGAAAGCAGGATTACGATCATCATCTTTTTGACGATCTCGACGACCCGGACAAAAATAACCTGCGGATCGGAAAACATCAGATCGATGAGGCTGTAGAACTCGCCGCGCAGAGCGAAGAACATGATGGTCGAGACGATCATGATCTTGAAAACGGACTTTCCGAATTCCACGAAACCCTGCTTGCTATAGATGCGCGTGAAACCCTTGGCGGGCGATACGCGGGACCATTGCGGGCGCACCCGTTCCAGCACCGGCGACGGCAGGTTCTGGAAAAACGAAGAGGCGAGGCCGAAGACGATGAACATGATCATGGCCGGCATGAGCAAATAGGCCATGGACGTGCCGAGGAAGTACAAAAGCGACAGGGCGTCTGGCCTGGTGCTGAGGTCCCATTGTTCGGGCTGGCCGAACAGGTCCTTCAGCGTCTCGCCGATGCGGCTGGCACCGTCGGGCAGAAAGAAAACGAGATAACAGTAAAAGGCCAGTGACGACGCAAAGATCGGCACTTCACGGGAAAAGGGCAGATTGCCCTTTTCCGCCGCATCACGGAGTTTTTTCTCCGTTGGGGCTTCTGTTTTACTGTCCTTGTCCTGATCGTCTGCCAAGGCACGTTCCCGGGATAAAAAAAGGCCCGCCGATCCCGGCAGGCCGTCGTCCCGAAACTAGCGCCGGCGGCTGGCCACCGCAATGACCGCCTGCAGCAGATGGGCCGGTTATCAACCGGCTTCCACTCAGGCCGCAGCCGATTGTTCTTCCGCGGCAGCGTCCTTCAGCTGGATCTGGCCGGAATTGGCCAGCCGGATAGCCTCCTGTGCAACGGCACGGCGGGCAATCGCCACTTCGCGGGTGTTGATCGAGGCCTGCGGCACCGCAAGGTCCGATTCGATCATGCGGCGCTGGCGCGGGCTGATGCTGGAAAGCACACATTCCTTGATTTCCATCGTGGCGCCGCGCAACGCCATCGTCAGAACATCGGCCGACACATCGTTCAGCAGCATGACGCGGCTGCGCTGCGGCATGAACATGAGGTCGTCGAAGAGGAAGATCTTCGGCTTGACCTTGTTTGCGGCTTCCTTGCTGAGCGTCTCGAGCGAGCTGAGCAACGTATCGACCTGCGGCTTGTCCAGTTCGTTCATCAGGTCGGCAACCTTCGTGGAACCGCCGGCATTGCGCTCGGCTTCGATTTCGTTGATGAGGTTGACCACACGCTTCTCGATGATCTGGGCGGCCGTCGGGCTCACCTCCTTCATGTTCACCGTGCGGTTCATGATATCGGCGCGCTGCTCTTCCGGAATGGTCAAAAGAACCTTGGCACCGAAGGACGAGGGCAGCATGGAGAGAATATAGGCGATGGTCTGCGGATGTTCGCGCAGCAGGAACTTGCCGACGAATTCCGGCTCTGCTTCCTGCAGGCGGTCCCAGATCGATGCTTCATAGGCCTGGAACGCTGCGCGGCGGCCGAGAAGGCTGTCCACTTCTTCAGGGGTCAGACCTTCTTCGAGAATGCTCTCGATTGCCTTGGCATTGTCCATCAGACCCGTTCCTTCGGTGAACAGGTCCTCGAACTCGGCCACGATCTGCGCAAGTTCATCGGGAGGAATGACGCGAAGGGTCTGGGCCGAGGAAATGATCATCTGCAATTCGTGCTGCGTGAAAAACTTCAGCAGCTTGCCGGCGACGCCCTTGCCCATGGCAAGAAGCACCGCGGCCGCCTTGTCGGCCTGAGACAACGGCTTGCCCGCAATTGGGTTACCGAAATCTTCAAAGTCCATCATGGTCTTTCCTCTCCGTCCCCACAGGGATCAGGCTTTCTTCGTACTCAGTACTTCAATCAATTTTACGCCGAAGCGCGTATCGTCGTCTTCCAGAACCGTTATTTCACCGCGCGCAATACGGCGGCCATTCACCATGATCTCGACCGGCTCGCCGATCTTGCGGTCGAGTGCGATCGTCGCGCCCTCCTCCAGGCTCATCAGCCCCGAGACGAGCATTCGGCTGGTGCCGAGAACGATCTGGACATCGATCGGGATATCCATGATCAGGTCGATGTTTTCGGACAGGCCGCTGCCCAGCGGTGCCTTTACGCCCACAACCTGCGGGGCGGCGGCAAAATCGTCCATCGCAAAATCGGCCGCTCCGCCACCGAAGGCGGAAAGGTCGGTATCCGTAGAAACCTCGTCCGTATTTCCGAAATCGCCGAAGTCGCCAAAATCGGAGAGCGAGCCTTCCGCATCCGTCTTGAGGACGCCACGCAGATCGCCGATAGCCTGGTCGAGGTCGCCGCCGTCTTCAAACGACGGCAACGCCGCATCATCGGTCACAGGTGTTTTCTTCGTAGCCATGCGCTGATTATTCCCTTTGAAACTTGCGTCAGCCTGCCCAAACCCAAAAAGGTCGGGCAGGATTTTAACCCATCAAATGTCGTAAGATCTCGTCGTCCGTGCTGACATTGTTCTTGACCCGAACCATGTAGCGGTCGCCTGACTTGCCGAATTCGCAATTATAGAGCTTGGAACCGTTAGCACTGACCTCAACGCCGATATCGTCCTGGTTGAGGGCCTGAAACGGAATGACATCGCCGGCCACCAGCTTCGAAATCGTACGGAGTGTCAGCGTTTCGAGCTTGATGCGGGCCTCAAGCGTGACCTGCGATCTCTTCACCTGTTCCGAGATCATCTCCATCCACTCTTCCTGCTTCTTCAGCGCCTGCGCTGAAGCCTTGGGAGCGACGATGGATGTCTTGAGCAACGGACGCTGCGGTATGATCAGCGAGAATTCCGACGACACTTTGCCAATGTCGATTTTCATGCGGATGTTAACGCCGTAGAGGCCCGCAATCATCTCGTCGAAGGCACTTTTGCCATTGGAATTGAACGGCGGCTCGATAGCCGCTTCAAAACCGCCCGGCGCATTGACTCCGGAACGGAGCACGCCGCCGATACGTCCAAGGACCATGGCAGCCAGATCGAGCTCGATATGGGAAAGACTGCGCTCATCGGGTTCGCCGATGCTGTCCGGTGCTGCACCGAGCATGCGCTCCATGAGCGCGATGACGAAGCCATTGCCGACCGTCATCATGAAGTTCGGGCACCAGTTGCGCAGGGAACAATCGGCCACCGCGACATTCTGCCCGACATTGGCGATCAGGTCGGTCATGAGCCCCGATTCGGAGCCGATATATTCGACGTCTATCGCAATGCCGGTCTCGCTGTGAAAAATATCCGGCAGGAATTCGCTGTAGAGGTGGCCGATATCGGAACCGATCTTCGCGATCGTCCTGCGGTCGGAAAGCCCGCCGGTGAGTTTCGCGAGCAAGGCGGTGTCGATGGCGGGAGCTTTTTGCGCTGCAGCTTTTGCCATGGTCATGCCGCCTTGTTTTCGCCGCCGGGATTCATCATCTCCTGCTCGACGGCGTCGATGGACGGCCGCTCGTAGTTGGAGATGGTCTTGCGGCCATATTCAAGCGCGACCTGCGGCACCGAACCGTTCATGTAGGCGATCAGCGTCTGCTTGACGATGATGTAGAGGCGATGCTGCTTGGTGCGGACGATCTTGACCTGCGAGGCGAGCGGATTGCAGATCGAATAGGACAGGATGATACCGAGCATGGTGCCGACCAGCGCGGCGCCGATGAGGCCGCCCAGCACTTCAGGCGATTCATTGATCTTGCCCATCGCCTTGATGACGCCGAGAACCGCTGCGACGATACCGATGGCAGGGAAGGAATCGCCCATGGTGGTGATCGCGTGGTAAGGCTTCAGCTTGTCGTGGAGGATGGTCTCGATTTCTTCATCCATCAGCGCCTCGATTTCGTGGCTGCGGGCATTGCCGATGATGATGAGGCGGACATAGTCACAAATGAACGAGGTCAGTTCCTTGTTCTTCAGAACCGATGGCGCGCTCTGGAAGATCGAGGATTCCTCGGGATTGTCGATATGGGCCTCGATCTCGTTGCGCGATTTCGTGCGCAGGTCTCGCATCAGCGAATAAAGCACGCCGAGCACGTCGAGATAGTTGCGCTCCTTCGGAACCGAGTGCTTGAAGGCCTCGCCGAGCGCCTTGCCAGAATCCTTCACGACCTTCATCGGGTTCGCCATGATGAAGCCGCCGAGACCGGCGCCGCCGATGATCATCAATTCGAACGGCTGAATCAGCACGTCCAGATGACCGCCCATCGCCATGTAGCCGCCGATGATGCAGCCGAAGGTGATTATAAGTCCAATTACAATATTCATTGATCGACCACGCCCGAACAGTGTTCCATGCCGCCATGTCTAAAAAATGTGGCTTGCGTGAACCTGTCCGCAAAGCCTCTCCGCGCTTCAGCCTCCAGCCAGTTTCGCACAAGCAAGCCGCGGCACTATGCCGGCAAAGGCGGACGTGCGCCTTGAGATCGGGATCAAACGAGAGCGGCGGTTCAGTGACTTCCACCTACACCAGCTACAGACTGATCAGTCAGGATATCGGCAAGTCGCTTGAGCGGGTGTCGAAGCAGCCGGACGTGGCGCGTGAGACCGAATATTACCGCGCAAAGATCGGCGACGTGAAATCCATAGACGATTTCATGGCGGATACCCGCCTTTACAATTACGCGCTCAAGGCGCACGGGCTCGAGGACATGGCCTATGCGAAAGCCTTCATCCGCAAGGTCCTGACAGAAGGCGCGACCGACAAGAATGCCTTCGCCAACAAGCTTTCCGACAGCCGTTATGCGGATTTCGCGAAATCGCTGAATTTCGCGGATCTGGGTGCGGCGGCGACTTCGGTCGATGCAGCCCAGTCGGGCGTCATTACCAAATACGCCCGACAGACGCTGGAACAGGAAGCGGGCGACGACAATAACGGTGTTCGTCTCGCCCTTTATTTCGAGCGCAAGGCGCCGACGATCAAATCCGGCCTCGACTTTCTGGCCGACGATGCGCTCGCGCAGGTGTTTCGCACGGCCTATAACCTGCCCGACGAATTCGCCGGGGCAGATGTCGAGAAACAGGCTGCCCTCATCGAAAAAACCATCGATGTCAAGGACCTGCAGGATCCTGAAAAGGTCGGCAAGCTGCTCGAGCGTTTCACCATCATGTGGGAAATGCAAAACCCCTCGACGACCTACGATCCCCTCGCCGTCTTCGGCTCCTCCAGCGGCTACGGTATCTCCGCCGACCTGCTGATATCCATCAACTCCCTGAAACTCGGAGGCAAATGATATGCAATCCGGACTATACGTCGCCTTGTCCTCGCAGATCGCGCTGGAGCGTCGTCTTACCACCATTTCCGACAATATGGCGAATGTGAACACGGTCGGCTTCCGCGGTTCCGAAGTGAAATTCGACGAAATGGTCGCCAAGAACCATAATGACATGAATGCCAAGATCGCCTTCGTGTCCCAGGGCAACGACTATCTCTCCACGCGCCAGGGCGCTTTCGAGCAGACCGGCAATTCCTTCGATTTCGCCATCAAGGGCGATGCCTGGTTCTCGCTGGATACGCCCGACGGTCAGATTCTGACCCGTGACGGCCGCTTCACCATGCGGCCTGACGGCGCGCTCATCTCCTCCAGCGGTTACCCGGTCCTCGACGCCGGCGGCGGCCCGATCCAGCTCAATCCGAATGGCGGCCCGATTACCGTGGGTCTTGACGGAGCCATCAGGCAGAACGAAAACATCGTCGCCACGCTTGGCATCTTCCAGGCGGATTTTTCGCAAGGTTTCCTGCGCCACCCCAATAGCGGCGTGAAGCCCGTGGCTCAGCCGGTCCCCGTCGTCAACAATCACGAGGTCGGCGTCGTTCAGGGTTATCTCGAACAGTCGAACGTAAACGGGATTTCCCAGATGACGCAGCTCATCCAGGTCAACCGTGCCTTCGAAAGCATCTCCTCTCTGATGCGCGATACCGAATCGACCTTCGGTGAGGGCATCAAGACGCTTGGTGGCGCGCGCTGAGGAACTGACCAATGACAATGCCGGTATCCATGCTTTCGGCTGAAGCCATTTCACCGAAGCTCGCCCAACTGGCCGGCCTTGCCGGACATTATGCCGATCCGGAATTTTCGGTGGCGCCGGGCGGCCACGTTCGCACCATCGCAGCCGGGCACTATACCGTGTCCGGCCTGTCCCGGCATGTGCGGCTTGGCGAGTTTGTCGCCCATCGCAGCCCGACCGGCATCCATCTCGGCGAAGTGGTGCGCGTTGAGCCGGATATCTGCTACGTGTGCCCTATCGAGCCGGGCGAACCGATCGGCATTCACGATACCGTCATCCGCAAGGGCGCCTTCCGTGTCGCGCCTGATGATAGCTGGTGCGGGCGCACCATCAATGCGCTTGGCGAACCTATCGACGGCCAGGGACCGCTTGCCGCCGGCCTTGAACGCCGTTCGATTTCCAACAATGCGCCACCCTCAATGACCCGCAAGAGGGTGGAGACCCCGTTCAAGACCGGGGTGCGGGCAATCGATATTTTTTCGCCGCTGTGTCTCGGCCAGCGCCTTGGCATTTTCGCCGGCTCGGGCGTCGGCAAATCCACGCTGCTGTCCATGCTTGCAAAGGCTGACGCCTTCGACAAGGTGGTGATTGCACTGGTCGGCGAGCGCGGACGTGAAGTGCGCGAATTCATCGAAGATACGATGGGCGAGAACATGAGCAAGTCCATCGCCGTTGTCGCGACAAGCGATGAAAGCCCGATGCTGCGCAAGATGGCGCCGCTTTCCGCCGTCACCATTGCAGAGCATTTCCGCGATCAGGGCGACAATGTCCTCCTCATCATTGACAGCGTGACGCGATTTGCCCATGCGATCCGCGAAGTGGCCGTTGCTTCGGGTGAACCGCCGGTGGCGCGCGGTTACCCCGCCTCCGTCTTCACCGAGCTGCCGCGTCTTCTGGAGCGGGCGGGACCGGGCGCCGAAGGCACCGGCACCATCACCGCCATCGTTTCCATTCTGGTGGATGGAGACAATCATAACGATCCGATCGCCGATTCGACCCGCGGTATTCTCGATGGTCACATTGTGCTCGACCGCAGCCTTGCAGAAGAAGGCCGCTACCCGCCGATCAATCCGCTCGCCTCGATCTCGCGTCTCGCCAAGAAAGCATGGACGCCGGATCAGGAAAAGCTGGTGTCACGCCTCAAGGCGCTGGTGCATCGCTTCGAGGAAACGCGGGATCTTCGCCTCATCGGCGGTTACCGGCCGGGCACCGACCCAGACCTCGACATGGCGGTGAAGCAGGTTCCGATCATCTATGAAACGCTGAAACAGCTGCCGAACGAACCGGCGGCACAGGATGCCTATGCTGACCTTGCGACCGCATTGCGCGGCGGCGCGCAGAACGGCCAGCCGCAGGTAACCCCGAGAATGAGAGGCTGACCGTGAAGAAAAAGCGGAATAACGATAGCTACGATGAAGACGTGCTGCCCAAGCCCGTTTTCTTCACACCCGACCGTATTCTGGCATGGACAGGCATCACGCTTGCCGCTGCAGCAGCCTTCTTCCCCTGGTACGTGTTCTTCAACGAGGAAAAATTCGGCATGAAGGTGGCGGGCGGCGACCGCACCCGCGATCTGCCCCATACCGGCCCGCGGGAAGTCTTCAGTGTTTCTCCGATGGCGATGACCAATCGCAACAAGGAAGACACCCCACCGCCGGCCGAACTGCCCGACATGCTGACGACGGCGACCGTGAACGCAGGCGGCAAGGAAAAACAGAACAATCTCGCAGCCGGGGTCGAGGACCAGCCCTTCCCCGGCCAGACCGCCTTCCGTCTGCTGCATGTCTCCAACGGCCGCGCCCTGATCGAAGACGGTTCGGGCATGTATATGGTGAGGGTCGGCTCGACCCTGCCTGATAATGCGCTGCTGACGAAGATCGAGCAACGCAACGGCGAGTGGTTGATAGAGACATCCTCTGGAAAAACCTATCACCCCGAAAAATAAAAGAAATTTCTTCCGATCAAAAGGCGCGCGGCATCTGCTGGCGCGCCTTTTTTCTTTGTGCAGGCCGCGCATCCATGCGCCGTCGCACCCCTTCGTCTTCTCCGCAAGTCTGACGCAAGATTAGCCCCGTAGGTTCGGGGCATACGAGATGGAGAAGTCTATGCAACCGATTCAACTGTTCGAACTGGCATCCCGCCAAGCGGAATGGCTGAGCGTGCGGCAGGAAGTCGTGGCGACCAACATCGCCAACGCCAACACACCCAAGTTCCACGCCAAGGATGTCAGCCCATTCGAAGCGGTCATGCAGGCCACCAGCCAGCAGGTCGGCATGGCGAGGACCAACCCTGCCCACTTCGGCGAGAGCACACTCAGCGACAATATCGCGGTGCGCGACAACCCGGTCAACAACGAGATCGGCATGCAGGAATCGGGCAATTCGGTCGCGCTTGCGGAAGAAATGACCAAGACCGGCGAGATCAAGCGGCAGTACGAGCTGAATGCCAATCTCGTCAAATCCTTCCATCGCATGATGCTGATGACGGTTAAGAGGTAAGCCATGGATCCCTTGAGTGCGGCGAGCAAGATCGCCGGCAGCGGCCTGGAAGTGCAGTCCACCCGACTGCGCATCGTGTCTGAAAACATCGCCAATGCCAGATCGACGGGTGACACACCCGGCGCGGACCCCTATCGCCGCAAGACAGTCACCTTCGGTTCGGAACTCGACCGTGTCAGCGGCGTCGAGCGCGTGACGGTGAAAAAGCTCGGCGTCGATCGCGGCGACTTCATCAACGAATACGACCCCGGCAATCCGGCCGCCGACGCAAACGGCATGGTGAAGATGCCGAACGTCAACATCCTGATCGAAATGGCAGACATGCGCGAAGCAAACCGCAGCTACGACGCCAATCTTCAGGTCATCCGCCAGACACGCGACCTCGTCGCCTCCACCATCGACCTTCTGAAGGCATCGCAATGATCGACGGCATCAAACAACTCGGCTCCCTCTCGCTGACGCGCGGCGCCGGCAGCGTTTCCCCGCTCACCGACAATATTTTCGGCAGCGAGAAGACGACACCAGCGCAGCAGACCGGCCAGAGCTTCGCAAGCGTTCTCGGTAATGTTTCCGTTGACGCGATGAACAACCTCAAGAAGGCCGAAGTCGCTTCTTTTGAAGGCATTCAGGGCAAGGCGAATACGCGTGAAGTCGTCGATGCCATGCTTTCGGCCGAGCAGTCGCTGCAAACCGCCATCGCGCTCCGAGACAAGATCGTGTCGGCCTATCTCGACATTACCAAGATGCAGATCTAGCCCAGCAGGAATATTGACATGAGAGCTCTTGCCATCGCTGCCACCGGTATGGACGCCCAGCAGACCAATCTGGAAGTCATCGCCAACAACATCGCCAACATCAACACCACGGGTTACAAGCGCGCGCGGGCGGAGTTCACCGATCTTCTCTATCAGACCGAGCGCATGCAGGGTGTGCCAAACCGCGCCAACCAGGCGATCGTGCCCGAGGGCGCCAATATTGGCCTCGGCGTGCAGACCTCGGCCGTGCGCAACATCCACACCCAGGGCAATCTGATCGAGACCGGCAACAAGCTCGACGTCGCGATCATCGGTCAGGGCTGGTTCCAGATCGAGGCGGCCGATGGTTCGACGCTCTACAGCCGCGCCGGCGCCTTCAACAAGAATGCCGATGGTAATCTCGTGACGGTGGATGGCTATAACGTCATTCCGAATATCAATATCCCGACCGACGCGCAGGACATCACCGTTACCCGCACGGGTCAGGTGACGGCCCGTATCGGCAACGCCGCCGACTTCACCGAGCTTGGCCAGCTGACCATCGCCAACTTCGCCAACGAAGCCGGCCTGAAGCCGCTCGGCGACAACCTCTTCGCCCAGACACCGGCTTCCGGCGACGCCGTCATCGGCGTGCCCGACGATCCGAGCTATGGCTACATCAAGCAATCCTACCTCGAAGGCTCGAACGTCGACGCCGTCAAGGAAATCACCGACCTCATCACGGCGCAGCGCGCCTACGAGATGAATTCCAAGGTCATCACCACCGCTGACGAAATGGCTTCGATTGTCAGCAAGAACCTGAAGTAAGAACGGAAAGGCAGGCGAACATGAGGTTTGGCCGGAAAAATAACAGCTGCAAAAGGGCGCTCGCCCGTATGTGCCTGGCGTCTGCCTTTTCAATCGGCGCTTTCGCGCCTGCCTTCTCCCAGGCGCCAATGGCGCTGGTTCCCGTGCGCACCATCTATCCGGGCGAGACGATCACGTCCGAACAGGTGAAGCCGGTGGAGGTGACCAATCCCAATATTTCCGCGGGTTACGCGAGCGACATCAGCGAAGTGGAAGGCATGATCTCCAAGCAGACCCTGCTTCCCGGCCGCACGATCCCCGTTGCCGCCCTGCGCGAACCCTCGCTCGTCACGCGCGGCACCAGCGTCAAGCTCGTCTTCACCATCGGCAATATGACGCTGATGGCTTCGGGAACACCGATGACTGATGGCTCGCTCGGCGAAGTCGTACGGGTACGCAACATCGATTCCGGCGTCATCGTCAACGGCACGGTCATGAAGGACGGAACCATTCAGGTGATGGCGAAATGAGAGTGCTTCGTATCCTGGCCGCGGCCATCCTGTTTTCGGCCCAGCCCTTCCTTTCCGTTCCGGCAGCCCAAGCGGATACGTCCCGCATCAAGGATATCGCATCGCTGCAGGCGGGGCGTGACAACCAGCTCATCGGTTACGGTCTCGTGGTCGGCCTGCAGGGCACGGGCGACAGCCTGCGTTCTTCGCCGTTTACCGAGCAATCCATGCGCGCGATGTTGCAGAATCTCGGCATCACCACGCAGGGCGGCCAGTCGAATGCCAAGAACATCGCCGCCGTGATGGTGACGGCCAATCTGCCGCCCTTCGCGAGCCCCGGCAGCCGCGTCGACGTGACGGTGAGCTCGCTCGGCGATGCCTCTTCGCTGCGCGGCGGCAACCTCATCATGACGTCGCTTTCCGGCGCCGACGGGCAGATTTACGCGGTCGCGCAGGGCGCACTGATCGTCAACGGCTTTTCGGCGCAGGGCGATGCGGCAACGCTGACCCAGGGTGTCACCACGTCGGCGCGCGTGCCAAACGGCGCGATCATCGAACGGGAGCTGCCGTCGAAGTTCAAGGATTCGGTCAATCTGGTCCTACAGCTGCGCAACCCCGACTTTTCGACGGCCGTGCGCGTCGCAGACGTCGTCAACGCCTTTGCCCGCGCCCGTTATGGCGATCCGATCGCCGAACCGCGCGATTCGCAGGAAATCGCGGTGCAAAAGCCTCGCGTCGCGGATCTCACCCGGCTGATGGCGGAAATCGAAAACCTGACCGTCGAGACGGATACCCCGGCCAAGGTCGTCATCAACGAACGCACCGGCACGATCGTCATCGGTGCGGATGTGCGGATTTCGCGCGTCGCCGTCAGCTACGGCACGCTGACCGTGCAGGTGACCGAATCACCGCAGGTCATTCAGCCGGCACCCTTCTCGCGCGGCCAAACGGCGGTGCAGCCGCAGACGGATATCATGGCGATGCAGGAAGGCAGCAAGGTCGCCATCGTCGAAGGACCTGACCTTCGCACGCTGGTTGCCGGTCTCAACAGCATCGGGCTCAAGGCGGATGGTATCATCGCCATCCTGCAAGGCATCAAATCCGCCGGCGCCCTTCAGGCGGAGCTTGTGCTGCAATGATGGAACGTCAGACCAAAAATCCGCTTTCGAATGGCCTCGTCCGCTTCGCGGCGGTCGCGTCGCTGCTGTTCCTGCTGCCGGCCGCCGGCGCGGAGAGCCAGCAGAACGTGGTTTCAGAACTCAGCACGCAGGATGAAATCCAGAAATTCTGCACCAACATTGCCGATGCGGCCCGGGATCAGCGTTACCTGATGCAGAAGCAGGAGCTTGAGAAGCTCCAGTCCGACGTGAACGAGCGCATTTCCGTGCTGGAAAACCGCAAGGCTGAATATGAAGACTGGCTGGCGCGCCGCGAACATTTCCTCAACCAGGCCAAAAGCAACCTCGTCGACATCTACAAGACGATGAAGGCGGATGCCGCCGCACCGCAGCTCGAGAAGATGCATGTGGAGATTGCTGCTGCCATCATCATGCAGCTGCCGCCGCGTCAATCCGGCCTCATCCTCAGCGAGATGGACGCGCAGAAAGCTGCCACCGTCGCCGGCATCATGTCGCAGGCAATCGACAAAAACACTTCGAAGGATCCTTCATGAGCACGCGTCGTCTTCCGGCCCTCCTCCTGCCGCTCGCTCTCCTGGCAGGCTGCCAGAACAACCAGACCCTGAAGGAAATCGGTAACGCACCGGCGATGAGCCCGATCGGCAGCGGTCTGCAATTCAGCCAGACACCGCAGATGGGCATGTATCCCAAGCAACCAAAACACATGGCAAGCGGCTATTCACTGTGGAGCGACAGCCAGGGCGCACTTTTCAAAGACCTGCGCGCGCTGAACATCGGCGACATCCTGACCGTCAACATCCAGATCAACGACAAGGCCGATTTCGACAACGAAACCGAGCGTAACCGCACCAATTCCAGCGGCTTGAACTGGAAGGCCAAAGCCCAGATCCTTGGCTGGACGCCGGACGCGGATTCCAACATCAAATACGGCTCCGACACCGATACCCAGGCCAAGGGCAAGACCAAGCGGTCTGAAAAGCTGACGCTGCTCGTGGCCGCCGTCGTGACGGGTATTCTCGAAAACGGCAACCTCATCATCAGCGGCTCGCAGGAAGTGCGCGTGAACCATGAAATCCGCATCCTCAACGTCGGCGGCATCGTCCGGCCGCAGGATGTGGATGCTCAGAACATGATCTCCTACGAGCGCATTGCCGAAGCGCGCATCTCCTACGGCGGTCGCGGCCGTCTGACGGAAGTGCAGCAGCCTCCGGTCGGGCAGCAGGTCGTGGACCTGTTCTCGCCGCTCTGACGCCGCACACGGGGAACGGACTGATCCATGGAAAACGAACAGGCAGAGGGCAAGAAGAAATCCTCCCCTCTGATCATGACCATCGCAGGTGTTGTGATCCTCACCTTGCTCGGCGCGGGCGGAGGCTGGCTCGTCGGCGGCATGATCGCACCGAAGATTGCCGCAACGGAGGCCCATGCCACCGCTGCGGCCGGTGGTCATGGCGAGAAGAAGGAAGAGGGTGTCGAGAAAATCGCGGCCGAACCGAACGGCATCGTCCAGCTCGATCCCATCACCACCAATCTCGCCTACCCCTCGACGAACTGGGTGCGGCTGGAGGTGGCGCTGATGTTCAAGGGGCCGGTGGAAGTCGGACTGGCCGAGGATATCCATCAGGATATCATGGCCTATGTCCGCACCGTTTCCCTTCAGCAGCTGGAAGGGCCGCGCGGCTTTCAATATCTTAAGGATGACATTCAGGAACGAGTTGACCTGCGCTCTCAAGGGCGCGTATCCAAGGTCATGTTCCGGACCTTTGTCATCGAATGATTCGATTTCTTGTAACCATCGCCGTCCTCCTCGCTTTGCCGGGCCTTGCCAATGCCCAGCAATTTCCGTCCGATCTGTTCAACACGCAGATAGACGGGTCTGTCGCGGCATGGATCATCCGCACCTTCGGGCTTTTGACGGTTCTTTCCGTCGCGCCCGGCATCCTGATCATGGTCACGAGCTTTCCGCGCTTCGTGATCGCTTTCTCTATCCTGCGCTCCGGCATGGGGCTCGCTTCTACGCCGTCGAACATGATCCTTCTGTCGATGGCGATGTTCATGACCTTCTACGTCATGTCGCCCACCTTCGACAAAGCCTGGACCGATGGCGTGCAACCGCTGTTGCAGAACCAGATCAACGAGCAGCAGGCCGTGCAGCGCATCGCCGAGCCCTTTCGCACCTTCATGAATGCCAATACGCGTGACAAGGATCTGAAGCTGTTCGTGGATATTGCCCGCGAACGCGGCCAGGAAGTGATGACCGACAACGTCGTCGATTATCGAGTGCTGGTTCCGGCCTTCATGCTGTCGGAAATCCGGCGCGGTTTCGAGATCGGTTTCCTTATCATCCTGCCGTTCCTGGTCATTGATCTGATCGTCGCCACCATCACCATGGCCATGGGCATGATGATGCTGCCGCCGACTTCCATCTCCCTGCCCTTCAAGATCCTGTTTTTCGTGCTGATCGACGGCTGGAACCTGCTTGTCGGCAGCCTCGTCAGATCGTTCAACTGACGGGCATTCGTGCCGAACTGACACCCATTAACCCTGTTTCTTAACCCCGCGTGCCCAAGGCCGCGGGGTTTTGGCGTTTTAAGACTTTGGTTACCAGCTTCGCTAGCGGATGAATAACTATAATTTTAAATTAAAAACTTACCTTTCATAGAAACAAACCAGTAACCATATGTATTTTCTAATATTTCTTCATTCGTAAATTAATAATTATGCAAGTTTTGACTGCGAAATTCGCCTCACACACAGCGGGTTTGGTTTCCAGAAGCAAGTAATTCTGAACCGAGTGGCATGAAGCCGAAACGTTGTGACCGGTAATACACAGTCCGGAATGTCCCCAACTCCAGTATCTCGTAAACACAAGGGACAAATACTATGGCAAGCATTCTCACCAACGCCTCCTCTATGGCTGCACTCCAGACCCTGCGCTCTATCGGCCAGAACATGGAAACGACGCAGGGCCGCATCTCGACCGGCCAGAAGGTAAGCTCCGCCGCCGACAACGCTGCTTACTGGTCCATCGCAACGACCATGCGTTCGGACAATTCCGCCCTTTCCACCGTTTCCGACGCTCTCGGCATTGGCGCCGCCAAGGTCGACACTGCCTATGCGGGCATGGAAGCCACCATCAAGGTCGTTCAGGAAATCAAGGACAAGCTCATCCTTGCCCAGGACCCGACCGCCGACAAGAAAAAGATCCAGAAGGAAATCGGCCAGCTCCAGAAGCAGCTGACCTCCATCGCCGACTCCGCAACCTTCAACGGCGAAAACTGGCTGAAGACCAAGGCGTCCAACGATGGCGTAGCGTTCGCTGCCGGCACCGACGACGCGGCTATCGCAAACCTGAAGAAGCAGGTTGTCGCATCCTTCACCCGTGACTCCGCTGGCGCCGTTAAGGTTCAGCGCGTTGACGTGCAGCTCAGCGGCTCGAACGTTCTGTTCGACACCGGCGCTGTAACGGACGGCAAGGGCACGGGCATCCTCGACAAGGCTGCGGTCGCAGACGGTGTAAAGCAGTCCATTTCGAACCTCGATATTTCGGACCTGTCGATCTACAAGGGCGCTGGCGCCACGATGCTCGGCACCGCCGCTGCCACGGACAACGACATCCTCGACAAGCTCATCAGCCACGTCGACAAGCAGCTTGAAACCCTCAACAGCGCCGCTGCTGATCTGGGTGCAGTCTCCAACCGCATCTCCATGCAGGAAGACTTCGTTACCAAGCTCTCCGACACGATGGAAAAGGGTATCGGCCGCCTGGTCGACGCCGACATGAACGAAGAGTCCACCCGCCTCAAGGCTCTGCAGACACAGCAGCAGCTGGCAATCCAGGCTCTCTCGATCGCCAACAGCGACTCGCAGAACATCCTGTCGCTCTTCCGTTAATCGGATCGTAAATGACGAAATGCAAGCCGCGCCCGAAAGGGCGCGGTTTTGTTTGTTGCATACTGCCAAATCCCCGGCAGAATTTGTTTACCATCCTTATTTTCGAAGGATTTACCACGATCCCAGCAAGGGCTTTGGTACTCGTCTAAATTAGTGATTTGGAAAGCACCGGCTGTCAGATTTTACCCATGGACAGCGGATAGCCGCGACCAGAATGACATGAATGACGCGATTGCAAGCGGGGGCTGACCGTCTCGCGATCGCGTGAATGGGGCGAGTGCAAGGGAGGCTGACCCGAGCACATCACCTGTCGACAAAGCCGCATCCGGCAACGGGTGCGGCTTCATTTTTTTTTAAACATTTCAGAATACGCGCGCGCACGCGTAAGGGTTGCAGAACAAATCTTCGGAATGCATTTTTTAGAAAATCCTTAGGTGTTCATTAACTATATAAAGGTTAGCTAAAGCCATCGAAACGGTGAGCTAACCTTTAAAAATCAGCCGGTTAGCAGGCATGATGCTGTGCGCCGTTCCCGGTGAGTCCGGAATGTCCCTTTTCTAATCAGCCATTCAAGGGGCAAATCTACCATGACGAGCATTCTTACTAACGTCGCAGCTATGTCTGCACTCCAGACCCTGCGTTCTATCGGCCAGAACATGGAAACGACGCAGGACCGCGTTTCCTCCGGCCAGCGCGTCGGCGAAGCTTCCGATAACGCTGCTTACTGGTCGATCGCGACCACGATGCGTTCCGACAACGGCGCCCTTTCTGCCGTGCAGGATGCCCTCGGCCTCGGCGCTGCCAAGGTTGATACCGCCTATTCCGGTATGGAATCGTCCATTGACGTCGTTAAGGAAATCAAGAACAAGCTGGTCGCTGCTCGCGAACCCGGCGTAGACAAGTCGAAGATCCAGGAAGAAATCTCGCAGCTTCAGGATCAGCTGAAGTCGATCTCCAGCTCCTCTTCCTTCTCCGGTGAAAACTGGTTGCAGGCAACCATCAGCGACGGTGCCGGCGAACTGAAGAACGTCACCAAGCAGATCGTTGGTTCCTTCATTCGCGATGCCGCCGGTAACGTCTCCGTAAAGACCGTTAACGTTGACCTGAGCCGCAACACGGTACTGTTCGACACGTCTTCGGGCGCTGCAAAAGACAAGCAGGGCGTTCTCGACTCCTATGCCTACTTTTCTTCCACCGGCAGCTACAAGCTGTTCGAAATCACCAATGACTCGGACGGCGCAGGCGCCGCACAGCCGGTAACCAAGGTTGCCGCAGCCAAGGTTTACACCGAAGCTCAGCTGAAGGGCCTGAAGGAAGCAACTGCCGGTACCGCCGTCACCTTCACCACCGCCGCCGCAACGGGTATCGTCACGATCGCTAACGCCGACACGACAGTCCCCAACGTCAACGGCACCTACTTCAATCTTGGCAACGACCAGTACGTGAAAATCAACACGACTGCGCCGACAGCTCCGGCAACCAAGACCAGCATTGCCGTGGGCCTCGACGGCACCACCAAGATCTACCTGGAAGAAGGCGCTGACGCCCAGCTCGCAACGCAGCTCACCTACTCGCTGACGTCGCTGGACATCACCAAGGACCTGACCGGCACGTTCAAGAACAGTGACGGCTCGGCAGTCTCGGAAAACCAGTATCTCGACGCGATGGTTTCCTTCGTCGACAAGCAGCTCCAGAGCATGACATCCGCCGCCGCCGACCTCGGCTCGGTCAAGATGCGCATTGAACTGCAGGAAAACTTCGTCAACAAGCTGACCGACTCGCTCGACAAGGGCGTTGGCCGTCTGGTGGACGCGGAAATGAACGAAGAATCGACTCGCCTCAAGGCTCTTCAGACCCAGCAGCAGCTCGCTGTTCAGGCCCTGTCGATCGCCAACAACGACTCGCAGAGCATTCTCTCGCTCTTCCGTTAATTCCGACACTCAATCGTCAAATGCGAACCGCGCCCGAAACGGCGCGGTTTTTTTCGTTTTATCGCCCGCGTTTCAAAGCGATAATCGTGAAGACCGCTCAAGGCAGCCCGTCCGACGCGGATGGCAAATATTACGTTTCAGTTTTTTAGATGGTATGCACGTATAAATTTTATCTCAAGTTTTTTACTACTTTAAGTATTTGTTAACCATAAGGCAGTTAGCTAGAGCCATCGAAGCGGTGAGCTAACCTTTTAAAATCAGCCAGTTAGCAGGCATGATGCTGTACGCCGCTCCCGGTGAGCCGGAATGTCCCTTTTCTAATCAGCCATTCAAGGGGCAATTTATTATGACGAGCATTTTGACAAACGTCGCAGCCATGTCTGCACTCCAGACCCTGCGCTCCATCGGCCAGAACATGGAAGCCACACAGGACCGCGTGTCCTCCGGCCAGCGCGTCCGGGAAGCTTCCAACAATGCCGCTTACTGGTCCATCGCGACCACGATGCGTTCGGATAATGGCGCCCTTTCCGCCGTCCAGGACGCCCTCGGCCTCGGCGCCGCCAAGGTCGACACCGCCTATGCCGGCATGGAATCCTCGATCGAGGTCGTCAAGCAGATCAAGAACAAGCTGGTGGCCGCCCGCGAAGCAGGCGTCGACCGGACCAAGATCCAGGAAGAGATCTCCCAGCTGCAGGACCAGCTGAAGTCCATCTCCAGCTCCTCCTCCTTCTCCGGTGAGAACTGGCTGCAGGCCAAGATCAGCGATGGCACGGGCAACCTCTCCGACATCACCAAGGCGGTCGTCGGCTCCTTCATCCGCGATAACAGCGGCAACGTTTCCGTCAAGACCATCAATGTCGCATTGAGCAACGAGACGGTTCTGTTCGACACCTCGTCCGGCGCGGCAAAAGACAAGCAGGGTATTCTCGATGCCTACGCCGTCTATTCCTCGACGGGTTCATACAAGAACTTCGAAATCACGACAGGCGTCGGCGCCGCAAAGGCCACCACGGTTAAGGCAGCGGTGGTCTTCACCGAAGCACAGCTTAAGGGCCTGACCCCTGCCGCGGCTGCAACCCCGGTCACTGCGATTGCGGATGCGACTACCGGCTTGGTTGTTGTCGCCAACGCTTCGGCCGCAGAGAACGGCGCATACCTGAAAATCGGTGACGATCAGTATGTCAAGGTCATGGGCGACGGCACCGCAGCGACTGCCTCGACGGGTACCGCCGCCATCGACACCGCTCAGAAAGCGCTCGGCACCTCCGCAATCGGCACCACGAAAGATGGCCAAAACGTCTACCTTCAAACCGGCGCCAACAATCAGCTCGCAAAGTCACTGTCCTACTCCCTGACCTCGCTGGACATCACCAAGGATCTCGTCGGCCCCGCCACCGTGACCCTGACGCCCGAGCAGGCGCTCGACGCCATGGTTTCCTTCGTCGACAAGCAGCTCCAGAGCATGACATCCGCCGCCGCCGACCTCGGCTCGGTCAAGATGCGCATCGAATTGCAGGAAAACTTCGTCAACAAGCTGACCGACTCGCTCGACAAGGGCATCGGCCGCCTCGTCGACGCGGAAATGAACGAAGAATCCACCAAGCTGAAGGCCCTTCAGACCCAGCAGCAGCTCGCTGTTCAGGCCCTGTCGATCGCCAACAACGACTCCCAGAGCATTCTCTCGCTCTTCCGTTAATTCCGACACTCGATCGTCAAATGCAAACCGCGCCCGAAAGGGCGCGGTTTTTTCGTTATCGTTAATAGAAATTATTATTTCCTAATTTTATTAATACAGGTTTAGGCTTTGTTAACCATTCGCGCCCTAAAAACTGGTCATCGAAACGATTGGTTAACCAAGACGAAAAAGAGGTTAACAGGCATCAAGCCGCTCGATCGTTCCCGGCGGCAATCCGGAATGTCCCTTTTCATTTCAGCCAATCAAGGGGCAAATCATTATGACCAGCATTTTGACCAACGTTGCGGCCATGGCCGCCCTCCAGACTCTTCGCGCCATCGGCAGCAACATGGAAGAAACCCAGTCGCGCGTTTCCTCCGGCATGCGCGTCAAGACCGCATCCGACAATGCCGCCTACTGGTCGATCGCGACCACCATGCGTTCTGATAATGGCGCCCTCTCCGCCGTACAGGACGCTCTCGGCCTCGGCGCCGCAAAGGTTGATACCGCCTATTCCGCCATGGAAACCACCGTCGATGTCGTCAAGGAAATCAGCAAGAAGCTGGTTGCCGCCCGCGAAGCAGGCGTTGACAAGGCCAAGATCCAGGAAGAAATCCGCCAGCTTCAGGACCAGTTGAAGAGCATTGGCGAATCCGCCTCCTTCTCCGGTGAAAACTGGCTGAAGGGCAAGATCAGCGACGCGTCCGGCAATCTGACGCCCATCACCAAGCAGGTCGTCGGCTCCTTCATCCGTGACGGTGCAGGTAATGTCGCCGTCAAGACCATCAACATCCAGGTCGACAACAAGACCGCGCTTTTCGATACGACCACCGGCGCGACGAAAAACGGCATTCTCGACAGCGCCGCCTATTACTCCGATACCGGCGCTCTTCGCGATTTCGAGATCACGACAACGACGCCCGCAGGTGTCCCCACAACAACACCCTATACCGCAAAGGTGTTTACCGAAGCGCAGCTTCTCGGTTTCCCCTCGGGCACGACAACCACGGTTTCCGCCGCAGACCCGGTAACCGGCCTCGTTACAGTCGCTGCCGCCACCACTGCACGAAACAACGGCACCTACTTCAAGATCGGTGAAAACGCCGCCGGCGAAGCGCTTTACGTGAAGGCCAACAACACGGCGCCGACACCTGCCGGTACCACGGTAACCGCGATCGGCACCGGTGGAACGTCCGGCAACAATATCTATCTGGAAACCGCCGCAGCGGATTCGCAGATGGCGCAGAAGCTCGACTACTCGCTGATCGACCTCGACATCACGAAGGACCTGGCCGGCCTGACCAATTCAAAGGGACAGCCGCTGACCGAAAACGAAGGTCTCGATAACATGATCCAGTTCGTCAACACCCAGCTGGAATCGCTCATCAGCGCAAGCGCCGATCTCGGCTCGATCAAGATGCGCCTCGATCTGCAGGAAGACTTCGTCTCCAAGCTGACAGACTCCATCGACAAGGGCATCGGCCGCCTCGTCGATGCGGACATGAACGAGGAATCCACCAAGCTCAAGGCTCTCCAGACGCAGCAACAGCTGGCGATCCAGTCGCTCTCCATCGCCAATACCAGTTCCGAAAATATCCTGTCGCTATTCCGTCAGTAAGCGGCGCCCGTTGGCTACGGGCGGTTTCGTCCCGCTCTGGCAGCAACAGAATATTCGGATGTGGAAACCGCGCTTCGCAAAGGGCGCGGTTTTCCCGTTTGCGAAGCTTTCACGAAGCGACAACACTCCGGAATGCGGTGAGCAACATGCAGGGTGTAGGGCTTGAGTAAGCGCGCAACTTCTTGAATTGTTGAGGTAAAATGGTGCTGCTAGAGAGATTTGAACTCTCGGCCTCTCCCTTACCAAGGGAGTGCTCTACCCCTGAGCTATAGCAGCATCCGGTGCCGAAGCGATCGCTTCAGCATCAAGCGTGGCGGCCTATTGCCACAGGTTTTTGACGAGCGCAAGTCGCAAAACGATATTCTTCATCAAGCGGCGCAAAAAAGCGCCCCCCCTGTTGAAAACAGCATTTTTCAGATATTGCTGAATCTATGACCGAACATCACGACAAACAGGTGAAGACAGCGCTCTGCGGGGACTTTTCCGCGGGCGCATCCGACGCGGCGGCCAGCGGCAAGCCGCAGGCGGGGCCCGGCGAAAAGGCGCGCCAGCGCGAGGCGGAACGGAAGGCGCGTGCCGCGAAGAAACTTCGCGAAAATCTTTTGAAGCGCAAACAACAGGTTCGCGCGCGCCGTGCCGGCGACGCAGACGACACCATTGGCCTGCCTGCCGCAAAAACGGACGAATCATCCTCATAGAGAATTCACAGCATAAAATTGAAACGCCGCGGAAATTCGTCTAAGGACGCGCCTTTCCGCAAGGCACGATAAAGAAAGGCGGGCACAGGCCCGTAGGGACGCATGGATCGCATCAGAATTACGGGTGGCAACAAGCTCAACGGCATCATCCCCATCTCCGGCGCCAAAAACGCCGCCTTGCCGCTGATGATCGCATCGCTGCTGACCAGCGATACACTGACGCTCGAAAACGTTCCGCATCTGGCTGACGTGGAGCAGCTGATCCGTATCCTCGGCAATCATGGCGTGGATATTTCCGTGAATGGCCGCCGCGAAAGCCAGGGCGAAGCTTATTCCCGTACCGTGCATTTCACCTGCCGCACCATTGTCGATACCACCGCTCCGTACGAGCTGGTCTCCAAGATGCGTGCAAGCTTCTGGGTCATCGGCCCGCTTCTGGCGCGTGAGGGCCGCGCCCGCGTCTCCCTGCCTGGCGGCTGCGCCATCGGCACGCGTCCCGTTGACCTGTTCATCGAGGGCCTGCAGGCGCTCGGCGCGACGATGGAGATCGATGGCGGCTACATCAATGCCTCGGCCCCCAAGGGCGGCCTCATCGGCGCGGTCTATACCTTCCCCAAAGTTTCGGTTGGCGCGACGCATGTGATGCTGATGGCTGCAAGCCTTGCCCGCGGCACAACCGTCATCCACAACGCCGCCCGCGAGCCCGAGGTTGTCGATCTGGCGCACTGCCTGATCGCAATGGGCGCGAAGATCGAAGGCGCCGGCACCTCCACCATCACCATCGAAGGCGTTACCTCGCTTTCCGGCGCGCGCCACCGGGTTTTGCCCGATCGTATTGAAACCGGCACCTATGCCATGGCAGTGGCCATGACCGGCGGTGATGTGGTGCTGGAAGGGACGCGCGCATCGCTGCTCGACAATGCACTTGATACGCTCCGGCTCGCAGGCGCCACGATCAGCGAGACGGAAACCGGCCTGCGCGTGGTGCGCAACGGCAACGGCATTCAGCCGGTCGATGTCGTCACTGAACCGTTCCCCGGCTTCCCGACAGACCTGCAGGCGCAGTTCATGGCGCTGATGACCCGTTCCCAAGGCGTTTCCCACATTACCGAAACGATCTTCGAAAACCGCTTCATGCATGTGCAGGAGCTTGCCCGGCTCGGTGCGAAGATTTCGCTTTCCGGTCAGATGGCCCGCATCGAAGGCGTTTCCCGCCTCAAGGGTGCGCCTGTGATGGCGACCGATCTGCGCGCTTCCGTGTCGCTGGTCATTGCCGGCCTCGTGGCCGAGGGCGAGACCATGGTGTCGCGCGTCTATCATCTAGACCGCGGCTTCGAACGCCTCGAGGAAAAGCTCACCCGCTGCGGCGCGTTGGTCGAGCGCGTCAGCGATTGATCCATTCATCGCCGCTCATCCGTTTTCTACCCGTTGCACAGCGGGCCGGGACTGCCTATTTCCATTGTAAGTCATGGAAATAGCGGTCCTCACCGCACAAGAAGGAAGAAAAAGATGAGCGGCCTGAAATTGCTCGCGCTGGATACTGAAGATCTCTCCGTCATCTCGACCCATATGCAGGACAGTGTCTTCAAGCTGAAGGATGTTGCCTTCGAGCCGAAACACGGCCAGTTCACCTTTTCCGCCAACCGTTTCGTCTGGGAAAGCGCCGATAAAAAGCACCTGCCACCGGAACGCTGCCGCACAGTTGTTTTCCTGAAGCGTGTCTCCGCCGTTCGTTCGCAGTCCATCAACCTGGCCGACAGGGAGCAGGTTCTTTCGCTTCTGGCGATACGTTTCACACCGAATGGCGAAGGCCCGGATGGCCTTGTGGAACTGGCCCTTTCCGGCGGCGGCACCATCGCGCTTGATGTCGAATGCATCGAGGCGCAGTTGACTGATGTGAGCGGTGCGTGGGAAACCGCCACCAAACCGCATCATCCCGACAGCGAATAAGCTTTCCGGACTGTCGGGACGGTTGCCTTTCCGTCCCGTTTCGATTTATGCCACATACCAGAGCTGCAATCGTTCTGCGGTAAGTCGTGCACCCCGTGGGGACAATGAAAGGGTAATGGCGTGGCAATCTGGCTGGAGCAGGCATCGGCTGATTTCGAACAGAAATTCGCTGCCTTCCTGACAACCAAGAGAGAAGTTTCCGAAGACGTCAATGCGACCGTTCGCGACATCATCAATGATGTCCGACATCGCGGCGATGCGGCCCTCGCCCATTACTCCCGGAAATTCGACGGCATCGATTTTGCCGCGGTGCCGATGCGGGTAACGACTGATGAAATCGATGCGGCGATTGCCGCCGTCGACACGAGCGTGATCGAAGCGCTTGAACTCGCAGCCCGGCGTATCGAAAAACACCATGCGCGACAGATGCCGAAGGACGATATTTACGAGGACGATATCGGCGTCGGCCTCGGCTCGCGCTGGACCGCAATCGAGGCCGTGGGCCTTTATGTGCCCGGCGGCACGGCCAGCTATCCAAGCTCAGTGCTGATGAATGCCGTGCCCGCCAAGGTTGCCGGTGTGGAGCGCATCGTCATGGTCGTGCCCGCGAATGGCGGCGCGGTCAATCCGGCCGTTCTGGCTGCCGCGCGTATTGCGGGCGTCGAGGAAATCTATCGCATCGGTGGCGCGCAGGCCGTGGCGGCACTGGCTTATGGCACTGAAACCATCGCGCCGGTCGCCAAGATCGTCGGCCCGGGCAATGCTTATGTGGCGGCCGCCAAGCGTCAGGTCTTCGGCACTGTCGGCATCGACATGATCGCCGGCCCTTCCGAAGTGCTTGTTATCGCCGACAGGGATAACGACCCCGACTGGCTTGCTGCCGATCTTCTGGCACAGGCGGAGCATGATCGTGGTGCACAATCCATCCTGATCACCGATGATGCCGAGCTCGGCAAGGCGGTGGAAGCAGCCGTCGAGCGGCAGCTGAAGCGTCTCTCGCGTTCCGAAACAGCAGCGGCGAGCTGGGCGGATTTCGGCGCGATCATTCTGGTCGAAAAGCTCACCGATGCCATTCCGTTGGCCAATCGGATCGCCGCCGAACACCTGGAACTTGCCATCGATGACCCGGATGCGCTAATGGCCCACATCCGCAATGCCGGGGCGATTTTTGTCGGGCGCCATACCCCCGAAGTGATCGGCGATTATGTGGGCGGTTCCAACCATGTTCTGCCGACGGCGCGCTCGGCCCGTTTTTCCTCAGGCCTTTCGGTGCTGGATTTCGTCAAGCGCACGTCCATCCTGCGCCTTGGTCCCGAGCAGCTGCGCCAGCTTGCGCCGGCAGCCATCACCCTTGCCCGTTCCGAGGGGCTGGACGCGCATGCGCGCTCCGTCTCCATCCGCCTCAACCCGGAAAGTTAAACGATGGCGTCAGGCGACTTCCGGCTCTGCGACGTGGTACTGGACGACAGCATCGGCCGGTCCACGCCCGACGTGGAGCATGAACGCGCCGTCGCTATTTTCGACCTGATCGAAGAAAATACCTTTGAGCCTGCCGGACATGACGGCGGGCCGTACCGGCTTTATATATCGCTCGTCGATTCCAAACTGGTTTTCTCCATCAAGACCGAGGACGACAGGGATGTCTCCACCCATATCCTGTCGCTGACGCCGTTCCGCCGCATCATCAAGGATTATTTCCTGATCTGCGAAAGCTATTACGAGGCGATCCGCTCGTCTACGCCGAGCCAGATCGAGGCGATCGACATGGGCAGGCGCGGTATTCACAATGACGGCTCGCAGACACTGATGGACCGGCTCTCCGGCAAGATAAAGGTGGATTTCGACACGGCGCGCCGGCTCTTCACCCTTGTCTGTGTGCTTTATTGGCGGGGTTAGAGATGAGCGATCCTGCCGCAGCGCCAAACGAGGGACGAGCGCCGAAATCGGTCCTGTTCATGTGCGGCATGAATTCCATCCGCTCCCCCATGGCCGAGGTGATCGCCAAACGATTGGTCGCGCCCGGCATCTACATCCAGTCCGCAGGTGTGCGGGCGGGCGAGCGCGACCCCTTCGTGGATGCGGTGCTGGAGGAGCAGGGTTTTTCGCTCGGCAAGCACAAACCGCGTACTTTGGACGAGATCGAGGATGATTTTTTCGATCTGATCATTACATTAACACCAGAAGCTCATCACGCCGCACTGGAACTGACGCGCTCGAACTCTCTCGATGTGGTCTATTGGCCCACCATGGATCCGACGGTGGTCACTGGCACGCGGGAGCAAATACTCGACGCCTATCGTGAGGTGCGGGACCATCTTGCAAAACTGATTACCGAACGCCTGCCGAAGCGGCAACAGCCGGTGGCGGATACGCTTTCAAAAGACTGAAAACTGCCTCGGCCTGTTAAAATCGATCGCGATTTTCAAGCCGATGCTTTAGAGGTTCACAAATGTGCCGGGATTGTGTAGTTTCCGCGCAATTTTCCCGGACAGGACACGGTCCGGCACTATCAACAGGAAGAAAACCCTTACATGACAAAAGAAGAAGTCCTTGAATTCCCGGGCATCGTAACCGAATTGCTGCCGAACGCAACATTCCGCGTGAAGCTTGAGAACGACCATGAAATCATCGCCCATACGGCGGGCCGCATGCGCAAGAACCGCATCCGCGTTCTCGCAGGCGACAAGGTTCTGGTCGAAATGACGCCTTACGACCTGACCAAGGGCCGCATCACCTATCGCTTCAAGTAATCCGTTTCCGCATCCTACGCCCGGCAGCGCAATGACGAATTCAAAACAAAAGCTCGTTCTCGCTTCTGGATCGCCGCGGCGTCTGGAGCTGCTGCATCAGATCGGCATCGAGCCGGCTCGCCTGATGCCGATGGATATTGACGAGACGCCCGTCAAGCTCGAGCATCCGCGAACGCTCTGCCGCCGTCTTTCCTTGCAGAAAGCGGAAGCGGCACAGGCGGCGCTGAAAAACGAGCAGGCCTGGAAGGACGCCTATGTCCTGGGGTCCGACACGGTCGTTGCTGTCGGTCGACGTATCGTGGGCAAGGCGGAATATACGGAAGAGGCTTCAGCGGCGCTGCATCTTCTTTCCGGGCGCAGCCATTGGGTCTATACCGGCATCTGCCTCGTAACCCCGGGCGGCAAGATCCGGCAGAAGGTGGCGGAGACCAAGGTACGCTTCAAACGCCTGTCGACCCGTGAGATCGATGCCTATATCGCTTCCGGGCAATGGCGCGGCAAAGCGGGCGCTTATGGCATTCAGGGCATCGCCGGTGCGTTCGTGCAGAAATTGACGGGCTCTTACACCAATGTCGTCGGTCTGCCGCTCTATGAGACCATGTCGCTTCTTGCCGGTGAAGGGTTCGAGGTGACGTCTGGCTGGCTGGAGGGATAGGCTGTGGCAAAATCCTCCACCGAAGGCGCTGGAAACGTTACGCCGCTCCGCAAATCCCAACCGTGCCCGGAATGCGGCCGACCATCGACACGGGAAGACTACCCGTTCTGCTCGGATCGCTGCCGCTCGCTCGATCTCGCCCGCTGGCTGAACGGTTCCTACGCCATTCCCGTAGCGGATGATGAGAGCAGCGCCGGCGGACGGGATGGTGACAAGAATTCCTCCGACTGAGGACATCCGCCGGACATTCCGGCGGAACCAGATATTTTAGAACTTTTACTCGCAATTGATATTCGCCGGACCGCCAATGGTCCGATAATTCGCTCCAAACCGGCTGATGCCTATAACAGACAGCCAACAAGGTCCCATGATGGACGCAGGCCCGCAAAAGAGAGTCAGTCTCCGCGCGCTGCTTGTTGCGGTGCTCGTCGTCTGTTTCGCCATATCGGCCACGGTTCTGCTCGCCAATGACAAAAAGCACCTGAGAAGCCTGCTCACCTATCTCAATCTGGCGCCCGCTCCTCTTTCCGCCGTACCATCTGCCAGGGCAAAACCCGTCAAACGGCAGAAGCTTGCCGCGAGAACCATTTATCTGCCACCTCACCTGCTGAAATTCGAGCGCAATGGCGCCAGAGCGTCTTTCGCCCGCGATTTCATCATCTCCGGCAAAGACCTTTGCGACCGGTTCACGGCCGAAGGCTTCACCAGCCCGCGAGGCTGGCACCCTAGTCCGGTGAATAACCGCAGCTTCGAATGTATGGCCGATCTGGGCGAGGCAACGACGGCGGACCCGGCTGGCGCGGCATCGCTTTTCCTGGAAATCCGCGGCGAGGTTTCCGGGGAAATCCGGTCCGTCAGGCTGAAGGCAGTTGCACCGCAGACATCGGCCGGACGCGCTGTCAACGCGAAGCTTGCGGCAGCACTTGCCATGATTATCGAGCAGACCCGTTGGAGAGATATTGGCTCGGTGCTTGAACCGGCGCAGAAGATGCAACAGTATCAGGCGCGACACTTCGGCATTTCGGCTTCCGTGAAGCCGGAACCCACCGCGCCGCACCGCGTGAATGTGATTTTGCTCGCGACCGAAACTTCGGCCGGACTGAAGCTGACACGCGGCTTCTTCGATCGTGATCGATGGCTTCGCCCCGCCAGCGCGTCAGACCGCCCGACTGACTATCGTTCCGTCAAGAAAAACAGGGCAAGGTGATGCGCAGCCGGTTCATCCTATCGCCGCCAGTTTACGCCGTATTGGAGGAATCATCTCGTTTTTCTGGGCCTGGCGCTTGGCCTCCCATTGCAACGCGGTGCGGACGATGGTCGAAAGATCGTTGAAGCGCGGACGCCAACCAAATTCTGACTGGATCCGTCCCGAATCCGCCACCATGGTGGCGATGTCGCCGGCCCGGCGCGGACAGTGGATGACCGGAAAATCATGTCCGGATTCCCGCTGCACGGCATGCAGGACGTCAAGCACCGAATAACCGACGCCATAACCGCAATTGAGCGTTCTTGTGCCGCCGCCGGCGCGCAAATGGGCCATGGCCAGCATGTGCGCTTCGATGAGGTCGCTGACATGGATATAGTCGCGAACGCCGGTGCCATCGGCCGTCGGATAATCCGTCCCGTAAACCTCCACGTGATCCCGGCGCCCGGTTGCAGCTTCGCATGCCACCTTTATGAGATTAGCGACGCCTGTTGGCGAAGGTCCGGCGCGACCCTGGGGGTCGGCTCCGGCCACATTGAAGTAACGCAACGCCACGTAGTTGAAGTCATGTGCGCGCACGACATCGCGCAGCATGATTTCAGAAGCGAGTTTCGACAGACCGTAGGGATTTTCGGGGCTGAGGACCGCCGTTTCCGGCACCGGGCCTTCGAAAGGCTGGTTTCCATACACAGCGGCTGTGGAGGAGAAGATGAAATTGCGGATATCATTCCGCACCGCGGCAGCGACAAGCGCGCGGGTGGTGCCGGTGTTGTTTTCGTAATATTCGAGCGGCCGGCTGATGGATTCGGGAACGCTGACGGAGCCGGCGAAATGGAAAATGGTCTCGATCTGATTTTCTTCGAAAATCTGGTCGAGCAACGCGGGATCCGCCGCATCGCCGAGATAAAAACGCGCCGCTGGCGCGACGGCCCAGCGCGATCCGGTCGAAAGCCGATCGACAACGACGACTTCTTCCCCGGCATCGAGCAAAGCCCACACCATGTGGCTTCCTATATAACCGGCCCCACCCGTGACCAGAACAGCCATGACACTACTTCCCTGTTTGCTTTTCTTGAGCTCATCAAAGCCAATAATTCTTCATCATTGATTACTTGCACAGCGAATACCCAACCAATCCTCCGCCTCTGTGAAAAGGTGGCTTACGATTGGTTAGTGCGATGCAAGGCATTTTATTTATTGTATGAAAATGTTCTCATAGACGGAACGAGGGCGCATTAGCACAAAAAAACCCGCACGTCGATGGCTACGCCGTGGGGTTGTAATTTTCGCGCTTCGGCGTGATGCCCAAAGGCGCGCCGGACAGAGTCGTGCCGATGCTATGTAGGCGCCGTGAAAGGGCAGAGATGCCCGCGAGCGAGGCTTACCGACTAAGGATGTAAGAGGCCAGCCTGTCGGCCGCGTCTTCTATCTGCCTGGGGTTGCGCAGGAAGCAGGCGCGGAGGAACAATTCTCCCCCCGGGCCGAAAGCAGTTCCGGGCGCAAGGCCGACGCCGGTCTTATCGACGATATCAATCGCGGTTGCGCGGCTGTCCGTCACTCCATCGATCTTGAGGAAGGCATAAAGAGCGCCATCCGGTTTCAGAGTTTCGACGCGGTTCGTTGCAATCAAGGCGTCACAGAGAATATCGCGTGAGGTCAAAGCGCGCTCGTAATTCTCGCGAATGAAACCATCGCCCTTGTCGAGGGCCGCGACCGCGCCGCGCTGCATGAATTGCGCCACGCCTGACGTGGAATATTGGATAAGGTTTTCGATCACCTGGCCGATGACTGGCGGAGCGACAAGCCAGCCGACCCGCCAGCCGGTCATCGACCAGTTTTTCGAGAAGGAATTGGCGAAGACGATCTTGTCGTCCGGCTCCATCACATCGAGGAAGGACGGCGCGTGGCTGCCGGAATAATGATAAAGCGCATAAATCTCGTCGGCGACGATCCAAAGATCATGTTTGCGGGCAAGCGCCAGAACATCACGGAGATTGTCTGCCGTCGCTGTCCATCCAGTCGGGTTGGAAGGCGTATTGATGAAAAGCGCCTTGGTCTTGCGGGTAATCGCGCTTTCCAGCCTGTCGATATCGAGATCCCAGCGGCCATCACGAAAATCGATGCCGACCGGAACCGCCTTCGCCCCTGCCACACCGATGGCGGCAACGATATTGGGCCATGTGGGTGAAAGATACACCATCTCGTCGCCCGGTGACGTCAATGCCTGAACGGCAAGCACAATCGCCTGCATACCTGAACCGGTCGCATAAAAATGCTCCGGCGGCAGCGATGCCGCGAAATGGCGTTCGTAATAACGGCTCAGCGCCTGGCGCAGTTCTGGAATACCGCGCTGCCAGGTATAGAAGGTCTCGCCATTGTTCAGACCATCGATGGCGGCCTGATTGATGAAGTCGGGGCTTGGCAGATCGCCTTCGCCAACCCACAGCGGCAGGAGGTTGTCCCGCCCCCGGGCGTAATTCACGACTTCGACAATACCGCTCTCGGGAGCCGCCAGAGAGCGTGCACTCAGACTGTTCAAAATGGACATTAAAGACACTCCGTTTGGTGCCTTCTTATCGCATCGCACCCGCCATGTGCATGATAATCCGTGAGGCGGCCATGGATTTTCTTTATGGATCATCCCGGCAGGAGATCGCCGGCCGCATGGGCCGGCGGTTAAACCAGATTTATCTGGCTCAGCGCGTCTTCAGCAGATCGCGAATTTCGGTAAGCAGCCTCACGTCCTCCGGCGGCGGGGCAGCTGCCGGCTTTTCCTCGACCTTCTTGCGTTCGACGGAATCGCGAAGCTTATTGACGCCCTTCACCATCAAGAAAATGATCCAGGCGAGGATGAGGAAGTTGATGAGAACGGTCAGAAAGTTACCGTAAGCGAAAACGGCGCCCTGCTCGCGGGCTGCGGCGAGCGAGGTGGCATTGACGTTAGAGCTCAGTGGCAGGAAGTAGTTCGAGAAGTCGAACCCGCCGAAGATTGCGCCGACGATAGGCATGATAAGATCGTTGACGACGGAGTCGACGATCTTGCTGAAAGCGGCACCGATAATAACACCCACGGCAAGGTCCATGACATTGCCGCGGGCAATGAAGGTTTTAAATTCGTTAAGCATTCAGATTGTCCCTCTCGTGCTTTGCGAGCTGAAGCTATGTGACTGTCCCTACACCTTCAACCATACAGATTCCCTTACACTTTTGGAATTCGTCAAGATTGCATTTATCGGGTTTTTTGCGCGCTGATCTTGAACTTTATGATCAGACCGCGCTCATTCTCAATGGCGCGGATTTCGCCTATGCTTGATATCAGGAAACTCTTGCATGGGAGGATGCGTGCTTCCTGGGTGGATCATATTCGGTTCGGCTTTCGCCTATATCCTGCTGCTGTTTGCTGTTGCGAGCTACGGGGACAGGAAGAGCCGTAAGAGAAACGCGCCGAAAAAGGGGCGTCCGTTCGTCTATGCGCTCAGCCTTGCGATCTATTGCACCTCCTGGACCTATTTTGGTGGTGTTGGGCTTGCAGCCGACAAGGGACTGGAATTTCTTGGCATCTATACCGGGCCTATCCTTGCCTTCACCCTTGGCATGCCAATCATCCGACGCATCGTTGAGCTTGCCAAAACGGAAAAACTGACCTCGGTTGCAGACTTCATTGCCGCCCGTTATGGCAAGAATTCCACCGTGGCGATGATTGTCGCCATCATCGCGCTCGTCGGCGCCATTCCCTATATCGCGCTGCAGCTGAAAGCGGTTTCCAGCTCGGTGGCGACGATGGTCGACCCCGGTGATTACGGCATCGGCAGCGGCAACCTCTACTTCCTCGATCTGCCGCTTGTTGTCACCATTGTCATGGCGGGCTTCGCCGTCATGTTCGGCACCCGCCACACGGATGCAACCGAACATCAGGACGGGCTCATACTGGCGATCTCGATGGAATCGCTGGTCAAGCTCGTCGCCATGTGCACCGTCGGCTTCTATGTGCTCTTCGTGCTCTTCGATGGTCCCGCGCATCTATGGCAGCTCGCCTCCGCCAATGAACAGGCGATGCAGGCCATCTCCTATCACACGCCCGTCAGCCGCTGGATCGTCATGACCCTGCTTTCCGGCTTCGCCATCATCCTGCTGCCGCGTCAGTTCCATGTCACAGTCGTGGAAAACCGGACGCCGGAAGAGTTGCGCATGGCGGGGTTCCTGCTACCGCTCTATCTCATCGCCATCAACATCTTCGTACTGCCGATCGCTCTTGCCGGCATTCTGACGCTCGGCGCCAATGGCGACGCCGATCTCTACGTGCTGCAATTGCCGCTCAACCATCAGATGCCGGTCGTGTCCCTGATCACCTTCATCGGCGGTTTTTCGGCCGCGACCGCGATGGTGATCGTCGCGTCGGTCGCGCTGTCGATCATGATTTCCAATGACATTGTCATGCCGATCTTCCTGCGACAGAAGCTGTTGAATCGCTCACCGCACCGGGACAACTTCGCCAAGACCCTGCTCAACATCCGCAGAACGGCGATCTTTGCCGTTATGCTGCTGGGTTATGGTTATTATCGCGCCGCCGACAGCGCCACGGGTCTTGCCTCCATCGGCCTGCTGGCCTTCGCTGCAATTGCCCAGATGGCCCCTGCCCTTTTCGGCGGCCTCTTCTGGCGGCGGGCCAATGCGCGCGGCGCAATCGCGGGGTTGAGTTCCGGCTTCTTCGTCTGGGCCTATCTGCTTTTCCTGCCGAGCTTCGGCGGGCCTGACAATTCCGAGGTTGCGGCGAATATTCTCGGCTTCCTGTTTTCCGGCAGCACCGTGTTCAACGGGCCTGAAGCCGATCCATTCGTGAATGCAGTCATTCTCAGTCTTCTCGTCAACAGCATGGCGTTTGTACTCGGCTCGCTTTCGCGCAATCCAAGACCGGTAGAACGCATTCAGTCCGGCATCTTCGTCAAGCGTCATTCAAAATCGCAATTCGCCACCCGCGGCTGGAAAACCCGTGTCAGCGTCGGCGATCTGAAAAGCGCGATCGCCCGCTATCTCGGCGAAGAGCGCATGCTCCGTTCATTGGCCACCTATGAAAAAACGGCCGGCAGAAAGCTGAATGACGACCAGCCGGCGGACATGGCGCTGATCCACTTCTCCGAACAGTTACTCGGCAGCGCCATCGGCTCTTCCTCCGCCCGCTTGGTGCTCTCGATCATTCTGCAGAAGGCGGAAGACACCAGCGCAGACACGGCGTGGCTGCTCGACCAGGCAAGCGAAGCGCTGCAGTATAATCAGGACATGTTGCAGACGGCGCTGGCGCAGATGGACCAGGGTATCGCCGTTTTCGATAGCTCCCAGCAACTGACGATCTGGAACCGGCGCTTTCGCACTCTTCTGGACCTGCCCGAGCAGTTCGGCCAGGTGGGCGTACCACTAACCGACATCGTCTCCATGCTGCAGGAACGAGGCGACATGCCGGCCGGTGATACGGAACAGTTGATCACCAGCTTTCTGACCATGGACCTGCCATTCCCTCTGGTGCTGGCGGGCGGCGAACGCATCATCGAGGTGCGCTCCAACACGATGCCGGACAAGGGCATTGTCGCAACCTTCACCGACATTACCCAGAGGGTGGCAAGCGATCAGGCGCTGAAACAGGCGAATGAAACGCTGGAACAGCGTGTAGTGGAGCGGACCGCCGAACTGACCCGCGTCAACCGCGCGCTGGCTGAGGCGAGAGCGGCAGCCGACGAGGCGAACATCGGCAAGACGCGGTTTTTCGCCGCCGCCGGCCACGATATTCTCCAGCCATTGAATGCCGCCCGTCTCTACTCATCCTCGCTGGTCGAACGGCTCGGAGAATCGGGAGAAAGCGAACTCGTGCAGAATATCGACTCAGCGCTGGAATCGGTCGAGACCATCCTTGGCGCGGTGCTCGATATTTCCCGTCTGGACACCGGCTCGATGAAGGCGCGCATGACATCCGTTCCGCTGAACGACTTGCTGAAGCGGATCGAGACCGATTTTGCGCCGATGGCGCAGGAGAAGAACCTCGACCTCGTGGTCATGCCGACTTCGCTGACGGTACGGTCTGATCCCAACCTCCTGCGGCGTCTAATACAGAACCTGGTTTCCAACGCCATCAAATACACGTTGAAGGGCAAAGTGGTTGTCGGCGCGCGCCGCCGGGGCGGCGAAGTGGTCATTCAGGTGACGGACTCCGGCATCGGCATACCCGCCTCCAAGTTCCGCACGGTCTTCAAAGAATTCGCCCGGCTGGACGAAGGTGCAAAAACGGCCTCGGGGCTCGGCCTTGGTCTTTCCATCGTCGACCGGTTGTCGCGCATGCTGCACCATCCGGTTCAATTGATTTCCACGCCGGGCAAGGGCACGACCTTCCGTATTCACCTCACGCGTGAGGAAGATCGTGTCGCACCCGCGAAGTCGGGCGGCCTCATCGCCAATCCTGCTGCCAGCGATCGCCTCCAGGGCGTGCGGGTGCTGTGCATCGACAACGAGCCGAAAATCCTTGAGGGCATGACGCTGTTGCTGACGGGATGGGGCTGCGACGTTTTACCAGCGGGATCCGTGGCGGCGCTGGAAGAACCATTTCTTTCTCTGACCGCAGCACCCGACGTCATCGTCGCTGATTATCATCTTGATGATGGCGATGGCATCAGCGCCATCCGCCTCATCAGGACATTTTATGGCAAAACGATCCCGGCTCTGCTGGTAACGGCAGATCGTAGCCCGGAAGTGCGCAGCGATGCCGAAAAATACGGAATTGCCGTCCAGCACAAGCCGGTGAAACCGGCGGCGCTGCGCGCCTATATCAACCAGATATCCAGTACCGTGCGGGCAGCGGCCGAGTAAAAACTCCCGGACCTTGCGATCCGGGAGCGGTATCTATCTTCAAAAACCGGCGTATCAGGCCGCTTGATTGTACCGGTCTCGGCCTGTCGCCGAGCCCTGCTCCATCTGGAACCGCTGCACGAGTTCGAGGAGCGCCTTGACTTCACCGGACAGTATCATGCTGGCCGCGCTTGACTGTTCGGCAAGCGCTGCGTTCTGCTGGGTCATCTGGTCCATCTGGTTGACGGAACTGTTGACGTTGTGAAGTGCGGAAGACTGATCCTGCGTTGCCGTCGCAATGGTTTCGACATGCTGGCTGACGGTAACGATCTGCTGGCTGATGGCGGAAAGAACCGTGCCCGCCTCCTGCACCAGCTTCGACCCGGAACTGACCTCATGCGTCGATTGATTGATGAGTTGCTTGATCTCGCGGGCTGCGTCGGCGGAGCGCTGGGCAAGCTCGCGCACTTCCTGCGCCACGACGGCGAAGCCCTTGCCGGCCTCACCAGCACGTGCGGCCTCGATACCGGCATTGAGCGCCAGAAGGTTGGTCTGAAAAGCAATGTCGTCGATGACCTCGATGATCTGTTCGATCTTGCGCGAGGCGTCTTCGATGCGGCCCATGGCGTCGACGGCATTGCTGACGACCGAACCGGAGCTGTCGGCGCTCTGCTTGGTAATGCGAACGGCCTCATTGGCCTCGCGCGCCCTTTCAGCCGATGACTTGACGGTAGCGGTGATTTCCTCGACAGCGGCAGCGGTCTCCTCCAGCGAGGCGGCCTGGTTTTCGGTCCGCTTCGACAGATCGACCGAAGATTGCTCGATTTCGATACCGCTGTGCTGAATGACGAGCGTGCGCTCCCGGATCTGACCCAGCGCATCCCGCAGGTTGAGCAGGGAACTGTTGAAGTCCGTGCGCAGCCGGTCGAGGCGACCCGAGAAGGGCGTATCAATCGTACGGCTGAGATCGCCACGCGATAGCCTGCCGAGACCGGACGCAATCTCGTCGACCGCGAATTCGATCTGGCCGTCCAGCTCCCGTTTCTCGGCGTCATTGCGGTAACGTTCGGACTCGGCCGCAGCACGTTCCTCGGCGCTCTTGCCCTCAATCGCCAGTTTCTCAAGTGCATTTTCGCGGAAAATCACCAAAGCGCGTGCAATGTTGCCAAACTCATTGGTGTTGGTGGCATAGGGGATCGGTGTATCGAGATTGCCGTCCGAAAGGGACTTCACTGCATCGGTCAGCTTGCCCAGGGGCTGAAGCGTACGCTTGATGACGAAATAGGCGAGCAAGCCGACGCCAAGCATGGCGAGCCCGCCACAGATCAGCATCATGTCGCGCAGGCTGTATATCTGCGCATCGTAGACATCCATGGGAACACCCACGAACAGAATGCCGACGGTTGCGCCGGTTTTGTTCGTAACGGGCATATAACCCGTCATGTAGCTGGTGCCGAACAGCGTCGCGGTGCCGAAATAGGATTCACCCTTGGAGACTTTTTCGAAAGCGGGATGATCGGTCGCAAGCTTGGTTCCTGCTGCTCTCTCGCCCTTTTCGTTCTTCAGATTGGTGGTCATGCGAATGAATTCGCCGCCTCTGGCTTCAAAAACAGTGGAGATGCCACCGTTTCCGGCTGCGGTGCGGTCGACGAGATCATTATCGCGCATCGTTCCGATGCTGGCGCGGCCCACGCTCTTGAGGTCGCCATCCACCAATTCGAGGGCAACACCGCCAACTTTCAGTTCGTAAAGGATCGCCATGCTGCGCATTGCGCTGTGCGTATCACGCAGCGCGGTGGTGATGATATTGTCCTTCAAGCGAATGTAAGTCGAAAAACCAACCGCCGCCACGCTGAGCGCGATCAGGCCGATCGTCAAAGCCACGACCTTGCCAGCAACGGACTTAAAGAGCCGGTTGTGCATGAAACAGTTCCCCAAAGCCAAACTTATAAAAGTTCTAATGGGCAACTGTTAAAAAAACGCGAAGTGCCGGCGAAGGGGGCGGTAGACCCGCCCGCCGTTAATGGATGTAGCCGAGCCGGATGGCTTTCGCGATCGCCTGGATACGGTTGACGGAATCAAGCTTGATCGTCGCCGAACCGAGATAGGCGTTGACGGTGTGGACCGACAGCCCGAGCTTGACCGCGATTTCTTCGCTGATACGGCCATCGCCCGCCAGTTGCAGGCAGGCGATTTCCCTCTCGCTCAACGCTTCCGAGGGCGCCGCCTTGCGCTCGTCCAGCGCCAGCATATCGACCATGATCTCGCAGCACTTGATGTGCTGCTCGATCACCACTTCATTGTCGAGAACGAGATTGGTGCCGCAAAAGACGATATAGCCGTTACCGATGGTGCCGAGGCGCACCGGTAGCGCCAGACCCGCATAGGGCAACGTATCGTTCTCGATCCGGCGCAGAAGCGCAGGCACGTCGGGGAGATCGGCAAAACCGCCGGCATTCTTGTTGCGCCAGATGACCGGCAGAAGCGACGTCTCGATGTGATCGAGAAGAATATCGCCGACAGCGCGAATGAACTGCGTGCTCTGCTCCGCGGCATTCATGCCCCAGTTTTCCAGCTCGCAGGTCAGCTTCTTCTTGTTGGGGAAACCGGAAGCGGCCGCCTTCGTCACCACGAAATTGCGCGCGCCGACCAGCTTCTGCATGGCGACAAGCTTCGGAAACAGATCCGACCGGCTCGTCACGACAGGGCTGCGGTAAAACATGCCCGTTTGACCAGTACCCTCATTGTCTTTCGTCTGTACCATCCGTCCGACCATCATACGAGGTTGTTGCGCACGGCGTAGGCAATTGCCTCCGAGCGGGTTTTTGTCGCAGTTTTACGCATCACGCTTGTGATGTAATTATTGATCGTATTGCGTGAAATGCCAAGGATCATCGCAATTTCGTCACTCGTCTTGCCTTCCGCGATCCAGAAAAGGCACTCCAGCTCGCGCTCGGTGAGGTCGATATCGCGCACGGCTTTTGCCTCGCTGGCAATGCCGAAACTGACGCAATAGCCCGTCAGAAGCGCGATTTCACGCAGGCGTTCCGGCGACGGAACCGCTTCCTCGGGGAACAGCAGCAGGAGAGAAAGGCGAATGCGCCCCACGCAGAAAGACAGCGCGGAATACTGCCGGTCTATGCCATAGGGAACCGAAACGTCCTCTGGAAGCAAGAGCAGCCGCGGCTGCAGAAGCGAAAGGCATTTTTCCATTTCGCTCGAACGGTTCTGGCTATTGGCAAGCTCGACGCCCAACCGGCGCACCAGATCGAAAGGCCAATCGGATGTGACGATGAATTTAAGCCCGGTTTCTTCGAGAAGGTCATCCCGCGCCAGCAGGTAATGCGAGGCGCCAGCGTAAGTCACGAGCAAATCAAGCGCGCCTGCAACGTTACCGGCAGCAGCCGTGGCTGCGACGTTCTTGGCAAGCTGATCACGCGGCAGGGGCTTACCCATGCCCTCCATAGGCTTGGCAGACAGCCTGCGGATATCAACATCGACTTTCAATCGCCTACGCCCTCTTGCTCCCAGTGGGAGATTATACCTCGGGATGGAATCATTCCATTCGAGAAGCTTACCAAAATGGGACGGCAAGCCCCCGGAGACCGAATCATTTCATTTTATGGAACGGACTGGGATTTGCCATTACCTGACACCAGCCTTTCCACGTATTTCACCGTTCGTCTATTGCTAAAAAAACATACTGAAAAGCTGTTCAATCCATAAACGGCATTCTCAGCCAATTCCCAGCAAACTGTATCGTTGCTGAATTTTTTGTAAACACTGTCCTAAAACGAGATTGCCACGATGCGTCCGCCAAGGATAGCGAAAAGCCCAAAAACGGAAAAAAGGCCGGGTAAAACTCCGGCCTTTTCGATATTACGCTGCTTTTTCCACTGCCCATTTGCGCAGAATCTTGGCGGCTCTTTCCTCGCTGATTTCCACCATGCGGGAGAGCCTGCGTTCGGGCCCTTCGCGTACCCGGCGGTTGAAGGTGCCTTCGCCATCGCCGCCCGCCAGAAGATCGTCGGTGCTGTCGAAGCCGAAATCCGCCCCGAACCCTTCCATGAGACCGCCCGCGCCCGCATCCATGCCTGGAGAGAAGTCCGGCAGTTCGAGACCGGCGGCTTCCTGGCTGAGCTGGCCTGCGGCCGCGCCGTTGCCGGTAACCGTGCGGACCAGCGGGCGTACACCGAGCCAGACGACAAGGAAGGCGACGGCGACAAAGGCGAGGGAATTGATAATGCCAGCGGAATTGCGGCTCAGCACTTCCATGACACCCGGTCCGCTGGCGGCCTCGTCAAGCAATTGGGTTTCGAGGAAATCCATTGCAGTCAGGGTGACCATATCGCCACGGTCGGACGAAATGCCGGCGGCGGAGGTGACGATCTTCTGCATTTCGGCGAGGTAGGCGTCGATCTTGGCCTGATCGGCGGGTTCACCGACCATCTTTGCGATACGCCCCTTGTTGACGACCACCGCGACGGAAATCTTTTCGACCGTATAGCCGTTCTTCACCGTGGCGACCGTCTTGGAGTTGATCTCGTAGTTGGTCTGTTCTTCTTTCTTCGCCGATTCGTCCGACGATTGCGGCGTGCTGCCGCCGCCCTGAGGTGCGGCCTGCGGAACATTCTGCTCCACGGTCGCGGCCGTGTCGGGCTGCGTTTCCTGCGACTTCTGGTCTTCTTTGACGGTCCGCACCGACCGTTCGACACGCGATTCCGGATCGTAGACGGTTTCCTGAATCTGGCGGCTGTCGGTATTGAGCTGCGCCGTCACGCTCGAGCGGAAATTGTCCATGCCGAGGAAGGGCGCCAGCGCCTTGTCGATATTGGTCTCGATTTCCTGCTGAACGTTCTGCGCCAGCGTCAGCGAACGGTTCATGGCGGCATTGGTGACGTCGTCACCGGACGCCAGAAGCTGGCCCGTGGAATCGAGCAGGGTCACATCATCGACTTCAAGGCCGGGAACGGCCGATGCAACGAGGTGACGAATGGAAGCGGAGGCCTTGCGGCCGGCGGAGGCGCTCGCACGGATCATGACAGATGCGGTGGGCTTCTGTTCGCCGCGGCGGAAATTGCCGACGTCGGGCATGACGATATGCACGCGTGCGGCTGCGATGCCATCGATCTGCTGGATGGAGCGGCCGATCTCACCCTCAAGAGCGCGAACGCGCGTCACTTCCTGCATGAAGGAGGTCAGGCCGAGAGAACCGACATTGTCGAAAAGTTCATAACCGGCATTGGCGCTGTCGGGCAGGCCACGTTCAGCCAGAAGCAGCCGGGCCTTGCTGGTAAGCCCGACCGGGACCTGAAGGCTGGAACCATCGGTCCCCACCTGAAAGTCCAGACCCGACTCGGCGAGCGCAATGCTGATCTTGTTGAGGTCGCTCTTTTCAAGCCCCACATAAAGGGTCTCGTAAGCGGGACGGTTCACATAAAGCGCTGCAGCGAGGATAATGGCCATGGACACAACGCCCACGCCGCCCAACATCAGCAGCCGCGTCTGCCCCAGCGCCGCGACATTCTTCAAGACCTGAGGGATTTGATTTAACAGATTCATTCTGTTCCGCACCGTCATTCATAGAGTCCGAGACCTTTTGGCCCCGTGATGACAATAGGGTGCGAAGCTTGCGCGAGCGTTGCCTTTCTCCGCATTCTGCGAAGAGGCAGGCGCCGCTGGAAACAGCGCTAGAAGAGGTCGAAGTCGCCGGAGGCCTTGTCGAGCGGCTGGGAATGGCCGTGGCGGAAGGCCGCGCCGAGCGCCTTCTGCATTTCAGCAAGCTTGACGAGGCTGAGCGCGGTGGAGACATCCACGATCCAGTCGCCCGGGATGGAGCCGGTGATGGTGTCTATGAACTCGGCCAGGCCACGCGTCTTCTGGACCGCAAGGTCGATGCCCTGCAGCAGCTTGACGCCTTCGCTCGACAATTGGCCGCTGGTCACCTCAAGCAATTGCGGCTCGATGCGCTCGATGAGATAGGCGACATCGTGCAGTTCCGATACCACACGCATCAGAACATCCGGCAGGGCTTCTTCGAACGGAGTGGTGGCGGTGTGCTCTGCAAGCTGCATTGGTAACTCCGTACTAGAAAAATTCGATATCGTTGGCGACGGGTTTGGGCGCCGGCACCGGACGCGTTTCCATGGCCACCGTCTTCTGTGTTTCCGCGCCGCTGAGCGGATGCTGGCGGGCGCGGCCCGAGACCGGCCAGAATTCGATCTTGCGGCCATGTTCCCCGCCCGTGGAGGAGCTTATGACTGGAATGCCTTCATCCTTGAGAAACTTCATGGCGAATATGGCATTCTGCTCACCGACATTGGAGAAGCTGGCGATCGTCTTCGCGCCGCCGAAAATCTTGGCCTCCAGCCGGTCACGACGGGCGCCCTGCTTCAGCAGGCCGTTGATCAGAAGTTCCATGAGATGCACGCCATAACGCGTCGCATCTCCGCCGGTCACGCTACCGGTTCCCGGCAGCAGGAAGTGGTTCATTCCTCCAACGCCGGAAACGGGGTCTCTCAGACAGGCAGCCACGCACGAACCGAGTATCGTCGTCAGCACCACATCGGGATCGCTGACGACCTTATACTCGCCCTGAATGATATGTACGCGCTTGGCTGCAGCTTCAATCATTTCAGCGATCCGAAAACCGCTTCGATGGCAGCACGCATCTTGTCGATGGTGAAGGGCTTGGCCAGCACGTTGTTGGCGCCGAGCTGGGCAGCCTTCTGCACCAGCGCGCGGTCGCCCTGCGCGGTGAGAATGATGAAGGCGGCCTTCTTGGTGGTCGGATTGGCCCGCACGGCGTGCAGGAAACCGAGGCCATCCATCTTCGGCATGTTGAAATCGGAGATGACGAGATGATGGGGCTGCTGCTCCATGATCTTCATTCCCTGCTCGCCGTCACCTGCGGCGGTGATCTGCTTGAAGCCGAGCTGTGTCAGCGCATCGCTGAGGAGCAGCCGGCTGGTCACCTGATCGTCAACGATCAGAACTTTGATCTTTTCTGCGAGAGACATTAGTCAGCACCTTCTTTGCGGGCAGTGGTTAGTTTGAGGATTTCTTCGCCGATGGAGCCCAGCGGCAATTGCTGTTCAACCGCGCCTAACTCGTAGGCCACACGGGGCATGCCATAGACGACACAGGTTTTTTCGTTCTGGCCGACGGTACGCGCACCGGCATGGCGCATTTTCAGAAGTCCGGCGGCACCATCGCGCCCCATGCCGGTCAGGATGACGCCGACGGCGTTGCGTCCGGCAAGTTCGGCTACAGAGTCGAACAACACATCGACGGAGGGCCGATGGCCGTTGACGGGATCGCGCTCCACGAGCCGGCAGCAGGGCGCCGAACGATTGGCGATCTGCAGGTGACGCTCGCCGCCCGGCGCGAGGTAGATCTTGCCGGTCTGCAGGCGGGCGCCATCCGTCGCCTCTTCCACCACGGGAGCGCAGATGCGGTTCAGCCGTTCTGCGAAGCTCTTCGTGAAGGTGGGCGGCATATGCTGGGTAATTACGGTCGGCGGGCAATTGGCCGGGAATTTCTGCAGCACCGCGATCAACGCTTCGACACCCCCCGTGGACGAACCGATGGCCACGACCTTGCGCCCCGCACGATATTCGCTGACCGGAACCGGCTGCGGCGCGGCTGCGGCTTCCGGCCGCGCCGCGCGGTAAGCAGCGTGTTGGGAGCGCGCGGCAGCCTTCACCTTGTCAGCCAGATCGCCGAAGGGGCGCGCATCGCCTGGTGCCGGCTTGCCGACACAGTCGAAGGCGCCGATTTCGAGTGCCGCGAGCGATGCGTCCGCCCCGCGATGTGTCAGCGACGAGACCATGATGACCGGCATGGGCCGCAGGCGCATGATCTTTTCGAGAAACTCCAGCCCGTTCATTTCCGGCATCTCGATGTCGAGTGTCACGACATCGGGATTGAGCTGCTTGATGGCGGCACGCGCTTCCATGGCGTTGCCGGCCTGCCCGACGACCTCGACCTCCGGATCGGCCTTGAGAACAGCCGAAATCAGGCCGCGCATGGTCGGACTATCATCGACGACGAGTACCCGTGCGAGTGCGCTCATGCCTTCCTCCCCGAAGCGTGACCGATGTAGCGATAGGTGGTGATACCCGTATTATCGAACAGGTTCTTGGCGTCACCGGAGACACGTTCGGAATGACCGATATAAAGATGACCACCTTCCGGCAGCAGGCCTGCAAAACGCGACCAGATGCGCATCTGCGTCGGCTCGTCGAAATAGATGACGACGTTGCGGCAGAAGATGACGTCGAAATTGCCCTTGAAGGGCCATTGCGTCATCAGGTTCAATTCATTGAAGGTGATGAGGCGCTTGACCTTGTCGTCGATCTGGAACTTGCGGCGGCCGCCAGCATCCACTTCCGTGAACCATTGCTTGCGCATGGCGGGAGACACGGTTTCGAGCGCATTATCGTCATAGACCCCGGCACGGGCCTGCGCCAATATCTTGGGGTCGATATCCGTGGCCAGGATTTTGAAGTCGTAATCGGCTGCATTCGGAAACATGGCGAGCACGGTGAGCGCTATGGAATAGGGCTCCTGTCCGTCGGAGCAAGCGGCGGACCAGATGCGAACACGCCCGCCGCTCTTAGCCCTTGCAATGAGGCCAGGAAGAACCTCGTCACGCAAATGTTCGAAATGATGGTTTTCGCGGAAGAAGCGGGTGAAATTCGTGGTCAGGTGCGACAGCATTTCGCGCCGCGCCTGCGCGCCATCTGGAGATGACACCAGAACACAATATTCACGAAAGCCCGAAAGGCCGAGATTGCGGATGTGTTTCGACAGGCGGGAGTAAACCAGCGACGCCTTGGTGTCGTTGAGATAGATGCCCGCATCGGCATAGATCATCGCCGCGATTTCCGAGAGGTCACGTCTCGTCAGCGGGTATTCACCGCTGGCAAGAACGTCATCCGGAGACTGGCGCTGGTCGTTGAAATTAAGTGCTGCCATGAATGATCCGCTTTCAACCCGCCGCCGCGAGCGACATTTCCTGCTTCAAGGGCTGTCCGCGCGAGGCGCTGACGATGGCATCGACATCCAGAATGAGAGCGACGCGCCCGTCGCCGAGAATCGTTGCGGCGGCAATGCCCGGAACATGGGTATAGTTGGCCTCCAACGACTTGATGACAACCTGGCGCTGACCCTGGATCGCATCGACCATCAGGGCACGCTGGCCGCCGCCTTCCGATTCCACCAAAAGAGCAACGCCTTCGACCGGATCGGCCTGGGTCGGGCGGAAATTCAGCACGCGGCCGACATCCACCAGCGGGCAGAAGGAGTTGCGGATGGAGATCAGCCGCTGGTTCGCACCGAAGGAGTGAATGTTCTTCGCTTCCGGCTGCAGGGTTTCCACGATCGCGGTCAACGGCACCACCAGCGTCTGGCCGGCAACCGTCACCACCATGCCGTCGAGAACGGCAAGCGTCAGCGGCAGGCTCATGGTGAAGGTGGAGCCTTGGCCGGGGCGCGAGGAGATGTTGATGCGACCGCCGAGCGCCTGAATGGAGCGCTTGACCACGTCCATGCCCACACCGCGGCCGGAAATGTCGGAAATCTTGTCGGCGGTCGAGAAGCCGGGGGCGAAGATGAGATTGTCGATCTCTTCATCCGTCAGGTTCGCATCGGCAGCGATGAGATCGTTGTCGATCGCCTTCTGGCGCACGCGCTCGCGATTGATGCCGGCACCGTCGTCCTGAAGCTCGATAAGGATGCGGCCGGAGCGGTGTTTGGCCGAAAGCTTGATAGTGCCTTCCGGGTTCTTTCCAGCGGCTTCGCGCCTTTCGGGCGTTTCGATGCCATGATCAACGGCATTGCGGATCATATGCGTCAGCGGTTCGGCCAGCTTGTCGATGACCGTCTTGTCGACTTCGGTGTTCTCACCTTCGGTGACAAGACGGATCTGCTTGCCGATCATGTCGGCGACTTCGCGAACGATACGCGACATGCGCTGGAACACCGGTTTTACCGGCTGCGCACGGATCGCCATGACGCTGTCCTGGATTTCGCGCGTCAGCTGCTGCAGCTCGTCGAGACCCATATTGACGGCTGACGTACCGCTCGCATCGTTTTCGATGACGCTCTGCGACAGCATCGCCTGATTGATGACGAGCTCGCCGACGAGATTGATCAGGCGATCGACACGGTCGAGATCGACGCGGATGGTCTGGCCGGCACTTGCATTGGCAGCGGCATTGGCGTTTGCCTGCGCTGCGGCAGGTGCTGCCGCAGCTTCACGCTTTTCGATGGCGGCATTGACGCTCTGGGCGATCTGCGTCGTTGCGACGGCCGTTTCGACAGCTGCCGCAACATAAGACGCTTCCGCCGTGGCGACTTCAACAACGGGCTGCTCTTCCGCGCCGCTATCAAGCGCCGAAAGGTCGAACGGCACGGGGATCATCGGGAGTTCTTCCTCGTCGGCAGCGGCCTCCGAAAGAACTGGCGTGATTTCGAGATCGCAATCCCATTCGGCAAATTCGAAGACGCTGCGGATACCTTCTTCACCCTTGTCGGTCGTGATCGAAACCGTCCAGGAGAGATAGGATGCTTCAGGATCGAGTTTGTCGAGCGAAGGCAGCTCGGACATGTCGCAATTGATGCTCATCTCCCCAATGCGGGAAAGATCGCGCAGCAGAAGTGCCGCCTCGTTGCCCTTTGAATAAAGCGATGCATGCGGCTTGAAGGTGATCTGGAAGGATGGCGCTTCCATCAGCGGCGTGGTTTCGTCGGCAAAGTCCGTGAAGGAGAAGGGGATCGGCTCGAAGCCGCTCTCATCCGTCGGTTTGGCCTTCACGGGTTCCGGCGCCTTTACTGCGACGGGAGCGGGCGCGGATGCCGGAACGGCTTCGCCGTTTGCCAGCGCCTCCAGTTCCTTCACGAGGCCACGGGTGCGGCTTTCATCGACGCTGCCACCGTCTCTTGCGGCATTGGTGAGGTCTGCCAGCACGTCGGCAGAGCGCAGCATGACTTTGAGAACATCCTGCGTCGGTTCCAGCTTATTGGAACGCACGCAGTCGAGGGTCGTTTCAAAGACGTGCGCAAAGGCCACGAGATCATCGAGACCGAAGGCACCTGCCCCGCCCTTGATAGAATGAACGGCACGGAAAACGGCGTTGACGGTTTCCGGATCACGGTCGCCGTCATTCAATTTAAGAAGCCCCGATTCCAGTTCGGCGAGCTGCTCCTCGCATTCCTGGAAAAAGATTTCCTTGATTTCGTTCATATCCATCGTGAAATGTCCCGTATCAGGCGGTTACGCGCTCAATGGCATCGATGAGTTTGGCAGGGTCGAACGGCTTGACGATCCAGCCCGTCGCACCGGCCTGGCGGGCGCGGTTCTTCTTCTCTGCATCGCTTTCGGTCGTCAGAACGAGGATAGGGATCGCCCGGTACTTTTCGTTGCGACGAACACCCTCTATGAAACCGAAACCGTCGAGACGGGGCATGTTGATGTCAGTCACGATGACGTCGGGGTTGCTCTGCTCGAGCACTTCGAGGCCCTCGACGCCGTCTTCGGCCTGAATGGTTTCGAAACCGGCATTGTTGAGCGTGACCAGGAGCATGTTCCTGATCGTCCGGGAATCATCCACGGTAAGAACTTTTTTCTTCACTTTTGCATCTCCTTCAGGAGCAAATGATCGATATCGACGCCTATCAGTTTCATGGTCTTGTCGAATGCATCGGACACGCTGGCAAAGCCGAAGCGTTTGCCGTCCTCTTCCCAGGATTTGGCGCCGGCCATGAGGACCTGCGCACAAAGGGCGCCGATACGTTCCACCTCTGACGCATCCACCGACAGCGGTGCTCCCCGCAACGTCATCAGCTTGCCGTGCAGGGCCGATGCTTCGTTGAGGTCCAGCACCGGTGACAGTTTCAGCGTCGCCTCAGCTGCTTTTCTGGCTGCCATTACATGACTCCCTGACGTCTGAATTGTTGGTAATCCTGGCGGTAATCCGTGCGGCTATCCTCACGGGCCATAAATGATGATTGCTGCCGATCCGCACCGGTGGCGGCAGCGAAATGTTCCTGGCGGGCAATACGAAATTCGCGCACGGTGCGGCCGAGTTCCAGAATGACGGTTTGAAGCGTGTCGGCCTCGGAGGCGCTCGCGCTGATATCGACGGCATTGCGGTCCGCCTGCCGTTGCTGCCCGCCAATATCGGCGGCAACAGACTGCAGTTCGCCGGCCTGCTCGGCCGTAAGCCGCGAGACTTCAGCGATCATCTCGTTGATGCCCGAGACCTGCCGGACGACGCCGCCGATCGCGTCCTGTGTGCGGTTGACCATGCGGACGCCGCCCTCGACCTGGGTCTTCGTGGTTCCGACAAGGCTCTTGATCTCCCTTGCGGCATCTGCAGACCGCTGGGCGAGCGCCCGGACTTCCTGCGCGACGACAGCGAACCCACGACCGCTTTCACCCGCACGCGCCGCCTCGATGCCGGCATTGAGCGCGAGAAGGTTGGTCTGAAAAGCGATCTCGTCAATCGTGCCGATGATCCTGCCGATCTGTTCGGCGGATTGTTCGATGTCCGACATGGCGTCGATCGCCTCGCCGATCGCACGGCCGCTTTCGACCGCCGCGTCGCGGGCGCTCGAAACCGCCTTTTCCGTCGCCGCAATGCGAGCGCCGTTTTCGGCAACGTTCCCGATCAGTGCCTGAATCGCATGCGAGGTTTCGGCAAGGGCTTCGGCCTGCTGGCGTGAACGCTCGGCAATGGAACGGCCGATATCGGCAAAACGTCCGCTCAAGGCCTCGGCCTCGCCGACGCTGTTATGGGCCGCCGTCAACGACGCGCCTATGGTTTCAAGGGCCGTGTTGAATGTTGTCGCGACATCCCGATAGGCGTCTGGAACGTCACCGTCTATCCGTGCGTGCAAATCGCCTGCCGCAAAAGCTTTCAACGCGACGCCGAAGAGGTTTGCCGCTTCAGCCCGGTCATTGTCGCGTTGTTCCTGAAGTTCGCGGCCATGACGCAGGCGTAGTTCATTAAAGCGCAGCGAGACCGCTATCTCGGTATCGACCATCACAAGGCGGACGACATTCTTTACCGCTTCGGCGAGCTCACGGCTCTTCTTGCGGCTACCCGGCAGGATGGATCGGGGTGCGTGTTCCGCCACCAGTCCACCAACGAGGTGCTCCAGAACGACAGCGTGGCTGGCGATTTGCCAGCGCGGATCGAGACCCATGCGGCTGGCATTGTCGGAAAGCACCTTCACCCGCTCGGCATAGAGCGCATCGAAACGTGCATCCGTCAAAACGCTCCAGTGCGACGATTGCAGATCGTGCAGGCGTTCGAGCTGGTTTTCGCTGTCGAAGGACGGGGAACAGTCCGGCATGGACTGGAAACGGGTCATCACATCGCGCAGGCCGGCCTTGACGTAAGGCTCCAGCATGCCGCGATAGCTGCGCAGGAAGTCGGATTGCGTCTCATCGAGGCCGGCAAAACGCAACCGCCCCGCCAGGCTTCCGCCTGCCGATCTGCGCGCTTGATCTGATGGCAAGTCCTGCCCCAACCGACGTCCCCAACAACATGACGGCCGGTGAAACCCGGCCAATTTGCCAAGGTTCAGAACGCCAGCACCCTGAGGGGATTTTTGAACGAACACACCCATCGCGGACGATGCGGCATCGACGCTTGCCAGACCTTCTTGAACCAAGAAACGAAATACCGGATCGGCACCGGTACGGCAGTGCGGCGTCATGCCTGGAAGGGGAGAGACCCCATTCCGCCGTGGAAATACCACCAATCTTTATGGTTAATTCCTTGCTTGAAAGTTAAGAAACGCGGCGTTGCGGGTCAAACGGTAAAATTTGTAAAGTCTTTTAACGGCCCCTGCCCCGACTTTGCCGCAAATGAGCAAAAACAAAAAGGAATCGAGCGCTTCGGGCGGTTTTTCCGGCCTGTGTGCTGGACAAGCGCGGGTGGCTTCCCCTAAAACAAATCAACGGGATATTCGCGCAGCGGTGATGCTTTAAAGAGACGTTTTCGATCAAGGAGATGCCAACTTGCAATGGATGGAGAAAGGCCGCAGTTCGAGGCGCCATCCGCAAGTGCTGATCGGTCTCGTGGTCGCCAGCCTTCTTCTCATGATCGGCTTCCAGGCGCCTTCGGGTATCAAGCCGCTTTCCAAGACCAGCCGCCTCGAACGCATGCAGACCGTCGATCTTGGCCGCTCCCTTTCGCTTCGCGACAAGGATTGCGACAACGGCGGTGATTTCGGTTGCCGGTCAGGCAATGCGGCCCCGGGTATTGGTCAGGACGCGTTTTCCTTAACCGCCGTCAGTGTTGACCTTGACGCAAAGACGCGGCTCGTTGCTGTTGCCGTCGCGCCACAAGCGTCCCGAGACTTTGCCAGCGTGGTACCACGCGCGCCTCCGCATCTTATGTACTAGTCATTCCGGCGGTCATCATCATTGGATTCATTGGAATCCTGAGGGATTGGAGTCGTCGGAAATCCGCCGCAAGCTCCCATTCCAGAGAGAAAACCGCCGCCGCATATGACACTTGCAACCATTCTTCCTTTTATTGTCGCATTGCCCTTCGTCGGCGCACTCCTGACGGCGTTCATGCCGCGCGAGGGTGCTGCTGCAGCTCCCGCTTCCGTTGCGGGGGCAGTTGCCCTTTTCGGGCTGGTCAGCAGTATTTTCCTTTATACCAGCGTCAGCGGGGGCGCCGTTCTTAAATACGATGTGGAATGGCTGCCGCAGCTCGGTTTGAACTTCACACTGCGGCTCGACGGATTTGCCTGGATCTTCTCGATGCTGATTACCGGCATCGGCCTGCTGGTGGTGCTTTACGCCCGCTACTACATGTCGACTGAAGACCCCATACCGCGCTTCTTCGCCTTTCTTCTCGCCTTCATGGGTTCGATGCTCGGCGTCGTCCTATCCGGCAACGTCATTCTGCTGTCCATCTTCTGGGAAATGACGAGCATCTTCTCATTCCTTCTGATCGGCTACTGGCACCAGAATGCCGGCGCCCGCGACGGCGCTCGCATGGCGCTGACAGTGACGGGGATTGGTGGCTTCAGCTTGCTGGCGGGTCTGCTGATCCTCGGTCACATGGCCGGCAGCTACGATCTCGACAGGATCATCGAGGCAGGCGCCGCCATTCGCGCGCATCCGCTTTATGTGCCTGCGCTCATTCTTATTCTCGGCGGCGCTCTGACGAAGAGCGCGCAGTTTCCCTTTCACTTCTGGCTGCCCAATGCCATGGCGGCACCAACACCCGTTTCCGCCTATCTCCACTCGGCTACCATGGTGAAAGCGGGTGTTTTCCTGCTTGCAAGGTTCTGGCCGGTGCTTGCGGGCACGCCGGAATGGTTCTGGCTGGTCGGCGCGGCCGGCGTCATAACTCTGCTGCTCGGCGCCTATTTCGCCATGTTCCAGCAGGATCTGAAGGGATTGCTGGCCTATTCCACCATCAGCCATCTCGGGCTCATCACCACGCTGTTAAGCCTTGGCAGCCCGCTCGCTGCGGTGGCGGCCATCTTTCACATGGTCAACCATGCCACCTTCAAGGCCTCGCTCTTCATGGCGGCCGGCATCATCGACCATGAGACCGGAACACGTGACATGCGGCGGCTGAGCGGGCTCTATACCTATATGCCGGCAACGGCGACACTCGCCATGGCGGCAAGTGCGGCCATGGCCGGGGTTCCTCTGTTCAATGGGTTCCTCTCCAAGGAAATGTTCTTTGCCGAGGCCGTCGAAACCCATGCCGACTCGCTTCTCGACCGGGCGCTGCCCTATGTGGCAACATTATCCGGCGCATTTGCCGTCGCCTACTCGCTGCGCTTCATTCACACGGTGTTCTTTGGCCCCAAGCCAGTCGATCTGCCAAACCCCAATCCGCACGAGCCGCCGCGCTGGATGCGGTTTCCGATCGAATTCCTCGTCTTCGCCTGCCTGATCGTCGGCATCGTTCCGAGCCTTTCCATCGGCCCGTTCCTGCATACGGCCGTGCTTTCCGTTCTCGGCGCACAGACACCCGTGTACAGCCTGTCGATCTGGCACGGTTTCAATCTGCCGCTGATCATGAGTATCGCGGCGCTGATCGGCGGGGTAACGATCTACGTCCTGCTCGGCGGTTATTTCTCGCGCTGCGATGACGGTCCGCCGATCTTCCGGCATTTGCGGGGTCAGCGCATCTTCGAGCGCATTCTCGTCACCGTGTCCTGGAAGTGGGCGCGGTGGCTGGAAAGCACGCTCGGCACCCGGCGCCTGCAGCCGCAGCTGAGGCTTCTTATCCTCGTGGCGCTTCTTGCCGGTTTCTCGCCGCTCTTCCTTTCGGAATTCTCCCTGTCGCTGCCGCGGGTAACAACCTTCGATCCGATCTTCGCCATTCTGTGGCTGATCGGTATGATTGCGGCCATGGGTGCTGCCTGGCAGGCGAAATATCATCGCCTCGCAGCCCTTGTCATGCTCGGCGTTTCGGGGCTCGTCACCTGCCTCACCTTCATCTGGCTTTCCGCACCGGATCTGGCGATTACCCAGCTTTTGGTGGAAATCGTCACCACCGTTCTCATCCTGCTCGGCCTCAGGTGGTTGCCGAAACGCTTCGAAAAAGTGGACAGCAGCGACGAGTTGCCGGCGCAGCTTCGCCGTGCCCGCGATTTCCTGCTGGCCGCCGCCAGCGGCATTGGAATGTCCGTCATCGCCTATGCGGTGATGACGCTGCCAGTGCCGAATGCCATTGCGACCTATTTCCTTGAACGCGCTTACAGCGAAGGCGGCGGCACCAATGTGGTCAACGTCATCCTGGTCGATTTCCGTGGCTTCGACACCTTCGGCGAAATCGCGGTTCTGGCCATCGTGGCGCTCACCGTCTTCGCGCTGCTTCGCCGTTTCCGTCCCGCCCATGAAAGCATCGGACTTCCGGAACAGCAGCAGATGCAGAACGCCTTCGATGCGGAGCGCCCGGATCGCAGCAAGGGCGATACCGTTCGCGACTATCTCTACGTGCCATCCATCGTGATGCAGTGGATGTTCCCCGTCATCATCACCTTTTCCATTTTCCTCTTCATGCGCGGCCACGATATGCCGGGCGGCGGTTTTGCGGCCGGTATCACCATGGCGATCGCCTTCCTTCTGCAATATCTCGCCGGCGGGGCGCGCTGGGCCGAGGACCGCATACGCATCCTGCCGCTGCGCTGGATGGGCTTTGGCCTCTTGATGGCGGCGGCGACGGGTATCGGCTCGTGGTACTTCGGCTACCCGTTCCTGACCTCTTATTTCCAGTATACGGAGATACCCTATATCGGCAAAATGCCGACGGCTTCCGCCCTGCTGTTCGATCTCGGCGTCTTTTCGCTGGTCGTCGGCTCCACCGTTCTTATTTTGATAGCACTGGCACACCAATCGTTGCGCAACTACCGCGTTCGCACGCCTGACGCCGCAAAAGCGGAGGACGTGTAATGGAACTCATTCTTTCAATCGGCATCGGCATCATGACTGGCTCCGGCGTATGGCTCATCCTGCGCCCGCGCACCTATCAGGTCATCGTCGGGCTTTCGCTTTTGTCCTATGCCGTGAACCTGTTCATCTTCGGCGTCGGCGGCATCAAGACCAACGCACCCCCGGTGCTGGTGAACGGCGTCGACAGTTCGACGCTTGCCGACCCGGTGCCGCAGGCGCTGGTGCTGACCGCAATCGTGATCGGCTTTGCCACGACAGCGCTTTTCCTCGTCGTGCTGCTCGCAGCGCGCGGCCTCACCGGCACTGACCATGTGGACGGGAGGGAGTCGAAATGATGTCGTTCCCCTTCCACATCGTCATCGCACCCATCCTGCTGCCGCTCATTACCGCCGCGCTGCTGCTGTTCTTTGACGAGCGCCAGCGTGTGGCCAAAGCCGCGATCAGCTTCACCTCCACGGTGCTGCTGCTGGTGGTTGCGATTCTGCTGTTTCGCGAGGTGAACTCAACCGTTAATACCGAGATCGCTGCTGTGGTTTCGAGCGGCGTCTATCTGCTCGGCAACTGGCCGGCACCCTTCGGCATCGTGCTCGTCGCCGACCGCCTGTCGGGCCTGATGGTCCTGTTGACCGCATTGCTCGCCATTCCCTCGCTCATCTATTCGATGGCGAAATGGCACAAGGCGGGCGCCCATTTCCATTCGCTGTTCCAGATGATGCTGATGGGCGTCAACGGCGCGTTCCTGACCGGCGACCTCTTCAACCTCTTCGTATTCTTCGAAGTGATGCTGGCGGCATCTTACGGGCTGCTGCTGCATGGCTCCGGCCAGCAACGCGTCAAGGCGGGGCTGCACTATATCGCCATCAACCTCGTTGCCGCCTTGTTTTTCCTGATTGGCGTCAGTCTGATCTATGGCGTGACGGGCACGCTGAACATGGGTGATCTCGCCCACCGGATCGAGGGGCTGAACCCCGACCAGCGCATGCTGCTGGAAACCGGCTCGGCCATCCTCGGCATCGCGTTTCTGGTCAAGGCCGGCATGTGGCCGCTGAATTTCTGGCTGCCCTCCGCCTATGGTGCGGCATCTGCACCGGTCGGCGGGCTATTCGCGATCATGAGCAAGGTCGGCATTTATGTCATTGCCCGCCTGTCCTTCCTGCTGTTCGGGCAGACGGCCGGGGAATCGGCCGGTTTCGGCCACGATGCGCTGCTGGTCGGCGGCATCGCCACCATCATCTTCGGTGCCATCGGGGTTCTGGCGTCGCAGGCGCTGGGACGGCTTGCCGGCTTTTCGGTTCTGGTCTCATCTGGAACGCTGCTTGCAGCCATGGGTACCGGCAATCCCACGGTGGCGGCCGGCGCACTTTATTACCTTGTCAGCTCCACCCTCACCATCAGTGCCTTCTTCATGCTCATCGAACTTGTCGAGCGCGGGCAGGATGCGGGCGCAAACGTTCTTGCCGTAACCATGGAGGCTTATGGCGAAGGCGAGGAAGAAGACGAGGAAGAGGAAATCGGCGTGACCATGCCTGCCACCATGGCCGTGCTGGGCGCATGCTTTGCCGCCTGCGGCATCCTGCTCGCCGGCCTGCCGCCGCTTTCCGGCTTCATTGCCAAATTCTCGATGCTATCGGCCATTCTCAATCCGTCCGGTCTCGGCGCCAATGACAGCATCTCCACCCTGTCATGGTGGATCGTCTTCCTGATCGTCTTTTCCGGCTTCGCTTCACTGATCTCGATGACCCGTGCCGGCATCCGCACTTTCTGGGCCTCCATCGAAGGTACCGTGCCGCGCGTGCTCGTCATCGAAATCGCACCCATCATGCTGCTTCTCGGCCTGACACTCGCCATGACCGTTCAGGCGGGGCCGGTGATGCGTTACATGCAGGAAACAGCGCGCATCCTCGATCTGCCCGCGAGCTATATCCAGGGCGTCATTTCCGCGCCACGGGCGGGCGGCAATCCGGAGGCAGAGCCATGATGAACCGTGTCCTGCCCTACCCGCTACTGACCGTTTCCCTGATCTTCTTCTGGATGACGATCAACAGTTTCTCGCCGGGGCATCTGCTGCTCGGAACTGCGGTGGCGCTCATCGCTTCCTGGGCGATGGCGTCGCTGAGGCCGGCAAAACCCCGCATTCGCAACTGGCATCGGCTGGTGCAGCTGATCCTTATCGTGCTTTACGATATCGTCAGGTCCAATCTCTCGGTTGCGAAGATCATTCTGTTCAGGCGCGAAAGGGACCGCAAATCGGGTTTTCTGGCCGTGCCTCTCGATATACGCGATCCCATGGCGCTGGCCGTTCTAGCGACAATCCTCACCTCGACGCCGGGAAGCGCCTGGCTTGAATATAATTCCAGTCAGGGCACGCTCCTGCTCCACGTCCTCGACGACGTGGACGAGGCCGCGTGGATAAGCCTCATCAAGAACCGATATGAAAAACTGCTGATGGAGATATTCGAATGAGTTCGATTATCCTTTTCTGGTCCTTTTCGCTGGCGCAGCTGATGCTGGCCATTGCCATGACGATTTCGGTCTATCGCATCGCCATTGGCCCGCGCGCGCAGGACCGGGTGCTCGGCATGGACACGCTCTATGTCAACGCCATGCTGCTGCTGCTGACCTTCGGCCTACGCACCGGCAACGACATCTATTTCGAGGCATCGCTGCTGATCGCCATCCTGGGCTTCGTGTCCACCGTCGCCCTTTCCAAATTCCTGATGCGCGGGGAGGTCATAGAATGAGCAACGCCGCCGAATTTCCGCTCTGGGCCGCCATCGCCGTGGCTTTCTTCGTCCTCCTCGGCGCCTCCCTGACGCTGATCGGCACTATCGGCTTTGCCAAGCTCAACAGCTTTTATGAACGCCTGCATGCGCCCACACTCGGCACCAGCTGGGGGACCGGCGGCATCGTCATGGCCTCCATCATCTATTTCTCCGTCTCCGGCGGCCGCTTCGCTTTCCACGAAATCTTCATCGGCATTTTCATGACGGTGACGACGCCGGTTTCCCTGATGCTTCTCGGCCGCGCTGCACTTTATCGGGACCGGGCGGAGCAGAATTCAGATAACCGGGAGCATTTATAATTGCTTAGGTGCGCGTTGAAGCAGTGACTTTACGAAAAGTCAGGGAAATCCTCCTGCTTCGAACGGTCTTTACCCCGTTCACAATATCCGATTTGCGAGCCGGAATTTCGTGAGTCCAATGATAACGCCCGGAGCCCATGAGCAGGACACCTGAGCGGGGCTGAAGCACAACGCCACATGTGCCGGATCCGCGCAAATCGCGGAAAACCATCTCGCAAGCGGATAGAAGGCTTATCGACACGATTGTATCGTCGAAACAGGGGACACAATCGACATGCGCGCTGATCCCCTGCCCTGGAAAATATTCGTTCGCGATAACCTGATCAGGCAAGCTCTCGCAGTGGCCGTCCCTCACTAATCTTCTGGCGAATACGCCCAGCCATGGCGGCAAAGGCCCGAGATAGGCATCCGGCGCAACTGCGCGGGCTTTATAGTCATACCGATAACCGAAATGCTGCACACGACGCTTCAGTTCCGTGCTCCACCCCCCGGAATCCAATATGGTTGCGGTGGCAGCTTCCTCTTGCGGCGAAAGGAAGTCACCGAAATATATGACCCGGGCGGTAAAGAAGATGGAATTACAGTATGATCCATTTGCGGGCTGTTCTCCCTTTACGATGAAAAACGTGTGTTGCAAACTCGTCATTCTCATCTAGCGCAGAGGTGCCGTCATCTTTCGTTTTATGTGTGCGTATCCCGGATAGTCGGAAAACTGAAACGGGTACGCAACCGGTCTAGCAAAACCACTGCGTTCAGCAGCCCGATCCATATCAAAGGCTCCATCGTAGTGAGAACTGTTTACGACAGTAATTGCAACTTTGCCGGAGCTCAAAAGATGGGCTGCGGCACTCCCAAGAAAACGGCGATCAATTTTGTTGTCACGAGCATCTCACGCCAAACGGTCACCGGAATGGCAAATCGCCAAGCTGGGCAAAAAATCCATTAAGCAAAGGTTAAGAATCTGCCAAACATCTGATATTTCTGGGATAATGTTAGCGGATGAAATACACTCACCCAAAAAACATATTTACGAGGATTTTCGCCTACCCGCCCACGAGGCAAATGTTTATTGCCATTATGGCTATCGTTGAATCTCACAAGATTAGGTCGGATCGGTCCGAACACGCACCTATATAAATTTATCAGTCTGGAGATTTAATGGTGCCCGGAGGCGGATTTGAACCACCGACACGCGGATTTTCAATCCGCTGCTCTACCAACTGAGCTATCCGGGCACTTCAGGTCCTTGAAGAACCTCCGCTTTTCGCGGTCGGGGTCGTTTGCGCCCCGAAAGTGAGCGGGGTTATAACATCTTGTTCGAACATGGCAAGCGCCCTTCCGAAGTTTTTTGACAGTTTTTTCACGGCGCCTGTGGATGGCTGGAAAGAGCGCAGGGCGAAGGCCGGTTCACGCAGGAAAACTCATTGTATGGCCTCCTGATGCCAGAGCGCATTTGCCCGCGTCATGTTTGCGAGGGACCTATCCTGGCCGGTGGCGGGCGCAGCATGGCAGGTGGGGCTATACCCCTTCGCGGCGCCGTGCTGCGAAACCAAGCGCGAAAGGCACCACGGCTACCAGCGCCGCCATGACGGGCGAAGACGCAAAGATGCGGCTTGCAAGTGAGGTGACGGCTACGGAGCGCACGACCGTCATCAGGCGGGAATTCTCGCGGTCGCGCTCATGGTGGGGCTGTGCGGGCCTGTGGCGGGACATCTCGGCCGCCTCAAGCCGCTTGACATCACGCCGGATCTTTTCGACCTGTTGGCGAAGCTCGTCCAGTTCGGCACGCAGCGCCGGGTCGACGGTATTGGCGGCAGGTGTCCTCCTGGCTGCGGTTTTTTCCACCGCCTCTTCGGCGGCCACAGCTTCCGCCTCTTCGTCCAGTTCGGCCAACTCGTCGTCCAGGTCTGATGGCTTATCGAAACCGTGGGATCGCAGTGGTGCTTTCATCGCTGTCTCCTGAGGCGTGCTGAATTGCGGCGGCGGGCGCTTTTGCCCGGTCAGACTTTCCAACGCCTCAGCCCGGCAAAGGATGCATGGAAAGCGGGTAGACAGGCATAATAAAACAGGCCCCGAAGGGCCTGTTCAATCATCTCACTGGAGCCTCAGGCCGCCTTCGCGGCGCTGGCATAGGGATCGAAGCGACCGTAGAAGGTCTCGCCCTTGGCGGCCATCTCCTTCAGCAGCGGCGTTGGCTGGAAGCGCGTTCCGTATGTCTCGCTGAGCTTTTCGGCGAGCGCGACGAAGCTCTTCACGCCCATGCCGTCAATGTAGGACAGCGCGCCTCCGGTATAGGGCGCGAAGCCGAAACCGAGGATGGAACCGACATCCGCCTCACGCGGATCGGTGACGATGCCCTCTTCAACCGTGCGGGCGGCTTCCAGCGCCACGGTGACGAGGAAGCGCTGCTTCAGCACCTCCATATCCACGTCTTCAGGCTTCTGCTGCGGATAGAGGTCCTTCAGGCCAGGCCAGAGGGACTTCTTGGCGGGCTTTGGCGGGTAGTCGTAAAAGCCCTTGGCGTTCTTACGGCCAAAGCGGCCCTCGCCTTCCACCAGCTTCTTCACCAGCTCCATATGGCGCGGATCGACCGCCTTTTCGCCGAGATCGGCGACGGTGGCTTTCAGGATCTTGTAGGAAAGATCGATGGCCACTTCGTCGTTCAACGCCAAGGGGCCGACCGGCAAGCCGGCGAATTTCGCTGCATTTTCGATCATCGCGGGCGGCACGCCTTCGATCAGCATGTCGTAGCTTTCGGCCATGTAACGCAGCACGCAGCGATTGACGAAGAAGCCGCGGGTGTCGTTGACGACGATCGGGGTCTTCTTGATCTTGGCCACATAATCCAGCGCGACGGCGAGCGCCTTGTCGCCGGTTTCCTTGCCGAGGATCACTTCCGTCAGCATCATCTTCTCGACCGGCGAGAAGAAGTGGATGCCGATGAAATCGGTCGGACGCCTGGAGTTCTTTGCCAGCCCCGTGATTGGCAAGGTGGACGTGTTGGAGGCAAAGATTGCGCCTTCGGGCAAAACGGCTTCCACGGCTTCGATGACGGCTTTCTTCACGTCGCGGTCTTCAAAGACGGCTTCGATGACGAGATCCGCATCAGATAATGCAGTGTAATCCGCCGTTGGGGTGACGAGATCGAGCAGGGCCTTGCCTTCATCCTGCGTCAGCCTGCCCTTGCCGATGGCGGCCTTGACGCTTTCCTCGCAATGGCCCTTGCCCTTGTCTGCGGCTTCCTGATCGCGATCCACCAGCGTGACGGGAATACCCGCTGCGGCGGTGACGTAAGCGACGGCCGCCCCCATGAAGCCCGCGCCGACGACGCCGACCTTTTTGAACTCCGTCTTGGGCTGGCCGGCCGGACGGCGCGCGCCCTTGCCCAGCTCCTGCATGGAAATGAACAGCGAGCGGATCATGCCGAAGGCTTCCTTCGAGCGAAGGATTTCGGTGAAATAACGCTGCTCCACCTTCAGCGCCGTATCGAAAGGCAATTGCAGCCCTTCATAAACGCATTTGAGGATGGCGAGTGCGGCCGGATAATTGCCGGCACTTTCGCGGCGGAGGATCGCCGGAGCGGCGGGCCACAGCTGGGCAGCCGCAGGCGTCCAGATGCCGCCGCCGGGGGCCTTGAAGCCCTTCTCATCCCAGGGTGCTACCGGCTTCAGGCCGTCCTTGATCATCTGCTTTGCAGTTGCGACCAGCTGATCCGGCTCGACTACCTGGTGCACCAGCCCCATGGCCTTGGCGCGTGCGCCGGTCAGCGACTGGCCTGTCGTCATCATCTGCAAGGCAGATTGTGCATCGGTCAGGCGCGAGACGCGCTGGGTGCCGCCAGCGCCCGGGAAGATGCCGACCTTGACTTCCGGCAGTGCGATCTTGAGGTTCTTGGCGCTGGAGGCCACGCGGCCGTGGCAGGCGAGTGACAGTTCGAAAGCGCCCCCCATGCAGGTGCCGTTGATGGCGGAGACCCAGGGCTTGCCGTTGGTCTCGATCTTGCGGAACAGGCCGGTCATGCGGCCCACCAGCTCGAACAGCTTTGCTGCCGCCTGATCCGGGTTCTTCGTCTTCTCGTCATTGTAGAAGGAGAACATCGACTTGATCATCGACAGATCGGCGCCGCCGGAAAAGGTGCTTTTGCCCGACGTGAAGACGACGCCCTTGACGGCGCTATCGGCGACGGTGGCGTCGAGAATGGCGTTCAGCTCGTCCATCACCTCTGACGTGAAGACGTTCATGGACTTTTCCGGCATGTCCCAGGTGACGAGGGCAATGCCGTCTGCGTCCGTCTCGATGGTGAAATTGGTGTAAGTGCTCATTTGGGATTCCTCTTCCCTGAATCGTAATGGCCGCTTCGCTTTCCTCGTCATCCTCGGGCTTGACCCGAGGATCCAAGCACCGGGATAGATCCTCGGGTCAAGCCCGAGGATGACGGAAGCGGGCCGTAGCCGCTGCCTTAAACCCGCTCGATGACGGTTGCTGTACCCATGCCTGCACCGATGCAAAGCGTCACGAGCGCGGTGTTCAGATCGCGCCGTTCCAGCTCATCCAGCACCGTCCCGAGGATCATCGCGCCGGTTGCACCCAGCGGATGACCCATGGCGATTGCGCCGCCATTGACGTTCATCCGGTCGTGATCGATGTCGAAAGCCTGCATGTAGCGCAGGACCACAGCGGCGAAGGCTTCGTTGAGTTCGAAGAGATCGATATCGGCAAGCGACATGCCGGTCTTTTTCAGCAGCTTTTCGGTTACGTCAACCGGGCCGGTCAGCATCAGCGCCGGGTCGGAGCCGATATTGGCGAAAGCCTTGATACGGGCACGCGGCTTCACGCCCATTGCCTCGCCGCCCGCTTTCGAACCAACCAGCACGGCGGCGGCACCATCAACGATGCCGGATGAGTTGCCGGCGTGATGGACGTAGTTAATCCGCTCCACTTCCGGATGCGCCATGATGCCGACAGCTTCGAACCCGCCCATTTCGCCGGGCATCTGGAAGGACGGGTTGAGCGAAGCCAGCGCCTGCATATCGGTGCCGGGGCGCATGTGCTCGTCGCGGTCAAGGATCGTCAGGCCGTTCTGGTCCTTCACCGGAATGACCGATTTGTTGAAATAGCCCTTTTCCCAGGCATGCGCGGCGCGCTTCTGGCTTTCGACGGCATAGGCATCGACATCGTCACGGGAAAAACCGTATTTCGTGGCGATCAGATCGGCCGACACGCCCTGCGGCATGAAGAAGGCCGGAAAGTTGACCGAGGGGTCCATGTACCAGGCGCCGCCCGACATGCCCATACCGACGCGCGACATGCTTTCGACACCGCCGGCGATGACGATATCGTCCGAACCGGCCTTGACCTTGCCGGCTGCGAAGTTGATGGCATCGAGACCGGAGGCGCAGAAGCGCGAGATCTGCATACCCGGCGCCTTGTTGGAGTAACCGGCCTCGAAGGCGGCGGCCTTGGGGATGACGGCGCCGGCATCCATGACAGGATCGACACAGCCCATGATGATGTCATCGACAGCGGAAGTGTCGAGCCCGTTGCGGTCGCGGATGGCTTCCAGCGTCTTGGCGGCAAGGCGAACGGACGGCACCTCATGCAGGCTGCCATCCTTCTTGCCGCGTCCGCGCGGGGTGCGGACATGGTCGTAGATAAATACGTCGGTCATAACTCTCTCCCTGTGGCGTCAGAAACGCCAGATGTCTCAGAATGCTTCCGCGGCCAGTTCCATCATGGTGTCCGCACCGGTTTCGATGCGGGCCTTGCGCAGCGCCGTTTCCGGCATGATGCGCTCCATGTAAAACTTCGCCGTGACAAGCTTGGTCTTGAGGTAATCCTCATCCGAGGCGCTGCCTGCCGCAAGCGCTTCGCTGGCGGCTTTCGCCATGCGCGCCTGCATGTAACCCAGCACCACGATGCCGAAGAGATGCATGTAGTCGGTCGAGCCGGCACCGGCATTGTCGGGCTTTGCCATGGCGTTCTGCATGAACCACATGGTTGCGGCCTGAAGGTCGTTCAAGCCCTTCTTCAAACCCTTGGTGTAGAGGCTGAGCTTTTCGTTGCCGCGGTTCTCCTCGCAGAAATCGCCAATTTCCTTGAACAGCGCCATGACGGCGCGGCCGCCATTCATGCCGAGCTTGCGGCCGACCAGATCGAGCGCCTGGATACCGTTCGCACCCTCATAGATCATGGTGATGCGCGCATCGCGGACATATTGGCTCATACCATGTTCTTCGATGTAGCCGTGACCGCCAAAGACCTGCTGCGCCATCACGGCGTGGTCGAAGCCCTTGTCCGTCAAAACGCCCTTGAGGATCGGCGTGACGAGACCGAGCAGGTCGTCTGCCGCCTGCCGCTCCTTCTCATCGGTCGAGCGGTGGGCGATGTCCGATTGCAGCGCTGTCCACAAAAGGAAAGCGCGGCCAGCCTCGTTATAGGCCTTGATGGTCATCAGCGTGCGGCGGATATCCGGGTGCACGATGATCGGATCGGCCTTCTTGTCCGGGAATTTCGCGCCGGAAAGCGAACGGCCCTGAATACGCTCACGGGCATATTCCACCGCATTCTGATAGGCGATTTCGCCCACGGAAAGCCCCTGCAGGCCGACGCCGAGGCGCGCCTCGTTCATCATCACGAACATGGCCGAAAGGCCCTTGTTTTCCGCACCAAGCAGATAACCCGTCGCATCATCGTAATTCATGACGCAGGTGGCGTTGCCGTGAATACCCATCTTGTGCTCGATCGCACCACAGGTGACGCCGTTGCGCTCGCCGGGCGTGCCGTCTTGCCTGACCAGGAATTTCGGCACGATGAAAAGCGAAATACCCTTCGTGCCTTCAGGTGCGCCCTCGATGCGGGCGAGCACCAGATGGACGATATTATCGGTCATGGAATGTTCACCAGCCGAGATGAAGATCTTCTGGCCGGAAATCTTGTAAGTGCCATCTCCCTGCGGCACCGCCTTGGTGCGCAGGAGACCGAGATCGGTGCCGCAATGGGGTTCGGTAAGGTTCATGGTGCCGGACCAGATACCTTGGACCATTTTCGGCAGATAGGTCTGCTTCTGCTCCGGAGTACCGTGAACGAGAACGGCGGCAATCGCGCCCTGCGTCAGGCCGGGATACATCATCAGCGACAGGTTGGCGGAAGACATATATTCGCCGATCGCCGCATGCAGCGTATAGGGCAGGCCCTGCCCGCCAAATTCCTGGGGAACGGCAAGGCCGATCCAGCCGCCTTCGCAATAGGCGTCATAGGCTTCCTTGAAACCATCGGGCACGGAGACAGAACCGTCATCGGCGCGCTCGCAACCCTGCTGGTCACCGGAAAGATTGAGTGGGAAAAGCCGTTCCTCGGCAAGCTTTGCCGCTTCGCCGGTGATTGCCTCGATCATGTCGGGCGTCGCATCCTCGAAGCCGGGCAGGTTGTTATACCGCTCCAGGCCGAGAACGTCATTCAGGATAAAAAGCGTGTCCTTAACTGGGGCCTTGTAAACAGGCATTACCGATGTTCCTCCGCATCGTGGGCGCCGGAGATAATCCGGCAGATATCGAGTGACAATATTTGACGTGCGCGTAAACGTCAAATAAATTCCATGGGGTTATCGCTCTCCCTTTTTGCGCAATTTCCCTCCGCACCGCCCCGGGGCTCGGCCTGCATCGCAAAAGTTAAAAAATTCCGACCTTGGTTAACCACTTCTTTACCACGTTTCGTGAATTCTCCCGATGGAGGTAACTGCTTCGTTCATCGGCGCATTTTCCTCCACGGGGGCAAATACCGGCTCTAGAATTGCTGCATGTTGCGGCGACGGCGTGTCCAAACAGGCAACGTCGCGACAGATAACCGGGCACGGCGGGCGGAAGCGAAGCGAGCGAAAAGATGAACGGATTGCGATCGAAAACCCAACAGCCAAGCGACAGGTCGTCTCTTGATGCTCTCAATCGCACCATTGAAGGCCTTGAAGCCCGCATCGAAGGGTTGATGAGCCAGAAGTTTCCTCGCGACCAGCGGGCCGCTGGCGCCATGCCGGAAACGAAGAGCGAAACCTATGCCGCAGCACGCGAGCCACGCACAAGCGTGACGCCACCGCAACTTGATCCCGTCAACGAAATACGCCAGCGCCAGCGTCTGCTGGAGACCAGCTTCCAGCGCCCGCAGGAACCTGCCGCCCGCCCGGAACGCACGATCACACGGCCGCTCGCGCCGGAATATCGGCAGAGGGAGCCCCAGCCGGCTCCTCAGGCCGCACCACGCGCACGCGCCATCCCGCCCTATCAGGAGCCACGCAATGACGCGGCCCTGCAGGAAATCGCGCAGGCACTCGTCAACCTCCGCCACGAATTGAAGCACGATATTGCCGAGGGCGTTGCGCGGGAAGCGCAGGGACTGCGCGCGGAAATCCGCAATATTCGCGCCGCGGCGGAAGACCAGCAATTCATCGGCGATCTGCGCGATGACATCGCACGGCTTGCCGGAAGCATCGACCAGCTCGGCAATCTGGCATCTCCGGATGTCTATGCGCTGCGCAACGAATTCGAGGACCTACGCCTCACCATTGACCAGCTGGCGCGCGAAGACAGCGTCCATCGGATCGAAAGCCGCTGGAACACTGTGGAAGACACGCTGCGTGGTTTCGATGCCGGCGCCCTTCAGGATGAAATCGTCTCCCTCGCCTATCGTCTCGATGACATCAAGACGCAGCTCGGCGGCATGAGCAACAATCCGGCCGTTCGCGTGCTCGAGGAGAAGCTGATCGCGATCGCCAGCGCGGTCGAGCAGCTCGGCAAGCACATGCAGCCGAATGAAGCGGTCTTCAGCGAACAGTTTTCCGGTCTCGATCAGCGGCTGGACGAAATCAGCCGCGCCATTGCGGCGACCGGCACACGCCCCAATGCGCAGGCAACCGACAATGCGCTCGCCCAGCGACTGGAAAACCGCCTGAACGGCCTCGCCGAACAGCTCGGTGATATCAACCGCCTCGCCGCTGCAAAACCGGAACCCTCCGTTGATCTTACCGCGCGCCTTGAAGCGCTGGCCGGCAAGATCGATGAGCTGAGCACCGCGCGCGATGCAGCGCAACTGCATGAGCGACTGGACCAGCTTTCACTGCTTCTGGAACGGTCGCAGCGCCCTTCGCAACAGGCGGAGCTGACGTCTTTCCTCAGCGACATTTCCCGCAAGATCGATGCGCTCGACCACGGCACCGTCAATGAGGGTCTGGCCGAACGGCTCGACACGCTCTCTCGGCAGATCGAGGAGCTCGATTATGGCTATAGCCAGCCGCAGCTGGCATCGGGCCTCAGTGAAAGCGCCTTTTCGCGCCTGGAAGAGCGGCTTGGCACTATCGCCGCGCGACTGGATGAGACCGCCCATGCCGCCCCCGCTGACAGCCATGCGCTGGCGAGCCTTGAAAACCAGATCGCCCATCTCTCGACGCTGATCAGCCAGCCGGTTCAGATGCAGGCCGCAGGCATGTCGCCTGAACTCGATGCGCGCATGGCGGCGATCGAAGACTATATGGCTTCGAACGACGAATATATCATCGAAGCGGCCCGGCAGGCAGCCGAGGCCGTTCTCGACGCCTATACCCGCAACAACCTCTCGGCCGGCGCGAACATCGCCGACATGTCGATGCTGACCGACCTTGCGGCCGATTTGCGCAACCTTGAAGCGCTGAGCCGCAACACCGAAGAGCGCACGCACCGCACCTTCGAAGCACTGCACGAAACGCTGGTGCAGATTGCCGGCCGCCTGGATAATCTCGACAACGGACCGTCCTACCGCGAAGAGCTCACCCGTCACGTTGCACAGCAGGCTGTTGCCGCAGGCCGCGACGACGTCGCGATGCCGGCCGCCATATTCCCGGAAGAGGGCTATATAGCCGAAGAGCAGGCCATTCTCGAGGATGTCAGCGACAATGACGCGACCGCCATCGTGCCGCCCGCTGCCGCCAAGCCCGCAAAAGCAGAGAAAACGAGCCTGCTCGCCGGGCTGACGAAGCGCTTCAAAACAAGCACGGCGAAGCCCGCAAAGACCAAGGAAGAACCCGTATCGGCCTCTTCCGCCCGCACCCAGGTTGAGCCTGCCCCGTCGCTTGATCCGATCGACGTTCTGCCGGCCGGTCAGGAGAACGAACTCCTGGAGCCCGGTTCGGGCGCGCCTGATATCAAGAAAATCCTGGAACGCGTGCGCGCCAGCCAGGTGGCCGCCACCGGCAAGGCCGTGGACGCGGAAGGACGGACGGACTTTATCGCCGCCGCCCGCCGTGCCGCGCAGGCCGCCGCGATGGAAACAGCGCCGGAAAAGCTTGAAACCGGCAAAAAGAAAAGAAAGACCGAAACTTCGGCTCTTTCGCGTTATCGCCGGCCGCTGCTGCTCGGTATCGGCGCGATCCTTCTGGCGATGATGGCCATGCCCCTCGTCAAGACACTGATCAGCGGCACGGAAGCGCCGGCGCCGGTGATTGAACAGAAGATGGACAATGCACCGGTTTCCGCCCTTCCCGAAACCGGCGACAAGGCCGTCACCATACCGTCTGACCTCGCGATCGAATCCGAGCAGGCAGCCCCGGCCGATAGCATCGAGAACTCCGCTCCGGCACAGAATACCATTGACCACCGGACCATTGGCGGTGCGCCGCTACCCGCGGAGCCGCCGGTCGCCGATGTTCCCGCCGTGGATCCCGCAAAATCCGGCACCGTCGCGCAGGCGGAACCGCCGAAACCGGCTGAGGCCGTCGTCACGGCCGCTCCCGCCGACGGCGCCATCGTCGTTCCCGCCGGGATAGAGCCCGCATCGCTTGCTGAAGCCGCCGCCAAGGGCGACACGCAGGCGCTTTTCGAAATCGCAGCCCGCTACACCGACGGTCGCGGCGTTGCCGCCGACCGTGCCGAAGCCGCGAAGTGGTACAAGCTGGCTGCCGATCGCGGTCTTGCGCCCGCGCAATATCGTCTCGCCAATCTCTACGAGAAGGCGAACGGCGTCGAACGCAACCTTCCGGAAGCCAAGCGCTATTACACGCTGGCCGCCGAACAGGGCAATGCGGGGGCCATGCACAATCTCGCCGTCCTGCTCGCTTCCGACGCGGCTGGCCAGCCGGATTTTGCTGCCGCCGCGCAGTGGTTCATCAAGGCCTCCGAACTCGGCGTCCGCGACAGCCAGTTCAACCTCGCCATTCTTTATGCCCGCGGCAGCGGCGTGAAACAGGATATCGAGGAATCCTACAAGTGGTTCGCCATTGCCGCCAAGGATGGCGATGCCGATGCCGCCCAAAAGCGCGACGAAGTGGCGGGGGCCTTGAACCCGCAGCAGCTCCAGAGCGCCAAGGCCAAGGTGGAGGCGTGGAAGGTCAAGCCGCTTTCGGAAGATGCCAACAGCGTCAACCCGCCGGAAGAGTGGGCTGGCAAGGAAGGCGTGAAAACCGCCTCCGTGGACATGGAAAAGGCGATCCGCAACATTCAGGCGATCCTCAACAAGAACGGCTTCGATGCCGGGCAGCCGGACGGCAAGCTCGGCAAGAACACCGTGACGGCCATCAAGGACTTTCAGAAATCCGTGGGCCAGACCCCGGACGGGCGCATTACCAACGAACTGGTGACAGCGCTTCTCGCCCGCAATAAATAATGGTTCTGAAACCCAAAAAGCGGCCCCCGGCCGCTTTTTTGCAACGCCTGACAGGAATGTGGGCGGCTGCCTTCGCCAGACCTCTATCTTTCCAAATTATCAACGTATTTACCGTTGAATGTTGACAGGTTAGGCCCTCGCGGGCATGACGGATGAAGGCTGGGCATGCCCGGTCTTTTCAGACAGAAAGTGTAAATCGCGGCAAGGCCCCCTCACCGGACAAGCCATGCCGCCCGGAACCATTTGCCCGAGGTCCGAGCCGTGACTGTCTATCTGCCGATCGCAGAACTGTCGGTGAATATTTTCATCATTCTCGGCATGGGCGCGGCCGTCGGTTTTTTGTCCGGCATGTTCGGTGTGGGCGGTGGCTTTCTGATCACCCCGCTGCTGATTTTCTACAATATTCCCCCAGTCGTGGCCGTGGCGACGGGCGCCAACCAGGTGGTGGCCTCCTCCGTTTCAGGCTCGATCACCCATTTCCGGCGTGGAACCCTCGACGTCAAGCTCGGCAGCGTTCTGCTCGTCGGCGGCCTCCTGGGGGCGACGGTCGGCGTGTGGATATTCTCCTTCCTGCGCAGCATCGGCCAGCTCGATCTCATCATTTCGCTGCTCTACGTCATCCTGCTCGGCACCGTAGGCGGGTTGATGCTGAAGGAAAGCATTTCGGCACTTCGCCGCGCCGCCCGCAACGAAACGGTGACGCTGCGCCGGCCGGGACACCACAACTGGGTACACCGCCTGCCGCTGAAAATGCGGTTCAAGAAATCGAAGATCTATCTCAGCATCATTCCAGTCGTCACGCTCGGTTTCGGCATCGGCATACTCACCTCCATCATGGGTGTGGGCGGCGGTTTCATCATGGTGCCGGCGATGATCTATCTGTTACGCATTCCCACCAGTGTGGTTGTCGGCACCTCACTGTTCCAGATCATTTTCGTCACCGCATACACGACCGTCGTACAGGCAGCGACCAACTACTCCGTCGATGTGGTGCTGGCCTTCATCCTGATGGTGGCTGGCGTCATCGGCGCGCAATATGGTGTACGCGTCGGCCAGAAACTGCGCGGCGAACAGCTGCGTGCGCTGCTGGCGCTTCTTGTCCTCGCCGTCGCCCTTCGCCTTGCGGTATCGCTGGTGGTGCGGCCGGAAGACCTGTTTTCGGTCGCCGTTGGGGGGTTAGGTTATTGACCCGCCATTTGTTGCTTGCCGCCCTTGCCCTGCTCTCCTGTCTTGCCTTCGGGCAAACTGCTTCCGCCCAGACGCCGCCGCTTGCGCTGCCGCCGGGTCCGCAGCAGCGCCCCCTGCAGGAAAACATCGAAATCGGCGCTTCGACGACGGAAATTCCGATAGCCTCGGATTTTCGCGGGGCGGATTTCACCCTCTTCGGCGCACTCAACAATACCGACCAGCTGCTACTGGCCATCGGGCAATATGATATCGTGGTGACTCTGGAAGGGCCGAGCGACTACATGACCGTGCGCAAGAAGGAGCGTGTGGCAGGCATCTGGATCAATACCAGCGCCATCACCTTTACGCCGCTGCCGGAATCCTACTCCATGGCCAGCACCCGCAATATCAGCGATGTCGCCTCCCCCGGAACGCTGCGCGCCATGGGGCTCGGCGTCGACCATCTGTCGCTCAAAAGCGCTGTCTTTTCGGGCGTGCCCGACAATGTCTTCGATTTTCAGGAGGCCTATCGTCGGCTCAAGCTTTCGAGCGGCATCTACCGCAATGATACGACCGGGGTGCGGCTGGAACGCACGGGCCTGTTTTGGGCGACCTTGCGCCTGCCCGCCAACGTGCCGAACGGGGTGCACACGGCGCGCGCCTATCTCTTCAAGAGCGGCAAATTCATCGCCCAGCGCGAATTAAAACTGCGCGTCGTCAAGACCGGCATGGAACAGGCGATCACCGATGCCGCGCACCAGACGCCGCTTGCTTACGGCGCGCTTTGCGTTCTGCTCGCCGTCGTCACCGGCTGGGGCGCCAGCATCATCTTCCGCAAGGACTGAGCGTTTTCAATCGCGCAAAAGAGAGCGTCTGCCACCCGCACGGGCAAAGATAGCATTCGCTTCCTTCCGGGGTTTGCTGTAAAATTCAAGGCGTTACAAACGCACGCAGCTGATGGCGGCAAGTGCGGTTGTAACGGGGATGAAAAGGAGAAATGTCATGTTCAAGCACATTCTCATTCCCACCGATGGCTCGCCGCTGGCGCAGATCGCAATCGACCAAGGGTTCGCTCTCGCCAAGGAGGCAGGCGCAAAGGTGACCGTGGTGACGGTATCGGAACCCTTTCATGTGATTGCCAGCGATGTCGAGGACATTGCCGCCATTGCCGAAGAGGAATTCCACCGTTGCGAAGAGGCGGAGCATCTGCTTCGCGATACGCAGGCGCATGCCACCGCCATGGGGCTGGATTGCGAGGCCCTGCTGGCGCGGGCGGGGCGGCCGGACGAGGCGATCATTGAAATAGCCGACAAGACCGGCTGCGACCTCATCGCCATGGCCTCGCACCGGCGCAGGAGTTTCGTCGAGATGCTGCTCGGCAGTGTCACCGCCAAGGTGCTGAAGAATTCGAAGATACCGGTATTGGTCTACCGCCAATAGGCTGCGCTAAAATCTCAGCCGAGCAGACTGGAAAACCGCACCGAGTAGATGCGATCTCTCCCCATCAGATGCGCGACGAGAGCGGCATGATCGAACAGGCCGCGCATTGCCTTGTGGCGCAAATCCAGCCCGCCGCTCAACACCCCGAATGCCGGCATCAACAGACGCGAACCATCGGTGGCGAAACAAGGCCGCCGCACCGTCTTCTCGCGGCGTCGCACAGTGGCGGAGGGGTGCAGGTGACCGGCGATTTCACCGGCCGCATCGCCCGGCTTAGGCTCGTGGCGGAAAACGAGATTGCCGTAAAACATCTCATCCACCGAAGAACCCGGCAGATCGACCGTGCCATCGGGGTCGTGGTTGCCGTTGATCCATATCCATTCGCGACCGCGGGCCATCTCGCGGATCAGTTCGCGCAACGGCAGCGGCAGGTGCTGGGAGCCGACGCGATCATGAAAATTGTCGCCGAGGCTGACGACGATCTTCGGATCGTAGCGGCTGACGAGGGAAGACAGTATCTTGAGGGTGGCGATGGTGTCATAGGGCGGCAGCATGCGTCCACGCCTTGCAAAAGCCGCACCCTTTTCCAGATGCAGGTCGGAAACGACGAGCAGCGACAGGTCGGGCAGGTAGAGCCCACCCAAAGGGTCGCACCAGGCGGAAACGCCGTTGATGGCGGTCTCGCTGCCCAGGCATTCGAAGCCGTTGGAAAACCTGTCGCTCAATGTCAGCCGGCTCAGCACTTTTATCGTTGTTCCTTCAATGCATACTTCAGCACATGGGCATATCTCAGGACATGGCCTCGGCGATCAGCTCATCAGCGGCTTCCGCCAGCACATCGTCCATCGCTTCGCCCGCCACCGTCTCCCGGCCGATTTCCAGCATGACCGGAACGGCGAGGGGTGAAACGTGCTCCAGCGCGCGATGCGTGGTGTGTCCCTTGATTCGCTTCAGCATATCGCCAAGACGGCCAATATCCAAAAGTCCTGCTGCGGCATCGCGTCGCGTCGCTTCCAGCAGGATATGATCCGGCTCATGGCTGCGAAGAACGTCATAAATAAGATCGGCGGAGACCGTGACCTGCCGTCCGGTCTTTTCCTTGCCCGGATGGCGGCGCTCAATGAGGCCGGAAATGATGGCGCAGTTGCGGAAGGTACGTTTCAGCATGAAGGATTCGTCCAGCCATGCTTCCAGATCGTCGCCAAGCATGTCCTCATCGAGAAGGTCGGCCAGCGACAGGCGGCGGGATTTCAGCCGCATGCCGATATCCTCCATGGCCCAGATGGCCAGCGAATAATCGGTGGCGACAAAACCCATCGGTTTTGCTCCGGCCCGTTCCAGCCGTCTCGTCAGAAGCATACCGAGTGTCTGATGCGCCAGCCGTCCCTCGAAGGGATACATGACCATGAAGAAGCGCTTACGGAAGGGGAAGGTCTCCACCAGTAGCTCGTCGCGCTTGGGAATGACCGACTTCTCCTTCTGGATTGCCAGCCAGTCGCGAACCTGATCCGGCAGGGCATGCCACCGTGTCGGGTCTGCCAGCATGGAGCGCACTTGATCTGCCAGGTAGGTGGAAAGCGGAAATTTGCCACCGGCATAGGAGGGTATCTTCGGATCCATGGAAAAGGCCTGTGAGACCAGGCATTCATTCTCCCTGATGCCCTCGAACCGCAGCACCTTGCCGGCAAAGAGAAAAGTATCGCCCTGCACCAGCTGCTCTAGGAAATATTCCTCGACCTTGCCGAGCGACATGCCACCGCGACCGACCGTGCCCTTGGCATTGCGCTTGACCATGCGGACATTGAGTTCCGCCGCCTCGACGATGGTGCCGAGGTTGAGGCGATATTGCTGCGCTACCGCCGGATTGGACACGCGCCAGCGACCGTCCTTCATCTGGCGGATGCGGGCATAACGTTCATAGGTGCGCAGCGCGTAGCCGCCGGTGGCAGTAAAACCCACCACCCGATCGAAGGTGGCACGCGGCAGGTCGGCATAGGGCGAGGCGCTGGTGACTTCGCGATAAAGTTCATCCGCATCGAAAGGCTCGGCACAGGCCATGCCGAGTACGTGCTGGGCGAGAACATCAAGCGCGCCTTCGGCGATCGGCGGCGTATCCTGCGCGCCGATATAGTTGGCATCCAGCGCTGCCCGGCATTCCATCACCTCGAAGCGGTTGGCGGGAACGAGGATCGCCTTTGATGGCTCATCCATGCGGTGGTTGGCACGGCCGATACGCTGAGCGAGGCGGCTAGCGCCCTTCGGCGCGCCGACATGCACGACAAGGTCAACGTCACCCCAGTCTATGCCGAGATCGAGGGTGGAGGTGGCAACAACGGCACGTAACCTGTTTTCCGCCATGGCCGCTTCCACCCTGCGGCGCTGCCCGGCATCCAGCGAGCCGTGATGCAGTGCGATCGGCAAATTGTCGTCATTGATCGTCCAGAGCTCCTGAAAGACCCTTTCCGCCTGCGAGCGTGTGTTGACAAACACCAGCGTCGTCTGATGTTGCTTCAACGCTTCGTATAAGTCCTTTCCGGCATAACGCGCTGAATGGCCGGACCATGGGATGCGTTCTTCCGTGTGCAAGATGGAAATATCCGGCTTTGCACCGCCTTCGACGGTTATCAAGCCGGCGGGCGGCTTCCCCTGCCCCTGCGGTGCAAGATAACGGCGCAAATCCATCGGCTCCGCCACCGTGGCCGAAAGGCCGATGAAACGGACATCGGGCGCATGCCGGCGCACGCGGGCGAGCGCCAGCGACAGCAGATGGCCGCGTTTGGAGGTGACGAGCGAATGCAGCTCATCCAGCACCACATATTTCAGGTCGCGGAAAAAGCGCTCGGCCTCCTTGTTGGCGAGCAGCAGCGAGACCTGTTCCGGTGTGGTCAGCAGGATATCCGGCGGGCGCACCTTCTGGCGCTGGCGTTTCGCCTGGGGTGTATCGCCGGTGCGGGTTTCGATGACAATCGGCAGACCCATTTCGGAAACGGGCTTGGTGAGATTACGCTCGATATCGACTGCAAGCGCCTTCAGCGGTGAGATGTAGAGGGTGTGCACGCCGACAAAGCCGGAGCCAGGCGGTATCTTGCCCCGCTCTGTCAGATCGGTGAGCGAGGCCATGAAGCCGCCCAACGTCTTGCCAGCACCGGTGGGCGCGATCAGCAACATGTTCTCGCCGCCCCGTGCCCGCGCCATAAGCTCCAGCTGATGGGCGCGCGGAGACCACCCTTTTTCGACAAACCATTTCTGGAATGAAAGGGGCAAGGTGCCGACATCTATGCCGGAAATGGGGGACTCGGTGTGTTTCACGCCTTTAACGTAGTGAAAAACCTGAGAAAAAGAAGGGCGGAACAGGGCCGCTTGACAGGAAAACATAATCATGGATAAATAATGTCCATGATAGCGCAGCAACAGGACATGGAAAAGACCGATGAAACTCGGGGACGGCGTTGAACAGGCCATTCACAGCGTGGGAATGCTGGCGGGACTTTCCGAAGGCGGCGTGTTGTCCGCGGCCGCGCTCGCGGAATTCCACGGCGTTTCCACCAGCTATCTTCTGAAGCACCTGCAATCATTGTCCAGCGCGGGAATAGTTGCCACGGTGCCGGGGCCGAAGGGCGGCTATCGTCTGGCGCGACCGACTGACAAGATCACCCTGCTGGACATCGTTCTGGCCGTTGAAGGGCCGCAGCCGGCTTTCCGTTGCGCGGAAATCCGGCAACGCGGACCAAACCCATTGCCGGGCCGGTATTTCACCAAGCCCTGTGGTATCAATGCAGCGATGTTGAAGGCAGAGAAGGTCTATAGGGCCGAACTCGCCAAAACCACCATTGCCGATATTCTGGGCGATCTTGCCGCCACTGACGATGGTGGAATTGCTGCGCGTGGCTGTGCCTTCCTGGAGTTGAACGAGCGCAAGACAGCAGCGCGCTGAGACTGGAAAACAGGCTCCGAAGAAAAACCGATCTACGCTGGAGGGCTTCGTCGCTTTCCGGACTGATGACGCATGACTTCAAACTGACCCAACCAACGGAGAGACCCATGAAAACCCGTATCAACTACGCCAAAGCATCCCCCGAAGCCTTCAGGGCCGTCATGGCGCTTGAAAATTACGTTCAGGGCAGCGGACTTGAACGCCGTTTCGTTCACCTCATCAAGCTGCGTGCCTCGATCATCAATGGCTGCGCCTTCTGCGTGGATATGCATGTAAAGGAAAGCCGCCATGACGGGCTTTCCGAACAATGGATCAACCTGATGAGCGTGTGGCGGGAATCTCCCGTTTATACACAGCAGGAACGCGCATTGCTCGGCTGGGTGGATGCGGTGACGAAGATTGCTGAGACCGGGGCTCCGGACGATGCCTTCGAAGCGCTGAAAGCACATTTCTCCGATGAGGAAATCGCGAAGATTACGGTGGCCATCGGCGCCATCAACACCTGGAACCGTATTGCCGTCGGTTTCCGCTCGCAGCATCCGGTTGATGCGGCTGCGAAGGCGGCCTGACCTCGCAAACCCGCGACCGGCGGCCGCTACATGGCAATGTAGCGGTCGTTCCTGTGATTGATAGCAAGCGTGAGGTTCATAACCAGTGCTCCGAGAACGGAGCAGATAATGACAAAAGGTGTGGCAACGAAGAATGAGCAGGCCAGCACCATGCCGTCAAAGGCGAGCTGCACGAGGCCGGCGCGCCAGCCGAAACGATCCTGCAGATAAAGCGCCAGAATGCCGAAACCGCCGAGGCTGGTGCGATGACGAAACAGCGCCAGCATGCCCGCCGCAACCGTCAATCCGCCGAAAAGTGCTGCGGCAACCGGATTGATGCTCTGAAAGGCGAAAAAGCCGGGCATATATTCCGACAGCAGCGCTGTCAGAGCGATGGCGCAGAAGGTCTTGACCGTGAAGGCGAGGCCGAGGCGGCGGAAGGCGAGATAATAAAACGGCAGATTGACGAGGAAGAAGACCGTACCGAAGCTGAGGTCGGTGCCGTAATGCACGAGGAACGCCAGACCAACCGTGCCACCCGTCAAAAGACCCGCTGCGGAAAACAGCGTGACGCCGAGCGATACCAGCATGCTGCCCGCAAGAACGCCCTGCGCGTCTTCCAGCAGCGAATGACGATCCGGCGCGGAGGCCCAAAGATTAAGACGCCTTCGCGCGCTCGTATCGTCCATGCCTTGTCCCCTGAATACCAAGCCCTGCCGAGCTATTGCGCTGAAGTGCGGGAGATTTCAACCACCGTCGCTCAGCGCACGACGATATATCTGTCCGAACGGTGATTGATGGCCAGAAACATGTTGAGGACAAAGGCGCCGACGATCGAATAGACAACCGTGACCGGATCGATGACGAGGAAAGCACAGAGCATGACGAAGGCATCGAAGGCGAGCTGGATCAGGCCGGCGCGGATGCCAAAGCGATCCTGAATATAGATGGCCAGAATGCCGATGCCGCCAAGGCTGGCGCGGTGGCGATAAAGCGCCAGCAATCCGTAACCCAGCAGCAGACCACCGAGCAGCGCCGCCCACAGCGGATTGATGCTGTCGATCACCATCCAGCGCGCTTCCACTTCCGTCAGCACCGAAACAAGGCCGATGGCGATGAATGTCTTGAAGGAAAAGGCAAGGCCGAGCCGACGGAAGGATAGGTAATAGAATGGCAGATTGACGAGGAAGAACAGCAGCCCGAAGCTGATGCCGAAGGCATAATGCAGGAGAAAGGCGACACCGGCGGTCCCGCCCGTCAAAAGGCCGACCTTGTTCAGCAGATAAAAGCCGAGCGCCGAGACAATGGCGCCGGTGACGATGCCCTGCACGTCTTCCACCGGCGCGTGTCTGGCCGGATCGGAACTCCACATGCCGTAAACGCTTCTCGTTCTCAAGCTTTGCCCTCGGTTTCTTCATATTTTGCACTGCAAAACGAACCCGATCAAGATGGATACGTAAGGAAGGCTGACCTATCGAGAAAATGGAAAGAAATGAGATGTTCAGACCTTGGCGCGGGCAAGAAAAAGAATGCCGGAAAGAGGTTTTCCGGCATCCTTGCGAATGGTGGTCTTGCGAATTTCCATGAGATCAAAACCCGCCCGTTCCAGAAGACCGCTGACATAGGCTTTCGAATGGGCGTAACGAAGGGATTCCCGCAGAACGAAACCATCCTCCCCTGCCGCATCCTCCACCGAAAAGGCAAAGAAGCCGGAGGGCGCCAACAGGGCGGAAACGAGGTGCATGACGGCTTCGAGACTGCCGAGATACATCATCACATCGGCGGCGGCGACGAGATTGGCGCGCTTCGGCGCCAGGGTCGTGGTGAAGAGCCCCGAAGTTTCAGCTTCGAGGGAAAGATCGGCCTGGCCGAGGTGATCGTAGAGATCTTTTTCCTCCGCCTTGGCAAGCATGTTCTGTGAAATATCGAAACCTTCCAGCCGCTTTGCGAAGGCTCTGATTTCAACGCCGAGGAGTCCCGTGCCGCAGCCGATGTCGACGACAGTGTCGAACACCCCGCCATCCGCCGCCTTCTCGATCAGTTCCGCCAGTTTCTGCGGCACGCTGTAATCGAGCTTTTCGACCAGCGAAGTTTCGAAACGGTCGGCATAATCGTCGAACAGCCCTTCCACATAACGGCTCGGCGGCTGTTCCGGTGTTTCTGCGGCGCCGAGAACCGCAAGCTTCAGTTCGGCTGCAAACAGCCCTTCCTCATCCATCTCGGCGACCTTTTCGTAAGCCGCCACGGCCTTTTCCGTTTCCCCCGCCTTTTCGTGATATTCCCCGAAGCGAAACCAGCCCGCCGTCCACCGTGGCGCTAGTTCCAGCGCCTGTTCCATGAGTTCGGCGGCGGCGGGATAATCACCGCCCTCCGCCAACATGCGGGCATAGTCCGCCCGGCGGTCGGCAATGACGTCACCGGAAGAAAACTGGTTTGGGGCCATTCAAGATTCCTGAGAAGATGCGCGCTGTCATTTATCAAGCCATAAAAAAACTCAAGTCCTATTTCATGGCGCACTCGTGGAATTGGCTGATATGCGCGATATAGTGCGCAAAAACTTGCATCGATGTGGTCCGTTTCATATGTCAGGACAAAACAGGAGACTTGCTGATGGCCGGTGAGGTCAACAAATTGCTGGGCGACACAGTGGCCCGAACAGTGGTGAAGCTGCTCGTGGTTTCACTGCTCGTCGGCTTTCTGATGGCGATCTTCGGCTTGACGCCGTGGAACATCATTTACGGCGCGCGCGACTTCGTCGTCGACCTGTGGCGCAGCGGTTTCCATGCGCTGGGGGCGATCGGCGACTATCTGATCCTGGGCGCCACGATCGTCATTCCCGTCTTCATCATCCTGCGCCTTCTGAGCTATCGCCGCTGACATGACCGACACTTCTCTCCAGACGCTTACACGGCGCGGTTTCGTGCTGCTTTCCGCCGGTTCGGTTCTTTCCGCCTGCGTTTCCGTTCCAACCAACAAGGGCGTACCTTCAGGCACCCGTGATGAGACCGCAGCGGCGCTTCCAATGGTCAACGACCTGCGACGCTCGAAAGGACTTTCGCCGCTTTCCATCAATGGTGCAGCCAGCAGCGCCGCCGCCTATCAGGCCGGACGCATGGTCAAGGCGCAGAAGATGGCGCATCTGATTGGACTGACCGACAGTTTCCTGATCCGAATGAAGGAGGGGAATGTGCCGCTTCCTGCGGCGGAGAATGTGGCCGCCGGTCAGGATAGCGTGGAGCGGGTGGTGAAGGCCTGGATCGGCTCCAAACACCACCTCGAAAACATGCTTGGGCCTTATAACGGCCTCGGCGTGGCGGTCGCCTACGATGCCACCAGCCGCAACCGGCCCTATTGGGCGATGGTGCTCTGCGCCTGAGGTAAAGGGCGGGAAACCACCCTCGTCCCTCGTTCCTGTGCTTGTTACAGGAATCCAGCCGACGCGCGCCTGCGCGGCGGCGAGAGTGTTTTCAGCCCAAGTTCTTGGGCTGGCTGGATCCCTGTGACAAGCACAGGGATGAGGAGGGAGAGCCCCTGAGGAAGCGCTGCCTCGACCTTTCAGGCTCGCTGTCAGCCCAGCTTACGATCCGCCCAGCGGTCAACCGCGCTGTCGCGCAGATCACGGATCGATTCCACGCCCTCACGGGCAACCAGCTTCGACAGGCCCTTAACGATGGCAGATGGCAGACCGGGGCCTTCATAGACCATGCAGGAGTACAGCTGTACCAGATCCGCACCTGCCCTTACCTTTTCCAAAGCCGTTTCCGGGGACGAAACGCCGCCGACACCGATGATCGGCAAATTGACGCCGACGCGACGGCGCACCTTGGCCAGAACCGTGGTGGAGAGCTCGAAGAGAGGCTTGCCGGAAAGGCCACCCGCCTCACCCTTGTGCGGGCTGGCTCGCAGGCCGTCGCGTGAGAGGGTGGTATTGGAAACGATCAGGCCGTCCAGATCATGGGCAAGCGCTTCTTCAGCAACGTCGTCCAGTCCCTCTTCGGTCAGATCGGGCGCGATCTTGAGGAAGACGGGGATGCGTCTGCCGAAACGTTCAGCTTCCGCCCTGCGGCGTTCCAGCACAGCCGAGAGAAGGGCGGCAAGGCTTTCGCGCGCCTGCAGGTCGCGGAGACCGGGTGTGTTGGGGGACGAAATATTGACGGTGAAATAGGATGCGACCGAATAAAACGCCTCGATGCCCTGCACATAATCGGCGATACGGTCTTCACTGTCCTTGTTGGCGCCGATATTGACGCCGACAATGCCACGCAGATGCGCCTGCTTCAGACGCTCCAGCGCAGCGGCATGGCCTTCATTGTTGAAACCGAGGCGATTGATGACGCCCTCATCTTCCACAAGGCGAAAGATACGCGGCTTCGGGTTGCCAGCCTGCGCCCGCGGCGTGACGGTGCCGATTTCAGTGAAGCCGAAACCGAGCTTCAGAAGCGGTCCCGGTACTTCCGCATTCTTGTCGTAACCCGCCGCCATGCCGAGCGGATTGGGGAAGACGAGGCCCGCCACGGTCTGCTGCAGTCGCGGATCGTGCGGCACCATGCAGGTGGGCAGGAAGCCGCTTTTCAGGGCCGCAATGGACAGCCCATGGGCCTTTTCCGGATCGACCAGGAACAGGCCCTTGCGGCCGATCGAGGAAAATAATCCGCTCATCACAAAATCTCCGGAAACTGGTGCTGGCCGTCGTGATCGAGTGCAAGCGGCGTCTCCCAGAGCACGGCGGTCAAGGGAAGAGGCCCATAAAGGTGAGGGAAAAGATCGCCGCCTCTTGAGGGTTCATAGACCAGCTTGTCGCCGAGGGCCGCGCCGTCGACTGCAATCAGCAGCAGATCGGCCTGGCCGGAAAAATGCCGCGCGGCTGTTTCCGCCACCTGCCTGGCCGTGGAAAAATGGATGAAGCCATCGGTCAGGTCGATGGCGGCGCCGTCGAAGACACCCTTTGCCCTGGCCTCGTTCCACAACGTCTCCGGCACGATTTTATAGATGATCGCGGGCGTTTCCTGCATGCGCTCTCCATGGCTTTCCAACCATCGCGGTTTGCCGTAAAGCTAGGGGATTGTCCACAGTTTCCACGGTATTTTTATTGCTGAAAGCCTGAAAGACCGCCTGTCCACAAGCTTTTCCTTGTAAAGAGGAACCGATTGGCGCAACCTTTGGCGGAGGAGCCGGGCGTGTTTCGACCACCGGCAAAGGGAGTGAGTCAATAACTGGAAAAGAACCGCATAATGCCCTTGGGAGGGGGCCAGAATGTCGGAACTTGTCATTATCATTGCAGATGATCATCCACTTTTTCGCGGTGCCCTGAAACAGGCCGTATCCGGCCTCGACGGACACCAGACCATCATTGAAGCCGGTGATTTCGAGGCTGCCAGACGCGCAGCCGCAGCCCGTAACGATGCGGATCTGATGCTGCTTGACCTTGCCATGCCAGGGGTCAGCGGGTTTTCGGGCCTCATGGCGCTGCGCGCAGAGTTTTCCAGCCTGCCGATCGTCATCGTATCGGCGACGGATGACGCGACGACCGTCCGCCGCTCAATCGAACTCGGCGCTTCCGGTTTCATTTCAAAATCCTCCGGCATCGATGACATCCGTGATGGCATCCGCGCGGTTCTGGAAGGCGACCTGTGGGTACCGGCCGGCCATCACGGCGAAAAGGAGCACGATCCGGATGTCGCCGATCTCATCGGCAGGCTGCGAACGCTGACGCCGCAGCAGAGCCGTGTTCTCGGCATGCTGGCAGAAGGCCTGCTGAACAAGCAGATCGCCTATGAGCTCAATGTCTCGGAGGCGACGATCAAGGCACATGTCTCCGCGATCCTGTTGAAGCTCAAGGTGGACAGCCGCACGCAGGCGGTCATCCAGCTCGCCAAGATCAACACATCGGCTCTTGTGGCGTAAGCAAGGATTTTATTCCTTTCCTTACTTTACTCCGGACCGGATATGGTCTAGATTTCGAGGTGTTAACGACAGGAGCTTTTCCGCTATCGGCTCCGTTTGCGGGCTTTCTACCATGCTTTCACATGAGACGATCTGGAGCGCCATCGATACGCTTGCCGAACGCCATCAGCTGACGCCTTCGGCATTGGCGAAGCGTGCCGGTCTCGACCCTACTTCATTCAATAAGTCGAAGCGTTTCGGGCCGGACGGCCGCAAACGCTGGCCCTCGACGGAGTCCGTTTCCAAGGTGCTCGAAGCGACGGGAGCGAGCGTGGATCAGTTTTTCGGTTATGCTTTCGGAAAGGCGCAGACGCGACCTGCCGGTGCGGAAAGTGCCATCCCCCTGCTCGGTTTCGCTCAGGCCGGTTCCGGCGGTTTTTTTGACGACGGCGGCTTTCCGGCAGGTCAGGGCTGGGACGTGGTTGAGTTTCCCTCGTCTCCCGAACGCAAACAGGGAGTCTACGCGCTGGAAGTGCAGGGAGAGAGCATGATGCCGCTTTACCGCGACGGCGACATCCTCATCGTGGAGCCTGGCGCGCAGGTACGGCGCGGCGACCGCGTGGTGTTGAAGAGCCGTGACGGTGAAGTGATGGCCAAGGTGCTGGCGCGGCAAAGCCCCAAGAGCATCGAACTTCTTTCGCTCAATCCTGAGCATCCCAATCGGAGCTTCGAGATGGCCGATGTGGAATGGATCGCCCGCATCATATGGGCCAGCCAGTAGGCCGATAGCCTACACGTCATAATCGCTTTCACCGCGACGGCTAAAAGCGCGCAGCACTGTGCCGTGCCTTAGAGGCCGAGTGCCGTCACCGCCGCGTCAACCGTCATGACTTTTGCGCCACCGGATGCCGCCTTACGCACGAAACCCTGAAACCTGTCTTCCGGGCAACCGTAAAAGCTTGGCGCAGACGACACATCATGGGTAAAAATGACGAGCCAGCCGCCGTTTTGCAGGACGTCGTCAAGCCAGCGATCAGCGGCATCGAGATAGTTCGGATCGGGCCGCAATTCGACGGCAGCAAGATTATGCGGATCGATGCTGCCGCGGTTGATGCCGGGCATGATCCCGCGGGCAGTCCTGAACCTGCGCCGCAGCATGGGCTGCATGAGTGGCGAAGCCATGCCGAAGGGGGTGGAGAAATTCCGCCTGTGGCCGTTCTCGTCGAACGAGGCCAGCACCTTTTCATTACGATCGAGATCCTCTTCCAGCCCTCGCCGTGAAAAGCTTGAGAGTTTGCGATGGGAATAGGTATGGCAGGCGAGCTCATGACCGGCCGTAGCCAGTTCCGAACAGCCCCTAGCGGAAATCATGTCCTGCGGTTCGTCATGCCTGTCGATGAAGACCCCGGAAATATAAAAGGTCCCGCGAACATTCTCGTTTTCCAGAATGCGGGCACCGCTGGTCCAGGCGCTCGCCGGAACATCGTCGAATGTGAAGGAGACAATCGGTTCGGATGTCTCGATCCGCGCCGTCGGTCCAGGGAAATACCGCACCAGCCGGTTATTAACCCGGTCTGCGATCGTTCCGATTTTCTGCGTCATACTAGCCCCCCGGCCCGCCGTGCAAATTACTGTCCCTGTTCCAGTATGTCGTAAGCCTGATGTCTCAAACAATAGATCGCAATAAGAAGAGAAGACCAGATAGGCCCGGTTCCGGTAAAGAAATTACTCTCAAGACAGGAAGAAAGCAGCGCATATACCCAAATTCGCCCAAAAAGCCGCGTCAGGCCGGGATCCGTGCCTCTGTCCACCGCTGTTCGGAAATCATTTGCGGGGATGATCACGAGCCATATGAGAGTGAGGACGAAGGCGGGCAGTCCGCCATTCAAAAGGCTCTCGACATAGCCATTATGCGCGTGAAAGGCCGTGACCGCCCAAGTCTCGGAGATATCGGCCTGTGACAGAAGCCGGTCGCTTGTCCAGAAGGCCTGGAATCCCTGTCCGAAGATCGGCGATTGCGCAAAGGTGTCGAAAGACAGGCGCCATATATCCGTCCGTCCGGTGAACGTGGAATCGATGCCCAGGCTTTCGACGAGGCTCTGTATGCTCGGGAAATAGGTGGAGCCGATTGCAACGATATTGAGAAACGCCAGAAGGCCACCGATCATCAGCAATGTCCGCCCGGCATGCCGCTCCATGACCCAGACCAGGGCGATGGTGACGGGCAAAAGCATCGCTGCAGTTTTCCCGTTGGTCTTCCAGAGAAAAAAGCCGGCCAGCAGCGTGATCGCTATTCCGCCCAGCGTGGACCAGGCATTGCGCAGATAAAGGCCCACCATGAAAAGAATGATCATTGCCGGCGCGGCGGCGTTCTTATGATTGAATATTCCGCGCCAATCGCCTGCAAGCGCCTTCTCATCGAGATCGTAAGGCTGATGGATTGCGCGCGAGCTCAGGAAGATAACCCCGAGATAACAAAGCGCCAGCAGGAGAATGGCGAAAACGGCCATCATCCGGTCGAATTGCCGCCTGTCGCGCGGCATGACGACCAGCACGCTGGTGATAAAACACAGGAGCGCCGTGAAAATCAGGCGCTGCAACGACGTGCCGGGCTCCGCACCAAGGACCGAACAAAGCGCGAGCCAGGAAAAGAGCAGCAGGATTGGCAAGCGGGGCCTCAGCAAAAGCCCCGTCAGACGATGGCGCAGTGCGAAGACACCGAGGATCAGCGCGATCACCAGACCGGTCAGCTGATTGGCGGCGGCGCGCGGCACGGGCGGCGCCGCAAGATTTTCAAAGGGCGCGACCGAAATCCAGATGTAAAGCATCGTGGCGACAAAAAAAATCGCGTCGCGACGGCCGCCCGACAGGGACATGGCACTGCTGTTTTCCGCAGAAATGGACCGCGTATCAGCAAAACGCGGCATGGTAGCCTGCTTCGGGAACGGAAAATCGGATCATGGACCTGCCCTGCAACGAACAACGAAACCCTTCTGAACCGGGCGATGTCCTAATAACCATAAACAGTCATTATCATCATTATTGTGTAATTGCTTTAACCCTCTCTTACCTCAACAGGGCTAAGACAGGAGAAACTGTCATTCATTCAGGTCGTCGGTGTCGAATACCGCCCGGTTGCCGCCCTTTCAGTTCGTAAGACTTTAAAAGGGACAGTCCTTTTGAATTCGCCCGGCAATGCCGGAAAAAACGGAGAATGAGGTGTCGTTGAACACGCCGCGGCTCGGCCATCTTGTCAGACTTGGATTGGCCTATATGGCATCCGGAGGCGCGCTGCTGATGTCCAGCGCCGCCCAGCTCTTGACCTTCGCGCTGCTAGCCCGCCATCTGGGTGTCGAACAATTCGCGCTTTACGCTTCGATCACGGCCGTGACCAATCTGGGCGTTCAGATTTGCGGTATCGGCTCACAGGAATCGCTCATTCGTCGCGTGGCGCAGGATCGCGGCATGTTCCCCGTCATGCTTGGCCACAGTTATCTCCTCAGCGCGGCGACGGGTGTGGTCCTGACGCTCATCGGCATGGTGACGATCCCGGTGTTTTTCCCGACGTCGGAAACGTTGCTGCACACGCTGATCACCACTTTCCTGATCCTGTTCACCAACCTCGTTCTCCTGAAGGTTATTTCGCTTTCCACGCAAAGCTTCATCGCCCATTCCGACTTTGCCTCGGCCAACAAGCTGGAGGTGATGTTTGCCGTCGCCCGCACCATTGCCGCCGTGGTTGCCTGCCTCGTCTTCAAGGTGGAAACGGTCGAGGCCTGGGCACTCTGGAACCTCGCCGCCCACACGATTGCAGCCGTGATTTCCGTCAAGGCAATAGGCAGGCTCGGCCGACCGGTCTTTCGGATCGTTCGGGAGGAAATTCGCATCGGCATCCTGTTTTCCACCCAGTTCCTGTTCAAGGCGGTACGCGGCAATGCCGATATTCTCGTCCTTGGAGCCATCGCCAGTGCGGAGGTACTGGGCAGCTATTCCATCGCCCGGCGGATTCTCGACAGCTCCTATCTTTCCGTCGAGGCTCTGAACCGGCTCATCTATCCCGGATCGGCCTCTGCAGCGCTGCAGGGTATCAGCAAAACCATCGAACGCGCCTATAATGTGCTGAAAGCGGCGCTGTTTATCGCGACCGGCAGTGCGCTGGCAATCTTCATCATCGCGCCCTTCCTGCCGCTTTTATTTGGCGACGAATATGTTTCGCTTCCCACCATCACCCGTGTGCTTTGCTGGGTCGTACTGCCGATGGCGGTGGCCGCTACCGCGCTGGAAGCGTTGGGGGCCTCCGGGCGCCAGGATATCCGCGCCAAGATATGGAACAGCGGCAATCTCATAGGCTCCGTCGTCGTTGCCTTCTTCACCTGGTCTTTCAGCATTTCGGGAACGATCGGCAGCTATTTCATCGTCGAAACCGCCATAGCGGCAGCTGTGTGGGTGGCGCTTCTACGGCTGCGGCGGAGCGAAGAGGCTTTCGCTGCGGTCAAATAGAGCCCGCCTCATTCAGTTGAATCGAGTCGGTCCGGGTCTCTCCTAATAGAGCCCGTAGGGAAAATAACGACGATAGATCTCTTCGAGCCGGCCGTTGCGGGAAAGAGCGGCAAGCGCCTGATCGAAGGCCGGCACCAGCACATTATCCGGATCGACCGTCATGATGGAAAGGCCCTCGCCGAGGAACCTGTCCGACATATAAGGCCCCCCAAAAAGAGCGCAGCAGTCTTCGGATGCGCTTCCTGAAACCCAGAACGGCAAGCGCAGGGCATCGGCAAAGATGGCGTCGACCTTACCGGCCTTCAGAGCACCGTACATGGGTTCGTAGCCGTCAAAACCCTCAACCGCCGCCTTGGGAAAAAATGCCTTGAGCATCTGTTCGTGCCGGGAACCGGTCACCACGCCCACTTTCTTGCCGGACAGTGCGTCGGCGCCGGAGCCGGCAAATTTCGTCGCCTTGTTGACAGCCAGCCGGGCCGGCAACAGAAGATAGGGGCGCGAAAAGGTGAAGCTCTTGCGCAGCTCGGCCGTGACGGCGAGACCGGAAATCACCGCTTCGCCCTCTCCCATCTCCAGAGCCGCCTCCAGCTCGTCAAAGGGTAAGGCCTGTACCTGACATTTGCTCTCCACCTTGAGCTGCGCGCACACCTCGCGAACGAGATCGACATGGAAACCCGCAAGCCGGCCTTCCTGATCGGTAAAATTGAAGGGCGGAAAATCCACCGACATCAAAAACCTGATGCGGGGGACGGAGGAAAGGTCGCCACCGGGAAACCGCTCCTGAGCGTCGAAAAGCACTGGCATGCGGTTCCCGTCCGACAGGCCCTCCGCATGAAGCTTTTCGAAAATACCGACAACTTGCAAAGCGAACACTAAAGTAAAAACAAGAATTATATTTCGCGTTACAATCGTCATTCTCATCTATACTATCCGCAGCAGGAAGTGGGGCGTTACCATGACGGTGGCGGCAGTGCATGGATTATTTGCGACACTATACACGAGAATCGTTTCGCACGACGCCTGCCGGGCGAAAAATTGCATTTTCCCGCATAGGCGACAATCCACCCCAGACGGTTCCTGATCGGGGTGAAGCCGGACACATGCGCTTCCTTCGGGCGCTGGGATTTGGCAAGCCGTATATCAGCGCGTGCGAACGGCTGGCGCTGGAAAACGGCTCGACGCTGGAAGCGGAACTGCTGGCCGGCGGCCTTGTCGCGACGGATGCCTATTTTGGCGCTTTCGCGAGGTTTTTGCGGTTACCCTTTGTCGCGGAGATCGATCCGGACCGGGTCGCAGATGTCCATCGTCTCGATACACAGCTAGCCGAGCCGCGCTTGCTACGGCTGACGCCTGCGAACGGTAAACCAGCACTTCTGATCGTGCCCGAGCTGGCGCGGATGAAATTACTGAAAAGCCTGCTGGATCGACATCCGCATCTTCTGGACGAGCTCGTGGTGACGACGCCGCATGCCATGCGCGATGCGATCTGGAAGGCGGGTGAAACACGCCGCTGTCGTGAGGCTCGCCAGCAACTCTTCAACACCGCGCCGCAGTACTCTGCAAGGATCACGCTTCAAGGTCATCAGGGCTTTTATAGCGGTATCGTCGTCACCCTGCTTACGCTCTCGCTGCTGTTTCACACACAGACGGCCATGGCCGTCATCCACGTCGCCCTGACGATGCTTTATTTCTTCACACTGCTGTTCAGGCTGTTTGTGCTGATGCAGACTTCAGGAGAGAAAGACACGACGACCGCAGCTGCGCTCGAACCCGACGGAAATCTGCCGGTCTATACCATTCTGGTGGCGCTCTATCGTGAGGACGCCATCGTCAGCCAGCTCATCGGCGCGCTGGAGCGGCTCGACTGGCCGAAATCCCGACTGGATATCAAGCTCGTCTGCGAGGCAGATGACGGGGCCACAATCGACGCCATCCTTAGATTAAATCCCGGACAGCATATTGAGATCGTGAGAGTGCCGCCTTCCCTGCCGAGGACCAAGCCCAAGGCGCTTACCTATGCGCTCTCCGGCGCGCGTGGGGCGTTCGTTGCCATCTATGACGCGGAAGATCGGCCACATCCGCTGCAATTGCGTGAAGCCTATGCGACCTTCCGCCATCAGCCGGAGAACGTGGCCTGCCTGCAGGCGCCGCTTATCATCAGCAATGCGCGCTCTTCCTGGATCAGTGCCTGTTTCGCCCTGGAATATGCCGGTCTGTTCCGTTCAATGTTGCCCGTGCTTGCGGCGCACCGGCTACCGCTGCCGCTTGGCGGCACGTCCAATCATTTCCGCACCGCCGTATTGCGTCGCGTCGGCGCCTGGGATCCTTACAATGTGACTGAGGATGCCGATATTGGCCTCAGGCTGCACCAACTCGGCTATCGATGCGGCGTCATATACCGTCAGACGCTGGAGGACGCGCCCACCGCGCTTCCCGTGTGGCTCAACCAGCGGGCGCGCTGGTACAAGGGTTGGCTGCAGAGCTGGCTGGTGATGACCCGCGCGCCTGTTGCGACGGCGCGCCGCATGGGATGGCTCTCCTATATCGTCTTCCAACTGTTGATCGGCGGCATGCTGGTGTCGTCGATGGCTCATCCCCTGCTCTTCATTTCCGTGGCGTGGATGGCCACGGCTATCGGGGACAGCGGTGCAGACATGCTGTTTTCGTGGCAGGGCGTTCTGTTTCTTACCGATACGCTGAACATCGCCGGCAGTTACGCCATATTCGTGCTGATGGGCAGGAACAGGATGATCGATTACGAGAGGAGGCAGGTGGGAAAACGCTGGCTGGCAATTCCGCTTTATTGGCTGATATTGTCTCTGGCGGCCTGGCGTGCCGTGCTTGAGTTAAAAACCAAGCCTTTCGTCTGGAACAAGACGCCTCACGTACCAAGCGTTAGCAACACTACCTGAAACGGTTGCCGCTTCGATCCTTTACCTGGTCGCAGAAGGCGGCTTCCATTTTCTGCCGGTATCGTCGCGATTTGCAAAACCGAAGCCGGCCTTACGCAACTCGCCCACCAATGCGCATATAATCGACGTCTGCCGGAGCGCTTCGTCCGGCAGACGTCCCGTTTCATTTCAAGCGTGGTCGATTATCGTGCAACAAGCTTGTTCTTGATCAGGCCGACGATGACCTGGACGATCAAACCGCCGACACCGCCGCCAACGAGCTGGCCAGCAAGGACGCCGATATCCACACCGCCAGCCGCCGCGTCTCCCGCCGCCCCAAGCAGCGATCCGAGCACGGTTCCACCGCCAATACCGCCAATGGCGCCGGCAATCAGGTTGCCGAGCGCGCCAAGGTCAGAGTCCTTCAGTATCTTTCCACCGGCTGTCCCACCAGCCGCACCGCCGATGATCTGGGCCAATATCGAAGCAAGATCCATGTCATCCTCCTCACTTGTTTTCCCGACCATTCGGAAAAACAAAGCCTCCTAATCACGTCTGTGCGGGCTGGATGGAGCCGGCATGGCCGACCTTCTCTTCCTCACCGAAAATTTTCCAGATTACAGCGCCAATCGCCCCACCGACGATCGGGGCAAGCCAGAACAGCCACAGCTGCTGCAGAGCCCATCCACCGACAAACAGGGCCTGCCCCGTGGAGCGGGCCGGGTTGACCGACGTGTTGGTGACCGGAATGGAGATCAGATGAATGAGAGTAAGCGCAAGACCGATGGCGATCGGCGCGAAACCGACCGGCACCCTGCCATGCGTCGACCCCAGAATGATGATCAGGAAAAACGCCGTCAGAATAACCTCGATCAGCAACGCCGACAGGAGCGAATGTCCCCCCGGCGAATGCTCCCCATAGCCATTGGCAGCAAAACCACCAATGTCAGCCCCCGCCTTGCCGGTGACGATCACGTAAAGAGCCGCCGCGGCAACGACCGCCCCCAAGACCTGCGCAACGATATAGGGCACTAGGTTTGCTGCCGGAAATTTACCGGCAACGGACAGGCCGACCGAAACAGCTGGATTGAAATGCCCGCCGGAAATACCGCCAACCGCGTAGGCCATGGTCAGAACCGTCAGACCGAAGGCGAACGCGACACCCAGGAAGCCAATGCCGAGTTCAGGAAAAGCAGCAGCAAAAACCGCGCTGCCACAGCCACCAAAGACCAGCCAGAAGGTTCCCAAAAATTCAGAGAGAAGTTTGCGACTCATAACATTTCCCCATCATGTTACGACTGGATCAACTATTACGTGCAATTTAATCGTAGTCAAGCAAAATCACATAGTCCCGCTGCCACCGACGTGGCAGCAGACAGGGGCCAATATTTTTGGCGAGGGGATCAAGGAGACTGGAGCGGGTGAAGGGAATCGAACCCTCGTATTCAGCTTGGGAAGCTCAGTCTAACGTAACGATTTCAATACATTGCGGGTAAAACTCTTCCTTTGGCGTCGAAATTCTCTCAATGTTTTCAAGAGCGCTGTAAAACTATGCGCGCCCGAAAACATGCGGAAAGACTTGGATATTTCGGGTACGGGGGCCGTACTACTTCTTAATAATGGTACCACAAGCCGGGCCGCTGATTTTATGGAAAATCAGCGGTTTGCGGCATTGTTGGACACTTTGGTTTTCCATACACTTACTAGGCTTTTTCAAAAAGTGTCCAATGCCATTCTCAGATTCTCTGGCTTCCGATTCCAAAGGTCGCAGGTTCGAATACTGCCGGGTGCGCCATATTTCTCAAGGCCTTCAAACTTCATCCCCTTCGCATTTTTTTCACAGGAAGCATATAGGAAGCGCCCACAGGACTTCTGCGCTTCGGACACATACTGGACTAGCACCGGCCAAAAGCTGTAGCCTCGCGTCGGGCGAAGGGGATAAGCGGGTGAAAGAGTATCTGCACGATTTTTATGTGTTCGCTGTTGGAATGCTAGCGACTGTCATTCTTTTGGCACTCGCAGTTGCAGTTACCGATTTCGATATTTTCAGTTGGATGGCGTCACTTAGTAAAGCGGACTTTGCCACCCTTCTGTCGGGCTTCGGTGGGGCGGCCCTTGGTGGAATGGTATCATGGTTCTTGGCGAAGGAAGCCGGTAGGGAAACTCTAGCCCGAGACGAAGCGCAACGCCGAGCGAACGAAAGAGCGATGGCGCTCGCGATCATCCTTAAAACACAACAAATCGCCAACGGCCTCTTCACGCTAAAGAAATACTTCTACAAATCTCGCCAGAGAGCGAATGAAGCCCGGCGACTATTGCGCCCCATGTGGGAAACCACGAAGCCAGTTATATCCCCAACTCCTTCGAGATTAAGATACGATCCAGCCGAATTTGCACCGTTGATCGCAGCAAAGCGAGCAGACCTAGTTGATCGGTGTAATATTCTGGCCCTACGTTACGAGGTCAATGAGACTATCGTAAATGACTATAGCGCCCGAAGGTCCGCTTTCCATGACTTGATGGGGCCATATTCTGAATTGTCGGGGCCAGACGGCCTCGTTACAACGTCAGTCCCCCACGAGATGAAAAACCAATTCTTAATGAAGGGGCAGGAGTTGGAGGACATTATCCGCCAGCTTTACGAAAACGTGGTGGAGGATTCAGTAGAAGCTCGGGCACTGTGCGATGAGTTAACGAGCGTCTTTCGGAAACACTTCGGGGAGGACGTTTACGCCCTCATTTCAGGTGAAGAAATTTACTGACCGCGCGGAGGCTTGTGGTGAAGGTCATCAACTTGAATGATGAACTTAAGTTTGCAGAAGTCCGCGATCTAATCACCGTCGCGATGTTGCTGAAAATTACTGTTCACCATTTCACAATGGGTACATGCAGAGGATGGCTTTACGTATATGCCGACGACAGCGAGGTTGAGCAGTTCAAGGCGATCGCAGACCGATTCAACTTCCTACAATACGATCCTACACAGCAGGGCGATACCGACGAGGACTTTTAATCAGAATGATTGACTTTCTCCAAGCCCTGGGGGCGTTCGCGGGTTTTGCAAGTTTCGTATTTATTGTTTGGGAAAAATGGTTTCGTCAGCATCCCACCGCAATCTTTGTTTCGCAGCCGCTGATTATTGGCGGAGCGAACAAGTTCCTTTCGCTGCGAATTACTAACAATGCGACTAGACCTCTCATAGTCACATTCGAAAATGGCCTGCAAAGTACAAATCTTTCCGTCTCCACAGACAACACTCTAAGTGCGATTATTCAATCGATCTCGCAAGAATCTATTTCCATCGCGCTGGACGCAGGAGAAACGAGCCTTCTGCCGGTTTATTATCCGGAAAATTTCGATGAGCTTGAACCCGACTCTGTCATGGAGTTGCCGTTTCGTTGGCAACTCGCCCAGCCGATAGTATGGCAAAGGGAAAGACGTATAATTACTCGGATTACAAAAAGAGCCAGCCAGATCATGACCGATGATTGGACAGACTTATAGGAAGGTTTTTTTAGCTGGAGAATCGTCCGCTTGATTGCACACCACATTGAAAGGAAACGCTGATGATCAGCGATGAGGGCGGCAAGCTATTAGACGCGCGTGTTGCAACGGTCACCGCAGGAATTGTTAGTCTAAAAATCCGAAATACCTGCGCCGTGTGCGGAAAAAGTCTGGGAACTATGGTCAGTCAGCACGCAATTCAAAAACGTCGACACCGAGATCGAAGATCATCCCTCACTTCTAGTGAAACGGTCAAATACGTCCTCAACATGAGTTGCGCTGTGGGTGTTATGGCGCCGATCCGACCATCGAGCATATGGATTTCCCGTGCCAGCTAGTTTTTTATATAATTCAACGACGATTATTAACGAGAGCCGCTCGCGCGAAACAATCTGGAGGCGTTTAAGTCAGTTCCAAGATATAGAGCGCTCGACTGACCGCCTGATGAGCCGACGGCCTGAAATACCTTCAACCCAGCGCGGGAATGTGAAGAAACAAATCCAAGAAATAGCGTTCTCAATCACACAAGCAAAAGAGTTTTTTAGATCGGCGGAGATCTGTGGCCCAAGTACGCGGGCTTTGCAGGCTTACTACGGTCTTACGGCTTTGGCCAATGTCTTAATTCTGTGGGATGGGACTGGAAATGATAGTTTTGCGAGGCGCGACGGTCGTTTCAACTCGCACGGACTTGAATTGAAAATCGGGGAGGACGTCTTGGAATTTGGCGCAGAAGCCAAGCGCCACAGGGACGGCTCTTTGAATGGACTGTTTGGATTATGGCACGGTTACGCAACCCATATCCCACATTACGCGGAGCGCCATTTTCAATTTGGGTCTGAAAGCGGAACGTCTCGCCACGAGCCTGTTTCTTCCGTGACCGCCCTCTCAGAACTGCCTTTCCCATCGACACCTTTAACGCTGCTGGAAGCGATGCTCCATCTTCCCGACCTCCAACAGAGTCTCCAATCATTCGGAAAAAATCCGAAACTTGTGCGTGGGCGGATGGAGAGTCTTACCACCTTCGACGACACGAACGCTAATACGGACGCACATCTGATTTACACGCTGCATCCATCCCCCACCGCCATCAGAATGGCAGTGATGGACAAGTTTCTGTTCAAGCCCCTGATGTACGAAGACATCACCATACAAGCGCCGCCTAACGGAGCTCTAATAACAATCAATACGATGCGAGAAATGCAAGGCTGGCATTCTCCAGAATCATTCAGTGGAAGCATCAAACAAATGTATTTCGTTGGGGATGGTGATTACCTGAATGAGTTCGGATTCTATTATGTCTGCCTTTACATTGCGGGCATGGTTGCAAGATATCACCCGAACAAATGGATCAAGGAAATCAATTCAAATACAATTTCCGCGTCATTAATTGATGAACTGGTGGATTCCAGTATCAAACGCGTACCACTTCTATTGTTGAGCGCACTCGAGAGATCAGTATTCATATATGATTAGGGGGAAATATATTTGAAATAATTCATGAATATCATCAAGTCAAAATATATTGATAGCCAAGCCACAAAATGTGAGAAGCCGCCCAGCGAGCTGGGCGGCTTCTCACATCAGTGGGTTATCTGCCGGTCAAACCACTTATGGAAGAGGGCTTCGACACCGCGCGGCCCAAGATAGGCCAGAAGCGCAATCAGCCCGGTTGATGCAGGTTGCCCGAGATCGGCGTAAGCGGCTGCGCTTTCGCCGATGACCGCCATGCCGAGCGCGACAGGCAGTTCCCAAAAAAGTTCGATGCCGAAGAACTTGCGGCGACCTTTCCGCGCCTCATTCCCGTGCCACATGAAGCGACCAAGCAAGGAGGCGATGATAGTGGTGAATGCACCACCAACCCACGCATTCATCAGTTCGATGAAAGAGGTGTACTTTTCCGGCATTTCAGCGACCTTTTCCATGACGGGCGCATTCGTCCCGGTTCCAAACGTCGCCACCACAAAGGCCCGCAACCGTCCGGTCAATTTTCCGTTGATCTTCCGACGTTGCGCCCCGCGCGCCGATCAGGTCAGTTCCGACGACCCGGCGTAGGCCGGATACATCGACCGGCCCTGAAATCCCACACCCCGCCAGCGCAATCGTCGAAACGATGACGAGCGCTGTCCGCCCTATCCCCAGCCGCATTATTCTGCCTTTCAGTTTTGATTACCGCGCGATCCGTCGCGTTGCGGTCAATGATGAGAATGCCAGTGGCGATGAGAGACACCGCCACAAGCCCAAGCAAAACGTAAACTCCGGTTTTTGCCATCACACCGCGACCTCGCGACCAAGCAGACTGTTAATCCGGCGGGAGAGAACGTCGCGCTTCCGATAGGCGATGATGCCAAGAACGACCGCCCCGACAAGAAGCGCGATCCACCCCCAGGGCAAACCAAGCGACCATGCGGCAAAGCCGGAACCAAAGAGCGAGCCAGCGCCGCCCTGCACCGCCTCTTTCGTGGCGGCTGCGTCACGACGCAGCTGCGACAAGGTGGCGGGACCGATGATGCCATCGGCAACAAGATGCGGGTGCGCAGATTGATATGCCTTGACTGCGGCAGCAGTCTTTTCGCCCATCCAGCCGTCGATTGCGCCGGGATTAAAGCCCTTCGCAGAGAGGATCGATTGCGCTTCCTTTACTACCGGATCGGGCTGCGCGGGCTTTGTCTCTTGCGCCGAACGCGGAACCCCTTCACCAACACCCGTGTAGATTCCCTTTTCGAACAAAAGGGCTTCTTCCTTGCGCCTGCGAACGAGGCCGGGCAGCTTCTTGCCCCCCGCAGTGTTGTAGTGGCTGGCAAGATAATCCGCCGCTTGCTTTTGCTTTCCTGCCCGCCAGAATTTCGCCCACTGCCAATCCATGGCACCCGTGCCAAGATTGAATATCGCCGACACCGCCGCATCCATTTCATGCTGTTTGCGAGTGTTCGGTGACTTGGCAACCACCGCAGGCTCGAATTCGTCCCGAAGCACTGCCGCGAAGATGGCATCCGACTGGGCTGACGTGAGTTTCGTTTTACCCGGCACTAATTTTGTAATGCCGATCTTTTCCAGTTCGCGGCGAACATACCGGCTGCGCATCGTGAAACCGCGCCCGATGGTCGGAACACGGACAGGGTCAAGGTAGCAAGTAAGCGGGTTTCCTTCATGAGCGCTCATAAAGCCGCGCCCACGCGGTGACGTGGTCACAACGGACATGGTTATCTCCTTAAGATTTTATGGAAGAATGGAAGGGCCGCGCCCTAGTTTTCGTCCGTCCGACCGAAGCGGCGCGGGGTCAGGAATGCGGATGGCGTGGCGGGCGTACCGGGCGCGCTGTTTGGGGCAACCTTGCCGGTTGTTTTCGAGGCGTCCGGCGTAGCGCTGGAACCACCGCTTTCCGTACCGGCCGATTTTTCAGTTGCGGATTTGCCATCGTAGAGCCTGCCCGAAACCGCCACTTCAAGACCGCCGGTCTTCGTGTAGGCCGTTTTCGCCGTCTTGATGATGTATGGCACACCGTCCACGCCGGGCCGGACATCGGCGAACAGTAACGGCAAGCCTGCATCAATACCGGCATCGCCAATCACGGTGACGGAAACCGAGCCTTCACCGCGCCGCAATTCCTTGGCTTTCGCCTGCGCGGCCTTGTCGGCTTCGGCGGGCGATGCATACGGTTCCGGCAGACGATAAACGCTATCGCCGTCGGCATCTGCATCCGCGTCGATTTCCACGCGCTCCGCCTTATCGGAATCCTGATAGTACGCCACGACCTTGCTGTATTTCGTGCGGTCGTTGATTTCGACTTTCAGGCTTCCGACCTTGATTTTCTCAGGCGTCAGGATGATGGAGCCGAGCGGCGCGCCGGATGCAGACAAGCCGGAACCAAGCCGGGTGAAGATCAGCCGCCTTTGTTTGACCGCGAACAGGCCGTTATGCCGCTCAGCCAGCCGCCGCAGGAAATTGATGTTGCTTTCGTCCTGTTGCGCCAGCCAGTCATATTCAAAGTCGGCAAGGTCATCATCAACAGCAGGGGCTAACCCGCTTTCGCTGGCGATCTGCGACAGGATATCGCCGAGCTTCGATTTATCCCATGACCTTTCCTGCCGCTCTTTCAGCTTTCCGCTGCGAAGGTCCGCAGCCTTGCCGGAAATAGACATTTTGTAAGGCAGGCAATCGACATTGACTTTATCCGCGGTGAAGATGCCTTTCGGCACGAGATCGTCACCGAAACCCATCTTGACCGAAATGATGGCCCCCTTACGCGGGATTGCCAGAAAGTTCGGCGGACCGTCATTCAGTTCGATATCCACCGTGTCGGATTTCATGCCCTCTTCGTCAGTGACGGTGAGGGAAAGCAAACGCTCATAGAAATGGCCTGCCACCGGCACGCCGTCGATACTAACTTCCACGCGCGGTTTCATGGTCAGTCCCAAAGGCTGGTCAACGGCTTGGCCGTGCTGGTGGCGGGTATGTCCGGCATGGTGATTTTCGTGCCGAGAGGAAGAACAGGCCCGAGCGAGGCAAGACCCGGATTGGCATCTATGACGGCTTCGACCACTTTGGCCGTGCGCCCATAGAAAGCGAGACAGGCGAGATCAACCGTCTCCCCCTGCCGTGTGGTGTAAATCGTCGCCATGGCGTCACCTGAAAAGCTCTGACAGGAAGGATGCAGCCCGATCCACAAGACCGCCCGCACTTGGCAACGTGCCAGAACCGGAGCGTTTGAGCGTGATAGAATAGGCGTTTCGCCCTGCCTCGCCCCGGCGGTTAATGTAGCTGCGATCCTCTTCGACGCTTTGGACCGTAAACATTCCTTGTATGACGCCCTGCGCGGCATCGCCGGTCACAAGCATCATTTCGGTTCCAGACATCGACGCAGCAATAATACCGTCAAGCTGCGATTGCCCGCCGAACTCTTCGGGGAAAATCACCCCCGAGATTGTCACTTCGTCGGACGTGGGGCCGGTCCATTGCTGCTGGTTGAGGGTTTGCCCAACAGGCATATCCACCCAAGGCGTATTTACCTTGCGTTTGACACCCTGATAGCCAAAGCCCAAACCCTCGAAGGCGAAGCCCCCGAGCATCATTGACGTTACGCCGGTCATGATCTACCTAAATTTAACGTTGGGGGACGCGGAATGACTGAGAGCCAGACGGAAACACCAGCAGCAAACGAGTGGCCGAAGCGCATCATATGGGCAGCGATTATCGCAGGAGCGATATATGCCTACAGCAACTGGGATTCAGTTTCCGTCCAGCTTTTTGGCGCAACGGCTTACACCTGCAAAAGCCTAGTGCCCGACGTTGTGAAAATCTCTGCCGAGAACACGAACGCTTTTCAGGTCAAGGTTGTCGGCGTCATCGATTCCAAACAGGTTTCAAAAACTGATACCCGCCTGGAATGCGAAGGCATAGCCATGCTTGCCAACGGTCAGAAAGCCCCGATCAGTTACCGCGCATACGAAGAGGGCGAACAGTGGTGGGTGGTTTACGAAGCTAAACCTTAATCACTGAATGAACCTTCGAGGTTCGGAGCTAGTGCATTCGAAATCTCGCTGATTGCCGCAGACGCAGCGGCACGCGGATCGACCACCCCTGTTATCGTAATCGGCGCATGGATCGTGATATCCGGGCGCTGTGGGTTAACTACCCGCACGTCTTGCGTGCCGGAGGGCCGCTCCATTTGGGCGAGAGATGACGAGTCAATCCGAACCGTTCGGATTCCTAGATCATCCATAGTTTTTCCCGGTAGGTTGTCGGTAGACCCACCAAAGCCCGCAGCCCGAGCCGAACGCGCTGCATCCAACGACAACTGCGCCGACGCAGAAGCTGGAAGAGCGGTCGAAGGCGGGGATGACGCGAAATAGCTTCCGACCGCGTGCAGCAAGTCCTCCGGGCCGGGAAGCCACGCTTTTCCCTGCTTGTAAAAGGTGTCGCCAGTATAGCTGGCCTTACCCATTTCCCAAAGGCCAGCGCCAGCGGTTCCATAGATGCCTATACGGGCTAGGCCGGTAGCGATCGAACCCCATCGCCCGAGCAAACCAGCCGTCGCCGCTCCGCCTGCCGCCGCACCCGCCGAACCAGTTCCAGCCCCCGCAGCGGCACCACCCGCCACAGCACCGCCGCCAACAATGGCCGCGATTGAGCCGACAGTTTTCAAAGCCCCGAGCAACGTGCTTGCGCCGGACAACACAAAGAGCGCCGCCGCGAGTTTGCGAATGGTGCCAGCCAACATAGAGATACCCATGCCCCACGCAAAAAGCTGGAAGCCGTAGCCGGACATTTCCGCAAAAAACTTGGCGATAGGGTTATCCTTAATCGCATCGTTCAATTCGCGGATGGAAGCGCCCCATTCCTTCGCCCGCATGAAAATTGCTCCAATGCGGTCGGCGGCGTTCGGATCAACAGGCCCAAGCAACAGGTCACCGAGATCGTTCATGAATTCCTTCATGCCACCGGTATAACCGAAGCCCTGCGCAAACCCCTTCGTGAAATTGGTGATCTGATCGAAGATCGTCACGCGGTTGCCGAGCGTGTCCAGCACCTCGCCGATGCCCTGCGCGCCCTCGCGGATGGTCGGCAACATGCTGTCACCGATTTCCGCGAACACGTTTGAAATCTTGTTTCCGAGCAGGTCCAGAACATTTTGCGTGGTGCTGGCGCGCTGGATGTACTCATTGAATGCCGAGCCTGCATATTTCGTGCGGTCGGCCACGCTGTCTAATGCTTGATCAAGCAGCTTGATGTTGCCGACCAGCGGCATGAAGGCGCGGGCTTCATCGCCGAAGAATTCGGACAGCAAGGAAACCTGCTTATCCTTAGGCGCTTTCGCAATCGCCGTCAGCACCTTGCGCATGGTGCCTTTCGCGTCTTTTTGCATATCCTTGGCGATGGACGGCAGATGCAGCCCGAGCGCCTTGGCGGCGTCCCGCTGCGACTTCTTGGCAAACTCGCCTTTCGTCAATGCGCGGATGACGTTCAACATGGCGGTGCCCGCCGTGCTGGCATCCGAACCGGCGGAGATCATGGCGCTACCCATGGCCGCAAGTTCTTCTTTCGCGAAGCCGCCCATTTCACCGAAGGAGCCGACCCGCAACATAAATTCGGTCACGTCCTTGGCCTTGGACGCCATGTTGTTCGACAAGTGGTTGATGGCATCGGCCATATCGCCGGTTTCGGCGACTGTCAAACCAAGCTGCGTTTTCAGCTTTGCAAGACTTTCGCCCGCCTCGCCTGCCCCGAGATCGAAGGCGATGCCGACGCGCGCGGCCATTTCCGCAAAGCTCTGTAAATCTTCGGTCGCAATGCCGCTTTCACCTGCGGCGGCGAACAGCGCGGCAATGTCGTTTGCGGCCAGCGGGATTTCGCCCGACATGCGCCGGATGCTACGGCGCATGTTTTCAAACTGGTCCTCATTGGCTTCGACTACCTTTTTCACGTCTGCAAATGCAGACTCGAAACTGATGGCCGCGCCCGCCGTCGCTTCCAGACCGCGCGTGACACCAAAGTAACCAGCGCCGAGCGCAACCGCCTGCCCGATCAAACCCCGCATAGGCGCGAAGGCGGAAGCGGATTGCGCCCGCAGGCCGTCCAGCGCGCGTCCGATATGTCGCGCGGTGGCGCTCGCATCATCAATAAGCGAGATACGGAGGCTGCTTTGCTGGACACCCATGGTCATTCTCTCATGATTTTTCTTAACTCGGTGGCCTTGTGGAAATATGCCAGGAGTTTTCGGGCGGGCCACCGCTCAATCACGTTGAGCGGTGTGTGTGTGGTACTTGCGACGTAGACGGCTACTAGCCGCCAGTCGTGGTTTTCTGTTCGTTTCCCAACAGCGGTTTCGTCTTGGCGATGATCGCCTTGAAATCGCTGCCCTTGATCTTCTTGAACGCAGGTAACGGCACATCGGAAATGAGGGCGAGCAGCGTGACCATCCGCGCGAGGTCGGAGGTGGTCTCGTCCGCCACAAGCAAATCGCCGACATCCGGTTCGCGGAAGGTCAGGTCAGTATAGGTCTTGCCGTCATACTCGACCGGCTTGGCGAGCGTTGCAGAGATTGCGTCCATGGTTTCACCTGAAAAAATGGCCCGCAGAACGCGGGCCGGATTGGAAGGATTTGGAGAGAAAAGAAGCGGCAGCCGTTACAGCAGCAAAGCGTTTCGGATATCGCCAAACTGCGAGACGCCACCGACCTTGAAATCAAAATCGTCCATCTCGTAGATTTGCTCGCCGTCGATTTCGAGCTTGTAATAGTTCACGTCGACTCCGTAGTCGTTTTCGGAAAGCTCGCCTGCCTTCCACGTCCCGGCATCCGGCTTGTACACCCTGCCGCGAATGGTCATCACGGCGCTATGCGTGGTGCCATCTTCGTCCACCAGCGCCCCGGTGATCATGAAGGGCGTTTCCTCGCCGATCTTGATGCCGTGCAGCTTCAAAATCTGCGGGTCCACCCCCGGCATCTTGAAGCTGAATTCCAGCGCGTTGTAACCGAGATGCACCTTGCGGGCCTTGATCATCCCGGCATTACGGACATCCTCGCGGACGGCTTCGGGAACCGGCGGCGTGATATCGCCGATCTGCCCGAGCTTGCTTTGACGGTCCGCCCACAGCATGCAGTTCCGCAGGATGTAGGCGGGGAGAGTTTTTTGCGCCATGTGAAAAGCTCCTTACGCGGCGACCGAGAGCGCGCCGATTTCGATTGCCCCGTTCACCTCGTCAATCAGCAACTGATAGCGGACGATGTTGCGGTGGGTGGTGATGTGGATTTGCTCCATGAGGCCAACCGGCTCGAATTCGACCCCGAGCAGGGTCTTGCCGTTGACCATCAAGGTCGGGTCGTTCTGGTCGGACAGCCAGACGCTACCGCCGAGAATGTCTTCGTTCTTCGCGAAGACACGCATTGCGGCGTTGCCGTCTTCGATGAGCATCTTGAAATTGCCCTTCGTGGTCTTGCGATCCACGTAGAGGAAATAGAGGTCTTCAAGAGACTCATTGATCATGTCGGCGGTGGCGCGCACGCTGTCGAACTGCCACAGCGGATCATCAATCGCGAGACGGCTACCCCACGTTCTGAAGCCGCCGCGCTCGTTGATGATCGTGGCGACCTGATTTTCGTTCAGGTAGTTGCTGTCATCGGGATAGGAGATCGTGCGCGCGACACCGTCGATGGTGCGAATGATCTTGTTCGACACCGACCCGGAGAAGCCTTCCGCCGATGCCACGACACGGGCGCGGACGCCAGCGAAGACAGCGGCAACAGGCTTCGTCACCGGCACGCCGTTGACGTTCTTTATCACCTTCGGATCAATGATGAGGATGCGACCGCCGTTAACCGTCTGGCGGAAGCGCACGGCTTCGGCGTCGGTCGTGTTCGGACCCGAGATATAGGCACGGGCGCGGATTTTCGGGGTGATGGCATTGAGCGCCGAAACATAGGGGTTAGCCACGTCGCCGACATTTGCGGTCGCGGTCGGCAGCACCTTGCCAGCATCTGCCCCGCCGCCCGTGAAGGTCAGGACGGGCGCTTGCGACATTTTCTTGCCGGGCGCAACGACCTTGACGGAAACAACCTTGTCGGCGTCGGCCCCGGTTCCCATCACGGCCTCCAGCGTCGGCAATACCTTGCCGGGATCATTGCCGCCGCCCGTTGCGGTCACGACTGGCGCTTCGGTCAGGTTATCGCCCTGCGAGGTCAGCGACACCGAAACCACGCCGTCCTCAATCCATGCGCCGGTATCTCCGGCAGTGATGATGACACGCGGCTGATAGCCGGTCAGGGCTTTGGCGCGGAGTGCCGCATAAAGGCCCGTCCGGGCCACGGGATCGCCGATGAGGTTGTTTTGAAGTGTGGCAGGGTCGGGGCTTTCGGGAACACGGTTGACGATGCACCAAGAGCCGCCTTCATCGAACACAGTCTTGATATCTTCCAGAAGCGTACCCGCCGCGCCGAGCGCGGTTGCCGCTGTCAGCGACCGAACGATGGTCGGATAGTTGAGAGGGAAAGCGGCAGGGTCCGCGTCAGGCGCAATGCCGTTGACATAAGTAATGCCGCTGCGGGTCACACGCAGGATTGCCGGGGAGTCGGCGCTTTCGACAAGCTTGACGCCATGATGATAGGACAGGTCAACCATTCGGCTGGTCTCCGTTGAAGGTTCCAAATTTTTGAAGGAAGGTTCCGGCTCAAACCCGGAAATGAGGAAGCGCCCCGCCAGATCGGGCGGGGTGATTTGTCAACTGGCGTCCGGTGTTCCAATAGGCCAATAGGTATCGTTCGAAGCGAAGTCCGCCGGTATCGGGTCCATGTCTTTCAGCGCGCGCGCCGCGAAAATATGAGCCTGCTTATGGGCCATCGCAGCCTGCCCCATGGCAAATGTCGTTTGCGCGTCGAGCGGATGCGTCGAGTTGTCAGCCGCGATCCATTCGAAATCACTGTCGCCGCCGTGCCATCGGAAATCGCCCGGCTGTGCGCCGTTGACCATGGCCGCGAGCGCAGCCGTAGACGCGCCTGCGATGTTCTCGCGATCCTGCCGACGCGACTGATAAACGACCCCGTTGAATGTGAAGCCTGCCGCAATGCGCCGATCACGCTCGCGATCAACTTCCATTTCAGTTGGTGCGGTCACTGCAAACGGTTCTGGAGTGTTGCCCGCCGCTAGCCACTCATCTCGCAAGTGCCGCAGGTAATTGTCCGCCGCAAGTGAAAGGTCGTCCGACCATTCCTCGCCACTGGACATAACTAACTTCACCGCCGTAGACGGCGTCGGGGCGGTGAAAATGATATTCGATACGGTCATTTTCAAAGCCTCGAATTTGCGATTAGGATTAGCTCCGCCCCGCTATCTGCTGGGGCTTGGCCATTCGGCGCGACATATGCTCTCTTCTGAGAGTTGCCCGTGTTGAGCCCAGTTTGCGCGCCACCGGGAAAGCCACCGAAGTTGTTTTGTGAAAAGGCTTGCACAACCGGGCTGCCTCTCATTTCGGTTAGATCAAAATTCGCAATCGCCCCGCCATATGAGCCGTGCCCGGTTGAGAACACGTTCGCACCACAGACGCGGAAAAGGCGGCGGCAAGCCTTTAAGACCTTGTCGTAATCAGGCTTCTGCCATTCCGGCAACTTTGTGCCAAAATACAGACCAATATCCGCGATTTCGAGCGTGTTTCCGACCGTTGCCAGAGCGTTGGTTTGGGCGGCTGTGCCCAAAAAGTTCCCGGCCACCCAAGCGCCTTCGGTAGCCGTCATAAAGCTGCTGCCAAAGGCGAATGTCACACGCGCCCTAATGCCCGTGCCCGATGTGTCCTTGAGCCAAGTTCCTGCCGTATCACCCGGAACAGCAAACGAAATAAGTTTGTCTTTGTTTGCTTCCCCAGCCGTGACAGTAAACATCGCGACATAGGTTCGCGTGTTATCGAAGTTCGTGAAGGATAGGCCGTAGGTTCCTTGCGGCAGGCAAACGACACCGCGCCATGTGAAAGGCTTGGCTCCAGCGGTCCCAAATTGAAGGTCGGAAACATTCACGCCTTCAATCGGAAATTCAGCTGCATAAAAGTCGGTTGCCGCAAGAGCCGCATCGGCTGTTTGAACGACCAATCGCGGCCGGGTGACAGAGCCATCGGAACTCGTTTTGGCTGCCAGTGTTCCGCGTAAGATCCCGCCGCCACGTGCGCCGACGACAACCCCATCAAACAGATAAACGCTTGGCGTGGATATATCGAGCAATGTTCCGACATTGCGATCCTGACTGACCTGAAACGCGGGGTTCAGATGGCGATTTTCGTTGCTGGCCTTGGTCGAATCCGCATCCGCAGCAGCCTGCGCAACGGCGTCGATTGCTGCCCGTTGCGCGTCACTTACAGGCTTGTCCTTGTCGGACGTGTTGTTGGCGTTGCTAAGGCCAACATCTGCCTTGTCCAGCGTGATATCGCCGGCAAGGTCTTTTCCATTCACCTTGCGAGTGGTCGGGACCTTTTCTGCCAACCCTTGGGAAAGGGCCTGCGCTGTCGCGTAGTATGCGGGCAACTGCCCACCAAACTTGAGCGTGTCGGGAGCTTTGCCGCCGATAATGATCTGGTCAATTTGCGCCTGCGCCAGATCGATCGAAGTTTTCAGATTTGCAAGCTGCGGCGCAACGTTCACCTGAATGTAGTTGAGTGACGCCTGAATGCCTTGGGCCTGCAAGCTTTCAAACGATGCCTCTAGTGCCTCGCGGGCCTTTAGCCGCTCATCAAGGTCGGCCATTGTGGAATTCCACAACAACCGATCAATGAGCGTCGTCGGCCAAGAGGGAAGCTGATAGCCGTTAGACCTCTCTGGCATAGTCAAGCACCTCGTCGCCTTCCTGTTCGATGATGGCCACCACGACCTTTCCAAGCATGGTGATTTCATTGAGCGGCTTGAAGGTGAAGGCCCCGCGCTTCACCGGGCGCGAAAGCTTCACCTGATAGGTTTTTTCCGTATCGATCTGGAAAGCCATGGGGACTCCTTAAAGGGCAGCAATGAAGGCGTCCTGCACGAACGGGACCGACACGACATTGTTTGTGGTTGCGGCTGGACGCATACGCGCAGCATTTGCCGCAGCGCCGAGCGTGTATGTGGAAAGATATGTCCGGCGCGTTGGCACCTGCGCATCAAAGATGATTTCCGTTGTGTCAGGATTTACCACCGCGTTGCCGACCATGATGGCAGGCGTGAAGGTGTGGCGCTCCGCGTCGAAAGCATCCAGCGTGTATTGCGTCTGGATATGCGTTGTAGCAAAACCGAACGGGAAGCTTTTGGTGACGGCCCGCATGGTGTTGCGGTTGCGGGCGACACGGGAAATCGCTTTCTCGTCAAGCTGGATCATGGGCTGCAAATCAGCCGTACCCATCATGACCATGCGCAATTCCACCGAGGCCGGAAGCCCGACAAGCGGATTGGTCGCCGGGTCGCCGTCATCAAGCTCCGTCCAAACGGTTGAGCCTGATGGACGGATTTCCCAGCCGAGGGCACAACCACCCGGCACCCAACCAGCGAACAACATGTCGATTTGCGTCATGCCGTCCGCGAGGTTCAAAGCCTGCATCGGGATAACCGTGCGAGGGCTGCGATAACGGGCGGCGTTGAGGCGGAAGCAGATATCTGTTTCCATCGAACCTTGAGCAAATGCGCCGTCAGTCGTCAGAAACTGCGTTCCGCCCGTGTACTTGTTCGCGGCGGAGACATGCAACGCATGCGCACCGGTCGTGACCGTCACGAAGGCATAGCGCTTGCCGCTCTCCAGTAGTGTGATGGGCAGAACAGCCTTGTTCCAACCGACGATAAGATTTGCGTGGTCAAGCTTGCCCTGCGCCAACACCGCATCGAAACGCGGCATGCCATTAGGTGTGGTTTCAACGATGAACACATGCACATCGCCATCAGCGCCGACGCGAGCAAACGAAAGGTCAAGGCTCGTCAACTGCATCGGTTGCGCGACAAGGAACGACTGCCCGTAGATGGAGCCGTTGACGCCAACTTTCTCAGTGACGTATTCCCAGAAGGGTTCGTTGTAAATCTCATATCGGATTTGCCGGACGCCATATTGCTGATGGCCCGGCCCGCCATTTGCGCCGACATAGACCACTTCGAAGGTCTCGCCGCCGACATTGAGCATTTGCCCCACCCTGGAATCACCCCCGAGGCCAGACCATCCCGCCACGTTTTCACAGGCCCATTGCGTCGGGCCATAGGTGATACGAATGCGGGAGGCTTCCTTGCGAACAAGCGTGGTTTCCGTGTGCACCAACTGCGAAATGTTCAGCGTGCCATCCAGCGACGTGTTTGCAATGCGCGTCACCTCGTCAAAGGCTGGCACCATGCGGCGACCGCGAAACACAATCTTTGGATCGTCTTCCGCCTGCAATTCGAGCCGGGCCTGAGCTTCGGCGGCAAAACCAAAGCGAACACCCTCTTCGATACGCGCAAGCCAGTCTACATGCACCATGTCCCATCGATCTTTGACAAGCGCGTTGTCGAAGACGTAGGCGCGGGCTTCGTCCGGCAAATCGACTTTCAAGCGGGCCGCGCCGATATCGCGTTGCATCTGGCGAATGATGACCGGACGGGGAATTTCCGTCAGCTTGGCCTTGATGTTGACGATCTGCGTTTCAATCGTCTCGGTCCGCATGAAGAGGCCATCAAGATCGACCTCCAGCGCGGTAACGCGGCCCTCCACTTCATAGAGGGTTTTCACGCGGTCACTATTGCCCGGCTCAATGGTATCTACCCCGGAAGAGGTCAGCAGCACAAAGGCAATACATGCGTCGGTGGAGGCCACAAGGGGCTTGACGGGAACCGGGTTCGCTTCGCCCGGCTGCACGATCAGTTCGACAACCCGGCGGATTGTCTTCGGCGTGGTGCGGTTGACGATGACGCTGGTTTCAGGATCGTCGGAAGTTTCGAACGGGCGGTTTGCCGTGTCCGTCACTTCTTTGCCGCGAAGCAGGATCGCAACCCAACGCTGGTCGGAAGCTGCCGCCGGGATATAAATCTGAAGGTTCATATCGTTCGGCGCTTCCTGCGCATAAACGATTTCCCCGGCAACATAGCGGCCAGCGGAGACCGTGATTTCCTGCGCCGATTTACGCGCCACCGTGAAAGCGGCCCAATGTGCGGGATAGCCGATGGCATCCAGCCAGAGGCCGTCCGTCGCGGCCTGCGCCTGTAAACCGATGGCTTCGAAATCGGCGTGATCGGCGATTTCAGCTTCTGCAAAGGAAGTGCGCTGCATGTGTCGTTACCCTCAATCCAGCCGCTTGCGATCCATGTAACCGCCGATGGCATGGCTTCCGTCGATGAAAATGTTGTCGTTAAAGGTGATGCCGCGCCGCCATGCGAAGGAAACCGAATAGAGCGTTTCCGGCGTCTTGGCGGTCGTCATGGCGCGCTTGGCGCGGCGGATAGGTTCAAGGTTGATTGCCGTCATCGCCGCCCGCCCGAAGGCGCTGCGGCCTATCTGAAAGCGGTTCTTCGGCGCTGTCAGCGTGACGCGAACAAGGTAATGCGCAACAAACGGCTGGTGCGCTATCGGCGTTCGGCCAATCACCGCCCGCCCGAAGGTGAAGCGGTTCGGATGTGCGATGCGATCCACGATTTCCGCATCAACAAACGCAAGGTAGCGTTTCAGCCCGACAAGCGTGCCTTTCAGCGCGCCCAAGGGAGAGGCGGGATAGAGCGTCGAAACCCCGGCGCACTGCGCAATCATTTCCCGCTTGCGCTCTTCGGTCCAATCATCAAACCAGAGATCGACGGAATGATGCACGGCCAGCCAAGGCAGGAACCGCGCGGGCGTCTGGTAGGGGTCCATCAGAACCGCGTAAGGTATCGGCAGATCGTCCGACATACCGGCGGCAAGCGCCTTTTCGAATGGCTCCGCCGATGATGGCAGCAACACGCCTACTTCGCTCATGCCCGCACCTCGACAGCGATGTTAAGGCTGGTCATCACCGGCACCTTGTAGGCGTCGGGCTGGATGACGACCGGCGAGAGGTCGCGCACCCTGATAACGCCGTCACCAAATGCCGCCCCCGAAAACAGCGCTTCGGGGATTTCCCCGCCAATCAGGATGCGGGAGGTCGCCGCTGCGGTGACACGCTTTTCCGCTTCCTGCCGAACGATATCCGCAGACGGCCCGACCGCCGGAATTTCGAGGACAAGCGAGACCGCGTATTCCGTGCGCCCGGCGGCCATGACCGAGATAGCCACGGATTCCGGGGCGCGGTTCGGGTTTGTTACCGACGACCGGACAGTGTCCAGCTCCAGGACGGTTGGAAGCCTGCCCATCGGGCCGATGATAACAACATCCGTATCACCGCGACGGCCATGCACAGCCCGGCCATTTACCCGCGCGTCCCAAAGCCCAAGGGCCTTGTCGGCAGATTGCGGCCAAGCCGTCCACGCATCAAACAGATATCGACCGGCTGAGGCAGCGGACGGTACATCGAAGGACAGGAAGTAACGTCGCAACAGCGCGTCATCGCCTTCCATAATTGCCGCCGCGTTTGCGGTTGCAGGGACAACGATGAGACGGAATACCTTCTGGTCCGCGACGACCGCATCAAGATCAGAACCTTTGGCATACGCCGCCAGCAGAGACCGGAAAGCGTCATTGACCCGTTGGCGATCAAGAAGCCTCAGATAAGACCACGCTTCGCCGACAACACCCGCCGGGTCCGTTTCGAGATCCTGCACGTCATATTCTGGCAGGCTTGGATTGATTGCTCGCTGCGCGTTCCAGAATGTGAGGAACCGGCTCTTGAACTGGCTGTAGAGCGTTTCAAAATCCAGCGGCTCAATTGCGTCTGGCACCGGCAGGCGGGACACATCAATCGTCGTCGGTACGTAAATCGCCATGGTCATCTGCCCCGATAAATGACGCGGACGCTGGCACTCTCCGCAATGGAGTAATCGCCACGATGGCCGCGAGGGTAATAGGTGCCGAAGATATCGAGCGCGATGACGCCACCGGCATCCGCTTCGGTCACGCGCCCGGCAGTCATGCGGAAGCGCGGTTCCCATTCGAGGATTGCCGTTGCGGCGGCAGAGTAGAGCGCAAGCACATTCCGCCGCGTCATCTTGCTGTCTATGAAATCAGGAACATTGCTGCCGAAGGTCCGCCGCATGACGCGGGAGCCTTTCGGCGTTTTCAGGATTTTGCGGATTGACTGCTGCGTATGCGGCCAATCATTCAGCGGTGCGCCGGTCTGACCGTTTACGCCGGTTGAGCTTGCCATGGGCGCTATCCTCTTTTTCAGGGAAAACGACATTGCCGAAGGGCGGCGCAAGCTCGCGGGCTTCGTCGTCGGTCAGGGGGATGATTTCGCCAGCCGACCGCCAGCGCCCGGCGATTTCGCAGCCGGTTCGAACCTTGTAGGTTTTCATGGGGATTTCCTCAGTCTACCGCGAAGACATGTTCCGAGCCTTCGACAATAGGCCACAGCCCCTTAGAAGAACCCGAGCCTACGTCCACCTTGTCGCCGATGCGGGCAACACGCTTGCCGCCGTCACCGCCAAGCTGAACGTTAGGTGATTCAATAATCACCGTCGGCGACGTGATTTTCACCTGTCCCGCAGCGGCTTCAATGACGGTGTCGTCAATCTTGATATGGAGCGGCGCGTCGCTGTTCTCGCGGGCATTGTCGTCGCTGTAGGTGGAAAAATCTATCTGCGCATCGGTCATGTCGCCGTTTTCGGAAACAACATCCACCTGTTCGCCGACGCTGTAGAGGACATCCACCTTGACGCCACCGGCAGCAAGCGTCCGCGCCTTGATCCATGGCGTCAGGTACGGCTTTCCCGCCTGTTCCGACAGCTTGACGCGATATTTGGATTTATCGTCGCTGACTTCCGCAATCGTTCCCTTGCGCCGCCGGTTGCGGTTCCGGCGCTCAAGTTCGGCCATGCGAACATAAAGGTCTGTTATCTGGTCAACCAAATTGGCCATCAGGGCGACCCCTCGTAAGGCGTGATCAACATGGCGTCGGCCTCGTCATGAATGAGACCGTACCGCCGCATGGCCTCCTGCAATTCGCTGGCGTTGCCTGAAAGCTGCGCACGAATGAGAGCAATCTTTTCCGCCATGGAAGGATCATTCGGAACAAGGTCGCTTTCGCACTTTGCAAGGAATTTGGCGAAAGGAGAGCCGGGATTGAGCGGTTGCCCGCACAACGGTTCGGCCACCATATTGGCAGTGATTTTCAGTTGGTGCGCGGCAAGCCGCATGCCGTTCGTATCGCCGCTGATGCGCGACCGCGAGGCGGAATGAAAAGACAGGCAAAGAGACCGGAAGATTTCCGCCCATTCGTTTTGCGGGTCATTGAGGGCATCGCCAGTCTGGCGAAGCGCCATATCAAGATGAAACTCAAATGTTGCATCCGTCGCAGGCATGCCGAGAATAACGCTTTCGTCCGTCTCGGCGTCCGTTACCGCGTGCGCCGTGGTTACGCCAGCCTCAAAAACGATATCGAGTTGCCCCGGCGAGGTCAGCGAGCGAAGCTCAAGGCCTTCCAAAAACTTCGAACCATCAGTGTAAACCGAGATAAACGGCTTATCCTTATCGGTTCGCAAGGAGCCATCGGCAGCGATATCGAGCACGCCGATTTCGCTGTCCAGCACGTTTTCGCCAACGACCGTGTTGCCCTTGGTCGCCTCCACGGCGGAGATACGGGCGGCAAAACGGATAAAGGACATGCAAGCTCCTAAATCTCTTTCAGGGCGACAGCAATAAGGTTGCTGTGCCGGTCACTGACGAAATCGACCGACCAAGCCGGTTCGCCAGCCCTGTCCATCGCACGCACCCGGTCACCGGATTGAAGCGCCGGGCCTTGGTATGTCGAGCGGTCAATGAACAGAACGGCATCCGCCGCAGCGAAGCGAACGCGATGAGGGCCGCTAGCGGCATTGCCTGCCGGTCGCGTTGTGTCGTCTTCCGTGTGAAGGGCCTCGCAGCGGATGACGATCTGCGGGCGTTCCGGGTCCACCCTGCCGTTCGACATGAACGACAAGCGGACCGTTTCGCCAAAAGCGCCGCCAACCTTACGGTCAACGGCAGCTTCCAGTTTCCGCCAATCGACCATGTTACTGGTCAACCAGCACTTCGCCGAAATCGGACGGGTTGATTGCATCCGCAGCGGCATAGCCGATCTTCGGACTCGCACCACCGTTGTCAGCGGTTGTTGCTTTAGCGCCATCCCAATAAAGGATTGCACCTTCAGCCCACCCCTGCGCTTTGGTCTTCGGCAGAGTGAAGAGACCCTTTCGGGCAATATTGACACGCTGACCAGCCTTGGCGGAAAACTCCGCTACGCCGAACAGCTTGCCGACAAGAACGCCGTCGCCGGAATTGACATCGGCGGGCGCGGTGACTTCCACCGTATCGGCGGGGCCTCGATAATTTTTCATGGTGATCTTCCTTGCGATCAACGTGAGGGGAAAGGGAGAGCCGGGCGGCTCTCCTAACGAAGTCAGGCGGGCGGCTTACGCTTGGCCGGGGTTGTGATAGCCGAAGCGGAAATCGGTCGCGCCGCAACCGAAGTCGTGTTCCACCGACATGCTGAAACCCTGCGAGCCGAAGGGTTCGTCCATGCGAACGCGCGGAGCCTCGTAACCTTCGAGGTAACCCCAACGGTAATTGGAGCCGGTCGAAGGATCGGCGAAGAGGTTCCAGGAATTGTCCGCGATCTGCGACGTTTCCACCAGTTCGAACTTGCCGGAGAAAATATTGACCGTGGAAACCGTGGCGGGCGTGATGGATGCCAGCAGCTTTTCCGCATCGGTCAACTGGTTCGGGCCGACCAGCATGATACGCGCCGGGTTTGCGAGCAACGGCTTGCCATCCAGAGAGGTTTGCCGACCCATCGACTTGCGGCCTTCGCCGACGCTATCGACAGTAATCGCAGAACCAGCAGCAGCAACGTTCTTATGGTCAGCATGGAAGACGGTTTTGCCGTCCGCAAGCTTGCCGTTGTACGCACCGCCGTAGAAGGTGACTTCTTCGAACAGGGCAACCGAAGCGCCGTAGCTCGTCAGCAGTTCGGCGATGGCGCCAAGATCGTCATTGATGAGCATCTGACGGCTGATATTCAGGGCGATGGCGTAACTGAAAGCCTGCACGGCTTCCTTACCTTCACCGAACGAACCGAACTTGATCTTGCCGTTTTCCAGAATCTTTTCCAGCATCGGGAAATCGCCGGTCTTGACGATCGTATCCGGGCGGAAGTCGCGGAAATTCTTCTTGCGGGCAAACCGCTTGAAGGTCGGCTGCGCCAGTGCGTAGCGCTGTTCCAGCGTGCGATTGACAGCCCCTTCAAAAATGACCGGGAAATCAGAAGTCGAATGCGCGGCACGGCTGAAGATGTTGTCGATATCGCGGGCATTCAGCATGCGGCGACCGTGGAAGTTCACGCAGTCGGCAGCGATATCGACCAGACCTTGGCCCATATACTGGCGAGCGGCGGCGGACGGACCGGCCTGCGGGACCGGCGCGCCGAGACCGTATGCCAGAGCTTCCACACGGGCCGAACGGATGGTATCGGCTTCGTCATTGCCGACCTGCACGCGAACGCGGCTATCGGTCGGCGTGGCGCGTTCATTGGTCACCATGTGGTCCAGAAGCAGGCCCCGGAAGCTATCCAGAGAAGTGCCGGAGCGGATATGGTCACGAGCGAAGTCAGGGAAACCCGCGCGCGCCGCCAGATCATCGATAGTCGTCACGCGCTCGCGTTCGGCCCGTTCCGCGTTCTGCGCGACAGCCTGCGGACTGGTGGCGATGGGCGTGGGAGCCGTGCCGCCGCGCTCCGCAGCTTCAAGCGCCGCAATCCCGGCGCGGACGCCGTCGAGTTCGGCAAGAATGTCCGAATGCTCTTTTTCGATGGCGCGGGCGGCTTCATCGGAAAGCCCTTCCACCAGTTCCTTGCGCTTGTTTTCAGCGCGCGTCGTCAGGTCAGCGGCGGTCGCCCGCAGTGCCAACAGTGCCGGCGTGGCCTGATAGACATGATCCAGCATGCCGCGCGTCTGCACGAATGCATCGTGACCGATCAGCGAGGCGGCGTGGGAAGGGTCGGCGGAAAGAATGGTGAAGGCGAGACCGAAGCAGACGATTGCGGCGACGGTCGCGAAAACATATGCAGCCTTTTTCATGGCGTGCGGTTCCTTTTGTATTACCGGGCAGGACAAGCGCCGTCGCCCTGCATCCCCGGTGGAAGTCAGGCGGCGAACTGAAAAAATTGGAATGAGTGTCAGCCTAAGCGGCGGGCCTCTTCGGCCATACGCATGCGGGCGGCACGAAGGCCGTGACCGGCGGCAGACTGGATAGAGAGCGGGAAGGTGGCTTCGCTGGATCGGACCTGCGCGCCGGGATCGGCCGGAACGGTGACGAAAGAAATCTCGTTCGGCGTCCAGCGCTCCACGTAAATCTTTTCGACCTCGCCTTTCTTCTGCGCTTCCTCCACCCGGATTTTATCGATGGAGTATCCTACCGACACATTCTTGATGATCTTGTCAGAGACCAGCCCGAACATGCGGTCGGCGGCAAGATCAATCCCGGCCTTCGGGAAACGGATGGTCGCCCATCCTTCGCCCTTTTCGATCCATGCCCGTTCGACAACAGCGATCTGCGAAAACGTGGACCACCGGGAATGGCTGTCCAGAACCGGCGCACCCAAATTCATGCGCGACAGGTCCAGCGCCCTTTCGCTGACGACAAGGATTTCATCGAACGGGACAGCCGTGTCCCATCCGGTATAGCGCAGACGGCGCACCGCTGCGCCGGCCGTGAATACCAGCGTCACGGTGCGCGCCTCTTCATCGATAGAACCGATATTGAGGTCTTGCCCGCGAACCTGCATCGGCAGGGACGCGGGCGCTTTGCGCAATTCAAGTTTCGTCATCGGCGGGGTCCTTGTCATCGTCTTCCGACTTGTCGTCGGGCGGGTCGTCTGTTTCGTCCCGCTGCTGCGCTTGCCCGGCCTGAGACATCCGCCGGGGGTCGCTGTCGAGAACAAGCTTGCGCTTGTCGATCTTGGCCGCGTCGGACGCGATTTCGTCCAGCACGTCATCCGGGTTTTCACCCATCTCGGCGATAACGCTGGACAGAGAGCGGAAGCCCGAGCGAACTTCCTTGATGCGGGCGTTCACGTCTTTGAGCGGATCGGCGGAATAGAAGCGCGGCGGCGACCACTCCACGGGAACCTTGGGCGTCTTGATGATGCCAGCGAAGTAAGCGGCTTCGCAGAACCAGTCCCAAATAGGCTGCAACAGCATCGGAATGATGATGAGCCATTGAACGGCGGAGATCGTCCGGCGGAAGCCTTCAAGCCCAACCTTGCTGGACGAATAGTTCACCTTGTCGAGCCGACCGGACAGGATAGCATGAGGAACGCGCCAACCTGCGGCAATGGTGTGCAGCATCGAGTTCTTGTACGGATCATAGCTGTCCGTCACTGCCGGTTGCGAAAACTCAATGCCCCGACCACCAACAGCATTATAGAACATGCCCGGCTCGAATTTTTCGACACGCCTGCCGTTCACGTCATAGATGCCGGGCTTCGTCGGCTGGCTATCCGCCATCGGCATTCCAAGCTGGTCGGCTTCGTCGCCGCCCGTCATCACGCCGACAATGCAGGCTTCCAGCCGCTTGCGCGTCAATTCCGATTGCTCGTATGACGCCAGATCGTAGGTATCGACCATTGCTGGCGCGCCCCACGGTGCGCCCATCACCTGCGTCCGCTGCTTCTCGAAAGCATGGGCAATATCGGACGCCGGAACCGGCTTCGAAACAATCGTGGATTTCGGGTCAAAGAAGCTATTGCCGGGATGCGAGCCGAACATCCAATAGGCGCGCTTCCTGCCGATGGCGTCAAATTCGATGCCTTGGATGATCTTGCCACCATCGGAAAGCACGCCTTCCTTGGTGGTGTCGATCAGGTCCGATTCCAGCACCTGTATTTGCAGCGGAACCGGCAGGCCATCTTCCAGCCTGCGGCGGCGGCGTCGGATCAGACCGTTACCGCTCTCAAACATTTCGCGGCCCGCGAGGTTAATACAGCCGTTGAAATCAAGATCGCCGTCCGCATCGCAAACCTTGCTCCACTCCGCAAAAAGCTTGTTGAGCTTTTTGTTTTTCGAACGGGGAATGATGCCGTCACCGATAGCGTGGGTGACAAGTTCGTGGATCGCCTTGGCAGCGTAAGGATTGTTTCGGGCGAGATCGCGCATGCGGTCCCGAAGCGCCCGACCGGCGCGCGCGATTTCCGCGTCCGCCGATGTGGATGGTGCGCGCCTGCCGGATTTCAGGCGGCTGGTTTCTGCACCGGCATATCCGCGCGTCATGATCGCCAGCGCGGCGCGGTGCTTTACCCGCCGAAGACCAGCTTCAGGCGAGAAATAACCAATGGTCCGGTCAAGAATGGTCGCGAGGCCCATCAGTCGAGCGCCGCAAAAATGGTACGGGAGCCGCCCGACCGGGTGGATTTCAGGGCGGCGAGTGCCTCCCTCATGTCTTTGAGAGAGTGATATTCCACCTCGCGGCGCGTGCCGCCAGAGTGGAATATCACCTTTCGCGCGCCCATTGCGATTGCATCTTCAAGCGCAGCAATTTGATCGTCTGTAGTCGCCATTATGCAAGCCACTCCGGTTTCGCGATTTCTTGTGTGTAGGTGGCGACCGCCGGTTCCGGCGGCGTCGAAAGTTCGCCCTCGCGGTGCGCCCAATTGGCATTGACCATCTGGCGGGCGGCGAAGGCATAAACGGTGCAGTCAAGCGCCTCGTGGCGTCGGCCCGGTATCGGGACAAACTGGCGGCTTGGCTGGCCTCGCAGATAGCGGACCTCCATCTTTTCGCCCGCAAGCTGCTCGTACCAGACTTCCGGCAAGTCCTTCGAAAACCGAATGGACTTAGGCCGGGCCAGCCTGCCGAAAATGTGGCTCTTGATGCCGTCCACGCCGACGATGAAAAGCCGTCCGCCCTTTACGCTGGTCTTGGAGCGCTCAATCCATGGCCGGTTGCCCGCAGCGCCCTTGATCGCCAGAACGCGGCGATTGAAACGCGGGAATGCGAAGCGATAGACCGTTTCCATGGTCTCGCCGTCCGAGCTATCGACGCAAACGGCATCGACCTTGATCCTGCCGCCAAGGGGATGGTCCCATTGCGTCGTCAGGGCAACGTCCAGTTCGGCCCATGTGGTATGGTCATCATAGCGACCCCACACAACCGTATGGCCGAGAACATAGGGAATGCCCTCTTTGTCCCAGCCGACGAAGGTTGCTTCCAGACGATCATCCTGCACGTCCACGCCGACCGTGATAATCAGCACTTGGACCGGGATATTTTCCAACCCGAAATCTTCGGCGCGGCCCGCAAGCTCGATATCGTCCAGTTCGTCGCCGTCCTCTTTCCACCCTTGGGCAAGGATGGTGTTGACGAAGGTTTGCAACGTCGAAGGGTCGTTTTTTACCGTGACGAATTCGCGCGCTAGCCGCCCCCAGGAGGCGTTAGGCAGAAGCGAAATCAGGGCGTTCATGCGGAAACCGGCATGATCCTTGATTTCCGGTCGAAGAGCGCGCCAGCGTCCATTCGCCACCATGCCCGGCTTGTGCCGTTCCTCCACAACAGAACCGCATTCGACGCAAACATAATACGCCTTTTCCGGTTCGCGCTCGGGCCAATGGATATCGGCCCATGTGATTTCATGGAAGTGACCGCACTCGGGGCAAGGCACCTCATAAATTCGCTTGTCCGATTGCTCATAGGCCCGCAACACATGGCTGGTCGCCTCGTAAACAGGCGTCGAACCCATGACAATCTTGCGGTCGGCAAAGGACAGCGTGCGGCGTTCCGCCAGCAGGATCGGCGACCCTTCCTTCGTCGCATCCATGCCGTCCGCCTCGTCAATGAAGAGGATGCGGACATTGTGACGGCGCAGGTTGCGCGGTGCCTTGGCGGCAATGACTTTCAGGAAGCCGCCGGGAAAGCGGCGGGCAAGAAGGGTGTTGCGTCCGCCTTCGCTGGTATCGCCGGTCAGAAGACCGCGAAGCGCTGGCGAGGCATCGAAAATCGGTTCAACGTCCGAAACCATATAGTCGCGGCAGTCGGCCTCTGTCGGCAGAAGCGAAAGGATCGGCGACGGGTCGTTTGAACAGAAACTGGCCATGGCGCTGGTCAACAGCGTCGTGAAGCCAACGCGGACCGGCTTGACCAGCGTGACACGCTCGATTGCGCTATCACCAATCGCATCGGCAATTTCACGCTGCGGGGGCCACAGCCGAACCTTGCCGGTCAGCGATGAAACGCCTTCCGGCAGATGGACGGTATGTTCAATCCATTCCGACAACCGAAGTTTCGGCGGCGGCAACAGGCTGTCCCATACCGCTCGCCGCAATGTCGTCAGCGCCGTTGTCATCGTCCTCGTCACCAAGTTCGGTAAGCGCCGACCGGATTTCTTGGCCGATCAGGTCCACATCGTAGGTCGTAAGATGCGGGAGCATCTGCCGACAGCGCGAAGGCACCGACAGAACGGCGTTGCGGATGCGTCGGCCTATGGAAACCCATTCGTTGCGCACGTCCGTCATCGAAATCAGTTCGCCGCGCATGGCCGCGTTTTTCATGGCCGTCTGGTCGGCCTGCTCTCGCGCCAGTCTGGCGCGTTCGGCAGTCAGAACATCCGCGCCGTCACCACCGCGACCGGCGGCAACACCACGCAAATGCTCACAGTAAAGCTGGATGGACTGGCGAAGATCGAAGCGATTCCGTTCTGTCTTCACCACGATTCCACGCTCTACGAAATCCGATACCGCCCGCTTCGAAACCTTCAGCAGTTCCGCCAGTTCGGACGCCGTGATTTCGATATCGAGCGAGGGCTTTTCCGGTTCGGCAGCTGCAGTTTCGGTAAGCAGCGGGAGGCTTTCGCCAGCTTCCGCATGTTTCTTGTGCGATTTGGCCGCGAAACTTGGGCTAACGTTGAACTTTGCCGCCGCCTCTCGAACCGTGTGGCCCTCGTCCATGAAGGCCACGACCTGTTCACGCAACTCGTCAGGATAGCTCTTTGCCATCTGATTCCGATTCCACTGAAAGGGCGGTGGAACCCCCCTATAATTTTCTTCACAGAGCGAAATCCCGCAGTCGCCCACACCCGCTACTTCGCCTCTTTTGGGGGAGGACCCGACCGAGGGGGGGGATGGGGTGGGTCGAGGTCGGGGGTCGGGGTGGCCGGTCAGGGGACCAGTTTGGCAAGAGCCGCTTCGACCCGCTCTTTCAGCAAGGGCGCAGCGATACGCTGGAATGCTTCGGCTGTCGCGCCGCTAGTCATTTCCTTCGGGATGAAGACGCCCGAGCGGGCGAAGGTGATCTTCGTGCCGGAGCGGTTGAGCCGGTAGTAGGCATGCCCGTTGAACTGCGCCACCGGTTTGCGATCAGGGAACTGTCCACCACGCAGGAACGCGCCGGGATAGAGCGTCGGCTTTCCGAATGGTCGAGCCACCACACCGGCTTCGGTTTCCTTTGGGCGCAGATATTTGAGGCGAATGTTTCCGCCCCGCGTGGTCATGTCATAGACGTAGCGGCCCGGCTTCGCGGTTGCCGGATTGCCGATGGCCTTAACGATGGTGGCGCGCGGCAAGCCCGTCTGTTTCGTCAATTCGCGGATGACAACGGTTTTCGTCCTGTTGCCGACCTGATTGACGATACGCGGCAGAACTGTCGGGAAGCGCCTTTTCAGTTCGGCTATCCGGTCGCCGTATTCCGCAAGATTGCGGTCGGCCCATTTCATGGACAGAACAGCCATCGTCAGATTTTCCCGGAAGTTGCCTACATCCTGTGCAAACGAAAAAGGCGACCGGGTTAGGGTCGCCTTCGCTCAAGTCCGCCGATGATATAGCTGTCGCACTGGCCTTGAATCGGTCTCTCTTGGCGAGAGGGTCAAGGCAGGGTCTACCCGGCATATCCGCGTGGAGGTTTTTGGAACCCCACTCGCCGGTCGAGACCGACGCGCTTGCACAGGATCAGCAGATCATCCTGCGCTATGCATAGTCACAACTTTTCGAGCAATGCAAGAGAGGTTTCGACAGGCGTAACAGCACCAAACATCTCTACGACGATGATAGCGCCGCTCGCGATACGTTCGCCGTCAACCACCTTATCCTTGCGCAGTTTGGTAACATGGCCAGTGAAACCCGCAAACGGCCCGCTGTTGAAACGAACGCCGTCACCCCGCCGAAAGCTCTTGCAGTGCTCCAAATCAAGGTCAAGCTCCTGAGTACCGAAGAGCTTGAATCGATTCATTTCCTCGTCTGATACACGATGCGGCGTGATCATGCCGCCGACGAAGCCAGCCACACCTTCCAGCCGGGCAATCCCGCAAACTGCGGCGGGAGAATACACGATGTTGACCAGCACATAACCGGGCATCATCGGGCGAGAAACATCATGGATAACCCGACCACGAACGACCTGTTTACCGCCGTTCTCCATAGGCAAAAAAGTTTTCACACCGGCTTTGCTAAGGGCGTCTTCAACAGCTTTTTCCGCCTTATGCTTCGTCTCCACCACGAACCATTCGTGTTTCCCCGGCTGATTCTCCGCCGCCATGGAAAGCATGGTGACGTTGAGTCGCTTCGTGTTCTGCATCTGGTCGAACAGAGACGCAAAACGCGACAGGTCATAAAGCTCCGGGTTGACCGGCTTGCTGGCGGCATAAATCTTCACGTTATGCATCATTGGTGCGTCCCTCGCTGATGGTGGAAAGAAATTTGGAAAGCGCGGCGTCAACCGCCGCTTCAAGATCGTCAGCCCCGTCATCGACCGGGGGGAAGTAGACCCATTCGGGCGGATGCTCGATAAAGGGCCAGCCGTTGCGCTCATGCAGTTGCTTCCAAGCCGCGAACAGATCGCTGTCGCGGTGCACCTGCCGGAAGTCCTGCACCAAGGGGAGAAGCGAGAGCGAGGTGTTGAAAGGCTCGCGGCGACGGGCAAGGTCTCGCATGGTGTTGACGAGTGGCCAGCCATTGTCACGGCGCTTTTCGAACATAAGCTGTTCGCGGGAAATCATGCCCTTGGCGATACGGGTTTCGTCAAAGCTGGTCACATACAGCAGGCCGGTCGGCTCTTTCGACAACGCCTCAAAGCGCGTTCCCATCCAGAGCTTGCCGCAAACCTTGGCGATGCCATGGGCGTTGATCGGCTCAGCAAGAACATGTTCCGGCAAGTCGCGCCAGTGACGGTTTTTGAGGTAGACCGCTGCGGCCATCAGGTCGGCAGGCTTGGCCCAACGAAGATAGGCAGGCGTCCGCTCCACGCACTCGGTCCGATCTTCCGGGGAAAGAGCGAACCATGCATTGCGGGCATATTCGATATCGCCCTTTTTCCACGTCGCGAACCACAGCGTGAAAGCGTGCTCAATCTTTTTTCGATCAACCTTTTTCAAAACTCCCTCTTCCGCGCCAGCGGCTGGAGAGTTTTCTGGAATGTTAGTTGGAAGATTCTTATCTTGGTGGAACTCCTCCACCACCTTCCGGTCGTCATTTCCACCACCTTCGGGAACGATTTCCACCACCTTGGCGACGGAACGCGGTGGAACTGTTCCACCACCTTGGGAGGCGCGTGCGTCGTCGGAACGTGGTGGAGGATTTCCACCACCTTCGCTGTCTTCGTTGCTGGCAGCATTGCCCGAAAGGTCACGGCCCGGCCACCGCGCAACATATTCGTTCCGCTTCCATTTCTGGCCGCGAAAACCGTGCTGCGTGACGACAATCCAACCGCTTTCTTCGGCGATTTCGAGGTGTTTCAGGACGGTTTTCTTGTCGAGGCCCGTCAGGTCCACCAGTTCCGAAATCGGCGGATAGCAGGAACCGCCGGTCGCATCCATTTTCAGGCCAAGCGTATGCAGCACAAGGCGCGTGATCGGCGGCAGGCCGGATTTACCGACCGCGTGACGCCAAGACCATGCGCGCGACATTGCGCCGTGATCCGGTTCCATCACTGTGCACCGCCTTTCCGCACCACGTCGCGCAGAAAAGAGCGCACGGCATGGACGCCGAGAACGACCGTATGCGGCAATCCGCCGTCCGGCAGGCGCGTGGCGTTGATGGCCGCAAACTCCACGTCCAACGCGTCCACGCCGAGCGTGAAATGCGCTTCCTGCAAAACCCGGCGGATAGTGGTGTGGTCGCGATAGATGACGCCCTGCGGCGCGCGCAAAAGCCAGTCGGCGCGCGCCGCGTCCGTCTGGCAGTCCGCCAGAATTTCAACGATGGGCATAAGGTCGGTCATCGGCTGATTTCCCGCTCTACCTTGCGCGCCAGAGCGCGGTAGCTGTCCATCGCCTTGCAGAGATCACCATGCGCCCGGCGCTGGTCAGCAACGGCCTTTTCGGCGCGCGCGGTCGCTTCATCGCAGGCGAGGAACGCACCTTCCACCAACTTTGTCTCTTTCAGGAACTCGTCATAAAGGGGGTTCGAACCTGCCGGGCCGAAGAACTGGTCGCGGACTTGTGCCACCCAATCACGCGGCACGCCCAAATCTTTCGCCACGGCAGAATCCGTCCAGGGGGATTTGTAGGCGTCTTGGGCGTAAACCTCATCCAGCTTGTCGTTGATAATGCGCCGGTCCTCGCGGCTCATGTCGCGTGGCCTGTCCGCAATCGTCGATACCGTGTCCGCCATGGCTTTCTGTCCTTTACGCTTGGCCGGGACGGCGTGGATCGAGCAGAAATCCTTGCGCGGATTGCTGCCGACCACCCATCCCTTGTTCTGAAAGTGCTGAGTTGCCGCGATTGGCGGCTTGCGATTGACCCCGGTTTGATGCGGGAAATAGGCGACAGCGCCGCAGCAGGCGCATGTGATCTGCATGGCCTTCGTGGACTTGTCGCCGTAGGGGATGGAAACTTCTGGAAAGATGCGGTCGCTCACACGGAAACCCTCTTTTTCCACGCGTCGAAGTCCGCCCGCAGGGCGATAAAAGCCCCCTGCGCACGTTCGTCCGTGTTGAGTTGCGTTTTGTTGGCGATGCCGAGTAGGCTTTTCAGCACGGTGGCGGCATGGCCTTGGTTGTAAATCGCGCGCGTCTGGTCCCGCATTTCCAAGAAGCGATGAAAAAGCGATTCCGCGCATAGATCATCGGCCAGCGCTGCAAAATCACCCTCGCGAAGTCCAACTTGACGCGCTTGCGCACCATTATGCCGGACGCGGATGGCCTCATAGGAGGCGAGGCGTTCACGCGCTGCCCGGACCGCAGTTTCGTCCCCGGCTGAGATAGCCGCAGCGAGCCGTAGCTTTGTCGTGTGAATGACCGGGCCAAACCGATCTGTTTCGATAGCGCCGCACTTGACTGCAAGAGTGCGCTTTGAAATTGCGATATCGAAGTGGACCCAACTGGCATTCCGATGTTTTCCGAAGGAAAGAACGGGATGCCCCTGAATCCACTTGCGTTGCACGCCGATGCGATCCGCCATCGCAAGCAGTTCGTCATCGGAATCCGCCCACATGTGACACATCACCATGTTGCCAAACGGGGCGCGCATGTCGTCAACGTAAACGCTCATGCCGCCTCGCTTTCCGCCGTCGCGGCTGCTTCCTGCGGCTGGAAATCCTTCCAGTCCACCCGGCGGACAACCGTGGCGCTGCCATAGTTTCCAGCCTCGTCACGTTCCCAAACGAACCACGCCGTGTTCATGCGGCTGCTGGCCTTGTTTCCGTCCCACCCGTCGCGGTGCATCATCGGAAGGCGGCGCTTGAAGACGTAGACGCGCGCAGGCGGGCAATCATCCATGACGAAATTGCGGTCATCGTCCGCGAAGCCGCAAAGGAAATTGAGATTGAGCAAAAGCGCCATTTTGCGCGGCTTGTAGACGCGGAGGGCGTAGGCCACGAAGGCATTGAGTATATCGCCGTAAGGCGGATTGGTGACGATGTCGTATGAGCCGGCTTCCGGCGGCTGCGAGGTCAAGAAGTCCTGCACCGCCTGCAATTCGCCGTTGCTGTCCGCCGTGCCATAATCGTTGATATCGGCCAGCACGACGCCGTAGTGAAACGCTTCCAGCATGCGCGAGATGGCACCGCGCCCGCAGGCGGGTTCCAGCACGCACGCGGTGAATTCTTCAAGTGCCAGCAGCGTAAACATCGCTTCCGGCGGCGTTTCGTAGAGATTCGGCCCACGCTCTTCCTTCGTGGCGCTAGCCGTGCCGACCGCCGCGCGAAGATTGGCCTTCGTCGGTTCAAGACCTGCTGAAAGCCGCGCCTGAATGGCCCGTTCGACAATGCCGGGTTCGCGCCGTTCCGCAGCGGCGAGCTTGCGGGCTTCGTGGATTTCTTTGCCGGTTAAGCCGGTTTCCGATTGTGAAAAAGTATTTCCATCGGAAATACTTTTGGGGCGACCACGCAAAGCCTCGCCTGACGCCTGCGCTTCATCCCACTGGTCGGCGATGATGATTTTGGCGCGACTTTCGATCAAGAGCGCGTCGGCTTGCATGCGCCGAGCCTTGGCGACCAGCTTTTCGGTTGCCCCGATCTGTTCCGCAAACTGCGCAGCGGTCTTCGCCTGATTATATGCGACCGACGCGACGATGCGGGCGTTCATAACGTCGCCTTCGTCCAGCAGCGCACGCGCCCGCTCTACCGTGGCGACCAACCCGGAAGCGTCCACGACCGGCACCACGGCGGCTTCCGTTTCGCGTTCCGGCATGTCGCCCGGCTCCGCAATCCCTTCAAGCATCGCCAGCATTTCGCGGGCGCGGTCGGTCGGGTAGTAGGTTTTGCCGTCCTTCTTATCGCGCGTAAGATAGCCGTTGCTTACAGACTTGTTTGCCGCAACACCTTGCTGTTGCGATTCGACCGTCACCACACCGTCGCGAACGGCGGCGCTGATGATGACAACGGCGCTTGGGCCGGGCTTGGGAAGCTTAACTTGCTTGTAAGGGGCCATCAGTGCGACCTCATCAAACGATCAAGGTACGCCTGCCCCAAGCCGGTAAGCTTCGCAGTCTCACCATCGGCGGTAATGTGGAGATAGCCGCAGCTGCGGCATTCTTCGGCGACGATATGGTAAGCGAGGCCAAGGGCGGACAAATCCAACTTGCCGCCCTCGCATTTCACATGTCGCAAAAAGCCCCTTGCACGTTCGGACAAGGGGCGCTTCATCAGTTCGGTGATAGCCGGATCGGTCTGGCGCTTCATTCCGCACCCCCGACGACGCTAAGCCCGACCTTGTGACCGCCCTTGGCTTTCACACTGGCGAGCGCCTTGCGAAATGCGGCCAGACCGGCTTCCAGTTCCGCCGCATCACGGTCCATTTTGGTCGCTTCGGCTGGCGTCACAACCATGTCGGCGATAGCAACCGCGCCGCCGGAAATCAGATCGCCAGCCTTGCGGACCATTTCGGAATAGGTGACGACGACGCACTGTTCGGCGGCGCGCTCGCCTTCCGGGTCGGCCAGCCGCCGCCCGTTAAGCTCCGCCATCGCAGAGGTAACGACCGGCACACCGCATTCACTTTCCAACGCGTAGACGGCATGCAGGGGCATCAATTCCGGGTCGGTCGCGTTGTTCATGCGCCCGATGTGGCTTTTTGAAATCGAGGAAATTTCCGCTGCACGCTCGATACCGCCCACGAGGCGGATAAGGTCACGTTGCGCGGCTTTGATGCGGTGAAACCATGCGTTTGAAATCATGAGACAATACCTTTCCCGCACCGGGAAAATCCCGGCGTTTTTCCCGTGGTGGGAACTGATTGGAGATGAGAGTTTCAGGGCGTCAGGAAGTTACGGAGGCCCACATGCAAAACGAGAGTTGCCCGCGCCGGGCGAGAAGAAGGAAAGCGCACCAGCGCGGGCCGCAGCAGGCCGGGAGGATTGGCCGCGCGAAGGAGAAACGAGGCCGCTCATTCTGCGGCCTCATGAAAAAGTTGCGGAAAGACGTTGCCCCGCGCCGCGAGGTTTGCCGAATAAATCGCCGAAACTTCCAGATTGGTAAGCGCGATAATGATTGGCCAATGGCGATCTGGAATCCCCCCTTTCGCCCACTTGTAAACCGCATCCTTCGAGAACGGATCGACAGTCAACCGGCTCGCATCCGCAATTGCTTTGGGGCCGCCAGCGCGGCTGATGATTTCAGCAATTGTGAGGGTCGGTGTCGTGTCCATGCACGCACCAATAATGGATTTAAAATCCAATTACAAGGCAACAGAAATCCAAAACGGAAAATAACTCCGGCTCTATGATGGCAAACATGAATTGGTGGCAAAGATTACAAGTGGCGATGGACGCCAAGGGCTGGAAGAAGAAGGAGCTTTCGAACCGCTCCGGCATTCCCTATGACAGCGTCAACAAATACCTGCGCGGAGACATCAGCCAACCTCGCGGCGATACCCTGAAAATCTTGGCTAATACGTTGGGCGTTTCGCACCTTTGGCTAAGAGACGGGATCGAGGTAACAGAGCATCAAAACGTTAAGCCCATTACAGGGCAACTTGTGGCAGCTGCGGTGATAGGCAGAGTCGAAGCCGGAACATTCCGAGAAGTTGACGCCTTCGACCAAAGAGAGCGAGAGCTAGTCTCGGTGCCGCCAGACGACCGATTCCCCAATGCGAGGCAGATGATATTTGACGTATCCGGGGACTCTATGAATGACCTCAAACCACGCCCAATCCTCGAAGGCGACAGAATTGTAGCCATTTCGTTCGAAGACATCGCCAATGAAGTGGTGTTGCGGGATGGCATGGTGGTTATAGTGGAGAGGTCAAAGGACGGCGGTATGACGCGTGAATGGTCAGTCAAGCAGGTGGAAATCTATCAGGACAGAACGGAATTTCACCCACGTTCAACGAACCCGAGGCACAAACCGATCATAATAAATCGTGACTATTCGGCAGATGACGGCACCCAAGTCGAGATTATCGCGCTGGCGCGCCGCATCATAAATGACTTGTCGTTTTAAGAGAGCCAACGGCGCTTGTTTATCGCGAATTCTCGGCACGCTTCGCTGATTTCCGTGATAATCCAAGGCTGCGGAGGCTCACACATCCGCATATTTCCCGCGTCGTCTAAAAAGCTCATTACCGGGATGACGTGAAAGCTATCGTCGTCATCCGACCCAACAGGCGCGATCCCTGCCACCTTAAAAGAATAGCCACGGAAACGCCTCTTGAGGAAGTCAGCGAAATGCGCTTCTGAAGCCGCTATCTGGTGGCGCTTTGGATATGGGGGAACGATAACAAATTCCAAAACTTCGGTTTCCCGCATGGCTTTACTCCTTTACTCCAATCAGTTGCGCAATCGGGTTGCCGCAAGGACCGCACGCGAACGGGATTTGCGCTAGGAAGCCGCTTTCAAGCAACTCGTCCACATCGCGCGGGCTGTCATCCCCAGGGGGAATTTCGACAACCCTAGACGTCTCACGAAGGCAGTTTTCACACCGCAGAAACAGCGTGAACGTCTTATATCTCATCAACGCATAGCCCATTTTGTTCTCCTTCCGTTCTAATATTTGCAAAAATGAACGGAGAGTCGAGTCGTTTTCGCATATTGGATTTTATTTCCATTTATAGATTGACAAACTCGTAATTGGATTTATTTTCCAATTCATCCAAGCCGCTAAACCTCGTTGCGGCTCTGGCAGAATGCCGGGCGGCGCACCCTCGAAATGTGAACATGCCGCCCGGCCCCCTTCAAAAGGATGGAGACAGGGCATGCACATCAAAACCGCGAATGACGAAGAGCTAACACAGGCGATGGCCGACGCTATCCAGCGTGTGGGCGAAGGCTGCACGAAAGCCGACCTGCGGGAATGGTTCACCGCAAAAGAAATCCGCCGTTGCGGTGATGCCGCTACCGCCCGCGTTCACGATACGCGGGTCAACGCTGCACGCGCTACGGACCCCGCTATCAAGTATCCCTACTACACGACCGCCGAGCTTGCGCGAGCAGCCACGGCGCCACGGCTTTCCACAGATGAGCGCATCAGGATGCTGGACGAAATCCAGCGCCGCGATGCTGTTGCAGCCGCTTGATGCCGTTTGGCGATGGCCTTCGGGCCATCATCAAACAGCATCACCGGAGAGCAAAATGGATACCGATGTAAAGAAGCTTCGCCAGCGCGCCTTGTATCTACGTCATTGCGCAGAAGTCGCGGAGCGCAACTTTGTCCCACCGACCATCGCCGAAGATGAAGATGCGGACGAAACCCCGACGCCGTTGCATGTGCGCCTGCGCGAAGCTGCGACCGAGGCGATTGCGGCGGCAAGCGCCCTCGAAATGGCGAGCGACCTTTGGCAGTACGCCGACGACTTAAACCGCGCCGCACTGGACGAGGCCAAGAAGCTCGATTGGTACGATGATGCTTATACGGGCTTCTGCGACGGCATGGCCGCAGTCTGAAACGTCCGCTCCGGTTTCCGCCTCACACGAGGCGGTTTCCCGAACGGATGGAGACAGCCTTGATCCAGATTTACCCCATGATCCCGACCGAGCGCCCTAAGCAGGCAACCCCGCCCTATGGCCGGTTCTTTCTGGCCTGCATTTGCGCCGTCCTCATCCTCGCCATCATCGGCGGCGCGGCGCTTTGCGCCACCAGCCTCGCCGAGATCAAGCGCCACCACGACGCCGCCTTGCGCGCGTGACCATCCTCCAAACCACAAGGAACCATCCGCATGAAGAAAATACGCGATGCCTCCACCATCATTGGCATGCTGGAAAACGGGCAGCTAAACCCCGCCTTTTCCGCCGAGATCGGCCAGACGTTGGAAAAGCTTTCGGACATGTCCGAAGCCAACCCCATGCAGAGCTTTAAGGGTTCCGTGACCCTGAAACTGTCCCTGTCCGTCAAGGACGGCATGGTGACGATTGCCGCCGACATGGAATCCAAAACCCCGAAGCTGCCGCGCAAGAACTCGGTCTTTTGGGTTGTCGAAGACGGCGCGCTTTCGACCGAGCATCCCCGCCAGCACGACATGTTTTCGCCGCGCGAAGTCTCCGCAGGCTGATTTCCCAATTTTAGCAACCGCGTCCGGCCAGTGACCGGCGCACCAACAGAGGAACCGAAATGGACCAACTCACCCAAACCGCCGTCGCCGAAATCGCAAAGCTAGCGGCGCTGACCAACGCCGCGATTGTGCAGGTTCCGGCACCTGCCGACGCCAAGGGCATTCCCTCCACCGTCCCGGCGCTGCTGGACCCGACCAGCGGCAAGCTGTCGGACGTGTCGGCAGTCTTCGCACCGTGGCGCACCCGCCCGGAGCGCAAGCAGGGCACCGCTTATGCCGAGACGCTGGAATCCTTCGTCCAGCTTGTCGAGCGCCACAAGACAGGCAACAGCGTGATTTTTGCTATTACGGACTGGCGTAGCCCGGCCTTCACTGCCGTTATAGACTATCATGGCGGCGACCCGGACAACGGCAAGCACCGCGTACACTATGCGTTTCCGCTTTCCGAAGAATGGAAAGCTTGGCAGGGCATCAATGGCAAACCGTTGACGCAAAACGAGTTTGCGGAGTTCATCGAAGACCATATTGCCGAACTGGCCTCGCCGGATTCTGACGAGACCAAAGACCTCGAATTGCTGTTCAAGGCCAAAGTGGCCTATCCGAACGAACTTGTAGTGCTTTCGCAGGGCTTGCAGATCAACGCCGAAACCCGCGTCAAGACGGCGGTAAAACTGCAAACCGGTGAAAGCCAGATCGTTTTCGAGGAAGACCACAAGAACGCCAACGGCGACCCCATCACCGTGCCGGGCGTCTTCGTCCTCAATATCGCGCCGTTCTTCCAGGGTGAAAGCATCCGCTTGCCCGTGCGCCTTCGCTACCGCCTTCGCGAAGGCAAGCTTTCGTGGACCTGCATGCTTTACCGGCCCGATACCCACATCACCAAGGCAGTAACCTTCGCTCTGCACGAAACCGCCGCAGAACTTGGCCTGCCGAAGTTCGCGGGCAAGCCGGAAATGTCGGTCTGATTTCACCCGGAGCGCGGGCGGTCGCCGCCCGCCTCCACACACTAAGTTACCCGAAACCGGTGTTACATGACCGAAGCCACATCAGCCGCTAATCGAAAGCAACGTCGCCCTTCCCTTCGAGTTCGCGACGTGGCCGCTACGCTTGAGGCATTGAAAAAGAACGGCATGACCCCAACCGCGCTGGATACATTGCCAGACGGTACATTTCGATGGCATTTTACGCCACCAGCACAGAGCGACGAAGATGATCTGGACCGCGAGCTTGCGGAGTTTGATAAAAAGCATGGTTACAGTTGAGCTAAAGGGCATCCACACCGTAAGGGCCAAGGGCAATGTTTACTATTACGCTTGGCGCGGTGGCCCAAGGCTCGACGGCCAGCCGGGAACGGCGGCTTTTATGGCATCATATAACGAAGCCATCGCCAGCCGCATGGAACCGGAAAGCGGTCGCTTCCGCTCCATCATCACCCACTACAAAGCAACCGAATTCAAGAAGCTTGCCGATTCCACGAAGCGCGTCTGGTCGCCGTGGATTGATCGCATTTCCGAATACTTCGGCAATCTGAGCATTGCGCAGTTCAACCGCACCGACAAAATCCGCCCCCGCATCCGGCAATGGCGCGGCCAGTACAGCGAAACGCCCCGCGCCGCAGACACCGGAATGCAGGTTCTTTCCCGCATCCTGTCCCACGGCGTGGACCCGATGGGCAAGCTTAGCGCCAATCCCGCCGAAGGCATCAAGCACCTTTACAGTTCCGACCGATCCGAAATCATATGGACGGACGCGGACATTGCGCAGGTAAAAGCCGCATGCTCTGACGAGTTGAAGTGGGTGATTGACCTTGCCGCCCATACAGGCTTGCGTGTAAGCGATTTGCTGAAACTGTCTTGGTCGCATGTCGGCACCGATGCCATCATCATTTCGACCGGCAAGAGCAAGCACAAGCGCGAGGCCATTATACCGCGCTACGACGCATTGAATGAAATTCTTGAGCGCATACCCAAGCGTTCGCCCGTCATCCTTACCAGCTCCAAAAAGAAGCCATGGAAGCCGAGCGGGCTGAATACAATGTTCTGGCGGGCGAAAGAAAAGACGAACATGCTGGAACGTGATCTGCACTTCCATGACCTTCGAGGGACCGCCGCTACAAAGTTCTATATTGCCGGTCTATCCGTTCGTGTGATCGCCGAGATCATGGCGTGGGAGGAAGAAACCGTTGAAAGAATCATCAGACGCTACGTTGGCCGCGCATCCGCAACAAAGGAAATGATCCGCTTGCTCAACGCCGCGAAGCTATCATCGGCAGATCAGTGAACGGATGAGTATTTAAACGAGCTTTTTTGGAGGACGGTAGTCGGTCGGGTCCAGACAAGCGTCATAAAACGCCTGATCCATTTTTATCCATTGAGTGTTATCTATCCCGCGCCTTGAAGTTGCACTCGGTCCATCAGGATAAGCGCAACAAATTTCCACGCTCCGGCCTTGCTCGTTCGCGATAGCTCTTACTTCGCTTGCAACCTCGGCTAGATCTTGGTCTTGACTAAATATGATGGCAACATCCCACTCCGACCGCCGTGCAGTGGCTACGATATCGAGAGCGAGACGGACATCGATCCCTTTCTCATGCGCCGTCACCACTGTGCAAGGGCTTCCCGATGCATCAAATGAACTCTCACGGTGATATCGCAACTTACGATGCGTGACATTTATCCCTGCGGTCTTCATAAACATGATGCGCTTCGCCCAATATGCGGCCCACATCGCACTTTGTTCATGACTCGGGACTCCGGTGTAAAACCGGGTCAAATTTGGAACCCAGCCTTGTTGGGCGCAGACTGCGTTATGTAGTTTAATAGGGTCGTAGTTTGGGTGGTGGTGGCCAAACGCATCCTTCGCGTGCTGAAATAGATTTTGGCCATCAAAAAAAGCCATCGCATGCTTTTTCTTAGTCGCTGTCGTCAATGTAACCCCCAGAAACCAAAAACCCCGCCGGGGGCCTTGCGGCCTGATCCGAACGGGGAGCTATTATGAACTCATAAGTAAGAGAAATAACTAGAAACGTCAATACGAACTGAATTGAAATTTTAGATGCGCTCAAATTCTCACGATAATCCAAACCTGAAATTATGGCGTGAATAGATGGGCGAAATACACCGCCTCCGTCTTTGCAAAATTATTTTATTCCCAGCTTTCCTTCGATATATGTTTGTAGGACGCCGAACCCAGCATCGACCACACCCGCGCCGAATTTATTCAGGAAAGTTTGCAAAAGCCTGCCGGCGCGTAGGCGCTTTTGCGGTGACGTAGCATCGTCCTCCAACTCATAAACAGCTGATTGAAGTTCAGCCCGGTTACTAAAGTCGCCTTGCCGAATGAGTTCCAGAAGCTCCGCTGTTTCCGGACCCACATGCTGATCCCCGTACATCTCTTGAGAAACGATTCCTTTAACATGGTTGATGAATTGAGGCCGTACGTTCACCGTTAGACTCGAAATAGCGTCCTTCCGGCCAATAGAAGTGCCAATACCCATAACATCGCTAAATCCAGCATTTTTCGTAACAACTTGTTCAACAAGATCAGCGATGGCTTGCAAATCGGCTCGATCCGCCACTTCGATGAGATCACTTTCGAGGCGATGGCGAATGTCTAGGACTTTTCGTTCACGGTCTTGCTTTATGTCGTTCGTCAAACGCCGGAGTTTTTTTGAATAGTCTGTTACTAACCTACCAACGGCATCGGCATCCGCCCCTTGTCGAATAAGCAACTGCTCAGCTTCTGAAGGATTCGCTAGACATAAATCCATCACGTTTGTGAAATCATCAAACTTTTCAGCGACGTCATCCTGTGACAACTGACCGTCTCCAAAGAACTCGTAGACGGTGCCATTGCTTGTTCCATGAGTAGATTGCTTCACCTGTAGACCCAGCGAGCGGCTGAGGTAATCCCGGAACAGAGTTAGCAACTCCACCGTCTGTTCTGCATAAATCTTGCCCGACGGCACATAGAACCGGAAAATTAAATTACTCTGATGAGACTCTACAAAGTCACCGGCCAACAAGCTCAACTCGAAGTTACGTCGGTACGGTACGACATTTAGACCATAAGATTTGAAAAGTTGGCTGACCTGAGTGCGCTGCTCTTCCGGTAACGATCCAAAGAGAACTTGCGGGCTTCCGAACCAAAGGTCTTCATCTTCGTCCTCTTCGGAAAACTCCGGGATGTCGTCGGGTTTGAAAAAAGTTTCATGCACGAAAACGATATGAGAACTTTGACTGATCTTCGTCAGCAGCGCAGCAGCAACCTCTGCATAATTCGGAGCTAGTAAAAGACCCATCGTGTAGTTTGTAAGTTTTACAAGCACGCCGAGCGGCGGGTCGGTTTCAAATATATCGACTATTGTCTCCCAGTTAGAAGCTCGCGATTCCAACCTTTTTTTTATGTATGGGACTCCAGCGGCCACCAATCGACTTTTCGCAGACTCTCTATCGCTGTCACTGAGGAAGAGAAACTTTTTTCGAGCTTTAGACATAGTGATTAAGGTCTCAATCAATCAAACAATATGCATGAGGAACTACGGCGTTTACAGGGTTGGAAAGGATGCTTTTCCGAAAAGTGCCCTGCTTCACGGGAGCCAAAATGGCGCGGCAAAAGAGATGACCCGCCAGCTAAATGAGGCAAGAGCGAACAAACCGTAATGCGATTTGGAAAGGTCGTGTCAGTCGGCAAATCTGCCTACTCACCCGACCTCCTCTCCAGCCTCATTAAGCTCAAGCTCTTCGAATGAACTCCGACCAGACGAGGCGACACCGCCGGGACTTGGTGGAAGTGGCGGAAACGGCGTTCCCATTTGGTGCGACACCACTGCAAACAACGAAGAGAACGCATGCCAAGCGGAAGTTGCGACAAAGGATTTGCCAACAGCCTCGACCGTCGGAATGTCATCGGACGGGTGCTGAAGGATGCATCCGTAAGTTGCCATCACAGACTGAAGTTCTTCGTCAGACCCAGCCTTTTTTTTCGTCACCGAAAAATCGCAACGAAAGAAAAATCTGTTGTCTTCAAGCTTCTCCGGTGTGTCTATCGAGGCCTGGTAGCGCAGCTCTACCTTTTCGCCATCGGCGTGGGGCAGCGCCATCAAATCGACCTCGACCAAGGACTGCCCGAGAAGCTCTATTGTGACTTCAGACGTTTCCATTTTTGGTTTGGCTGCTTTAGCCATGCAACTTCACTCTAGACATAGGTTTTAAACTTGCTTCTCTCACGCCGCCTCTGTGTTGCCCGACGTACATAAGCCCGTCGTCATCCTGTATCGCGTGATAAATCCCCTCGTAGAACGCACCACGATTAAAGTGCTGCTGCGCCTGCAAAAGTTGGATGGTCGCGGTGACGCTCATTTCTTGTCGCTTTTTAGAGAAAACTCCATCGAACCGGTCAGCGATGCCAGTGCAATCAAGTTTTTCTGTCGCGGCCAAGCAAATCCATGCGTTCAACGATATGCCCAAATCCGCAGCGGCCATTGCGGACTTGCGGTGCAAATCCGGCTCCATACGAACATTGAAGGAACCCTTGAACGGCTTCTGAGGATCGCGGCCAAGCTCTTTGCAGGTCGCGATATAATCATCAATAAGAGCGCGCGCACACGCCTCGACCTCAGACGCACTCTCGCACTCCGCGACGAGCAGGTCATCGATATGAAGAACTTTAATGAAGAGGCTTCCGTCCTCATATTCGACAGAAGCTTGATAACCCTTATAAGCGATCGGCTTCATAATTCTTTCCTATCAACGAGGAATTCTCGGATTTGCTTGACGAGATAGAACTTTATCTCTTTTCCCGGATGCGGCTCATGCGCAATGATGACCTTTTGGGACTCCTTGTGCACAAACTTCCTAGCAGAACCTTGTCCATTCTTCACTTCATACCCCAACCCCTCTAGCAGCCTGACCAGCTTGCTATAAGGGAAAGGCCCCTTGCATGACTTGAATTCGGATTTCAACGTATCGAAGCGCGTCATCTGTCATACCAATAATGAACGAGCCGCACTTCCGTTCCGTCGCGACTGAATTCCAGTTGCAGGGTTTTCCTATACATAGTTTTCGTTATGATCAAGTTAAATCCCTGCAACAAAATTTTGATTCGCCGCACAGCATACAAAGCGCAGAAACAATTTCAAATTGAATGCCCATTGGAATGCACTTAGGCACAGCGCGAATGATATTTCTTTCCCACTTTCTAAGGCGGGAACCACTGTGAGCAGACTGAACAGAGAACATAAGCTGTAAAACAGGCTGTAAAACTCACCTGCTTTTAGAACACAAAAAACGGCGGAAAGCCCTGAGAAATAAGGTGGAGCGGGTGAAGGGAATCGAACCCTCGTATTCAGCTTGGGAAGCTGCTGCTCTACCATTGAGCTACACCCGCACCCACAAACAAGACATCGGATAGTTCGCGGCGGGTGTCAAGCGCCCGCCGCAGCTCATTATGCGGCGCGAAAGTGCTTGGAGAGCTTCAGCCCCTGCGCCTGATAGTTGGAGCCGAGACCGGTGCCATAAAGGCCTTCCGGTTTTTCCAGCATATGCTCGTAAACAAGCCGTCCGACGATCTGGCCGTGTTCCAGGATGAAGGGCACCTCGTGGCTGCGGACCTCAAGAACGGCGCGGCTGCCGGTGCCGCCGGCCTGCGCATGGCCGAAGCCGGGATCGAAGAACCCGGCGTAATGTACGCGGAACTCGCCCACCAGCGGGTCGAAGGGGGTCATTTCGGCCGCATAGAGCGGCGGCACGTGGACGGCTTCGCGCGAAACGAGAATATAGAACTCGTCCGGGTCGAGGATCAGTTCGGCGCGGCCGCGCGCATAGAGCGGTTCCCAGAAATCGAGAACATCGTGCTGGGCCTTCTTGTCGACATCCACCACCGCCGTATGGTGTTTGCCGCGATAACCGATCAGCCCGTTTTCGCCAAATCCCTTGAGGTCGATCGAGAGTGCGATACCACCGCCCGTCACGTTCGGGCTTTCGCTGGCGACCAGCGTTTCCGTCTCGTGCAGTTTCAGAAGCTCGCTTTCACTCAGGAGCGAATGGCCAATGCGGAAACGGATCTGCGACAGGCGCGAGCCACGGCGAACCACCACGGGGAAGGTGCGCGGGCTGATTTCCAGATAGAGCGGACCTGTGTATCCCGCCGGTATCTTGTCGAATTCCTGCGCATTGTCGGTCATGACGCGGGTGAAGATATCGAGGCGACCGGTCGAACTCTTAGGATTGGCCGAGGCCGACATGTCCGCCGGCAGCGCAAGGCTTTCCATCAGCGGAACGATATAGACACAGCCGGTTTCCAGCACCGCGCCCTGGCTGAGATCCACCTCGTGAAGGCTGAGACGATTGAGCTTGTCGATGACCTTGGTTCCGGGGCCGGGCATGAAACTTGCACGAACACGATAGGCCCTGGAGCCAAGCCTGAGGTCGAGGCTGGCGGGCTGCACCTGATCGACATCGAGATCGGCCTCGCTTTTCAGCTTGCCGCCTGCAAACAGCGCGCGGATTGCGCCATCCGCCAAAATGCCCGTGGTTCTCATCATGGTCGTCATTCCTTTTTACGGCGACAAAACCAAAAGGAAAGCATTGACGCAAGCCGGTAACGGCAGTATGGCAAGCTTATCCCGTGGTGATTTGGCCGGTCGGCTTGCAGCCACGTTAAACAAGTGGCTAAAAAGACCGGGTGCTAGGAACCGGTCTGCTTTTGCGGCCGGTTTTTTTGTTTTGAAGGTGATCACATGAGCAATAAATGGCGCCCGGCAACCCAGCTCGTTCACGGCGGTACGCTACGCTCCCCTTACGGTGAGACGTCGGAAGCGATTTATCTGACCCAAGGCTTCGTCTACGAAAACTCTGAAGCAGCCGAAGCGCGCTTCAAGGGTGAAACCGACGGCTTTATCTACGCCCGATACGCCAGCCCGACCAATGACATGTTCGAAAAGCGCATGTGCCTGCTGGAAGGCGCTGAAGACGCCCGCGCACTTGCTTCGGGCATGGCCGCCGTCACCGCCGCCATCATGTGTCAGCTGCGCGCCGGCGACCATATCGTTGCCGCCCGTGCGCTCTTCGGCTCCTGCCGCTGGGTGGTTGAAACGCTCGCGCCGAAATATGGCATCGAATGCACGCTGATCGACGGACGTGATCTCGGCAACTGGGAAAAGGCAATCCAGCCAAACACCAAGCTGTTTTTCCTCGAAAGCCCGACCAATCCGACACTCGAAGTGGTGGATATCGCCGGCGTGGCGAAGCTTGCCAACCAGATCGGTGCGAAAGTGGTCGTTGACAATGTCTTCGCCACACCGCTTTTCCAGAAGCCGCTCGAACTCGGCGCCCATATCGTCGTTTATTCGGCCACCAAACATATTGACGGCCAGGGTCGCTGCCTCGGCGGCGTGATCCTTTCCGACAAGAAATGGATTGAGGAAGAGCTGCAGGATTATTTCCGCCACACCGGCCCGGCCATGTCGCCGTTCAATGCCTGGACGCTTCTGAAGGGCATCGAGACGCTGCCGCTGCGCGTGAAGCAGCAGACGGCCAATGCCTCGAAGATCGCGGATTTCCTGGCCGACAGCGGCAAGGTCGCCAAGGTCATCTATCCCGGGCGCGCCGATCACCCGCAGGCCGACGTCATTGTACGGCAGATGTCCGGTGGTTCGACGCTGGTGGCTTTCGAATTGAAGGGCGGCAAGGAGGCGGCCTTCAAGCTGCAGAACGCGCTTGAGATCGTGAAGATTTCCAACAATCTGGGCGACGCCAAGAGCCTCATCACCCATCCCGGCACCACGACGCACAAGAACCTCACAGACGAGGCACGGGCGGAACTCGGTATCTCCGGCGGCACTTTGCGCCTTTCCTGCGGCATCGAGGATACCGACGATCTGCTGGAAGATCTGGCAAAGGGTCTGGCAGCCGTTTCGGCCTGACATTCATATTCAATAATCGACATGGCCCCGCGGGAACGCCGGGCCATGTCGCGTTTGATGGCCTCGAAAGCCAGTATCAGGCAACCATTATTTACCTTTTCCGTTATCCCTAACGGTAAAAAACAGCGCAAGGGGAGACAGCTCCTGCCCCTCAAGTCATTCATTTTCTTGACGATAGCCAGAGCCTATAGTGTAGGATAAGCGGGCAGGGAAAATATCGAGGTGTGGCGCGTATGTATCGTGCTCTGACAAGGGATATCGAGGTGACGGTTGATCCGTATTATCTCGAAGAACAATCCGACCCGGATGACGACCGCTACGTCTGGGGCTACAAGGTCGTGATCGCGAATAACTCGGATGTTCCCGTTACTCTCATCAATCGCTATTGGCATATCACTGACCAGAATGGACAGGTGGACGAAGTCTACGGACCGGGTGTCGTGGGAGAACAACCGCATCTCAAGCCCGGCGACACCTACGAATATTCCTCCGGCTGCCCGTTGGACACGCCGTCCGGCCTTATGTTCGGACATTACGAGATGGAAACGGAAAGCGGAGAAGTGTTCAACGTCACCATACCCGCTTTTTCGCTGGATTCTCCGGGGCTGATGCGGGTCTTAAACTGACCCGCAGGCCATGAAAAACCGCGCCTTTGCAGGCGCGACCCTTATTCAGGCGTTTTCAAATTCGCTAACATCGTAGCGATAAGTGGTCGAGCAGAACTCACAGGTCACGGCAATCGCGCCATCTTCCTCGCTTGCCTTGATCTCTTCGGCGGTAAAGCCCGAGAGCACGCCCTTGATCTTATCCCGCGAGCAGCTGCAGCGATCGAAAATGGACTGCGGATCATAGATGCGCACGCCGCTTTCATGGAACAGCCTGAAGAGGAGTCGTTCCACCGGCACCTGCGGATCCGTCAGTTCGTCCGTATCCACGGTGTTCAAAAGCGTCACGGCTTCCGTCCAGGCATCGTCCTCCTGCACATCGTGACCGCCTTCATCGCCGTCGCCGCCGTGCAGGTCACGCATACGCAGCCGCTCGGGCGCCTGCGGCAGGAACTGGGCGATAACGCCGCCCGCACGCCAGCCATGACGCGGCTTGCCTTCCCCGTCGCGATCGAAGAATTCGGCCACACCGAGGCGCACACGGGTTGGAAGCTGCTCCGACTGACGGAAATAAACCCCGGCAATGTCTTCCAGCGACGAGCCATCGAGTGGCACGATGCCCTGATAGGGTTGCATGCCCGCGCCCTGATCGATCGTGAAGGCCAGAATACCGTTGCCCAACAATTGTTCCGGCGAAGTCGCCCCTGCCGCAAGGGCCTCCGCCAGCCGCTCCTCATCAAAACGGGCATAAGCGCGCATGCTTTCCGGCGCGGTGAAATCCGCCACCAGCAGGTCCACCGGACCGTCGCCCTTGGTCTGTACCGTCAGCTTGCCGGAAAACTTGAGCGATGTGCCGATCAACGCCGTCAGAACGGTCGCTTCCGCCAGCAGGCGGGCGACCGCAGCCGGGTAATCGTGGCGCTCGAGAATGGCATTCAGCAGCGGACCCACCTGCACGCCGCGGCCGCGCACATCCAGACCTTCGACCTGAAAGGGCACGACCTTGTCGTCGCCAGCAAAATCGAGATCGTCCAGTTCAACCGTTACATCTGCCATGTCATACTCCCTGGCGCAGCCGTGGCGCCGCTACCGTCCAAAAGTCCGGCTTTCGAAATGTGCTTTTTCCGCTTGTCGCACAGAGACCCGGGAAGAGAAACCGCTTCCGGGGAAAAACGTGCAAATCGTGACGAGGGCCCGCCAGAAAACCGACGAGCCTCTTCGAAGTCCAACAGATGGTAATCGCTGCCGAGAAGTTCAAGCACCCGCCCGACGTTGATCAAACGGGTGATATTTTCAGATGACGCCCATGCACCAGGCGATGATGGATTTCTGCGCGTGGAGGCGGTTTTCCGCCTCGTCGAAGACCACCGATTGCGGGCCGTCGATCACCGCATCCGTCACCTCTTCGCCGCGGTGAGCCGGCAGGCAATGCATGAACAGCGCGTCTTTTTCCGCCTTGGCCATCAGGGCTTCATTGACCTGATAGGGCTGGAAGATGTTGTGGCCGCGCGCCTTGTGTTCCTGATTCATGGAGACCCAGGTATCGGTGACGACGCAATCAGCGCCCGCCACCGCCTTGTCGGCATCGTGGCACAACATGATCTCGCCGCCATTGTTGCGGGCCCAGTTCAGGAACTTGTCATGCGGTTCGGAGCCCATCGGCACTGCCATCGTCATGCGGTAGCCGAAACGGGCCGAGCCCTCCACGAAAGAATGCAGGACATTATTGCCGTCCCCTGTCCACGCAATCGTCTTGCCTTTGACCGGACCGCGATGTTCTTCGAAAGTCATGATGTCAGCCATGATCTGGCATGGATGCGTGTCATCCGTCAGGGCGTTGATGACAGGCACTGTCGCATGTTCGGCAAGCTCGAGCAGGCGCGAATGATCTGTCGTGCGGATCATGATGGCGTCAACGTAACGCGACAGCACCTTTGCCGTATCACCGATCGTTTCTGCGCGGCCGAGCTGCATTTCCGTACCAGAGAGGAATAGCGTCTCGCCGCCAAGCTGGCGCATCCCCACATCGAAGGAGACGCGGGTCCGCGTGGATGGCTTTTCGAAGATCATGGCCAGCATCTTGCCGGCAAGCGGTTTTTCTGCCGTTCCAGCCTTGGTGGCCGCCTTGCGTTCGCGGGCATCGTCGAGAATTACCCGCAGGTCCTGCGAGCTGACGGCCGACAGGTCGAGAAAATGTTTAGGTGAAGCCATTTCAAACTGTCCCATGCTTGCGAGCCCCAGGAAAGAGGCCCGCCCTTCAGTGTTTCCTCAGGCGATTTTTGCCTGTTTCGCTGTGAGAGAAGCGGCGGCCGCTTCCACGCGTGCCAGCCCCTCACGGGCTTCTTCCGCCGTGGTGACGAGCGGCGGCAGGAGACGAATGACATTATCGCCCGCTGGTACGCCCAGCAGATGCTCGGCGCGCATGGCCTGCAAGAGCTCGCCCGAGGGCACCTTGGCCTTGATGCCGAGAAGCAGGCCTTCGCCACGGATTTCCTCGATAACGTCAGGATAACGGTCCTTCAGCGAAGCAAGGCCCTGGCGGAAAACCAGCGCGACGTCACGAACCTTTTCCAGAAAGCCGTCAGAGAGGACGACATCAAGCACGGCATTACCGACTGCCATGGCCAGCGGATTGCCGCCATAGGTGGTGCCATGCACGCCCGCCGTCATACCGGAAGCGGCATCAGCCGTTGCAAGGCATGCGCCCAGCGGAAAACCACCGCCGATGCCCTTGGCAACCGCCATGATATCGGGGGCGACACCAGTGTGTTCATAGGCAAAGAGCTTACCCGTGCGGCCAACGCCCGTCTGCACCTCATCGAAAATCAGCAGCAGACCGTGTTCGTCGCAAAGCGACCGCAGTAACTGAAGGAATTCCTTGCTGGGTGCGCGAATACCGCCCTCACCCTGAATGGGCTCGATCAGAAGCGCTGCCGTCTCGGCCGTGATGGCGGCTTTCAGCGCATCGACATCACCGAAAGGTACCTGGTCAAAGCCTTCGACCTTGGGACCGAAACCTTCGAGATATTTCTGCTGGCCGCCGGCTGCGATCGTTGCAAGCGTACGACCATGGAAGGCGCCTTCGAAGGTGATAATCCGGAACTTTTCCGGGTGGCCCTTGGAATAATGATAACGACGCGCGGTCTTGATTGCACATTCCAGTGCTTCCGCGCCGGAGTTGGTGAAGAAGACCTTGTCTGCGAACGTTTCCTCCGTCAGGCGCTTGGCAAGCTTTTCCTGGCCCGGAACTTCATAGAGGTTCGAGACATGCCAGACCTTTTCGGCCTGCGTCTTGATCGCGTCGACAAGATGTGGGTGGGCATGGCCCAGCGAATTGACGGCAACGCCGGCCGCAAAATCGAGATATCGCTCGCCGCTTTCGGTGTACAGCCAGACGCCCTCGCCTCGCTCGAAGCGGAGGGGGGCTCTTGCAAATGTATCGAACAATGGCGCGGCGGCTTCGGCCATGGCTGTATCACTCCTTGCGCGGATGCGCTGTCAGACGGTTGTCAATAGGCTTCGAGGGTTATCCCTCGCCTGAAAATCAAAAATGCCGCCTCGCGGCGGCAGGGGCACTATTGTCACTTCGCTTGCCGATGTCAACAAAAGTCCGTATTTCCTAGGCTTCTCAAGCCCTAGTAGGTGGCAGGTCGCAAGGCCCAAGGTGTTGCCTTTCTGACTCAACTCGCCAGCAAGTTGGGGAAAACCGGAAAATCGATTCGAGATGATTCCCGCGACTCTTGCCACGGAGTCTGCGTGGCACTAGGTTAATCGCTAATTACTAGACTGCATTGCGGCGGAACTAGTCACCAAAAATCAGGCAGAAACCACGCTCGCGGCATGCCCGCGAGACGGAGAAGGATTCTGTCGAAATACACGCGAAAAGCGGAGAAGCGGCATGAACTGGACAGACGAGCGGGTCGAGAAACTCAAGAAATTGTGGGCCGAAGGACTGAGCGCCAGCCAGATAGCAGCTCAGCTGGGCGGCGTCAGCCGCAATGCCGTGATCGGCAAGGTCCATCGTCTTAATCTGCCCGGACGCGTCAAGGCTGGCGGCCCGGTGACGTCGGCGCGTTCTGCGCCCAAGCGGACTGCTGCACCTGCCCCGCGCACGGCGAATTTCGCTGGCCGCGTCAACGCTGCACCTGCTCGGATCCTGACCCGCTCCAACGCGGCGACCGCTCTTCAGGAAGAGGTCGGCATCGAAACCGCTGAAATTCTCGATTACGTTCCGTCCAGAAACGTCGTTACTCCGATCTCCCGCCGGCTGACGCTGACGGAACTGACGGAGCGCACCTGCAAGTGGCCGGTCGGCGACCCCCTGAAAGACGATTTCCATTTCTGCGGCTGTGAAGCGCTGGAATCGTCACCTTATTGCAAATTCCATGCGAAACTCGCCTACCAACCGGTCAGCGAGCGCCGCAAGGCTTGAGTGTTGCGGCACACATTTGACACTCAAAAACTACGGGCCTTCGGGCCCGTTTTTTGTGACAAAATACCGCGCTTCCCGGGCAGCGACAGCAGAACACCAAGGCTTACTCATCGTCGTCGGGTTTCGCCCCTCAATCCGAATTTCGGTGGACTCTCAACCGTTCGTCAAAGAAATGAAAATATCGTGCTTGCGGAAGGTTCAAAATGAAAAGGCCCGACACCATTCCGGTTTCGGGCCTTTCGATTCTGGCGGAACGTCATGCTGAGGGGAACCCTCAGTTCGGTTCCGATCAGGCTTCCATCGAATATCCGGCACCGCGCACGGTGCGGATGACATCCTGCATATGGGAAAAGTTGAGCGCCTTGCGGAGACGTCCGACATGCACGTCAACCGTCCGCTCATCCACATAGATATCGTGACCCCAGACGCCGTCCAGCAATTGCGAACGGGAGAACACGCGGCCCGGAGAGGTCATCAGGAATTCCAGCAGGCGGAACTCCGTCGGACCGAGACGCACCTCGCGGCTTTTGCGGTGAACGCGATGCGTCTCGCGATCCAGCTCGATATCGCCGCACTTCAGCACCGAAGACAGAACCTCCGGACGGGCCCGGCGCAGCATGGCCTTGACGCGGGCCATCAGTTCCGGCGTGGAAAACGGCTTGACCACATAATCGTCCGCGCCGGTGGCGAGTCCGCGAACCCGTTCGCTTTCCTCGCCGCGCGCCGTCAGCATGATGATGGGAAGGCGCTCGGTTTCCGGCCGCATCCTGAGCCTACGGCACAGCTCGATACCGGAAACGCCGGGAAGCATCCAATCCAGGATGAGCAGATCCGGAACACGTTCCTGCAGCCTGATCTCTGCCTCGTCTCCACGGGGTATGGTGTCGACGTCATATCCCTCAGCCTCGAGATTGTAACGAAGCAGGACGCTCAGCGCTTCCTCATCTTCCACAACTGCAATCTTGGGCACCATATGCTAACTCCGCAAGCCGCTGCTTGTCTGTTACTCGGTCACCGAACCGAGCGTGTTGGAACTGTCGTCCTTCGGACGCTCGCCCTCCGGCTGGCTGCCGGTGGTCATGTAATAGATCGTCTCGGCGATGTTGGTGGCATGGTCACCGATGCGCTCGATATTCTTGGCGCAGAACAGAAGATGCGTGCAGGTGGTGATGTTGCGCGGATCTTCCATCATGTAGGTCAGAAGCTCGCGGAAGAGCGAGGTATACATGGCGTCGATTTCCTCGTCGCGCTCGCGAATGGCATTGGCCTTTTCTGCGGAACGTGTCGAATAGACGTCAAGGACTTCCTTCAGCTGTACCAGCGCCAGCTCCGACAGGTGCTCTATGCCGCGGGCGAGTTTGCGCGGCACGCCCGTTCCGGCGACCGCGATGACGCGTTTTGCGGTGTTCTTGCCGAGGTCGCCAACGCGTTCGAGGTCGGCGGCGATCCGCAGGGTGCCGATGATTTCGCGAAGGTCTGCCGCCATCGGCTGGCGCTTGGCGATGGTGACGATGGCCTTGTCGCCGATCTCCCGCTCGGAATGATCGAGGATAGCGTCATCGGAAATGACCTTCTGGGCAAGCGCGGCGTCGGAATTGACGAGCGCACGCACGGCGTCAGCACACATCTGCTCGGCGAGACCGCCCATCTCGGCGATGCGTCGCGTCAGGAACTTCAGTTCGTCATCATAAGCAGACAGAATATGCGAATGGGTCGTTGTCTGGTTCACGGTCTATTCCTCCGGCTTGGCCTTGCATGCGACCGCCCGAAGCGGGGCCGCAGCGGCACCAGTCTTGTTGGGTTGCGATAAAGCGCCGGCCGCGATCAGCCGAAGCGGCCCATGATGTAATCCTGCGTGCGCTGGTCATCCGGATTGGTGAACATCTTGTCGGTTTCATTTTCCTCGACAAGGTGACCGAGATGGAACATGGCCGTACGCTGGGAAACACGTGCCGCCTGCTGCATGGAGTGCGTGACGATAACAATCGTGTAATTGGTGCGCAGTTCGTGGATCAGTTCCTCGACCTTGGCAGTGGCGATCGGATCCAGCGCCGAGCAGGGTTCGTCCATCAGGATCACTTCCGGGCTGACGGCAACGGCGCGTGCAATGCACAGGCGCTGCTGCTGACCGCCGGAAAGACCGGTGCCGGATTCGTGCAGACGATCCTTAACCTCGTTCCAGAGACCCGCCTTCTGAAGGCTCTGCTCAACGATCTGGTCCATATCCGCCTTGTTGCGGGCGAGACCGTGAATGCGTGGACCGTAGGAAATGTTTTCGTAGATCGACTTCGGAAAAGGGTTTGGCTTCTGGAACACCATGCCGACGCGGGCGCGCAACTCCACGACGTCAATCGCCTGATCATAGATATCGTCGGTGTCGAGCGTGATCTTGCCCGTTACCCGGCAACCGTCGATCGTGTCGTTCATACGGTTCAGGGTACGCAGGAAGGTGGATTTACCGCAGCCGGACGGGCCGATAAGCGCGGTTACCGTATTTTCGCGAACGTTGAGGTTCACGTCGTAAAGCGCGCGTTTTTCGCCGTAATAAACCGAAACGTCCTTGCCGATCATCTTGTATGAGACTTCATTCATTTTCTTGTCCAGCGCCTTTTCAACTGCTGCTTCCGACAACATGTTCATTGCTCAATCTCCCTTTACCAGCGCCGTTCGAAGCGGCGACGCAACAGGATTGCGCCAACATTCATGACGATGAGGAACAAAAGCAGGATGATGATAGCGCCTGAAGTCCTTTCGACAAAGGCGCGCTCCGCTTCATTCGCCCACATGTAAATCTGCACCGGCAGGGCCGTGGACGGGTCCATCGGCGTTGTCGGGTAATTTGCTACGAATGCCACCATGCCGATCAGCAGCAGCGGCGCAGTTTCGCCCAGCGCGTGTGCGAGGCCGATGATGGTGCCGGTGAGGATGCCGGGCATGGCGAGCGGCAGCACGTGGTGGAAGATCGTCTGCATCTTGGACGCGCCGAGGCCCAGGGCGGCGGCGCGGATTGACGGCGGCACGGCTTTCAGGGCAGCGCGGGTCGCAATGATGATCGTCGGCAGGGTCATCAGCGTCAGGACGAGGCCGCCGACCAGCGAGGCCGAGCGCGGAAAGCCCATGAAGTTGATGAAGACGGAGAGGCCGAGCAGACCATAAACGATCGAGGGAACAGCCGCGAGATTGTTGATGTTCACCTCGATGAGATCAGTCAGACGGTTCTTCGGAGCAAACTCCTCAAGGTAGATCGAAGCTGCAACACCGATCGGCAGCGACAGCACCAGCACGATCAGCATCATGTAGAAGGAGCCGATCAGCGCCACGCCGACACCCGCCGCTTCCGGACGGCTCGAGGCGCCGTTGATGAAGATGCCGGTATTGAAATGCTTGCCAAGCTGCCCGCTTTCGGCGAGTTGGTTCATCCAGCCGAGCTGCTGGTTCGAGATACGGCGATTGGCTTCATCCGCCGTCAGATCGACCTGGCCCTTGAAGGCGCTGTCGACGTCGCCCGAGGCCAGCAGCGTCACCGTGCGGGTGGTGCCGATAACGGCGGGGTCGGCAACGACGATATCGCGAAGCTGCGTACGTACGCTATCGGAGATCAGAAGGTTGACGGCGCGAAGACCGGTGCGGTCCGTTGGCGCGACGCCCAGAACCTTGGCAACCGCATCACGGGCAAGAACGGGATAATTGGCCGTCATAAGCTTGGTCGGATTGGTGGCACGCTCGTTCTTGGGATCGATGATCTGTTCGGAGAACTCCACCGGAACGGTGATCATCGTCTGCTGGAACGCGGTGTAACCCTTGGAGACAACCGAGAAAAGCAGAAGGAAGAGAAAGATGAGGCCGAAGGAAATCGCTGCCATGCCATAAGCACGGAAACGGCGTTCGGCGGCATAACGGCGCTTGATGCCGATATCACGACGCGTCGCCTTGACGGCGTTCGCACCAGCTGCGGGAGAGGCGATGTCGGTCATTCATATTGCTCCCGGTATTTGCGCACGATGTAAAGCGCGTAGATATTCAGGCAAAGCGTGATGGCGAAAAGCGTGATGCCAAGCGCAAAGGCAACCAGCGTCTGCGGCGAGGTGAATTCAAGGTCGCCCGTCAACTGGCTGACGATCTTGACCGTCACCGTGGTCATGGGCTCGAAGGGATTAAGCTGCAGTCGGGCAGCGACACCTGCCGCCAGAACCACGATCATGGTTTCGCCGATGGCGCGCGACGCCGTCATCAGCACGGCGCCGACGATGCCGGGAAGAGCAGCCGGAAGAATGACCCTCTTGATGGTTTCGGAGCGCGTGGCGCCAAGTCCGAGCGAACCATCGCGCAGCGAACGCGGCACGGCGGTGATGATGTCATCCGACAGCGACGACACATAGGGGATCAACATGATACCCATGACGAAGCCGGCGGTGATGACACTCTGCGCCTGGATGAAGTTGGCGTAGTTACCCGTCGCCAGCCCGTTGATCTGCGCAGAAATGTCTCTGAGGAAAGGACCGACCGTCGTCAGCGCGAAAAAGCCGTAGACGATGGTGGGGATGCCGGCGAGCACCTCGAGCAGCGGTTTTGCCACCGAGCGCAGGCGGGGTGAAGCATATTCCGACATATAGATCGCCGAAAACAGTCCGACGGGAACGGCAACCAGCATGGCGACGAAGCCGATATAAAGTGTGCCGGCAAGCAGCGGGATCAGGCCGAACTGTCCCGATGAATCGGTCGCACCGGCAGCCGCAAAACGCGGATCCCACACCGTGCCGAAGAAGAACTGGTGAGCCGGAACCATGTTGAAGAACTGGATCGCTTCCGTCAGCATCGACAGAACGATGCCGATCGTTGTCAGGATAGCGATGGAAGATGCGACAAGAAGAGCGCCGAGAATGACCTTTTCGACCTTGTTGCGTGCCCGGAAGCGCGGTGCAATCGCCCGCAGCGCATAGGTGGCGCCGCCAAGCGCGGCCAGCAGCACGACAGCGATCATCGCAAGACGGCTCGTGGCGGTCATGGTGTTCAGCGTTTGGGCGGCGTCAACCATGAACCGTTCCGGATCACCGGCAATCGCCACGCCCTTGGATGCAAGCAGAGGCCTCACCGCGCTTGTGTCCGCATCGACCTGCGCCGTTTCTTCCGGTGTCAGCCGCTGAAGGCCGCGGGCGATGGAGGTTACCATGCCGTAGGTCAGGCTCTGCTGCGCCTCGGATTGCGCCCGGATGTCTTCCGGGAAATCGCCGCGGACCGCTGACGTCACGATGAGCGGGCTGATAATCAGCCAGACGCTGAGAATGAACGCCGCGGGCAGTACCGCCCAGACGACCGCGTATGAACCGTGATAACCGGCTCGGGAATGCATGCTGGAAGGACGCCCACCAGACAGGGCAACGGCACGGCGGCTGCCGAGCAGATAACTGCCGATGCCGATCAGCGCCAGTATCAGCAAAAGGATCGATGTGTTCATTAGAGTTCCCTCGGCGTGCCGCAGGAGCACGGTGCGATATAGGGCAAATCAAAAAGTCATCAAAACGAGACCGCTGGACCATCCCGGAATGCCTGCCAAGTGACTGTATCAAAGTCCGGCAAGCGTCAAGGTTGATACATCCTATCCATCTGTAATCCATAGACAATCATGTGGACGACGATGAATAGGAACTGTCAACCGGAGACATTCGCCCAAGCGGAGAGGCACCGGATGGTATGAGGGGCGCGGCAGGCCGCACCCCTCCTTCTTCATTACATCGTGGAACCGGCCGAGAACTTGGCACGGATTTCTTCGCGCTCTGCGTCCGGAGCGGCAACCAGGCCGTAATTTGCGAGCGGGGAATCCGGGCCGATCATTTCGTCGGAAACGAAGAACTCGACATATTCCTTAAGGCCCGGGATAACGCCCAGGTGAGCCTTCTTCACGTAGAAGAACAGCGGGCGGGAAACCGGGTACTTGCCGCTGGCAACGGTTTCAGTGGACGGAACAACGCCCGAAACGGTTGCGACCTTCAGGCGGTCGGCGTTGTTTTCATAGAAAGCGAGGCCGAAGACGCCGAGGCCTGTCTTGTTGGCGTCGATGCGAGCGAGCGTCTCGGTGTAGTCGCCGTCGATGTCGACTGCAGCGCCGTCCTTACGGACTGCTACGCACTTGGCAGCAGCCTGCTTGGCGTCGGTGATCAGCGTCTTGATGACGTCGGTCGCTTTGGCTTCCTTGCAGCCGTCAGCCATGATCTTCTCTTCGAAGACTTCGCGGGTGCCGTGCTTGGAACCCGGGATGTAAGCGGCGATCGCTACATCCGGCAGTTCCTTGTTGATTTCCGACCACTTCTTATAGGGGTTGGCAACGAGCTTGCCGTCCTTGACGATTTCAGCGGCGAGAGCGAGGTAAAGGTCCTTCGGCTCAAGCTTGATGTCCTTGTTGGAAGAATCCATTGCGAAGACGATACCGTCGTAACCGATCTTCACTTCCTGAACGTCGGTAACGCCAGCAGCCTTACAGGCGGCCAGTTCGTCGCTCTTGATCTTGCGCGATGCGTTGGCGACGTCGATGGTGCCTTCGCCCACGCCCGAGCAGAACGCCTTCAGACCGCCACCCGTGCCGCCCGACTCGACGACCGGAGCCTTGAAGTTCGGGAAGGTTTCGGCAAAAGTCTCGGCAACGATCTTGGCATAAGGCAGAACCGTGGAGGAACCGGCAACCTGGATCTGGTCGCGAGCAGCGGCGGCGCCAGCGAAGGCGACAGAAGCCACCAGAGCTGCTGCGGAAAATTTAACGAAGTTCATTTGTCTCTCCCGTCGTGGGCTTGTTTGTGGACGCAGCCGATAGCGGCACTCGCTCTTAGCATGCGCTCGGCGACCTCTTCTTAACCACCGTAGCCCCATCCTTTTATGTCACTTCAATGAAAGATTTGTGACAAGCTAAATAATTGATTTAAAAGGCAAATTTACGTGATATTTTGTATGTACGGGTGTTTATGTCAGAATCTGACGGTAAAATCCGTGCCGCTGCCCAGTTCAGATTTAATGATGAGCCGAGCGCGGTGGCGGGTGAGAATGTGCTTGACGATGGCAAGACCAAGCCCCGTTCCCTTTTTGGAGCGGCTGTCGGCGACGCTGACTCGATAAAACCGTTCCGTCAGCCGCGGCACATGTTCGGCCGGTATGCCCGGCCCCCGGTCGACGACGCTCACCTCTACCGGCTTGCCGGGCTCAGCCCGCAGCCAGACATCAACAATCTTGCCTTCCTGGCCGTATTTGCATGCATTTTCCACGAGGTTCTGGAATACCTGCACCAGTTCGTCGCGATCTCCCTGCACCTCCGCAGGACCATCCGGCAGATGCAGGGTGATATCGACATCGAGTTCGTTGGCAAGCGGCAGAAGCGTATCGCGCACATGGCCTATGACGGGAACGAGATCGACCTTCTGATCCGGCGCGATATTGGCGCGCAGCTCCAGCCTCGAAAGGGACATGAGGTCATCCACGAGCCTGCTCATGCGGGTTGCCTGATCGAGCATGATGGCGAGGAAACGCTCCTGCGCCTTGGGATCGTTGCGTGCCGGCCCCTGCATGGTTTCGATGAAACCGCGCAGGGAAGCCAGCGGAGTGCGCAGTTCATGGCTGGCATTGGCGACGAAATCGCTGCGCATGCGGTCGATGCGGCGAAGTTCCGAGACATCGCGGAATGACAGGATGTAGAAAAGCGGGCCCGCCCCCTCGCCCATATCCGCACGGGCGATACGGACGATGAAGACCCGTTCTGAGGGGAAACGCTCGGAATGTTCGACCTGATTGGGCTCCCCGGTGGTGATGGTTTCGCGAATGACATCCAGCAGGCCCGGCGAGCGCAGCCTTGCGGAAATATGCGCCCCGGCGGGAAGCTGACCAAACGCCCGTTCGGCCGCGCCGTTCTGAAACAGCACGCTGGCATTCTTGTCGAGAATGAAAACGGGCGTATCCAGCACGGCAAGACCTGCCCTGACGCCGGAAATGACACTTTCAGCCGGAACATCAGGCTCATCCACCTGTCCGGCCGCATTTTTGGCCTTTTCGGAAAAGGCCGGTTTTTCGCGAACGGCCAGAATGGCGATGACCGCACAGAGCCAGAGGACGGCCGGCATATAGGGCGTGTGCAACTCGGAAACTGCCACGATGGCGAGCATGCTGACGACGAGCACGGGCAGCCAGTTCCGGCCAAGCTTCTTTGCCAAAAGCCTTAATCCACCATCGCCTTCCATGACTGCCATTTCAGCCTGCTTTCCACTCTCGCTCGACAGCGCATCGAAATCTCATAGGCCAGCTTCATGACAGAGATTCATCACCGCATATTTTCCACAGCGTATATGTGCAAATTCCACGCTGCAATCGTCACACCGCCACAGCTTTCTCAAGCAACCCTCTTTCGCTTGAATTCTGCCGGGCGATGTGAACTCATTGGCGGCGAGTTGCCTTTACACAACAACAGCCGGAGGAAACCATGGCCGATGAAACGAAGAAGCGGACAGTCGAGATTACCGTTGGCGGAAAGCTGCGCAGCTTTGACATCGACGATCCGGTTCTTCCCGACTGGGTGGAGGAAAACAAGCTCTCGGCCGGCAATTTTCCCTATGACAAAAAAATGAAGCGCGAGGAATACGATGCCGCGCTGGAGGCGCTGCAGATCGAGCTTGTGAAGGTCCAGTTTTGGCTCCAGGCCACAGGCAAGCGGGTCATGGCAGTTTTCGAGGGCCGCGATGCGGCCGGCAAGGGCGGCGCCATCTTCGCGATCCGCTCTTATCTCAACCCACGCTATGCCCGCGTCGTGGCGCTGACCAAGCCGACGGAAACCGAGCGTGGGCAATGGTATTTCCAGCGCTATATCTCGCATTTTCCCACGGCAGGCGAACTAGTTCTGTTCGATCGCTCCTGGTACAATCGGGCCGGAGTGGAACCGGTGATGGGTTTCTGCACCCCCGAGGAACATAAGCGCTTCCTCAAGGAAACGCCGCGCCTGGAAAAGATGCTCGCCCACGAGGACATCCACTTTTTCAAGTTCTGGCTCGATATCGGACGGGAAACGCAGATCGACCGTTTCCACGATCGCCGCCATAGCCCGCTGAAGTGCTGGAAACTTTCGGACATGGACATAGCCGCGCTGACGAAGTGGGACGACTACACGCAAAAGCGCGACGAGATGCTGGAAAAGACCCATACCGATGTCGCGCCCTGGACGGTGGTACGCGCCAATGACAAGCGCCGGGCCCGGGTCAATCTCATCCGCCACATTCTCAATTCGCTGGACTACGAAGGCAAGGACGAGAAGGCGATCGGCGAGATCGACAATAAGATATTGGGGGCGGGGCCGAATTTTCTCGGAAAAGCCGAAGAGAAATGAGGAGAGCCGCCTTTGGCGGCTGCTCGTACCCTTTTATTGACCCGGCAGGATGCGCACGGAATAAAGGTTGACCGGGCGGCCGCTGCCATCGATATCGCTGTTGATGAAAATCCTGCCCGGCGCGTTGGGGGCCAGCGAACGCTCGAATGTCGCGTTCAGCAGCATGTCGGCGCGCTCGGCCGTGGCCGTAAAGCGGTGGCGCGAACAATCGCCCAAGGTAGCGAAATCGCATGCGACGGACACCTGCGTCTGCCGGTCACTGGAAGATTGCAGGGTAATGGATATGGTCGAGGATTTACCGGCCATGTCCCGCATCACTTCGACTGGAACCTCGATGCTGACGGCGCCATCCTGCGCCACGCTTCTCGACGTCACCCGAATTGCCTTGCCGGCGGGCGTTGCGATATTTTCGACATTGGCGCGTGGGCCTGCCGAAACTCCGGAATTACCGCGCTCGGCGTTAAAAACCTCGACCCAGTCGTCGGAAAAACCACGCCCGGCCGATAGGCTCGGGGCGGGTTCGGCGCCATTAAAGTCCTCTGCCTGCACCTGCGCCGGCGGATTGGGCACGCTGGTATCCCGCTGTTCCGGAGAGAGCAGGACACCCGAGGAATAGGCCCACCAGGCGCCGAAACCGACGAAGGCCAGAAGCGTGACATAGATGAAAAGCCGGGCAAAAAGCCCGCGGCGCTTGCGGCGACCAACAGCACCTTCGGGGCGGAAGGCAAGCGATGCGTCAGCCGCGCTGGAACCTCTCCTCGATGGTTTTCCGCCGCGCCGGCCTGGTCGGGGGGATTCCGGGGCCGTGGCGGCACCGGGTCGCGCATCGCGCGTTTCACCGCGCAGTTCCGGCTCGACAGCCACTTCATCCCGATGGGGCGGCTGCGAAACGGGATAGACGGAATCATCATCCTGCGCCGCGCTTTCCTGCACGGGCGGTCGCAATTGCTGCTCCACCCTGTCCAGAAGCCGGTTGCGTTCCTCGTTCTCGATGAGGTGGATCAGGCTTTCAAGCCGCTGGCGCTGCTGGGCAACAATCTGCGGGTCGTCGATGCCCTGCTTGCGCAGGCCCGCTTCCAGCGCCTGACGGGACGATTGATAAATACGTGCACGAACTTCGGCGTTCGATCTGTCCGATTTTTCCAGAGCATTTCTGATTGCCGTTTCCAGTCCGCTCACGACCGATCCTTGTTCTAATGCGCTTTGCAAAATATGCGGCGCTGCGCCATGGGTTCACGATTCGGTAACGGCTATGCCGCCCCTCCGCAAGCATCGTTTGTGATAAAGACCGGATTGTCTTGGGGAAAATCGATCTATTGTGGCGCTACGAACGCAGGTTCGGCGACGCCTCGCGGTACTGTTTTCGCTTCCAATCCGACACCGAACACGATAATGACTTACGTGCGCGTAAACGTAATCTGGGGGAGGAGCCATGCTACCGTCCGTGCTGAAAGACAATCTGCGTCTTCCGGTCATAGCGTCACCATTATTCATCATTTCGCACCCGCAACTGACGCTGGCGCAATGCAAGGCGGGCGTCATCGGCGCTTTCCCGGCGCTGAATGCGCGGCCGGAAAGCCAACTCGATGAGTGGCTGGCGATGATCACCGAAGAGCTTGACGCGCACAACCGGGCCAACCCGGATCGTCCGGCGGCGCCTTTCGCGGTCAATCAGATCGTGCATATGTCCAACCGGCGACTGGAACATGATCTCGGCCTTTGCGTGAAATATAAGGTCCCGGTGGTTATTTCCTCGCTCGGTGCCGTGCCGGAAGTCAATGCGGCCGTGCATTCCTATGGCGGCATCGTCCTGCACGATGTCATCAACGATCGCCATGCAAGGTCGGCCATCCGCAAGGGCGCGGATGGGCTGATCGCCGTCGCGACGGGCGCCGGCGGCCATGCGGGCACACTTTCTCCCTTCGCCCTCGTGCAGGAAATCCGCGAGTGGTTCGATGGCCCGCTGCTGCTTGCCGGCGCCATCGCCAATGGCGGCTCCATCCTCGCGGCACAGGCGATGGGCGCGGACATGGCCTATATCGGCTCCCCTTTCATCGCCACGCAGGAGGCCCGCGCATCCGACGCCTACAAGCAGGCAATCGTCGATGCGCATGCCAAAGACATCGTCTATTCGAACTATTTCACCGGTGTTCACGGCAATTATCTGAAAAGTTCGATCGTCGCCTCCGGCCTCGACCCCGACAAGCTGCCGGAAGCGGATCCCTCAAAGATGGATTTCGAATCGGCTTCCGGCGGCGCAAAAGCCTGGAAGGACATATGGGGCGCGGGCCAGGGTATTGGCGCGGTCAAGGCGGTGGAGCCGGTAGCGGCTCTGGTTGATCGGCTGGTCCAGGAATACGAGGTTGCGAGGGGCCGCATCTGCGCCGGAGCCTGATACGCCCCTTAAACATTGGACAGGCAAAGCTTTTTGCGGAAATTTCAAAAGCCACGCATTCAAGGCTTGAAATCCGTCGGCATTGCCTGTATCAGCCCGCCATGAAGCTGATCCGTGACAGACGGATCACAACCGGGCCGCTTTAGCTCAGTCGGTAGAGCACATCATTCGTAATGATGGGGTCACGTGTTCGAGTCACGTAAGCGGCACCATTTTCAAACAAAAATCTCTCAAAAAGCACGTCCGTGCTTAAGTGAAACCAAACCGCCCCACACACGTTCTCCGGCTGGTCAACAGTCAACCGGAAGGCCTGTCATCGTGGACGTCATTCGTATTCTCATCGCCATCATCCTGCCGCCGGTTGGTGTATTTCTCCAGGTCGGACTGGGGCTACACTTCTGGCTCAACATTCTTCTGACGCTGTGCGGTTATGTGCCCGGCATCATCCACGCGATCTGGGTGATCGTGCGGAGGTGACGTTCCGCATCGCGTGACGATGGAATGTCCGCAATTTTTTAGCACGTGATTAAATTATCATGTGCTTCTGGAACCGCATCTTCTCCTTCACGTTATGGTGATGACATAGACAAGGAGAAAATCATGAACCAGATCATCTACATCGTCGGCCTCGTCGTTATCGTCCTGGCGATCCTTTCGTTTTTCGGCTTCCGCTGATCACCGTTGTCAATTCCATTGCTTGCGCTTATCCTAGGCGGCAGTGACACAGGACAGCGTTCATGGGTTGCTCCGCTGTCGGGTTTGTTTCGGGATCGCGTTGCTCTGGGAGGTGCACGATGAAGAACGAGAGATGGACAGAGCCTGTTGAGGTCAATCTGGATGCGAACGGCAAGAGTGTCGTCGCCGGCCCATTCGAAGCACTGAGATTGTTGACCGAAGGCTGGCCAAATCGGCGCGGATTGAGTTTCGTGAGAGCCAGAAGTGCCTGCCGCGCTGCACTAGACGGGCGAAAATCGCCGGAGGAAGCGCGTAAGTGCTTCACAGATGCGGTTTCCGACATGCAGAAGAACCCACATTAATACAGAAAAAACGGCTCCTTCAGGAGCCGTTTTCGTCAGGCGTTTCCGGCTGAAGATGAGCCGAAAACGCCACAATGCCCGTTGGCAAGATTATTCGCCTTACATCCAGTAAGGGGCGACGCCGTAATAGTCGTAGACCTTACGATCCCTTGCGTTCAGCAATTCGTCATCATCGAGATTGGCGAAATGCGGGGCATTTTCGATCTGTTCCTTTGTCAGGTCGATGCGGTAGCCGTCGAGCTCTTCGTCGTAATGCAGCTTTTCCCACGGCAGCGGATAATAATCGTCGCCGATGCCGAGAAAACCGCCGAAGCTCAACACCGCATAGGCAACGCGGCCGCCGCGCTTCTCAAGAATGATGCGCTGGATCGAGCCGATATGCTTGCCGTCGGCGCCGTAAACGCGGGTGCCTTCCACCTTGTCGCTGGCGATGAGGCTGGGCGTGTCCTTCACATAGGGGTCCTGGCCGGCGCGGGGTTCCTGATGCAACATGATAGTTTCCTCCTTGATTTCCTCAATGGGTCACGTCTGTAAACCCGTCGCCGGAGAAATCGTTCCGGGGCGTTTCAGATGCCGTCAGGGAATTTTTTGGAGAAAGAACGGAACAAAAGGCAGTTACTGGCGGCTCCTCTGCCAGACCGAGGGGGACACCCCGACCATCTTTCGAAAGACGCGGGAGAAGTGCGCCTGATCGGAAAATCCGGCTGCGATGGCAATGTCGGTAAGCGCCATCTCGGTTCGCATCATCAGATCCTTGACCCGATCAATACGCGCCTGCATCTGCCACTGGTGCGGCGGGACGCCGGTGGAGGCCTTGAAGGCATGGCTGAAATGGGATTGCGACAGGTTTGTAAGTTCCGCAAGTTCCTCAAGCCGGATCGACCGAAGGCAATGTTCGCGGATATAATCCGTCGCCGCCCTTAATTGCCAGGCGGCGAGCTTGCTGCGCTTTTTGACCGGCTCCCGCCTCACTTTCAGAAAATCCGTCAGCAGCGCCAGCACGAGGCTCTCGCCATAGAGATCGTGCAGCGGATCGGGATTGTCGCATTCGGCTGCGATCAACCGCGCCAGCGCCAGCAGGCGCTCATCCTCGAACATCAGATGCGGGTCGAGCAAACCGTGCGGATCGAAACCCTGCACCAACCGAGCCCCCAGCAGTCCAGCGTCGAAGTGCAGATCGAGGTGGCGGAGGAAGGAAACGTTGCTCAACTCCGCATGCACATCCAGATCGGCAGGCACGAAGGAAATACGGTTCACCTCGGAGGCGGTATACTTGTCGCGGCGGCAGCCGTTCATGACGAACCTGCCATCATCCTTTCCATCCATCTCCAGCAGAAAAACAAACCGCGGGTCCTTGCCGACATAACGTCCACCTGCTTTCGGTGCACAACGCACGTCCCAGAGGTCGGCAACGATGCCGTTCCAGACCCTTGAGCGCGGGCCGCCTATAACGGCAAAACCGTCGATCTCATTTTCCATCCGCACGCGGAAAGCCATGGCTTCTCGATCCCGCAGGGCGCGCCATGGCGCCACTATAACATGATAAACTTATTCATGTTTATAGTGGCAAACCAATTTTCCCGCAACTATGGCCTTTGACCAGGCCTTACCACTTCCTGGAAAGCTTGAAGGTGATGGTGCGGCTGTCGCCCCAGCCGCAGACGGAGATACCGGCGCAGCCCTTGACGTATTCCTTGTCGAAGACATTGGCGACGTTGATGGATGCGGTCCAGTCGTCCTTCTGGTAACGGACCGCGGCATCGAAAACAGCGGCGTCAGGAACGCGCAATGTATTCGCCGCATCCGCCCAGGACTTGCCCTGATAGCGCACACCGCCGCCGATGCTCAGTCCGTCAAGTGTATCCGTGGTGAAAGCATAGTCCAGCCACAGCGAAGCGGTATGGGCGGGCACGATCCATGGCGATTTGCCAATGAGATTTGGATTGGCATCGCGGGTAATGTCGATATCGGTGTAGGAATAGGAGGCAAGTGCCTTCCAGTTTTCATTGAGATTGGCTTTGGCCTCCAGCTCGAAGCCGGTGGATTCGACCTGTCCGAACTGGCCGCTGGTGGTCACCCCACCCGCCGTATAGGACACGATAGCATTATCCTTGACCAGCTTGAAGACCGAGGCGGTGATGCTGCCATCGAAGAACGTCGGCTCGTATTTGATGCCGGCTTCGAACTGGTGGCCTTCTTCCGGCACGGCGGGTGTGCCGTCTGCAAGCGTATCGATAAGCGGATTAAAGAAGGTGGCGGCGGAGACGTAGGGCGTCAGGCCATTGTCGAATTCGTAGGCAAGGCCGGCGCGGCCGCTCAGCGCGTCGTCACTGGAGCGGCGGGACAGGCCCGTCGGCAATCTGTTGTTCAGCTCCGTATCGACATAGTCGTAACGGCCATTCAGCGTCACAAGCCAGCCATCTCCGAACCGCAGCTGGTCCTGCGCATAAATGCCGATCTGCTGTTGTGTCACGATGTTATCGGCATAAACGAAATTCGTTCCCTGCGCCGAACCGTAAACCGGATTGAGCGCGCCGATCGCATTCGACCCGCAGCAGGCCTGCACCTGATCCAGCCGGTAATATTTATAGTCCAGACCAAAGAGCAGTGAATGGCTGACGGCGCCGGTATCGAACTGGCCTTCCAGTCGGTTATCCACACCGAAGCTATCGACCTTCGACACGCCGTCGTAACCGAAGCGGGTCAGCATATAGTCCTTGGTGATCGGATCGAGTCTCGGCTGGCCGTTGGCATCGGCATTTGCCCAGCCGCCGGGATAGGGCCCGGTCTCGTGCTTGTACAGATGCCCATAACGGGCGTTCTGACTGATCTTCCAGCCATTGTCGAATTCATGGCTGACCTCGTAGCCCACCATCGATTGATAGACGCGGCCGTTATCAAGGTCCGGCTCACCATAAAAGGCTTCACGGTTGAGCTTGCCGAAGGGCGCGTCGGCCACGGTGCCGACATAAGGCAGGAAACCGTTGCCCACATGCACCTGGTCAAGCGCCGAAAAATACCCATAGAGCGTGGCGCTTGTCTGCGCATCCGGCTCGAAAGTGACTTGCGGCATGATGAAGCCGCGCAAATCCTCGGAGTAATTCGTATAGTTGTCGCCGCCCGAGACCTTGCCGGTGACGCGGTATTTCCATACGCCCTCATCATCCACCTTGTCGCCGAGATCGAAACCGAAGAAAGCGTTGCCGAAATTATTGATGCCGATTTCCGTTTCGCGAACGGGTTCTTCCTGGGTGCGCTTGCGGATCATCTCAACGATGCCACCGGGATTGGCGCCGCCGTAGAGCACCGACGCAGGCCCCTTCAGGACTTCAACCCGCTCCAGACCATAGGCATCCATCTGGAAACCGCCGAAACCGTAACTGAACAGGTTCAGCCCATCCAAAAACACCCCAGTCTGGGTGGCCTGAAAACCGCGAATGTAAAACCAGTCCGTATCCGGATCCGTGCCAAAGGGCTCCGCCGTCACGCCTGGAGTATACCGCAGCACCTCGTCGATCTTCGTCACCGCGCCGCGGTCGTTCATTTCCTGACGGCCGACGACCGATACGGATTGCGGAATATCTCTGGTTTCCGTCTCGGTTTTTGAACCCGTCGCGCTTTTCTTCGCGACGTAGCCCCGGACGGGACCGGTTGCGTTTTCCGTGCCCTGCCCGTCAACGGTAATCTGCTGAAGGACGGTTGTGTCCTGCGCGTGCACCATCGCGGGCGCCTGCAAAACTACGGCAGCCGTTCCCAAAGCCAGATGGCGCAAAAACATCCCATGCAAATTTTTCAAGATATGCCCCGAAAACATCGCGACCGTATTGATATCCCAAGGGTCGCAGCACCTCAATTAAGCTGAGTATTTACATCAGGATTAAGGCGCGATGCTTGTCGTTTTCTGGGTGGATTTGAAGCTTATTGGCCTCTCGCACAATTTTGCGCCCGCAATTTATCCGGCGGAGCTTCGATGTCAGCTCTTGCGCCGGCCGATCCTTGCAAGTTGCATGACCGGAAGCATGCCAATGACGACGATTGCCAAGGCTGCGATGGCCGCCTCCTCGTAGGTGCCACGCGCCGCTTCGCCATAAAGATGGGTAGCAAAGGTTTCGAAATTGAGCGGCCGCAACAGGAGCGTAGCGGGAAGCTCCTTGACGCAATCCACGAAGATCAGCAGTGCCGCAGCCGCAAGTGAGGCCTTGGAAAGCGGAAGATGGACGTGTCGGAATGTCTGCGTCGCGGATCGCCCGAGCGTTCGCGAGGCGTGATCGAAGGACTGCGGGATGCGGCTGAGGCCAGCATCCACCCCACCGGCGGCAATGGTAAGGAAACGTGCGGAATAGGCGTAGATCAGCGCGGCGCCACTGCCGATGAAGATGAGGCCTGTCGATAGGCCGAACCAGTCGCGCATGGTCTCGTCGACAAAGCGGTCAAAGCCGCCGAGCGCGATCAGGACGCCGATGGCGATGACCGTTCCGGGGGCAGCATATCCCACCGTCGAAAGACGATAGGACCAGAGCGACAGGCGGCCCGGCGCAAGGCGCATGGCGTAAGCGACGACAAGGCCGAGGATGAGGGTGATCACCGTCGCCACCCCGGCAAAGACGATGGTGTTCAGGGCCTCATCGGCAAAACGGGGGGACAAACCGTTGAAACGAAACCGTTTCCATGCCTCGGTGACGAGATAGCTGGCTGGCGCCATAAAACCGATCAGGACCGGCAAGCTGCCCAACAAGAAAGCGGCCCAACCCTTCAGGCCATTGAGCCGCAGCGGCTCCAGTTGCCTGCTTTTCTGCGCAGAGACCGCGTAGCGCTGCTTGCGTCGCGCCCAGCGCTCAAGCGCCACGAGGGCGACAACGATGAACAGCATGGAAAGCGCAATCTGCGCCGCACCCGGCAGGTCGGATTTCGTGACCCAGGTGGTGTAGACGGAGACGGTGAGTGTGCGGACGCCAAGAAATTCGGACGCGCCGATATCGTTCAGCGCTTCCATCAAGGCAAGGCTGACGCCGACCGCAATCGCCGGGCGCGCCAGCGGCACCGCTACCTTGAAGAAAGCCGCACGTCTGGAGACTCCGAGCGTGCGCGCCGCTTCCAGCAGGTTGCCTGCCTGCGTGAGGAACATGGCGCGCACGGGAATATAGACATAGGGAAACAGCACGAAGCCGAGAAGGACGATGCATCCGGTCATGGACCTTATGTCCGGAAGACGGAATTCACGCGGGCTGGAATAGCCGAGCAGCCAGCGGATCGCGCCCTGCACAGGCCCGATGGGATGCAGAATATCCAGATAGGCGTAAGCGACGATATAGGTGGGCATGGCCAGCGGCAGCAGCAGCGCCCATTCCAATATTTTGCGGCCGGGAAAATCATAGGCGGTGACCAGCCAGGCGGCACAGGTTCCGACGATACCTGCCAGCAGCCCGACACCGGCAAGAAGGATCGCCGTATCCGGAAGCGCCGTCCAGAGCACGGTTGAGCCCAGATGCGACCAAAGGCCATCAGAACCCTGCAACGCCTGCGAGACAAGCGCCAGAACCGGAACCATGGCGCCGCAAACCGCCAGCACTGAAAGGCACAGCCACCAGAAGGAGGATGAAAATCTGGCTCGGGCACGAGGTGACAATGGCTGGGTGGCGTCTGGGTTCATGTGCTTCTGGAAAATACGCGGAAAGGCGCCCGCAATTGCGAACGCCTTTCACATGTTATCGCTGATTGGCCTTTACTTGTCGAAACCGACCTTGTCGACCAGCTCGCTCGCCTGCTTGCGATGCGATACGATTTCCGTCAGCGGCTTGTTATCGATCTTCAGCGTGCCGAACGAAGCGACGATCTCGTTGAGAGCCGCGCCCTGCTTGACCGGATATTCGTAGTTGGCCTCGGCATAGATCTTCTGAGCTTCGTCGGAAACGAGATATTCCAGAAGCTTGACGGCTTCCGCCTTGTTCGGCGCATTCTTCGCCACGGCTGCGCCGCTGATATTGACCTGCGTGCCGCCATTCTTGAAGGTCGGCAGAACCACCTTGATGGCGTCGCCCCACTTCACCTGCTCCTCGCCGCCCTTGCCCGAGCGCATCAGGCCGACATAATAGGAGTTGGCGATACCGATATCGCAAATGCCGCCGAGGATGTCCTTGGCGACATCGCGGTCACCGCCGCCTGCCTTGCGGGCGAGGTTTTCCTTGACGCCGGCAAGCCACTTCTCGGTGTCTTCAGCGCCATAATGGGCGATGTAGTCGGCAAACAGCGCCGTATTATAGGGATGCTGGCCGGCGCGAATGCAGACCTTGCCCTTCCACTTCGCATCAGCGAGATCTTCATAATTGAAGGAAGCGAGATCAAGGTCCTTGGCTGCATACAGAACGCGGGCTCGCATGGAAAGCGCGAACCAGTGACCCTTGGCATCGCGCAGTTCAGCGGGGATGGCCTTGCTCAGGGTCTCGGATTCGACCGCCTGCGTTACGCCCTTTTCAGCGAGATCGACAAGATTGCCGGCGTCCACCGTCATCAGAACGTCAGCCGGCGAACTCGCGCCTTCGCTCAGCACACGCTCCGCAAGGCCGTCCTTCAAAAACACGGTATTGACCTTCACGCCGCTCGAAGCGGTGAAGGAGTCCAGGAGGGGCTGAATGAGGCCCGGCTCGCGGGTGGTATAGATATTGAGTTCAGCGGCATTGGCTGCGCCGGCTGCAAAGGCAACCGTGCTAGCAAGCAGGGCGAACCCGGTAAATTTCTTCATGTTTTGTCTCCCTCTCCGATAACGGCAATAGGGGGAGCAGACATCATACATGATGATACAAATCAAGTTTTATTTCGCCATTTTCCGCCGCCTTTTGATCACCAAGAGTTGAAAACGGGGAGAAAACGAACATGCAAATGCGCTCATTCAACTTTAGGTAAATATCAGCACGCCCTTCGGATCAATTCCGAAGCGTATCGCCCGCGTCTTGGCGGCTGTACGCTGCATTGTTCTGACGCGAAGATCAGCTGGTAATCCGGGCACGGCGATGCCGAGCTGTTCGATCTCCCCCAGGAAGACCCGGCTCGATATTTCGCCAGCGATACCTTCTTTCGCGGCGTCTTCGATAATCGAAATCGCATTGGGCCGAACATAGGCAACCGCCGCGAGGCCATCGGGCAGATCGGAGGCATCCCCCAGCAGGCCAAGCGGCGTTTCCACGCGACCCTGCCTTACCCGTCCTTCAATCTTGTTGAAGGCGCAGAAAAAATCAGCGGCATAGCGGGTCTTGGGATGGTCGTGGATTTCGTAACCCGTGCCGCTTTGCACGATCCGTCCGCGCTGCATCAGAACCACGCGATCGCCCGCCGAAAGCGCTTCTTCGGGATCGTGAGTAACCATGATTGCCGTCGTACCCAGCTGGCGTAGAAGACCTAGCGTCTCTTCGCGCACATCGTCACGCAATCCCCTGTCCAGATTGGAAAAAGGCTCGTCCATCAGCAGAAGGCCAGGCTGCGGGGCGAGTGCACGGGCAAGCGCGACGCGCTGCTGCTCACCGCCCGACAGCGTATGGGGATAACGTTTCGCAAGTTCCTTGAGATGCACATGTTCGATCATCTCCGCAGTGCGCGCCCGGGCCTGCGCTTTCGGCAGCGAGCGGAGGCCGAACATGACGTTCTGCTCGACGGTAAGATGTGGGAAGAGCGCATAATCCTGAAATACGAAACCGATATTGCGCTTTTCGGGCTCGATGAAAGCTCCAGACCCGGCCACGACAGCGCCGTTCAGGGAAACGCTGCCTTTATCGGGTGTCTCCACGCCTGCGATGATACGCAGCAAGGTTGATTTTCCGCAGCCGGAACGCCCTACAAGACAAATGATCTCACCGCTTTCGACGGACAGATCGATGTCGGACAATACATCCGTATCGCCGAATTTCTTGCCCACCGATTTCAGTTCTAGCGCTGCGCTGCCTGCCATTTCCAATCCTGCCTTGCTTTGCGAATTATGTTGATCGCTCAAATCAGGATTAAAGTCAAAAAAGACCGGGAAAATGCGTTTTCCATCACGAGTTGGCGAGATGTGCGGCAGCAATATTGACGTTTACGTTAGAGTTAAATAGGTTTCGCCGACAAGATGGACGTCAAGGGATTACGCGTCTATCATTCGTCACCGGGGAGCGGGAGGAGCAGTCGATCCGGTGACGTCACAAGTGGTTCCCTCACGCCGGCAGATGCCGGCAGGTGCGGGAGCCTCGTGAACATCAGGCAGCCGAAAGCGCTGTTCACGCGTTCCACAGAATGCGCGGCGCGAAGAGACTCTGGGAGGAGCAGCATGAGTGAATTGTCCCTGGGACACCCGCAGAACGCCGTCATTGGGAAGCGCTGGCTGTCTTCCTATCCGCCGGGCGTTCCTTCCGAAATTCCCGTATCGACCAATGCCTCCCTCGTCGATCTTCTCGAAAAGAGCTGTGTGCAGTTTGCCGACCGGAAGGCCTTTTCCAGCATGGGAAAGTCGCTGACCTACCGGGAACTGGACGCTGAAACCCGAGCCGTCGCCGCCTGGCTGCAGTCCAGAGGACTGGAAAAGGGCGACCGGGTTGCCGTGATGATGCCGAACATCCTGCAAAATCCGGTTGCGGTCTATGGAATCCTGCGGGCAGGCATGGTGGTGGTCAATGTCAATCCGCTTTACACACCGCGCGAGCTGGAACATCAGCTGAAGGATTCCGGCGCGAAGGCGCTTTTCGTGCTGGAGAACTTTGCACATGTGGCGCAGCAGGCGGTGCCGAAAACCGCGGTGCGGCACGTGGTCGTCGCGGCGATGGGCGATCTTCTCGGCCTCAAGGGACATATCGTCAATCTGGTGGTCCGCAAGGTCAAGAAACTGGTGCCCGCCTATACCATTCCCGGCTCCATCAGCTTCAAGGCGATGCTGAAGGAAGGTCAGGGATTTTCGCTGAAGCCGGTCAGCCTCACGGCGCAGGACATTGCTTTCCTTCAATATACCGGGGGCACGACGGGTGTATCCAAGGGTGCGGTTCTCACGCATGCCAACCTTCTGGCCAACAAGCTTCAGATCAGCCTGTGGCTGGACGCCGCCTTCAACGGCCAGAAGGATCGCCCTGAAGTTCTCAACTTCATCTGCGCGCTGCCGCTCTGCCACATCTTCGCCTTGACGGTGAATTCGCTGATGGGCATTGCGCTTGGCGGCCACAATCTGCTGATTGCCAATCCGCGCGATATTCCCGGTTTTGTGAAAGAATTGTCGCATTATCAGCCGCATATTTTCCCCGGCATCAATACGCTTTTCAACGCGCTGATGAACAACGAGGATTTCCGCAAGCTCGATCTGTCGTCGCTCATTCTGGTTCTCGGCGGCGGCATGGCGGTGCAAAGGCCTGTCGCGGAACGCTGGCTTTCCATCGTCGGCTGCCCCATTGCGGAGGGTTACGGCCTCTCCGAGACATCGCCGGTTGCCACCGTCAACCGCCTCGATTCCACGGAGTTCAGCGGAACCATCGGCCTGCCGATCTCTTCCACCGAAATCGATATTCGCGACGAGGACGGCAACAGCCTGCCCACCGGAGAGGTCGGAGAAATCTGCATTCGTGGGCCGCAGGTGATGGCGGGTTATTGGCAGCGGCCGGACGAGACGGCAAAGGCGATGACATCAGACGGCTTCTTCCGTTCCGGCGACATGGGCTTCATGGATGAACGCGGTTATACCAAGATCGTCGACCGCAAGAAGGACATGATCCTCGTCTCCGGTTTCAACGTCTATCCGAACGAGGTGGAGGAAGTGGCCGCCAGCCATCCAGGCGTCCTGGAATGCGCCGCCATCGGCGTTCCGGACGAGCACTCCGGCGAAACCGTCAAGCTTTTTGTGGTCAAGAAGGACCAGTCGCTCACGGAAGCGGAACTCAAGGCTTTCTGCGCCAAGAACCTGACAAACTACAAGCGGCCGAAGATCATCGAGTTCCGTACCGAGCTGCCGAAATCGAATGTCGGCAAGATCCTGCGGCGCGAATTGCGCAATCTGAACTGAACGAATTCGAGCCGGGTGACCGGCTCTTTTCTTTTATCGAAGCCGCCTTGATTTGGCCGCCTGAAAAAGAATAGTTTCCTCATCCTTCCACGGAAGCCGAGGAGCACGAGATGCAGGCCACCATCGAAAAACTGAAAGCAACGGCGAGCAGCACAGCCGCAACCGATCTTCGCGCCGCCTTTGCGGCCGATGACAAGAGATTCAGCCGTTTCAGCGCCAAGTTCGATGACCTGCTGATGGATTATTCCAAGTGCGCCGTGAATGAAGAGATCGTCACGCTTCTCGAACAGCTTGCACAAGAAGGCGGCGTCGAGGCCAAGCGCGAGGAGATGTTCTCCGGCAAGGCGATCAATTTCACCGAAGACCGTGCCGTCCTGCATACCGCGTTGCGCAATCGCGCCAACACGCCGGTTCTCGTTGACGGCAAGGACGTGATGCCCGATGTGAACGCGGTTCTGTCTGCCATGGGCAAGTTTGCCGATGCCATCCGTTCCGGTTCGCTGAAGGGCGCGACCGGTAAAAAGATTACCGATGTCATCAATATCGGCATTGGCGGTTCCGACCTCGGCCCGGTCATGGCAACGCTGGCGCTGGCACCTTTCCATGACGGCCCGCGGGCGCATTTCGTCTCGAACATTGATGGCGCGCATATTGCCGATACGCTGAAGCTCATCGACCCCGAGACGTCGCTCTTCATCGTGGCGTCGAAGACCTTCACCACCATCGAGACGATGACGAACGCCGCCACGGCGCGCCGCTTCATCGCCGAAAAGCTGGGTGAAGACGCCGTCAAGCATCACTTTGCCGCGGTTTCCACAGCGCTGGACAAGGTTACCGCCTTCGGCATCGAAAGCGACCGCATCTTCGGTTTCTGGGACTGGGTTGGCGGCCGTTACTCGATCTGGTCTGCCATCGGGCTGCCGCTGATGATCGCCATCGGTCAGGATAATTTCGGCAAGTTCCTGGATGGCGCCCACGCCATGGATCGCCACTTCCGCGAGGCGCCGGTCCGTGAAAATCTGCCGATGTTGCTCGGCCTGATCGGTTTTTATCACCGCAACGTACTGAATTACCCGACGCGGGCGATCCTGCCCTATGACCAGCGGCTCTCGCGTTTCCCGGCTTATCTGCAGCAGCTGGACATGGAATCAAACGGCAAGGGTGTGACCATCGACGGCACGCCGGTCGAAGGCCAGTCCGGCCCGGTCGTCTGGGGCGAGCCCGGCACGAATGGTCAGCACGCCTTCTATCAGCTGATCCACCAGGGCACGAGCGTCATCCCGGCGGAATTCATGATCGCAGCCAACGGTTTCGAGCCCGAACTGCGCCACCAGCACCAGCTTCTCATCGCCAATTGCCTGGCGCAGTCGGAAGCGCTGATGAAGGGGCGGACGCTGGCTGAGGCAAAAGCCCAGCTCACCTCCAAGGGCGTGGACGACAGACATGCGGATTTCATTGCGCCGCACCGTGTCTTCACCGGCAATCGTCCGTCCATCACCTTCGTCTACGACAAGCTGACGCCATTCGCGCTTGGCCGCCTGATCGCGCTTTACGAACATCGCGTCTTCGTCGAAGGCGTGCTGTTCCGCATCAACTCCTTCGACCAATGGGGCGTGGAGCTTGGCAAGGAACTGGCGACCGGCCTGCTTCCGGTCGTAGAAGGAAAGGAAAGCGCCGCTGGCCATGACAGCTCTACGCAGGGCCTAGTGAAGGCGCTGGCGGGTCTGGCGGGGTAAATCCAGGCACTGCAATTTACGAAAGCCGGAGGGCGACTTCCGGCTTTTTTCAATGCAGCGTTGATCGAATGTCATTTGGAGGTGCATATGTCGTTCCGGCCGGGCAGGGACTTTCTGGAGTTTCACAACCTGAGTGCGGACGCGATCTTCTCGATCATCGACCGCGCGTGCGCTCTGGCCGAGGACTGGTTACAAGGCACGATGCCACAGACGCTCAAGGGAAAACGTGCCGGGCTGATCGTTGACGACACCGGCTGGCGCAATACCGCCGCCTTTGATCTCGGTATCCAGGCGATGGGCGGCACCTGCGTTACCGTTCCGATCAACTTTAACGGCCGAGAAGAGATTGCCGATCTGGCTGGTTATCTCGACAATTGGTTCGATCTTTTGATTATCCGCACGAAGGAACTCTCGACACTTCGGGCACTTGCAGCCGACATGCGCGCACCTGTCATCAACGCGCGGACAAAATTCAATCATCCATGTGAAACGCTTGGTGATTTAGCCTATGTGAAAAGCCTGAGGGGCCAGACAGCCGGCCTCAAAATCGTCGGTGTGGCACCGGACGCCAATATTTTACGCTCTTGGGTCGAAGCCTCGATTTCACTGCCCATTCAGGTCACGCAGGTTTACCCGGATCAATGGCACGTCACGGATGCCGCGCTCATCAATCCGAACTTCCGGGCAAGCACGGACATGGATGAGCTACTGGATGCGGATGTGGTCATTACCGATTCCTGGCCGTCCGACGCCAATCATCATCTGGCCGATTATCGTATATCCGCGTCCCTTCTCGACAGGATGCGGCCTGATGTGATTTTTTTGCCCTGTCCGCCAGTCTCGCGTGGCCAAGAGGTGACCGCGGACGCAATGGCCCATCCGGCCTGTCAGAGCCGGTCGGCAAAAGCTTTTCTTCTACATGCCCAGAATGCCCTGATGGAATTTCTTCTCGCCTGAGGCACGGGCTCCAGCCTCAAATATAAAGCGCCGCCATCTTGCGCCACGCACCCGCCCGATGCGCGCGGCCTTCCCATACATGCATCTGGTGCCCCACCTGCTTGCCCGAAAGCACGCGGCTTAAGTGGTGATTGTTGTCCAGAAAGGGGTCTGCATCGCCAATGGTGAAGACCATGTCGATGCGGCGCAGGTGATCGAGCCGCCATGGGCAGTTTAACCCGGGAAGAAAGTGGCTCGGCATGTGGAAATAGACGTCATCGTCATAATAGCCGTCGAATAGATCACCGAAAGACTCCACCTCCATCGTCAGGTCATAGCGGCCGGAAAAAGCGACGAGCTTGGTGAAGAGATGCGGGTGACGGAAGACGAGGCTGGCGGCCTGAAAGGCACCGAGGCTGCAGCCCTGCACGATGGTGCTGCCGCGCGGATTTTTCTCCGCCATCAGCGGCAGCACTTCGCCCAGAATATAGGCCTCGAGTGCGGCGTGACGTCGGAGACGGTCGGCGGGGTGATTGTGGCCCGCGTAGAAACTTTCCCGTGCCAGACCCTCGATACAATAAAGCTGGAGGTGGCCGGCCTCCAGCTTGTGGGAAAGACTTTCGACGACGCCCAACTCCTCATATTCGAAGAAGCGCCCGTCGCGTGTCGGGAACATCAGCACCTTCGCGCCGGCATGACCGAATATCAGGAGCTCCATGTCGCGATGGAGCCTGTGACTATACCAGCGGAGATATTCGCGTTTCATGGCACCTTGAAAAACCGTCTGACCTTGTCCTTATGGACCGCATCTTGCGATGCGCTGTCAGGGTAATCGAAATGCCCGGCGTCGAGGATGAAGATTTCATTAAATTTTGACGGCGGCAAAGCGTTGGCCACCGCGAACTGGCAGGGCGGCGCCACGGCTGGATCAAAAAGCGCAGGCGCAATCAGCATGGGCACGCTTATGCGGGCGGCCGCGCAGGCCGCATCGAAGAGGCGCAACGTTTCAAGCACATGGGCGTGCGTCTTCGCATAGGTCTGGACGGCGTCCGCGCTGCCGACCGTTGGCAGCGTCAGCCAGAACGGTCGGTGGCCGAAGGTCGGCACGACGAGATGGCCGCGGTCGATACGCTTATCATAAGGGATCGCAAGAGCGCCGATACCACCCCCGAAGCTGATGCCGCTATAACCCACCTGCCCTTCCAGCCAGGGATAAAGGCTGACAAGCGTCGAGACCGCGATCCAAAGGTCATCGACACAGCCTCCGATAATATAATCGTCTTTCCGCTCGATATTATAGAGAACGTGAAGGGCCGGATCGGATGAAATCGGCGGACAGGCACTCAGCGACAGTCCACGAAAGCAGGGAAACAGCACGGCTGTCTCTTCCACCGGCACATCGAAATCAGGCTCGCCGCGCCCGCCATAACCGTGGCCGACGATCAGGCCGCGGCGGACCTGTCCTTCGCGCGGCAACAGCAGCCATCCACCGATACGGAAACCGTCGGTGGAGGTGTAGGTCAGATCGAGGACCTGCCAACGGGGATCGCTCAGCTTGCTCCGGCGCAGCACCGGGCGCGGATCAGTGGCGAGCGCGCGGCGATAGCGCTTCTCCCAGAAGTCATCGAAACCGGGTGGCGCTTCCGGGGGCGTGATGGCAAGCAACTGCTCGCGTTGCATGCCGTAGGTCGGGTCGAAATCAAAGGGATGGGCTGTTGAAACACTCATGCGACGCTTGTTTCTCGAAAAAACAGCAGACACAAGCTTGATAATACCGAAATAACGGTTTTTCACGATTTTGGCGGCGTGATGCGTGTTGAACCATCTTTTCAAAATGGTTCAACCCTAACCCATCACAAGCCGATTTCGTGCGCAAAAGGCGGATTGGCGCCAGCGCGCGAAACGGTGACTGCCGCCGCCTTTGCACCGAGCGCAAGCGCCTTTCTGATCTGCTCTTCCGTCAGTGACGCCACCTGCGCCTTGGTCAGCAGGCCCTGCATTTTTAGCGAAGCCAGAATGCCGGCATCAAAGGTGTCGCCCGCACCGACGGTGTCCACCACCTCCACGCGTTCAGAAGCAACTTCGACCTTCAGGCCGGTCGTATAGCCAACGGCGCCTTTCGCACCGCGGGTGACGACGACCAGCTTTGCGCCGTGGTGCAGCCAGTGGCGGGCGAGTGTATCCTCATCCCCTTCCAGACCGAACCAGGCAAGGTCCTCATCCGAGAACTTGACGATATCGGACATGGCGGCCATGCGGCGGATGCGGGCCATATGCGACTGCTTGTCCTTGATGAAGCCGGGGCGGATATTGGGATCGAGCGAGATGACACGGCTTTCTTGCTCGCGCGTCATCAGCGCTTCATAGGTGCTGCCGCAGGGTTCGGGGATGAGGCTGATGGCTCCGAAATGCAGCGCTTCGCAATCGGCGCCCAGCGCCGGAAGCTCGGCTTCGGTAATCATCCGGCCGGCGGTGTTCTCGTCATAAAAGGCATAGGTCGCATGACCGTCGACCAGCTTCACGAAGGCGATGGTGGTCGGGCGCGAAAGAGTGGCGCAATAGCTGAAATCCACGTTGCTGGCGCGCAGGGTCTCCCGCAGGATATCGCCCATCATGTCATCGGAAAGACCGGTGAAAAAGGCGGAGGGAACGCCGAGACGTCCCAGCGCGATAGCCGTGTTGAAGACCGCACCGCCTGCATAAGGGGCAAAACCCGCCTCTCCCAGCGTTGTCTGCCGGGGCAGCATGTCGATCAGGGCTTCACCACAACACAGGATCATTACGGTCCTCCTCAAAACAGCAAATCAAATGGACTTAAATCGATTTAGACGAAGATGGATCGGAAGACCAGCCACAAGCTGGCCACCCGCATCCGAAATCAAGATTGCGGCAATTCGCTGACACCGCCGCGCTTTGCAGACCAGGGCAGCGGGTTATCGAGGAAGGCTTCAACCTCGGAGAGGGTCTTTTCGTCGAACAGTTTTTCAGCCCGGGCAACGGCCAGAACATCGCGCCAGGTCGTCAGGTAATGCAGCTTAACATTGCCGTTGGCAAAGCGTGCTTCCGCCTCCTGGAAGATGCCGTAATAGAAGAGTGCGATGCCGTGATCGACGATGCCGCCCGCCGCACGGATGGCGTCGATAAAGGTAAACATCGAACCGCCTGCGGTCGTCAGATCCTCGATGACGAGAACGCGGGCACCCTCGGGCATATGTCCTTCGATCTGGGCATTGCGGCCATGGCCTTTCGGCTTCTTTCGGCAATAGATCATCGGAAGGCCGAGACGCTCGGCAAGGAAAGCGGCGAAGGGAATGCCCGCAGTTTCGCCGCCGGCCACACAGTCAAACTTCTCGAAACCGGCCTCGCGCAGGACAGCCGCCGCCGCAAAATCCATGGCTGCGGAGCGAATGCGCGGGAAGGAGATGAGCTTGCGCATGTCGATATAGACAGGGCTCTTCATGCCTGACGCGAAGGTGTATGGGCTTTCGGAATTAAAATGGACCGCCTTGATTTCCCACAACATTTTGGCAACCAGTTCGGCAACGACGGCGCGATCGGTGAATGTGAAGTGGTTCATAGGCGTTCTCCTTTTAGGTCTTGGTTTCTCGCTCCGAAAACCCGGATCGGTGTTCGGAAAGCACGCGTCTTTGTTCGGTATTTCGTGCGCCAGCCGAGGTGCCGGCGGACCATAACAAAACCGCCGGCAGTGCCGGCGGTCATAAAATCAGTTTACATCCCAATGAAGCGGGAACATCGGATCGAATACGGTCACCGGCCCGGCGCCCGTTTCGATCTTGGCGGGGAATGACACTGGCTCGTCGCGCTTGACCAGCGTGATCGTCTCCTCATTCGGCGCCAGACCATACCAGGCCGGGCCGTTGAGCGAAGCGAAAGCTTCCAGCTTGTCGAGAGCGTTTTCGTCCTCGAAGACATGGGCAAGGCAGCTCATCGTATTGATGGACGTGTAAATGCCCGCGCAACCGCAGGCGCATTCCTTCAGCGGGTCCACGTGCGGCGCGGAATCCGTGCCAAGGAAAAAGCGCGCATCGCCAGAGGTCGCGGCAGCCCGCAGCGCAAGCCTGTGCTCCTCGCGCTTGGCGACGGGCAGACAGTAATAATGTGGCTTGATGCCGCCAACCAGAATGGCGTTGCGGTTGATGATGAGATGATGCGTGGTGATCGAGCCGGCCAGATTGGCCTTGGAAGACTTGATATAGTCAACGCCATCACGGGTGGTGATGTGCTCCATCGTCACCTTCAGCTCCGGCAGGCGCTGGCGCAGCGGTTCCAGAACCGTCTCGATGAAGACCTTCTCGCGGTCAAAAATATCAACTTCCGGCGTTGTTACTTCTCCATGCACGCAGAGGGGCAGGCCGATCTTCGCCATGCGCTCCAGAACAGGCATGGCCTTGTTAAAATCGCGCACACCGCCGTGGGAATTGGTTGTGGCACCGGCGGGATAAAGCTTTACGGCGGTAATCAGGCCGCTTTTCTTGCCCTCTTCCACGTCGTCGGCCTGCGTGTCCTCGGTCAGATAGAGCGTCATCAAGGGCTCAAAGCTGTCGCCCGCGGGAATGGCCTTGACGATGCGATCGCGATAGGCGCGGGCATCTGCGGTGGTGACAACCGGCGGCACCAGGTTCGGCATGATGATGGCGCGGGCGAAATGACGGCTCGTATCCCCGATCACCCCTTCCAGCATGGCGCCATCACGAAGATGCAGGTGCCAGTCATCAGGGCGGCGCAGGGTGAGCGACTTCATCGGGATACCTCGGAGCATGATGGAATTGCGCCCGCTTAGCATCTTTTGTCGCGGGAAAACAGCCGCCCGACACGATCAGGCAGCCGTAAATGTCATTTTTTTGAAGCGCGCTTCAGATGTTGCCCGCTTCCGGACCCCAAACGTCGGTCATGGCAAAACCATCGGCCAATGGGTCGAAAGGATCGAGGCCGACCTGATGGAGACCAAAGGTGAAACCACGACCCGCGATAGTGGGAATGACGGCCGGACGGCCCGCCACCTCGGTGACGGCGGAAAGGCCGACATCAAATTCCGAACCGATGATCGAGCGGGATTTATACTCGTCGCCCACCTTCACCTTGCCGCGCGCATAAAGCGTGGCGAGATTGGCGGAATTGCCCGTGCCGCAGGGCGAACGATCCGCCCGGCCGGGCCACATGGTGGTGCAGGTGCGGATGGAGCCATCGGAGTCCACATCGCGGAACATCACATAGGCCACGCCCGATATGGCGGGGATTTCGGGATGCACAACGGTCATTTCGCGGTTCACCAAATCCTTAAGGATCATGCCCGCAGAGACCAGCTTTGCGGCATTGGCTTTTTCGATCGTTAGACCAATCTGACGCACATCCACCAGCGCATAAAAAATGCCGCCATAGGAGATGTCCATCGTCACCTTGCCCCATTGGGGTGTGTCGATGCTGACATCAAGCGCATGCACGAAAGACGGCACCATGGTCAACTTGACCTTTTCGCAGCGCCCGTCACGGCAGGTGGCCGTTGCCTTCACCAGACCGGCCGCCGTTTCCAGAATGATGACGGTTTCCGGTTCGTGCATCTCCACCATGCCGCTTTCCAGAAGCGCAGTCGTCGCGCATATGGAATTCGATCCGGAGCTGGCATGCGCCTGGTCCGGCTGAAGGATGACGAAGGCGGCGTGCGCATCCGGATGCTTCGGCGGCAGCAGAAGATTGACCGAGCCCATGGGCGTGCCGCGCGGCTCCAGCGTCAGGAAGCGACGAAGCGCCTCTCCCTTTGGGTCGGTATTCATCCAGTGAAGCTGTTCAGCCACCGTATTGCCGGGAATTTTCGGCGCGCCGCCGGTGACGACACGGCCGATTTCGCCTTCGCAATGAACATCGAGAAGCTGAAGGGTGCGTTTCCAACGCATGGGGTCTTACTCCGAAAAGGGTTGTCGACCGACCATACAGATAAAAATACAAGCTGTATACAAATCTGCGACGCTCTGTGACAAAAAGCGCCTAGCGTTCCCGCTGCCCCTAACGCATCGCAGTTTAGCGATTGCGGCATTCCGCCCGGTTTCGATTGGCAGCGGCATCGCAATTGATCCTTGACGACTGAAGCGCCTGATCGTCCACCACGGAGCCGGCCGTATCACCCACCGATCCCACGGTATTTTCCACCGAGCGGCCAAGCCGCTCCACCTGCCTGCCGTAGTTTTCCCGCGTGCGGGGATCGAACACAGCAATTGGCGCGCTGACCACAACGCTCGCTGCTGTTCCCACCGTCTGCGCGGCACCGATGCTGACGGCGCCCAAGGCTTCGCCCAGGCCGACATCAGAATCCGTCACGGTCTGGCCCGCGATGAGGCGGTCGCCGATCAGACGCACGACCTCCGGGCTTTCGGCAAACTTGCCGTGGTTCAGGCGGTCACCCGATTGCAGCTTCGTCAAATCGAGAACCGTGATACCGGCCTTTTCCAGCTGGCTGCTGTAGGGCTCAACGGAAGGATCGATCTGGCCAAGACGGTCAACATTGCCGGAAATGCGGCGCGACAGGCTGAGCGCGCGGTCATCCTGCGAAACGAAGAGCGTGAATTTCGGTGGTGTCTTGCCGAGGCTCGCGAACTGGCGGCTGAAGACATCCACGTCGAGATCAGGTGCTGCCAGAATGACGTTGCCGATCTTCGGATCGACGCGGCCATTGCGGATGGCCATCTGCCGCAACGCCTCCACTGCAAGCCAGGTGCCCATGGAGTGCGCCATGACCGTGACTTCACGGATGGATTTGTCTTTCGCCAGCCGCGTCAGCATCTCTTCCAGCGCGTCACGGGAATAGTTGGTGCTTTCCTTGTCGTAATTATAGTCGAAGATGCTGGCGCGTGACGGCCAGGTGAAGACGACGGGCACGACATCGGTTCTGGAATCATGGACGATCTGGGCAAATCGATAGACGGATTCCTCGTAGCGGTTGTTGAAACCATGCACGAAGACCAGCACGCGGCGGTCCTTTTCAATATGCCGGCCGATCCAGCTTCGCGTCTCGGCTTCGGAGCGGATGGGCTCGACCGCAACGGTAGTGAAATCCTTCAGCGGATTGGGCGGCAGCTTCTTCGGCCACTGCACCTGCCCGACCTTGCGGTTGGCGTCTGGCGGTATCGAGACGGTGACCGCGTCGACCTTCAGCCCCGTACCCCGCTCGCCGCCGAAAAGAACCGCAGGATTGTCAGACGGCGCGCGTGTCGTCGCGACAAGGAGATTCACCGGCGTCGTACCGGCCACTGTTTGTCCCGTTGGCGTCATCACTCCGATCGGCCGCCCACCGCAACCGGCAAGCAGGGCAACAATCGCGATCATGGCGACGAAGCGAATGGGCATTACATCACTCTCCTGCAACCCTGAGGCAGCCGGGTCGCTGCCGAGAGAGAGGATTTTCTACCGGAGGCGGAACTGACGCGCCAGCAACCACAGCGAAGTGGCGGATGATTTCCATCCCGGTGTGTCCAAACGGACCCAATTTCGCGTGGGCGCGTCCGATACCTCAGGCTGGATTCCTGATCCGCCGCTATTTCTGCGGCAGCATGGTGCCCCTTTCACGCAGGGCGCCATGCCACGAAAGCGCTTCTTCGATGAGATGCGGCGTGTGCCCTCCCCGCGAGACTGCCCGCTGGAAATAGTCCGTTAGCGCATCACGATAGGCCGGATGCACGCAGTTCTCGATGATGACCGCTGCGCGTTCACGAGGCGCAAGGCCACGAAGGTCGGCAAGGCCCGTCTCGGTCACGAGGATATCGACATCATGTTCGGTGTGATCGACATGGCTGACCATGGGAACGACGCTCGATATGGCGCCGCCTTTGGCGATAGACTTGGTGACAAAGATGGACATATAGGCGTTCCGGGCAAAATCCCCCGAGCCGCCGATGCCGTTCATCATATGCGTTCCCCCGACATGGGTCGAATTGACGTTTCCGTAAATATCGAATTCCAGCGCCGTGTTGATGCCGATGATACCGAGGCGACGGATAACTTCGGGATGATTGCTGACCTCCTGCGGGCGCAGAATGAGCCTGCTTTTATATTCGGCCAGACGCGGCATGACCCGCTCATTCATGGCGGAGGACAAGGTGATCGACGAACCCGACGCGAAAGTCAGCTTGCCCGCATCGAAAAGTTCGAATGTGGAGTCCTGCAGTACCTCCGAATACATTTTGAGATCGTGAAACGGCGTATCAATGAAACCGTGCATCACAGCATTGGCGATCGTGCCGATGCCGGCCTGAAGCGGCTGAAGTTCGTGGGTCATACGGCCTTGACGCACCTCGTTCAGCAGGAATTCAGTGAGGTGGCCGGCAATGGCCCTGGTTTCATCATCCGGCGGCAGCACTGTCGAGAAGCTGTCGCTCTTGTCACTCAGGACAATAGCGGCGATCTTTTCCGGCGGCACCGGAATGAAGGGTAGTCCGACACGGCTATCCGTCGCCACCACCGGGATGGGCATGCGGGTTGGACGTTTTGCGGGAATGAAGATGTCGTGCAGCCCCTCCAGCACCTCGGGCTGGGACAGGTTGATCTCGACGATCACCTTATCGGCCAGGATGGCGAAACTCGCGGAATTGCCAACGGAGGTGGTGGGCACGATGCCACCTTCAGCCGTGATCGCCACGGCTTCAACGATGGCGATATCGACGCCGTGAATCTGACCGCCGCGCAATTGCTCGACGGTCTCGGAGAGATGCTGGTCAATGAACATGACCTTGCCGTCATTGATCGCCTTTCGCAAAGCCGGATCGGACTGGAACGGCATGCGACGCGCCAGCATGCCCGCCTCGACCATGGTCTTGTCGAGATCATTGCCCAGCGATGCCCCCGTCATCAGGGTGATTTTCATGGGATGCAGCTTGGCATGCTCCGCCAGCGCCAGCGGCACCGCCTTGGCCTCGCCGGCACGCGTGAAGCCACTCATGCCCACAGTCATGCCATCCCGAATGAGACTGGCGGCCTCTTCGGCACTGACGATCCGGTTCAAAAGGGACGCGTTGCGAATACGCTTTTCAAGCATGCACTTCTCCATGATCTGCAATCACGATGGCACGGCATTCGGTCGCCCATCTCGCGGCGACTATGGCGTGCAGTTTCATCGATCAAACTGACATAGATCAAGGGCAAGAAGGGAACCATCACTTCTGCGTATCAAATCCCGTTCAGCGACAGTAAGTGACGCATCGTCGCGACAGGCTGGCAGGCCCTCACACCATACCGGCCCTGCGATCGGCAGGAGACTTCCGTTACGCCGTGATCGGCGAGGAGTGACGAGCCCACTTCGCGTCATCGCAGTGAGGAAAAAGCATCTCGTCAGGGGCCTTCGCAGACAGGCGCCCGCCCAAGCACGACCTGCCCCACTTCTACATCATAGGCACGCAGGCCGAACGCGCCGAGGCTTATGACCCGGTAACAGGGATTGCCGCCCGTCCACAGGGGATCGACAACGTCGATATCGGTGATAAAGCGATGCGCGCAGGCCTGACCGGAACTATAAGCGATGCCTTCGGCCGTCGTGCCTGCCATTGGCACATGGATATGGCCAAAGATGATGTGACGCACACCGGCCGGGTGAGCGGCGAGCCGGCGCATGACAGCTCCGTCATCGTGCATGCCGATATGTTCAAAATGGCGGATGCCACAATCCATCGGCGGGTGGTGAATGAAAACCGTCACGGGCAACTCGCCCGCGCTTTCCAGCGCGCTCTCCAGCCATGCCAGACGATCCTCACCATACATGCCGCCTATGACATCGGCTTCATGGCTGTCCAGAAACAGTAAACGACCAAAATCGGTGTCGATGAAGGACTGGATGTAACCGTTATCGTCGCGAGGCTGTTCGGGAAAGGCGGCCACGAATTCCGGGCGGCGATCGTGATTGCCGAGCATCAGCCGCACCGGCATGGAGACCGACGCGAGGATGCCGCGCAGCAGCTCATAGGCTTCCGGCTCACCGTAATTGCAAAGATCGCCCGTCATGACAAGAAGATCGGCGTCGGCGTGTTTTTCAACGATATCGGCGATTGCCGCGCGCAGCTGCTTTTCCGGGTCGACGCCATTTATGGCGACGCCGGGCAGCAGAAGATGGGTATCGGTGATCTGGATAATCTTCATTTGGGGCTTCCTGCGCAAAATGGCTGCGGGAACGGATTTCCCGCAGCCTCTCGATGGTGCTGATTATTTCAGCAGGGCGTTGGTCTGCTCGACGATCTGCTTGAGACCGGCTTCCGGCGTCACCTCACCGCGCATGACGGTGCCGATGATATCGCGCTGGGTGCGCCAGATGCGGACGGAATCGCCACCGGGGTAACCGGCCCAGGGCAGAGAACGGTCAGCCTGAAGCGAAGCGGTTTTCACATTCGGGTTCTCGACGTAATAAGGAGCGAGGAAGTCCGGGCCGGTTGCCAGCTTGTTGGTCGGCAGGTAACCGGTGATGCGAACGATGGTGTTCTGCGCTTCCGGACCGGTGATCCACTTCAGGTATTTCCAGGCAGCATCCTGCTTGGCCTTGTCCTGCGTCAGGATAACGGCAGAGTTACCGCCGGTCGGAACGCCGCCCTTTTCCTTGTTGTCCAGCGGGAAGGTCGCCGTCTTCAGCTTGAAGCGATCGCCGACCAGACCCTGGATTGTCTGAACGTGAGCGGGCGTTGAGAAGATGAAGCCGGTGAGGCCTGCACCGAACTGCTGGCGGGACTGGTCCCAATCGAGCAGGTTCTGGCCACCTTCGGTGACGAACTGGCGGGTCATCTTCAGGGCGTTGAGGCCGATCTCGTTGTCGAAGGCAACGGTCTTGGTCTTCTCGTCGACGAGCTTGCCGCCCTGTTCGACAATGAGCGCCTGCCACAGCCAGTCATCCGGCCAGCCGTTGATGTCGTAGCTCATGCCAGCGAACTTGGGGTCGAGAGCCTTGATCTTCTTGGCAAGAGCGATGAGCTCCGCAAAGGTCGTCGGCATCTTGTCCGGGTCGCCGCCGGCCTTGGTGACGAGGTCCGAGTTGATGTAGATGATCGGCGAGGAAGCGTTGACCGGCAGACCATACTGCTTGCCGTCGATCTGGCCGAGTGCCGCCATCTTCGGGCTGTAGTTCTTGTCGAGGAAAGCCTGGCCGCCTTCAGCCTGAATGAACGGGCCGAGATCGGTGATCTGGTTGCGCGGTGCGAGCGTGTGCACCAGTTCCGCCGTCAGATTGTAGCCCGAGAAATAAACGTCGGGCAGATTACCGGTAACGGCAGAGCGCAGAACCTGCTGCTGGCCTTCGTTATAACCGGCAGCCGGAGCGAGGAAGTTTATCTTCACGTCCGGGTTCTTCTTCATGAATTCATCGGCCAGCGGCTGATGGAATTTCGTGAAGCCCGGCAGGTTGTAGAGAACATTGAGCGTGATTTCGTTGGCGAAAACCGGCTGAGCGAGGCCCGCAAAAGCCATGCCAAGGGCCAGACCGCCCATCACAGCGCGTCGGTTTAGTTTCATGTCAGTCTCCAGAGAGGTTGGGAGGAGGAAGTCTGAACGGCGTCACTTGACGCCGGTCATGGTAATACCGGCGATGAAATGCCGCCGTGCCAGGAGGAAGCACAGCACCATCGGCGCGGTAATCAGTGTCGCGCCCGCCATCAGCGCACCGTAATTTGCGCCGGATTCAACATCGGCGAAAAACATCATGCCAAGCGGCGGTGGCGCGAGATTGGTGTCAGAGATAACGATCATCGGCCAATAAAGGTCGTTCCAGTGGGCGACGAGCGAAAAGACCGAGAAGGCGGCGAGTGAAGGCAGCGAACCACGCAGCACAAGCCCCCAGCAGATCTCCATTTCAGAGAAGCCGTCCATGCGTGCCGCTTCGATGATTTCATCCGGATAGCTGCGGAAGGACTGATTGAACAGGAAGATGGCGAAGACGGAGAGAAAGAAGGGCATCATCATCGCGAAATAGGTGTTCAGCAGCTCCGTCTTTGCCAGACCGACGAAAAGCGGCAGCGCAAGGGCCTGGATGGGAACGCAGAGCGCGGCGACGACCAGGCCAAGAAGCAGCTTGCGGCCCGGGAACCGCAGTTTCGCCAGAGCGTAGGCCGCCGGCACAGATGTCAGTATCTGGACGACGAGAATACCGACGCAGACGATGACGCCATTGAGCATGAAGCGTGCCATGGGCACTTGCCCGGCTGCACGGGTGTAATTATCGGCCGCGTCGAATTTCTCCGGGATCGGCCAGAGCGAAACGTTGAATATTTCCGCCGGCGAACGGATTGACGTCAGCACCATCCAGTAGAACGGCAGGAGCATCAGGAAAGCGCCGAGCGCCAACACAAGATGCGGAAGATATTTGCGGAGTGCGGCCATCAATAATGCACCTTCCGGTCCATATGCAGCGTCTGGCCGATCGAAAGCACCAGTACGATTGCGAGGAAGATCACCGTCAGCGCGGCGGCATAACCGGTGTTGGAATACTCAAAACCTTCGAGATAGAGATCGAACAGCAACGTCTCCGATCCGAAACGGCCCTTGGTCAGCACTGCCACCGTCTCGAACACCTTAAAGGCCGAGATGGAGGTGGTGACCACAACGAACATGGTCGTCGGTCCGAGCATCGGCCATGTCACCGTCAGGAAGCGGTCCACCGGGTTCTTCGCGCCATCGAGACGCGCCGCCTCGTGCAAATCCTTCGAAATGGCGGTGAGACCGGCAAGGAACAGCACCATGTTGAAGCCGAGTATTTGCCAGACGCCCATCAGCGCCATGGTAGGGATAAGGAGAACGGGGTTGGAGAGGAAAGCGACGGGCTCGAAGCCCATCCACTTGATCGCCGCATTCACCGGGCCGAGCGATGGATGGAGCAGGAATTGCCAAACGGTCGCCATGGCCACCAGCGTTGCGGTGACCGGAAGGAAGTAAGCTACTTCCCAGAAGGCGCGGCTGCGCTTGCGATTATAGACAAGCAAGGCTACGCCGAGCGCCAGAAACACGCCGAAGGGAATGACGATGGCAGCGTAGATGGCCGTATTCGTCAAGGCACGCAGGAAAACCGGATCCTGAAACGCCTTGACGAAATTTCCCAGTCCCACAAAGCGCGTGGACAGCGCGCCAAGCTGATAATCCGTGACGGAAAAACCGGCGAGAACGAGCATCGGCACGATATAGATCGCCAGAAGCAGCAAGCTTGCGGGTGCCGCAAAGATCAGGCCGCGCCGGATCATCCGCCGGTCAGCCTTTGAAAGCCGCGGGCGAGCGCTGGCAGGCGCCGCGCCAGAAAAATCAACCGCCGTCATGCCGGCACCTGCTCGCGAACGGTCACCTTGCGGCGGAGACCATCGGCGGCGAAAAGATGCGCGCGCTCCGGCACAAAACCGAGGGTCATGACGCCATCCGCATCAGCGCCAAGCGTTTCGCCGGCACCCTGTCGCAGGGTTACGGCCACCGTCTCATCACTTAAAAGACGGCAACTCACGAAGCGGTCTGCGCCATGGGTTTCGCTGCGGACCACACGCACGGCCAAACCTTCCGCGCCGGGACGCAGATCCTCTGCGCGAAGACCAAGCGTTGCGGGACCGGCGTCGCGGCCCGCGGCTTCGAGACCAAGATCCCGGGCGAAAGCCGTCACCTTGCCGCTGGCGGCGATTTCGACCGGCAGCAGATTGATGGAGGGCGTGCCGATGAAGCGCGCGACGGTGAGCGTGGCGGGCTTGCGGTAGAGTTCATCCGGCGCGCCAAGCTGCTCGATACGACCTTCAGACATCAACGCGATACGATCGGACATCGTCATGGCTTCGATCTGGTCATGGGTGACATAGATGAAAGTTGCGCCGAGCCGCCGGTGCAGGCCGGCCAGCTCTTCGCGCATGTGGGCGCGAAGCTTCGCATCAAGATTGGAGAGCGGTTCGTCCATGAGGAAGGCGGCCGGCGAACGGACCAGTGCCCGGGCAAGCGCAACACGCTGACGCTGGCCGCCGGAAAGCTGCGCCGGCTTGCGATCCAGCAGATGCGCGATCTGCAGCGTCTCGGCCGCCTGCTCGACGGCTGCTTCGATCTCTCTCACCGTTTCGGCCGGGGCCGCAAACCGCCCGATCAGCGGTAGCCGCGCGGCAAAGGGCAAACGGCGCATCCTAAGCGGCGTCGCGATGTTCTGGCGCACGCTCATATGCGGATAAAGGGCGTAGGACTGGAACACCATCGCGAGATTACGGTCGCTCGGATCGATCTCGGTCACATCCTGTCCGCCGATGGACACCGAACCGCGATCCGGCGTTTCGAGCCCTGCTATGATGCGCAGCAGCGTGGACTTGCCACAGCCCGACATGCCAACCAGGGACAAAAACTCTCCGGGGCGGATGGAAAGATCGATCTCTTTCAGAACATCGTCGGCGCCGAAGCCTTTGCCGATGCCCGAAAGTTCAAGTGATTGTGGCGTCATTCTGCGCTCCTTTTCTGAAGCGCATATGCTTATATTGTATGACAATATGACGAAGGTTTGAGGAAAGTTCGATGACACGCGAAAGCCCGGAAATATCGGACAATCGGAAACCGCGATGAATGGGCCTTTACTCAAAACCACTAATATTGATGGGTATTTCCGCGCTTGTCCGTGAACCGAAAATCGCTGGGGGCGCAGACTTATAATGCGGCGAGAATCACATGCGCCTGAATTTTGCCGGTAACCTCACCGCTGCCATGGCGGGCTTCAATGGCTGCGGTGACGTAATCTGTCGCAGCATCCAGTGTTCCGGGGGCCCTTGCCTCGATTTCCGTGCGCAGAACCGTTCCCTGGCAATAAGCGACCGCCGGAACACGGGGCGAAGCGGCCCGACTTTGCGCCGCCACCGTCTCGGTCGTCACCCGGGAAAACCCCGCGTCCTCCAGTTCGCGACGGATCGCGGCCACATCATGATAACCATGCGGGGCGCGTGCCAGGAAGCGGGGTGGATCATCGGGAAACAGGCGCGCCAACGCGTTTGTCACTTCATCTGCGAAGTGGTTTTCCCCTATGCGATCCCAGACATTGAATAAATAATGCCCGCCGGGCTTCAGCACCCGCTTTGCCTCACGATAGGCCGACGGCCGATCACCGAAGAACATTGCGCCGAACTGACAGAAGACAAGATCAAAGACAGCGCTTGCAAAAGGCAGGAGCTGGGCATCGGCCTGTTGCCATTTTATGCGGTGATCCGGTGCCTGCTGCGACGCGGCGAAGTCGAGCATAGGCTGATTGAGATCGGTCACCACATAGCTGGCGGCAGGCAATAGTCGGGACGTGAGTTCGCGCGTGACGGCGCCGGTTCCTGCAGCGACCTCCAGAATATCAACCGGCATCAAGGCCGCCGCCCGCCGCGCCAGATCAGTGGCGAAAGGTGCGAAAATCAACGGCACCATATAGCGGTCGTAATTTTCCGGAATCGACCCCGCAAATACCTTATCCGCTTCCAGCATGGCTTTCACCCCGAGCCATCTCACGATCGGATGATTTTAACATATATTCGGGATGTGTGGAATTCGTTCGGTCCTGCCGCGTGCCAGAGGGGCCGAGGAATCTGGCGGAACGGACTTGCTCATCCAAGCCGCATACGAGGCTAGAAATATCGCGTGTTTCAATGCTTGTTTTTAAGAAAGGAAATGGCGCACCCGAAGAGATTCGAACTCCTGACCCCCAGATTCGTAGTCTGGTGCTCTATCCAGCTGAGCTACGGGTGCGTGCCGTTCCGGTCGTTTCCGGTGGCGTGGCGATCCTCTAAAACGTCCTCATTCCGATTGCAAGCGATTTTGCTTCGAAATTGTCATTTTTCCGCAGCAATTCAATTATCGCATTGAAAATAAACGACATTCCTAAACGTGCGTTTTCGAGAGCGCATGAGCCGCATATCATCCAGCGGGTATGAAGGCTGCGCTGGACTATCCGGCTGGGGGTCTTTCAGGCGGTTCTGGCCGCCTGCACCGTCGTGGCGCGATCGGCGATTTCGATGCGGAACTGCGTGCCGGGGCCCGGCTTCTCGACAAGCGCGATGGTGCCGCCGTGGGCCAGCACCAGTTCGCGGGCGATGACCAGGCCGAGCCCGGTGCCGCCGGAACGGGCCGAGCCCCTGAAGGCGGAAAACAGGTTCTCCTTGGCCTTCCGCGGCATACCCGGACCGTTATCGTCGATCACGATGCTGACGACGCTGCCGGCCCTCTGGCCCGAGATGGAAAGATACCTCGGCGCGGCATTGGCGGCATCGGATTGCAGGGCCTGGACGGCATTGCGACACAGATTGTGGATTACCCGGAATAGCTGCTCCGAATCCGCATCCACCGTCAGCTCCGCGGGCACGCTGTCGCGGAATTCAATACCGCTGTCCGGCTCCAGCGCCAGGATATCGCGCACGTCCCGCACCAGAAGGCTCAACTGCACCATCTTGCGTTTCGGCGCACCTTCCGTCGCCTGGCCATAGGCCAGAACTTCGCCGGTATAGGCAACGGCACGGTCGATGGTACGCAGCAGTTTCGGCGCGAAGCTTCGCACCATCGGGTCCTTTGCATCCACCAGACGGTCAGACATCAACTGCGCGGACGAGAGGATGTTGCGCATGTCGTGGTTTATCTTCGAGACGGCGAGGCCGAGATCCACGAGGTTTTTCTGTTGCCGCAGCGTTTTCTGCAGTTCCGTCTGCATATCGGCGAGATGACGCCCGGCAACGGCCAGCTCGTCCGTTCCCTCCTCCGGCACGAAAATCCGCTCCGGGTTGCCAGGATCTTCCGAAAAATTCTGCATGCCGAGCGTCAGCCGGCGTATCGGCCGTATCATGATGCGGTTGATGGAGATGAAAATGAGGCCGGCGGTGATCAGCGACAGAACGATGGAAATGAGGAACACATTGCGGGCATAGGCCAGCATGGCAGCCCTGAGCTTGTTCTCGCCCAGCACCAGTTCGATGATGGTGTCGCTGTCGCCAACGACATCGAAAACGCGGATGACGCGGTTACCGCCGAACAGCAGGGTGGAAAAGGCATCCCGTACTGCGGCCACCTGCGACACATCGGAAAGATCATATTGCTCATCGACGCCGGGCGGCGTTTCCGCAGCCGCCAGCAGCCGCGACGTACCGTCCTTGCGCAGGGCTATCAGTTTTGCCCCTGTCGCCATCAGGGTATCGTTCTGCACACTTCGCGGCAATTCGGCCTGCAGTCCGTCAATCACCGCGCCGGCCGCGGCAGCCGTATTCAGACGATCCCGCAACCAGGACAGGCGCATATTGGCGACGGAAGGCACGAAGATGAGCACTTCCGCGATCATGACAAAAATGACCGTGAGCAACAGCAGCCGCCCGGAAAGACCGGCAGTCAATCCCGGCATGCCGTGCGCCGGATTATCTTCCGTGCGGTCCAAGCTGTCTACGCCTTTAGAAAACACCGGGCCCTGATCCTGTATGCGCGCCGCCGCTTCGGTTGAACGGCTCGGTTTATATGCACCAACGATAATAGGACCTAACGGATTTTTTTCCAATGCGCTGCGACGCAAGGTTTTCATCGCAATAAAACAAACGCCGCCACAAGGCGGCGTCTGAAGCAAAAGGCGGCTTAGTTATCAGGCAACCCCGTCAGAATTCCTGCCAGTCCCCCTGCGCCGGCGCTGCGGCTGGCTGAACGCTAAGTGCCCGGCTGACGCTGTTCATCAATTTGCGCGCCGGAGAAGCCACCGCCGTCGTTCTGTCTGACACTGCAACGGGCCGCATGGGCTGCGCGGCGCGGGCCGGACGCGACGCGGTCTCGGCGCGAAGGTTCCGCTGAACACCATCCGCGCCGACATTGAAGCGGGTCACCAGCGTGACAAGATGGTCCGCCTCGCTGCTGAGCTTATGGGTTGCGGCCGAGGTTTCCTCCACCATGGCGGCATTACGCTGTGTAACCTGATCCATCTGGTTAATGGCGGTATTCACCTCGTGCAGGCCTGTGGACTGTTCCTTCGCCGCGGTAGCTATGGAGTGGATATGCTCGTTGATCGCCAGGACGCGCGTTTCTATCTCGCTCAAAGCGCTGCCGGTTCTCTGGACCAGCGATACCCCGCGCCCGACTTCCTCACCGGACTTGGTGATCAGCGCCTTGATGTCCTTGGCCGCCGTTGCCGAGCGCTGTGCGAGCTCGCGCACTTCCTGAGCGACGACTGCAAAACCCTTGCCTGCCTCGCCGGCCCTGGCCGCTTCCACGCCCGCATTCAGAGCAAGGAGATTGGTCTGGAAGGCGATTTCATCGATGACATTGATGATCTGGCTGATTTCCCGCGACGCATGCTCTATACGGTCCATCGCCGAAACGGCATCGCGTACGACATTGGCGGATTCTTCGGTCTTCTGCTTGGTTTCAGCCACCATGGCGCTGGCTTCCTGGGCGCGGTCGGTGGAATTTCGGACGACGGCAGTGATCTCGTCCAGAGCGGCGGATGTTTCCTCGAGCGCCGCGGCCTGCTGTTCCGTTCGCCTGGAAAGATCATCGGCGGCCGAGCGCAATTCGCCGGCATTACCGCTGATACCCTCCGTGCTGCTGCGCACTTCGCGCATTGTTTCCCGCAGCTTGGCCAGCGTCTGGTTGACGTTCGACTGGAGTTCGGCGAACACGCCGCGGAACTCGCCATCCATCTTCTCCGTCAGATCGCCCCGCGCAAGACCTTCGATGACGCGGCTGGTCTCGGAGACACCATTGTCCACCCCGATGAGCAGGGCGTTGATCGTGGCTGCGAAACGGTTGAGGTTGTCGTCGCCATAATCCTTGTTGATACGGCGGCTGAAATCCCCTGCGGCGGCGGCATCGACGACAACGGCCATGCCGGCCTGCAGGTCGTCACTCTTGGCCCGCATGGCGGATTCCTGAGCGTTCATGCGGCGCACTTCGCGGCCATTGGTCTTGAAGACCTCGACGGCCGCGGCCATTTCGCCGATCTCGTCCTTGCGCCCAAGGTAGGGAACTGCCGCATCCAGATTTCCGTCGGCCACCTCGCTCATGACTTGGGACACCCGGCGGATCGGCGCACTCAGTTGACGCGTTCCGATATAGAGGCCGAAAGCAGCCCCCGCCCCCACGCCGGCGACAGTCACCGCGACAATCACCCAGAATATGGCAGTGCTGAAAGCGTCGACCCCCGCCTTGACGACTTCAAGCTCGGCAATGTCGTTTTTCACGATACTGTCGATCTCCGCCTGATAGGCCTTGCGATTGGCGCGGTTTGCTTCGTTGTTGCCCTGCTGGCTCGCCGCCTGCGGCCCGCTTTCCTTAGCCAGCCGGACGGTCTCCAGGCGGAAAGTCCGGAATTCCTTCGAGCGGCCGGCAAGCTTGTCGAAACCAGCCTTCTGTTCCGCCGGCACGAGCGGTGCCCAGCTGGTAATGAGCTTGTCCATGGCGTCGAGGTTCTTGACCATGCCGTCGGCAAAGGGTGCGGCCGCAGCAATGTCCGCCGCTGCATAGATGCCACGCGCCTCCATGACGACTGCCGTTACCAGACGGTTGAGCGCTTCGCCCTTGTAAGCCCGTTCGGCCGCTTGCTCGAAATGGTGCGACCGAACCCAGAATTCGTTGATCGCATAGATGGACAGCCCGCCGATGGTACAGGCAACAAGGCTCATCAGCCCGACAAGTAGATTGATACGACCGCGAATTCTCAATTTCGTTCCCCCAACAAAAACCAGCTGCGCTATGAAAATGGGAAGCTGGCATAACTTTTCGCGTCACAAGATTTATCAATGCGGCCTTAAGAAAGAATTTCAGATTTTATCGATTGCGGATGGGAATCGGCCCTCATCTGTCGTCGACAAGAGAAATCGCGGTGCGTTTTCCGCAAAAGGTGAAGGGCGAAAACCCCTTCGGCAATTGACTTTGCTTGGCCTATGCCCTTATAAGCCGCGCACGCTCGGCCATTGAAAGCTCGCCCAGGCGGGTTTAGCCGTGCAAAAAACGAAACGCTCTTGCAAATAATTGCAAATTCAAGAAGGGCCGCACACCGCGGTATTAAATAAATGTCGAAGCGTACCTACCAACCGTCCAAGCTTGTTCGCAAGCGTCGTCATGGTTTCCGTGCCCGCATGGCTACTGCCGGCGGCCGCAAGGTTCTCGCAGCCCGCCGTGCGCGCGGCCGCGCTCGTCTGTCGGCTTAATTGCCGATCTGTGGCCCGATGAAAGTCGTGGGCACATGAGCGAGACTAAGAAAAGCCCCGGCCGGCTTAAAAACCGGTCGGAGTTTCTTGCCGTTCAGGCAGGTGAAAAACGGCGGGGAAGCACCTTTCTTCTGGAAGTACTTGATCGGAAATCCCCGGAAACCGAGCCTCGCGTCGGTTTCACCGTAACAAAAAGACAAGGCAACGCGGTCGAGCGAAATCGCATGCGCCGCCGTCTGAAGGAAGCCGTCAGGCTTTCTGCCGGGGTCGCAATGAAGCCCGGTCATGACTATGTGATTGTCGCCCGCAGGGATGTGCTTGATACGGCCTTCCCGAAACTTCAGTCTCTCCTTGCCGAGCGCATTGAAGGAACGGCGAAACCGAAACGGTCCCAGGAGACCCGCTCCAGGAAAGAATGATGGAAAAGAACCGCAATTACTTCATCGCGATAGCCCTTTCGGTTGTCATCGTCCTCGCCTGGCAATTCCTTTACATGAATCCGCGTATCGAGCAGCAGCGCCGCGCCGAAGAGGCCCGCCAGGCGCAGCAGCAGACCACGCAGCAACAGCAGCCGGCGCCGGGCGCCGCACCAGGTGCTGCCGTTGAAGGCGCACCGCCCGCCTCCTCACCGCAGACTGCCGCAACGGCAACCCGCGAAGAGTCGATTGCAAGAACCCAGCGTGTGGCCATCGACACCAACGCCATCGCCGGCTCGATCAATCTCACCGGCGCCCGCTTTGACGACATCCGGCTCAAGGACTACCATGAGACCGTCGATGACTCGAGCCCGATCATCACGCTGTTCTCGCCCGCTGACACCAAGGACGGTTACTTCACCGAGCTCGGTTACGTTGCAGCGCAGGAAGTCGGCGGCGTTCCCGGTCCGACCACCGTCTGGACGCTCGCAAGCGGCGACAAGCTGACGGAAAACACGCCCGTCACCCTCACCTACACCAATGCCAAGGGTGTGATTTTCTCCCGTACGGTTTCGATCGACGAGCATTACATGATCTCGGTCGCCGACAAGGTTGAGAACCCCGGCCAAGCGGCCATCTCCTTCGCCACCTATGGCCGCGTGACGCGTAACAACAAGCCCGCAGTTCCTCCGGTCTTCGTCATCCATGAAGGTTTTCTCGGCGTTTCGGGCAAAGACGGCAGCCTGACGGAAGAAAAGTACAAGGACGTCGAAGAAGCACCGGTAACGGTTGCCAAGGCGACCGGCGGCTGGCTCGGCATCACTGACAAATATTGGGCTGCGGCCATCGTTCCGCCCCAGACGACGCCATTCGAAACCCGTTATTCGCACATCACCGGCAATCAGCCGAGCTATCAGGCAGATTTCAAGAGTGACCCGATGACGGTCGAGCCCGGCCAGTCGATCGAGCTGAAGAGCCTTGTTTTCGCTGGCGCCAAGGAAGTGCCGCTGGTTGACCGATACGAGACGACCTACGCAATTCCGAAGTTCGACCTTCTGATCGACTGGGGCTGGTTCTACTTCATCACCAAGCCGATGTTCAAAATGATGGATTTCTTCTTCCGTTATTTTGGTAACTTCGGCGTAGCGATCCTGCTCACCACCATCGTCGTTAAGGCCCTCTTCTTCCCGCTCGCCAGCAAGCAATATGCTTCCATGGCGAACATGAAGCGCGTGCAGCCGAAGATGGAAGAGCTGAAGGCCAAGCATGGCGATGACCGCATGGCCATGCAGCAGGCGATGATGCAGCTCTACAAGGAAGAAAAGATCAATCCTGTTGCCGGCTGCTGGCCGATGCTGCTGCAGATCCCGGTCTTCTTCGCGCTCTACAAGGTCATCTACGTCACCATCGAAATGCGGCACGCGCCGTTCTTCGGCTGGATCCACGACCTTTCCGCGCCGGATCCGACATCGCTGTTCAACCTCTTCGGCCTTCTGCCTTACGATGTGCCGCACTTCCTGATGATCGGTGTCTGGCCGCTTGTCATGGGCATCACCATGTTCCTGCAGATGCGCATGAACCCGACGCCGCCCGATCCGACGCAGGCGATGATCTTCAACTGGATGCCGCTGATCTTCACCTTCATGCTGGCCTCCTTCCCGGCCGGTCTGGTCATCTACTGGGCATGGAACAATACGCTCTCCATCACCCAGCAGGCGGTCATCATGAAGCGCCAGGGCGCCAAGATTGAGCTGTTCGATAACATCAAAGGGCTGTTCAAGCGAAAGCCGGTGCAATCGAAATGAGTGAAACCGGCGCGGCAACCGAAAAGCCACTATTCGGACGACCCTGGATTTTCATTCGCGGCGTCCCCGCGATGAAATTCCTGCCGCCTGAAGGGCCGCCGGAAATTGCCTTCGCCGGTCGTTCGAATGTCGGCAAGTCCTCGCTCATCAATGCGCTGGTGGGCCACAAAGGGCTTGCCCGCACCTCCAACACGCCGGGACGCACCCAGGAACTGAATTATTTCGTTCCCGATGGTTACTCCGGTGCTGAGGGCGATCTTCCGCCGATGGCGTTGGTCGACATGCCCGGTTACGGTTATGCGCAGGCCCCCAAGGATCAGGTCGATGCCTGGACGAAGCTCGTCTTCGATTACCTCCGCGGCCGTGCGACGCTGAAGCGCGTCTACGTGCTGATCGATTCCCGCCACGGCGTGAAAAAGAATGACGAGGAGGTTCTGACCCTCCTCGACAAGGCGGCCGTGTCCTACCAGATCGTGCTGACGAAGACGGACAAGATCAAGGATGCCGGCGTGCCGCGGCTGATTGGCGAAACGCTTGAGAAAATCCGCAAGCGCCCTGCCGCCTATCCGGAAGTTCTCGCCACATCCTCGGAAAAATCAGTCGGGCTGGATAACCTGCGGGCCGAGATCATCAGAACGATCTCTCTTTGAGAGGCGTGCCTCTCAGGCGATGGTGAAAAGCAGAACGGCGGTCCAGAGCATCGCCGTCAAAGCCATAAGGCGCCAGAAGCGCACGGAATGCCAGATCTCCGAGAGCATGGCTGCGAACATGCTGCCACTCCGCAACGGCTGGCTCCTGAATGGCAGACCGGATCGGCGGGGGTCCCGTTCCAGCAACGCAGCGACGGTCGCATTTTCGCGATATTCGGTTTCCGCCAGATTGTCACGCCAGCGCCTGACCATGGCCGCGAACTGCCTGTCGCGTTTTACGCGCTTGGCAAGCTCCGCCATGCTTTCCGGCGGCAGGGCACCCAGCACATATTCGCCCGCGAGCACTTCGTCCCGCAAACCGCTTTGCTTGTCTCGATCGGGTGCCGTCATGTATTTAATCACTCCTCGGTCGTTCAGGTGCACCATTTCCACGGCGCGAGACATCTCCATCACCCTGAATTAATCCCTCCCCTTCATCAGCAAGGCTGGTCCCATTGGCCCTTTATGTCAATCTCATTACAGGGCCGGAACAGGCAAAAAAAAGAAATTTGACCGCAGCCGACACAATAAGGCCCGGAGGTTATTTCATCCGTCAAAGACTTGCTTTAGAGCGGTGACAGGCTTCAACGGCCGCAACCACAGACCGAGGTTTTTAGATGACGTCTTCCGAAAGCGAAACTCAGGCGCGGCTGCTCGCACAGGCTCTGCCTTTCATGCAGAAATACGAGAACAAGACCATCGTGGTGAAATATGGCGGCCACGCCATGGGCGATTCCACGCTTGGCAAGGCATTCGCGGAAGACATCGCCTTGTTGAAGCAGTCGGGAATCAACCCCATCGTCGTGCATGGCGGCGGCCCGCAGATCGGCGCCATGCTGAGCAAGATGGGCATTGAGTCAAAATTCGAGGGCGGCCTGCGCGTCACCGACGCCAAGACGGTCGAGATCGTTGAAATGGTTCTGGCCGGCTCGATCAACAAGGAAATCGTCGCCCTCATAAACCAGACGGGCGAATGGGCCATCGGCCTGTGCGGCAAGGATGGCAACATGGTCTTCGCCGAGAAGGCGAAAAAGACCGTGATCGACCCCGACAGCAACATCGAGCGCGTGCTCGACCTCGGCTTCGTCGGCGAAGTCGTGGAAGTCGACCGCACACTGCTCGACCTGCTCGCTAAATCGGAAATGATTCCGGTCATCGCACCGGTCGCCCCTGGCCGCGATGGCGCGACATACAACATCAATGCCGATACCTTCGCCGGCGCGATTGCGGGTGCACTTCACGCTTCGCGTCTGCTGTTCCTCACCGACGTTCCCGGCGTTCTCGACAAGAACAAGGAACTCATCAAGGAGCTCACCGTCTCGCAGGCACGCGCCCTCATCAAGGACGGCACCATTTCCGGCGGCATGATCCCGAAGGTCGAGACCTGCATCGACGCCATCAAGGCTGGTGTTCAGGGCGTGGTGATCCTCAACGGCAAGACGCCACATTCGGTGCTTCTGGAAATCTTCACCGAAGGCGCCGGCACGCTCATCGTGCCCTGATGTGCTTCAGGGTGGCGGACGGCAAATCTGTCCGCCACATCAGGTATTAGCCGAATGCCAGGAGCGACAGCACACCGACCACAATCAGCAGGCAACCGGACAGTTCAAGCCGGTTGATCTTCTCCTTGAAGAAAAGCACGGTCGAAGCGAAGGCGAACAGCATCTCCACCTGCGCCAGTGCCTTCACCACGGCGGCCTGCTGCAGGGTCATTGCCGTGAACCAGCCGAACGAGGCCGTGGCACCCACGAAACCGACCGCAAGCGACGGTTTCCACACCCTGGCGATGCGCCGCAGTTCTTCCCTCTCCCGCCAGATGATCCACAGGAACATCGATACCGTCTGCATGACGATGACGATGACGAGGGTGAAGCCCGCCTGCATCATCGCATCCGAGGCGGGCAGGCTTGGTGCTAGCGCCAGCGATGCCGACCGATAGGCAACAGACGACAGTCCGAAGAACGCACCCGAGGCGAGGCCGATACCCGCCGTTCGGCTGAAGATCGAGGTCAGGAAGGAAGCGGGCGTTACTTCCGTGCGCGCCACGGAAATCAGCATGACGCCGGCAACCGAAATCGCTATCGCCGCCAATGTACCGCCCGTGACGCTCTCGCCTATGAAAATGAGAGCAAACAGCGCCGCCTGTGCCGGCTCCGTGCGGGAATAGGCCGTGCCGACAGCGAAATTGCGGAAAGAGAACAGGTGTACCAGCAGGAATGTGGCGGCGATCTGCGCCATGGCCCCGACCGTTGCCCACACGGCGAAGGCCATGTTCGGCACCGGCAGCGGACGCCCAAGCCCAAGATGCAGGAATGCAAGATAGGCGAGAGCGAAGGGCATGCCGAACACGAAGCGCACAAACGTTGCACCCGTGGTGCCCATCATGCCCTTGAGGTGTTTTTGCAAAGTCGAGCGCAGGTTCTGCAAAAACGCGCTTGCGAAAGTAATGCCTATCCAGAGTTCCATGGCTTTGGCGGTATCATGCGCGCGAGGCCGCAGCCAAGCCCGAATTTCTGATCAATCGTCCTCTTTTCGATTTTCTTCCGCTATCGAAACAGGCATAAAGCTGCCCATGGACACAAAGCCGAAAAACCTGCCAGACGCCGCCGATTTCGCCCATGTCAGCGAATGGGTCTTCGATCTCGACAACACGCTCTATCCGCATCACGTCAATCTGTTTTCCCAGATCGACCGCAACATGACGGCCTATGTGGCGGAGCTTCTGAAGCTCGACCCCGACGAAGCGCGCGCCTTGCAGAAGCGTTATTATCACGACCACGGCACGACACTGCAGGGCCTGATGATCCATTACGGCATCAGCCCGGACGAGTTTCTGGAACGCGCCCATGCAATCGACTACTCGGCGCTGAAACCGCATCCGGAACTGGGTGAGGCCATCAAGGCTTTGCCGGGTCGGAAGTTCATCCTCACCAATGGCAGCGTCAAGCATGCGCAGGCTGCCGCCGGAGCGCTCGGCATTCTCGATCAGTTCGAGGATATTTTCGATATCGTCGCCGCGGGTTATTTGCCGAAACCTGCCAGCGCAACCTACGAGAAGTTTGCAGCACTTGCAAAACTCGATACGAAAAAGGCTGCGATGTTCGAGGATTTGCCGCGCAATCTCGCGGCCCCGAAAGCGCTGGGCATGAAGACCGTGCTACTCGTGCCATCAAATCTTGAGGGCGTCATCATGGAACGCTGGGAAATCCCTGATGTGACGGATGAGCATATCGACTACGTTACCGACGATCTGACCGGGTTCCTGACAAAAACCATCGCCCGCTGAGTAGCGAACATTACCGAAGCTTCATGCACCTTACGGATGTTTAAGTGGTGGGGCTTGCTGGACGTCACTATCTTTTCTTCAGGGACACCAAAGAAAGGTAATGACGATGACCACACGCAAAATCGCCCTGTCTGCTCTTGGCGCAGCCCTTGTGCTCAGCACGGCCGCAACGGCCAGTTTCGCCGCACCTGGTAAAGGCCATAAGGATCGCATGCCGATCCGCCAGGAGGCTGCCTTCGTTCACCTGCTGAAGGTGGCCGACACGAACAAGGATGGCAAGATTTCCAAGGAGGAATTCACCGCCCGTCAGGATGACCTGTTCGCTGAGATCGACAAGGACAAGGACGGCTCGATCACGCCAAAGGAAATGCGCGAATATCGTCAGGCAAAGATGGAGGCCTTCCGGGCCGCTCACCCGCGCCCCGAGCGGGAAGAGGCCAAGGCGGATGAAGCCAAAGCCCCTGAGGGCAAGCGTGCCGAGCGTGACCATGGTGGTCGTTTCGGCCATCAGGGCTGGGGCAAGCACGGCGGTAAAGGTGGCGGCTTCGCGCTGATCCGCTGGGCCGATACTGACGAGAACGGCCAGGTCAGCAAGGCCGAATTCGCCGCCGCTGGAGAAAAGATGTTCGAACGGCTGGACAAGAACAAGGACGGCGTCATCTCCATCGACGACATGCCGGACCGGCCGTTCCTCTAATCCAAAAAAGCAGAAAGCCCGCTCAACCGGCGGGCTTTTTCTTAATGCAGGCTGACGGTTTTAAGATCGTCTTCCGCCGCCTTGAAGAAGGTGCTCGAACGATTGTCTGTCAGGAGAATTGGCGTCCCGTCCGCGCCGAACAATGCCCAAAGGTCCAATTGCGGATCGAGATCGGGCGCCTCCGGGAAACAGCGGCTGACGTCTTCCGCTCGGATCTTGCGGATATATCCCACTTCTCCTTCGCCGATATGGGCGAGCTGGGATTGGGTGAGACGCGCATGCGCTTCTTTCAAAAGCATATTTCAGCCTCCTTCTTCACGCCGAGCGATTCATGTCCGATTCCGGCGTTCATGGTCTACTCTGAGACGGAAATATTAATTTTCTTTACCACGTTTGAAATTTCGGGCCGGACCAGATCGATGGAAAGAAGGCCGTTGCGCAGGCGCGCCGCCCTGACCTGCATGCCATCGGCAAGCACGAAGACGCGCTGGAACTGGCGTGCCGCGATGCCTCGATAGAGAAAATCGCGCTTCTCCTGTTCCTGCTGGCGTCCGCGAATGACGAGCTGATTATCAGCCGTCGTCACGTCGAGATCATCCTCGGAGAACCCCGCCACGGCAATGGTGATGCGCAGGCGTTCCGGTACGTCATCGCTGCCGGGCAGGCGCTCAATATTGTAGGGAGGGTAGCCGTCATTGGCCTTCGCCATGCGCTCCAGCGTCTTTTCCATGGCATCGAAACCCAGCAAAAGCGGGTGGGTAAATGGCGTCATGCGGCTCATATCTGTTCTGTCCTTGCAACCAAGCGACGTTTAGCGGCCCCGCTTCCGGCAACCTCGCCGGTCAATCGCACCGGCCCCTGCAATATGGGAAGCCGAACCGCGATGCGCAAGTCAAAGTGACCGGTGAGCGGCGGCAGGAATGAGGCTTGACAAGTGAGCACCCGCGGCTCGAAAAAAGCGCTCATCTCAACGGCGGGCAAGACATGGCAGAACGCAGAAAAATCATTATCGACACCGATCCCGGACAGGACGACGCAGCCGCGATCATGCTGGCTTTCGGCAGCCCGGAAGACATCGAAATTCTGGGGTTGTGCGCAGTTGCCGGCAATGTTCCCCTGAAGCTGACAAGCCGTAACATTCGCATCATCTGCGAATTGTGCGGTCGCACCGACATTCCCGTTTACGAGGGCGCCGAAAAGCCGCTGGTGCGCAGGCCCATCACCGCCGAACATGTTCACGGCAGTACAGGTCTCAACGGCCCGGTTCTCGACGAACCGACCATGGAGGCAGAAAAGCAGCACGCGGTCGATTTCATCATCGAGACGGTGATGCGGGAGCCTGAGGGCACCGTTACCCTCTGCACCCTCGGGGCCTTGACCAACGTGGCGCTGGCGCTCCTGAAGGCGCCGGAGATCGCTGATCGCGTCAAAGAACTGGTGATGATGGGCGGCGGCTTCTTCGAGGGCGGCAACATCACGCCCGCGGCGGAATTCAACATCTATGTGGATCCGCAGGCTGCCGACATCGTCTTCCGCTCCGGCATGCCCATCGTCATGATGCCGCTCGATGTCACGCATCAGTTGCTGACGACCAAGGCACGCGTCAATCGCATTCGGGAGATCGGCACGAGGCCGGCGATCGCCATGGCGGAAATGCTGGAATTCTTCGAGCGGTTCGACATCGAGAAGTACGGTTCGGATGGCGGTCCGCTGCATGACCCAAGCGTTATTGCCTATCTCATCAAGCCCGAACTGTTCGAGGGCCGCGAATGCAATGTCGAGATCGAGGTCCATTCCGAACTGACCATGGGCATGACCGTGGTGGACTGGTGGCGCGTGACGGATCGCCCCGCCAATGCCCGCGTGATGCGAAAGGTGGATGCGGATGGTTTCTTCGAGTTGCTGACGGAGCGTTTCGCGCGTCTTTGACGGACGCTGATAATAAAGAAGGCCGCTGGCGATACCAGCGGCCCTTTATATTTCAAACGGAAAACCGCATCAGAATTCCGTCCAGTCATCCTGAGCCAGCGCATTTGCGCCGCTGGTTCTAGGACGCGCGCGGGGCGCAGCTGGACGGGCGGACGTCGGGGCGGCAGCAGCGGGAGCGCGCATGGCCGCAGCGGCGGCACGCAATTGCTGGCTGGGCTGACCGCCGGAAACTACGAAACCGGCGACAAGCGATTTGAGCGTTTCGGCCTCGCTGTTGAGCGTCACGCTGGCCGCAGTGGTTTCCTCCACCATCGCCGCATTTTGCTGGGTGACCTGATCCATCTGCGTAACGGCGGAGTTGATTTCCTTCAGGCCCACCGCCTGCTCACTGGCTGAGGCCGAAATCTGCCGTATAAGCTGGTTGATCTGCAGAACTTGATCGGCGATCTTTTTCATCGTGTCGCCGGCCTTGCCGACCAGCTGAACACCCTCGCCCACCTGCGTGGCCGAGGTGTTGATGAGACCCTTGATCTCCTTGGCAGCAGTTGCAGAGCGCTGCGCGAGTTCGCGCACTTCCTGTGCGACAACGGCAAAGCCCTTGCCGGCATCACCCGCGCGGGCCGCTTCCACCCCGGCATTCAGCGCCAGAAGATTGGTCTGGAAGGCGATCTCGTCGATGACGCCGATGATGCGAGAGATTTCCGCCGAAGATTGCGCAATGCCCTGCATGGAGTTCACGGCCTGCTGCACAACCTCGCCAGACTTGCCGGCGTCTTCACAGGCATGGCTGACGGCACCGGCCGCCTCTGCGGCGTTTTCGGCGCTGGAATTGACCTGGGCGGTCAGCTCGTTAAGCGCAGCGGCAGTTTCTTCAAGGCTGGCGGCCTGCTGTTCCGTGCGATGCGAGAGATCGCTGGCGGCGCGGGTGATCTCACCGGTGCCATTGCCGATGCTGACGACGGTTGCGTTGACGGTGGAAACCGTTTCCTCGAGGCTGGCAAGCGCCGAGTTGAAGTCCTCGCGCAGCTTTGCATACTCACCCGGGAACTCGTCCTGAATGCGGTAGGTCAGATTGCCCTGCGACAGGGCATTCAGGCCGGAACCGAGAACGCTGACAATGTGCTGCTGCATGCGGCTGTTTTCATTGCGCTCGAATTCAGAGCGCTGGCGCTCCGTTTCGGCGTGACCACGCTGGGCGTCGGCTTCGGCCTCCATCTCACGGATGCCGGCAAGCTTGGCGCGGAAACCTTCAAGCGCTGTCGCAACCGAACCGGTCTCATCCTGCCGGTCTTGACCGGAGACGGGCACGTCGTAGCGACCGTCGCTCAGCGTCCTCACGTCGGTAACTAGCGATGCAAGCGGGTTGCGAACGAAATAACGGACTGCAAAATAAAGCGCTGCAATGACGGCGGCAAGAATGACGATCGCACCGATGATCATCAGATAGGTCTGCTCCTGAACCGGAGCGTTCAAGGCCTGATGGGGAATATCAACAAGGACGACCCAGGTTGCGTTGAGCCCTGGAACGGCGAAGGGATAAACGAGACGGTTATACGGCGCGTCGGTATCAAGGCCGAGGTCTTCGATGAGGCCCTGCTTACCCGAAGCGATCGCGGTCTGGACAGTGGCTGCGCCCTCTCCGTCATAGGCTTTCATGTTCTGCTCGGGCGTCGGCGGCACCAGCCACTGGCCACCCTGGGAGACGAGCGTCACACGGCCGGTCTCGAAAGGATGCAGAGCCTGCAGTTTCTGGGTGAGAGACGCGAGCGAAATATCGACACCCGCCACGCCGATCATCTTGCCATCCGACATGACGGGATAGGCAAGCGAGGTCATGGTGGTCGGCACTTCCGTGCCTTCGGCGAGATAAGGTTGGGTAATCGCTCCCTTGCCGGTCTTGGCGGCCAGCGCATACCACTCCGCTGCGTAATCGTTCTTGAAGGTCGAGAACTGGATATCGCCCTTCTGGGTCTTGGACCAGTAAGGTGCGAAGGCGCCGGTCGCGTTGGTGCCGAGATCGAGCCTGTTGGCGATCTCTGTCGTCTGACCATCGAAAAGACCGAGCTGTTCGCAGAACCAGCTGCCGAATGCAAAAGTATTCTGCTCCACATTGGCCTTGAGGATGTTGACGATGCCAGGGCGATCCATCGACTTCGCCTGATGCGCCCGACCGATGACGCCAGCCATTGAGCGGGCAGCGCTGCCGAGTTCACCGACATCGGCGGCGATGACGTTGGCGATGGCGCGGGCTTCCGTATTGGCCTGATCCATGGTCAACGCGTGCACGCGCTCACTGGTCTGGGAGATGAGGAAAGAATTGGATGCAACGAGAACCGTGGTGATGGCACAGCCGGTTACTAGGATCAGCTTGGTCGCAAGCGACTTCACTTTGAGATTGAACATTTAGGCCCCAATGGAAATCGTCAACCCGAAGGAGCTGACGTCAACGGATGACAATCTCCGTCATGGAGGCCCGTCCGCATGGGACAGTGCGCTGCAGCGCGACAGGGCGAAGTTAGAATATGATTGCTAATTAAGCCCTAATAATACTTCGCCGCGCCGTGCATCTTCAGTGTTCGTAGTAGTCGGAGATGATCTTCCAGGCATCGTCCGCCGTTTCGGCAAAGTGCAGGAGATTCATATCCTCGGGAGCGATGGTGCCGAAATCCGCCAGGAACTCGAAATTGACGACGGATCGCCAGAACTTTTCTCCAAAAAGAATGAGAGGGATCGGGGCCATGCGCTTGGTCTGGATCAGCGTCAAGGCTTCAAAAAGCTCATCGAGCGTGCCAAAACCGCCGGGGAAAACCACCACGGCCTTTGCCCGCATCAGGAAGTGCATTTTCCGGATCGCGAAGTAGTGGAAATTGAAGCTCAGTTCCGGCGTTACATAAGGGTTGGGCGCCTGCTCGTGCGGCAGGACGATATTGAGGCCGATGGAAGGGCCGCCGGCATCCATGGCGCCCCGGTTACCCGCCTCCATGACGCCGGGACCGCCGCCGGTGACCACCACATATTCCAGGTGACCGGATTTCGCGCCGTAGTCGGTGCAAAGGCGGGCGAATTTGCGTGCTTCGTCGTAATAAACCGAGGATTGCTCGAGATTGCGCTTCTGCGTTTCATTGCGCGCCGCCCAGGCCTCTCCTCCCGGTTCGGGAATGCGGGCGCCGCCAAACATGACGACGGTGGAATTTATCCCGCGTTCGGTGAGCGCCATTTCCGTCTTCAGAAGTTCCAGCTGCAGCCTGACGGGTCGCAATTCCTCGCGGCAGAGAAAGTCCGTATCCACATAGGCCAGCCGGTAGGACGGGGAGTCCGACTGCGGCGTCTTGACAACGACCTCGGCCTGCTGCTTGTCCACAGCGCTGCGCTTCAACGGGTCCCATACCCCGTCCTTGCGCCGCAATTTGCCGTTTTTCAGTCGTGTCATTTCCATGCCTTTCATCTGCGGCGCCAAATCACCCAAATCGCATTGACGCCTTTCCAACACTCCCTTAGATCAAATGGCCAAAGCCTTCCAGCGGCACGGAACCCGCCGTGACCACGAACACACGCGACTTTAAGGAATTTTCCATGAGCCTCACGGATCTCTCTTCCCTCGAAACGATCATCGAAACCGCCTTCGACAACCGCGACAGCGTGAATGTATCGACGAAGGGCGAGGTTCGCGACGCCGTGGACACATCTCTTCAACTTCTCGACAGCGGCGAGGCACGCGTTGCTGAAAAGCAGGCGGATGGAAACTGGAAGGTGAACCAGTGGCTGAAAAAGGCCGTGCTTCTCTCCTTCCGTCTCAATGACATGGAAATCGTGACCGGTGGTCCGGGCGAAGCCACCTGGTGGGACAAGGTTCCGTCGAAGTTTGAAAACTGGGGTGAAAACCAGTTCCGCGCCGCCGGTTTCCGCGCGGTGCCAAACGCCATCGTGCGCCGCTCGGCTTACGTGGCCAAGAACGTCGTGCTGATGCCTTCCTTCGTCAATCTCGGCGCCTATGTCGATGAAGGCACGATGGTCGATACCTGGGCAACGGTCGGCTCCTGCGCGCAGATCGGCAAGAACGTGCATCTCTCCGGCGGCGTCGGTATCGGCGGCGTTCTGGAGCCGCTGCAGGCAGGGCCCACCATCATCGAAGACAATTGCTTCATCGGTGCGCGTTCGGAAGTCGTGGAAGGCTGCATCGTGCGCGAGGGTGCTGTTCTCGGCATGGGCGTCTTCATCGGCAAATCGACCAAGATCGTTGATCGCGCCACCGGCGAGATCACCTACGGCGAAGTCCCGCCCTATTCCGTCGTCGTTGCCGGCACCATGCCGGGCAAACCGTTCCCGAATGGCGAGCCGGGCCCCAGCCTCTATTGCGCCGTGATCGTCAAGCGCGTCGATGAAAAGACCCGCTCCAAGACCGGCATCAACGAGCTTCTGCGCGACTGATATAAAGCTGATACCATGACCACGACCGATCCCGTTGCCAATCTCGCCGCCCTCATCCGTTGCCCTTCGGTGACGCCTGCGGAAGGCGGCGCGCTTACTCTGCTCGACAACCTGCTTTCGCCGCTCGGTTTCGTGGTGGAAAAAATGGTGGCGAGCGAGGCGGGAACACCCGATGTAGAGAACCTCTATGCCCGTCTCGGCAACGAGGGGCCACATCTGATGTTTGCGGGCCATACGGATGTGGTTCCCGTTGGGGATGAGGCCGCGTGGAGTCACCCGCCTTTTGCCGCAGAGATTGCCGGTGGCGAAATGTTCGGTCGCGGTGCGGTGGACATGAAGGGCGGTATTGCCTGTTTTGTTGCCGCCATTGCCCGCCATATTGAAAAACACGGCAAGCCGCAGGGCTCCGTCTCCTTCCTGATCACCGGTGACGAGGAAGGCCCATCAATCAACGGCACTTCCAAGCTGCTGGAATGGGCTGCTGCAAAGGGCGAGACGTGGGACGCGTGTGTCGTCGGGGAACCGACCAATCCCGACCAGCTGGGCGACATGATCAAGATCGGCCGGCGGGGATCGCTCTCCGGTCGCATCACGGTCCATGGCGTGCAAGGCCACGCTGCCTATCCGCATCTCGCCGACAACCCAATTCGCGGTCTGCTGCAGTTGACGCATGCGCTGATGCATCCGCCCTTTGATCACGGCACGGATAATTTCCAGCCTTCCAATCTCGAAGTAACGACCGTCGACACCGGCAACGCCGCCACCAATGTGATCCCGGCGCGGGCGACTGCCTCCTTCAACATCCGTTTCAACGACACATGGACAGCGGAGAGCCTTCGGGCGGAAATCATCCGCCGCCTCGATGCCGCTGCGGCAGACGGCGAGCTCCGCCCCGACCGCACACCGGTAAAGTACGAGATCGTCTGGGCGGACCGACCGGCCCATGTCTTTTTGACCCGGAACAATGCGCTCATCTCATCGCTCTCAGGCGCGGTCGAAGCCGTCACCGGCAAGGAGCCAAAGCTTTCGACCACCGGCGGCACGTCGGATGCGCGCTTCATCAAGGACTATTGCCCTGTCGTGGAGTTCGGCCTTGTCGGGCAGACCATGCACATGGTCGATGAGCGGGTAGCCATTGCCGATCTTGAGACGCTGACGCGCATTTACGAAACCTTTATCGAGCGCTGGTTCGCCCATGCCGACGGCAAGTGAAGTAAGGCTCTATCTGACGGGCCTGTGGCTGTTGCTGCTCGGCGACCATAATGGCGCACGTTATCTGGACCTGACCGAACGCGGCATGTGGCGGTCCTTCTATTCCGTCCTTTGGTGCCTGCCCGCCATGCTGGTTTCCTGGCTGTGGCTGCGGGCAGCGTTTCTCGCCAGCTACCCGCCGGGAACAGGAACGGGGTTCATCTTCTTCTTTCGCCTGGCGATGGTGGAGGCCATTTGCTGGATCGTGCCGCTGCTTTTGATCGGCATGTTGCTCTTTGCCTTTGGCGCACGTGAAAAATTCACGCCTCTCGTCACCACCATGAACTGGCTGTCGCTGCCCTTCTCATACGCCTACGCCGTTCTGATCCTGATTGCGTTCTTCCTGCCACCGTTGCAGGGGCTGATCGCGATTTTGTGGCTGGCGCTGCTTCTGTCGCTGGTCTTTGCCTTTTCACGGATCGTGCGGTTTTTTATCCGCGACCAGTCGCTGCTCGTCTCCGCCATCGTCATGACGCTACTGGTGCCCGGCATGCTTCTGTCGGAAGCGTTGCAGCGCTTTCTCGGTGTCTATCCGGCCTGAGAGAATTAGACGTCAATCCGCATCCTGCGTCACCTCGGGTTCGAGGTGGCGGCGCGGCGGAATGACGTCGGGATAATCGACCTGCATGAAGTAAAGACCGTCCGGCGGTGCGACCGGGCCACAGGCTTTTCGATCGCGTGCCTCCAGTGCGGCACGCACGTCCTCTGGCGTCATCGTGCCCTCGCCTGCCAATTTCAGCGTGCCGGCGAAAGAGCGGATCTGGTTATGAAGGAAGCTCTGCGCCGTCGCGCGTATCTCGATGAGATCGCCATTGCGCGTCACATCCAGCCGGTCGAGCGTGCGCACGGGGCTGTTCGCCTGGCAGTGCACGGAGCGGAAGGTGGTGAAATCATGCCGGCCGACGAGCATCTGGGCAGCTTCATGCATGCACTCGTGATCGAGGTCCTTCGACACCCACCACGCCCGCTTGTGCTCCAGCGCCAGCCGGGCTTTGCGGCAGACGATGCGGTAGAGATAGTGCCGACGAAGGGCGGAAAAACGGGCGTCGAAATCCTCAGTCACGGAAGCGGCATCGAGCACGGCCACCGCTTCACCCGCCATGGCGAGATGCGCATTGATGGCATTGCGTAGCTTGTAGGGCTCCCAGTCTCGCGAGAGATCGACATGGACAACCTGCCCAACGGCATGCACGCCGGAATCGGTGCGGCCAGCGCCGCGAATGGAAACGCTCTCGCCGGTCAGCGACCGAACCGCAGCCTCCAGCGCACCCTGAACCGAGGGGCCGTTTTCCTGTCTCTGCCAGCCATAATAGGGCGTACCGTCATATTCGACGGTCATGCGGAAGCGTGGCATCAGCCCAGCCTCGTAGTGGCCGGAACCGGGGTACCGCGCACGAAATCGGCCGCCGACATCGGCTTGCCGCCCGCCTTCTGCAAACGGGTGAGCCGTACGGCGCCGCTGCCGCAGGCAATGGTGAGAACATCATCCAGTGCGCTGCCTGCCTCGCCCATTCCGCTGGCGAGCTCGGACGCCAGTACCTTGACGCGCTCGGGCTTGCCGCCGATCTCCATCTCCAGCCATGCGCCAGGAAACGGCGAAAGGCCGCGAATATGATTATGCACATCCTGCGCCGGCCTTGAAAAATCGATACGGGTCTCGCTCTTGTCGATTTTTGCCGCGTATAGAACGCCCTCTTCCGCTTGCGGGACGAGGGGCAGGTCATCTGCTTCCAGCTTGTCCATCGCCTGACGCATCAACCGAGCGCCTGTCAGCATCAGGCTGTCATGCAGCTCGCCGGCCGTCATGTTCTCGCCGATCGTGACCTTTGCCGTAAGTGCAACAGGGCCGGTATCGAGACCCTTTTCCATTTTCATGACCATCATGCCGGTTTCGGTGTCACCCGCCATGATCGCCCGCTGGATGGGAGCCGCGCCGCGCCAGCGCGGCAGCAGCGAAGCGTGACCATTGTAACAGCCAAGCCGCGTGCCGGAGAGGACCGCTTCAGGCAGCAGCAGCCCGTAAGCCACGACGACCGCGACATCGGCATTGAAATCCCGAAACTGCTGGCGATCTTCCTCCGCCTTGAAATTCAAGGGTGTCAGTACCGGTAAGCCCAGCAGTTCCGCAGCCTGATGCACCGGCGATTTCTGCAGATCAAGGCCGCGACGGCCGCCTGGACGCGGTGGCTGGGTATAGACGGCAGCAATCTCGTGGCCCGCTTCCACCAGTGCACGCAACGTCGGAACGGAAAAATCCGGCGTGCCCATGAATATGATGCGAAGAGCCATGATTGCCCCCTGCCCTGTCTTCCGCTCCGTCAGCTGTGCGACGGATCAGACTTTTGCGCGGGCTGCTTTCGTAAATTTCTTGATGACCATGTCCCGCTTCAACCGCGAGATATGGTCGATGAACAGAACACCATTCAGGTGATCGATCTCATGCTGCAGGCAGGTTGCCAACAGACCATCCGCCTCGACCGTCTGCTGCTTGCCGTCACGACCGACATATTGCACCGTGAGCGACGCAGGGCGCTCCACCTCGGCATAATAATCGGGAATCGAGAGACAGCCTTCCTCATAGGTGGAAATATCATCCGAAACCTTGAGGATTTCCGGATTGATGAAGACGATCGGGGTCTTTTCTTCGCCTTCACGCGCAACATCGATCACCAGCAACCGGCGCGGCACACCTATCTGGATGGCGGCAAGGCCGATGCCGGGGGCATCATACATCGTTTCCAGCATGTCGTCCGCCAAACGCAGCACCTCGGCATCCACCTTTTCGATGGGCTTCGATTGCTGGCGCAGCACGGGATCGGGCAAAATGATAAGCGGTTTGATGGTCATGGCTTCCCATAACGTATCTCTCGCGCGGAGGAAATAAAAAACACGACGATGAAAACGGCTCGCGGCATCCGTTCTGCCGGACTCATTTCCGCCGCAGGAATGTTCTTGTTTTGATCTTCCGAATCGATCGAAATCTGCTAGATTTAGTCATGAACACAGACTTCTCCGTTCTCCTTCAACCCGCGCTGCGGGCCGGCTCAGTCGATATCAGCTTCGGCGCGCTTCTCGCTGCCGCGATTTTCGGCCTTGTCGTTACATGGCTTGTGACGGCAAACCGGTCGAAGAAAGCTGGGGCCGATGGCGAGATCTCCGACCTGCTCAAAACCCAGTCCGAACTGCATGGCCGGATCGCGGCCATGGCGGAAACGCTCGGCACGCGTCAGACGGAGATGAGCCAGACGCTGAACCAGCGTCTTGATGGCATGTCGCAGCGGCTGGGCGAAACGCTGACGGAGCAGACCCGGTCTACCCATGAAAATCTGAGCCGCCTTCAGGAGCGCCTGGCGGTCATCGATGCCGCACAGGGCAATATTCAGGATCTGGCCAAGGACGTGGTCGGGCTTCAGGCGATACTTTCCAACAAGCAGACACGCGGAGCCTTCGGACAGGCGCGCATGGAGACGCTGATCGCCGACGCCCTGCCGCCGGGTTCCTTCCAGCTGCAGCCGACACTTTCCAACGGTTACCGGCCGGACTGCACCATCAAGATGCCGAACAATGCGCCGCCGCTCGTCATCGATGCCAAGTTTCCGCTGGAAGCCTGGAACGCCATCAAGGCGGACGAGACGCCGGAAACCAAACGTGCCGCCGTGCAGCAGTTCCGCAGGGACATGGAGGTGCATATTCGCGATGTCGCCGAGAAATATCTCATTCGCGGCGAGACACAGGATACCGCCTTCATCTTCGTGCCGTCGGAATCGATTTTCGCCGATATCCACCAGCATTTCGAATATCTGGTGCAGCGCGCCCATCGCGCCCGGGTGGTCATCGTTTCGCCATCGCTGCTGATGCTGTCGGTACAGGTCATCCAGTCCGTGCTCAAAGACCAGCGCATGCGCGAACAGGCGCATCTCATTCAGGGTGAAGTGGCGCTGCTCATGGACGATGTGCGGCGGCTGGACGATCGGACGCGGAAGCTGCAGGCCCATTTCGGGCTGGCGCAGAAGGACGTCGACATGATGCTTATCTCCTCCGACAAGGTGCTGGCGCGCGGACAGAAAATCGAGGGGCTCGATTTCTCACCAACGGAAAAAGACGTGCCGCACGGAGAAATCGAGCAGGCCCGGCGCTTTGCCGAAAACCGAGCCGGTGCGGCCAAATTGCGGGTGGTTGACGACGAGTGATCGTCTCGGGCAAAGTCGCCGCCTTGCTTAAATTTCATACGGACCCAGCGCCCCATGATTACTGTTTTCGGCTCCATCAACATGGACCTCGTCGCGACCGCCAAACGTCTGCCCAAGCCCGGTGAAACCGTAACGGGAGAGACATTCTCCACGGCCGCCGGCGGCAAGGGAGCCAATCAGGCGCTGGCCGCACGGCGTGCGGGCGCCGCGGTCAAGATGGCGGGCGCTGCGGGTGATGACACCTTTGCCGCTCCAGCACTGACCTTGCTGCGGGACGCGGGAACCGATCTGTCATTGGTCAAAACCGCGCCCGGCCCGACTGGAACGGCGGTTATCCTGATCGGCGAAGGCGGAGAGAACATGATCTCGGTCATTCCCGCTGCGAATGGTGAGGTCTCGGCATCCGACGCGGCAAAGACCATATCCGAAATGGCTCCAAGCGATATTCTCATGCTGCAGTTCGAGATACCGGCACCCGCCATCGAAGCTGCACTGACGGCCGCAAAGGCGAAACGCGTCACCACCGTCATCAACACAGCACCGCTGACCGCGGACGGACCGCGTCTCGCCGGCCTTGCCGATATCGTCATCGCCAATGAAACCGAGTTCGAGCTGCTGATCGGCAAGAATGGCCTCTCCAGCGACGAGCGGGAAAACGAACTCAAGGCCCTTCACGAGAGGACCGGCCAGACTTTGATCGTCACGCTCGGTGCGGATGGCGTGATCGCCATTCGTAATGGCAAGCTCTACAGGGCTTCCGGCCTGAAGATCGAGCCGGTCGATACGGTTGGTGCGGGCGATACCTTCTGCGGATATCTCGCCGCGAGCCTCGATCAGGGAATGGATTTCGAAAGGGCTCTGAAGCGGGCCGCAGTCGCAGGCTCACTCGCCTGCACGCGTGCCGGCGCGCAGCCTTCCATTCCGCAGGCAGCGGAAGTTGACGCGGCCCTTTAAGGGGTCTTGCCGTTAGCGCATTTTCCGGACGTAAAACCGCTGCACACTTTTACTTGAAATGCTTTAGCGACGGATGAAGGTGAGATAGGCCGAGCTGCGGCCTTCTCTTTTTGCCTTGTTCTCGTAACGCGTGCCCGGCCAGTTGGCATAGGGCGTGCGCCAGTCATCAGCGCTTGTCGCCGTCCAGTCAAAGCCGCCGTGCCGGGCGCAATGCTGCAGCGTCCAGTTGACGTAAGTGTCGATGTCGGACGCAAAGCAGAACTTGCCGCCGGGTTTCAACACACGATGGAAACGGGCGAGATTGACGTCTGACACGAAACGCCGCTTCCAGTGCTTCTTCTTCGGCCAGGGATCGGGATAAAGCAGATCGATGTGATCGATCGATCCTTCAGGCAGCCAGTCGAGTAACTGCGTCGCATCATCGTCGTAAAGGCGGATATTCATCAGTTCACGTTCGCGAACCGTGGCAAGCAGTTTGGCCATGGAATTGACGAAGGGTTCGACACCGATGAAACCCGTCTCGGGATTTTCGACCGCGCGGTGGGCGAGATGTTCGCCACCGCCGAAACCGATCTCCAGACGGATCGATCGCACATCTGCCGGAAAGAGCGCGGCGAGATTTTGCGGGGGCACGCTTTCCAGATCGATTTTCAGCAAAGGCAGCAGATTTTCGATCGTATCGACCTGCTGATTGCGCAGGGGCTTGCCCTTGCGCCTGCCAAAAAACGCTTCCGTCGCGCGCGAACGCCGTTCTTCCGTCATCTCATACTCTCAAGACCAAATAGACTTAACCCGCACAGCACCCCGTGAGGCACTGTGCGGGTTACAAAACTCGGTGACGGTATCTCTCAATCGCCGCCAAATAACAAGCGCGATATCCAGTTGACGCATTTTCCGGACGTAAAACCGCTACGCACTTTTACTGGAAATGCTTAAGCGCTCAAAGCTTCCTTGAGCGGCTTCACCAGATCGAGCTTCTCCCAGGAGAAGGAGCCGTCGCGGCCAGCCTTACGGCCGAAATGACCATAGGAAGACGTCTTGGCGTAAATCGGCTTGTTGAGATCGAGATGACGGCGAATGCCCGATGGCGAAAGGTCCATGACCTTGCGGATCGCGGCCTCGACCTGATCTTCGCTGACCTTGCCGGTGCCATGCAGATCGACATAGATCGACAGCGGCTGGGCAATGCCGATTGCATAAGAAATCTGAATGGTGCAGCGCTCGGCGAGGCCGGCAGCCACGACGTTCTTGGCGAGGTAGCGGGCGGCATAGGCGGCGGAACGGTCGACCTTGGTCGTGTCCTTGCCCGAGAATGCGCCACCACCGTGCGGGGCAGCACCGCCATAGGTGTCAACGATGATCTTGCGGCCGGTCAGGCCGGCATCACCATCGGGACCGCCGATGACGAACTTGCCGGTCGGGTTGATATACCACTGGCAATCGTCGGCGATCTTCAGGTCGCCAAGCGCTTCGCGGATATAGGGTTCGACAACAGCACGAACCTTCTTCGAATCCCAGCTTGCATCGAGATGCTGCGTGGACAGCACGATGGAAACGGCTTCGGAAGCCTTGCCGTCGACGTAACGAACCGTCACCTGGCTCTTGGCATCGGGGCCGAGCTTCGCCGCCTCGCCTTCGCCGCTTTTACGGGCGGTGGCCAGCAGCTGCAGGATACGGTGGGAATAATAGATCGGCGCCGGCATGAGGTCAGGCGTTTCCTTGCAGGCGTAACCGAACATGATGCCCTGGTCGCCGGCACCCTCGTCGCCCTGCTTGTCGGAAGCGTTGTCCACACCCTGCGCGATATCAGCCGACTGCGGATGCAGGAGAACGTCGATCTTGGCGGTCTTCCAGTGGAAACCATCCTGCTCGTAGCCGATATCGCGGATAGCCTTGCGGGCGGCGGATTTGAACTTCGAGGGATTGATAACCGGATGGCCGGCTGCGTCCTTGAGGACCTTGCCGTCCTTGTCCTTCTTCAGCAGCGTATCGGGAACCCGAACCTCACCCGCAATCACGACGCGGTTGGTCGTTGCAAGCGTTTCGCAGGCGATGCGCACGGTCCACGGGTCCACGCCCGTCTTGGCCGCTTCACGGTAAATGAGATCCACGATTTCATCGGAAATACGATCACAAACCTTGTCCGGATGACCCTCGGCCACGGACTCGCTGGTGAACAGATAATTGGCACGCATGCGGGATTCCCCTCAAAGAACGGTCTTCGAGTTTGTTAGTCATTTCGGCCGCGAAAAACAAGGACACAACCACATAAATATATCTTTATGTGAGAATTCCTTTCTAATCTGGCACAAAAAAACGGTCCCTGCGGACCGTTGAGTGCCCGGCATCCCATGCCGGAAATTTTCTGCGCTGCAGGGGCCAGGCCCTACTCGGCATCGCCCTCGGCGGCGAGCGCCTTGACGAGATCGACCAGACGGCGACGGACCTTCGGGTCGGCGATCTTCACGAAGGCGCGATTCAACTGCAAACCTTCAGCCGAAGACAGGAAGTCGACGACGTAATTGGAGCTCGAGGCTTCCGCCATGCCGGATGTACCGCCAGCCTGATCGCCGGGTGCGTCTTCGAAAAAAAAGGAAACCGGTACATTGAGGATCGCCGAGATATTCTGCAGGCGGCTGGCGCCAACACGGTTCGTGCCCTTTTCGTACTTCTGAATTTGCTGAAAGGTAATTCCGAGACTTTCACCCAGTTTTTCCTGGCTCATGCCGAGCATGGTTCTGCGAAGACGAATTCGGCTTCCGACATGAATGTCGATGGGGTTAGGCTTTTTCTTATTTTCGGTCATCATGCGGTCCTGACACTCGGATGGGTTGATATCTCGCTTCATTACTATTCGAAGAAATGAGCCGGTATTTCGACAGCAGCTAAACTTGTTTTACGACTGACGTATTCACTATGCAATTGCAGGAGTTCCCGGTCAATTCTGGCGCCGGGCAAAACTCCAGGCAGGAAATACCGCAGCGATCATCATCACGGAAAAAATCAACCAGAAATACGTCCGATGTGTGTCGTAAGTAAATGCGTCGTTTGACCCACCACTCAAAGTGGCGTCAACAATGCCCACCCGACCGTAATCCAATCCGGCAATAATGCGGCCATAAGGGTCTATAACCGCCGAGATACCCGTATTGGCACCGCGAATCACCGGCACACCCGTCTCAACCGCCCGCACCCTGGCCTGAAGAAAGTGCTGATACGGCCCAGGCGTATCACCAAACCAGCCGTCATTCGTCACGTTGAGGATCGCCGCCGAGCCAACGAGAGCCGGAGTCATCTCACCGGGAAAAATGATCTCGTAACAGATCAGCGGATAAAAGGTCTTTCCGGATGGAAGCGTCAGGGGCGTGCGCGAAGAGGCTGCTGAAAAGCCCCCGGGCAGGGCGATGACATTATCAATGCCAAACTCCCGCAGGATACCCTCGAAGGGAACATATTCTCCAAAGGGGGTCAGATGGACCTTGTCCGTCGCGCCGATGATTTCTCCCTGACTGTCGATGGCGTAGACCGAGTTATAATAACGCGGCGGCCTGCCAGCACCCGCATCTTCCATCCTGACGGCTCCGGTGAAGAGCACCTGCCCGTCTTGCAGCGTCTTTGCGATCTCGGCCAGCGCGTCGGGATTTTGCGTCAGGATGAACGGCACCGAGGTTTCGGGCCAGACAATGATGTCGGGGCGCTTTTTGCCTTCGCCCGGAGGCAGGGCTGTCAACCGCAGATGCTCGCCGAAAATCTCGGCGCGGTCATCATTCAGCATCTTGCGAGACTGATCGATGGACGGTTGGACGATTCTGACTGTCACCGCATCTGCCGGTGTCTCCGCGGGTGTCTGGAGGCGGTAGAAGCCATAACCCACATGGCTGGCCAGCAGCAGCGCCGCCAGGGAAAGGCCGGGCCACATGCCTTTTCTCGTGGCGATGAGCGCGGGGGACGCGAAGATGAAAACGGCAAGCGTGGTCACACCGAAAAGACCGATCAGATGCGCCGACTGCATCATGACCGGGATCGGCATGATGCCGTAACCTATGGCGTTCCACGGAAAGCCCGTCGCCAGGAAACTGCGCAGCCATTCCGTAAATCCGAATGCGGCGGCAAGGGCGGCGATCCGGCCTAGACCGTTCGACCACACAAGATTGGCCGCAGCAACCGCGAAACCGTAAAACAGCGCCAGAAAGGCCGGAAGCCCAAGGATGGCAAGCGGCAGCGCCCAGGCAAATTCATCCGCTTCAAGCAGAAGCGCGTTGCCCAGCCACCACAGGCCAGCCACGAAATAACCGAGACCGAAACACCAGCCTATACCAAAAGCGGGAAGGATGCGGCTGAAGAGGCCGCCGCCCGGCTTGCCGGTGCAGCCATCCACCAGCCAGACCAACAGGGTGAAAGACAGGAAAAGCGCTGCGAAGAAACCGAATGGAGGCAGGGCGAGCGCTCCGACCGCGCCTGCAGCAATCGCCATCACTGCGCGGCTCATGCCGCCGGCCAGCATCACCCTGCCTGCAAGACGCTCCATGCCATCTCCGTATCATGCGCATCCGGAAACCCGCTCCAGGCAAGCCATTCGGCGAAATTTCCCTTTCTTTCGACGTAAAGGAAAAAAGATTCGCCGTCCACATCAGGCAGGGCAGATCGAGCGGGATCTCATGCCCGGGTAGTCGAACCCGCAGAATCCGGAAGATCAAACGGCGGGATCGACGGGGGCTACCCGTCTATCCTTCAGTCCACGTTCTGCTGATGGGCGATCAACCGCGTCTCCGGCGGCGGCAATGCAATCACCTCACCGGCATCGCCGGGGGCGCGGTCGTCTTCCCCTTCGGAGCCATGATCGCGTACGATACGGACACCCTTGATACGCCTCGTATCCGCATCGAGGATCTGAAACTCGAAACCGGGCACGGCGCGAACGACCTCGCCCTTGGCGGGAATACGGCCCAGCGCGAAGAAGATGAGTCCACCGAGCGTATCGATTTCTTCCAGATGTTCGCGCACGTCGAATTCCGGACCGATAGCCTCGGCAAGTTCGGTGAGTTCCGCGCGGGCATCCGCCACGAGCACATCGGCAGAAAGACGCGAGAACATCGCCTCGTCCTTGTCGTGCTCGTCGTCGATGTCCCCAACCACCATCTCGACGATGTCTTCATGGCTGACAAGACCGTCGGTACCGCCATATTCATCGATCACCACGGCGAGCTGGGTTCTCTGGGCCTGCATGGTCTTCAGAAGATCGGAGGCCAACATGGAGGGCGGCGCGAAAAGAATCTTGCGCACCAGCCCGGCGTCGGCAACCGTCTTTTCCAGATCGACCCGCGCCAGATCGAAATTCGGCCGCGGCGACCGCGGCGCCTTCACTTCACCGTAAGCGACGCCACGCGATCCCACCCGGCGCTTGTTGCGAGCCTGTTTGGCAACATAGGCAAGCAGATCGCGGATATGGATCATCCCCTTGGGGTCGTCCAGCGTCTCTTCATAAACCGGCATGCGGGAACGTCCGGTTTCCTCAAACAGGATCAGCGCGTCACCAATCGTCATATTCTGATCGAGACCGTCAATATCCACCCGCGGGATCATGATATCTTCGACCCTGATCTCACGGAAACGGAGGATGTTGTGTAGCATCGCCCGTTCTTCGGGCGTAAAAGCGGCGCCTATTTCAGTGTCGTCCATCAGCGCATCGGTCAGATCCTCGCGCAGGCGCTCACCCTGAGACGGTTTCAGCAACCGCGCGATGCGCGACCAGATGGTCGATCTCGGTTTGGCATTGTAGTCCTGACGTAAGTGACTACTGCCCTCCTCCGAAGAGGACTGCTCGCCGTTTTCTCTGCCCTCATTGGCAGGTCGTGCAGAATGTTCGTTCATGGCTCCAGACAATATTTAAAGCGGTTCTTGACCCGCATAGGGATCAGATAGGCCAAGCACCGCCAAAATGCGAGTCTCAAGCGACTCCATTTCTTCCGCTTCTTCCTCGTCCATGTGGTCATAACCAAACAAATGCAGGAACCCATGAACGAGAAGATGGGTCAGATGATCCTCGAAACTCTTCTCAAGTTCAAGGGCCTCTCGCTCTACCGTTTCTCTCGCGACGACGATATCGCCCAGCATAGGGCCGGGCATTCCGCCCGGCTCCAGCGGAAAAGCAGGGAAAGACAAGACGTTGGTCGCCTTGTCCTTGTCACGCCACTCTGCATTGATTTCCCGGATATTTTCATCGTCGGTGAAGACCAGCGAGAGCTCGACCGGCATTTTCGGGAAGGGTTGATCCTCTTCCCGCTTCAGAAAATCGACCGCCGCATCCAGCGTCTTTGACGCAAAGGCAGACAGGTCCTCTTCCGAGGACCAACCTTCGGCCTCGATGCTGATTTGAATATCCAGAGCTGTCATTGTCTTTTCGTCAGTCGCCCTTCAGCAGGCTCTCATCCGGCACAGCCGTATGGGATTCATAGGCCCGGACAATGCGCGCCACCATCGGGTGACGGACAACGTCCACATCCTTGAACCGCACAACGGACACGCCTTCCACATCCGTGAGGATCTGCAGGGCTTCCACGAGGCCAGACTTCACGCCGCGCGGCAAGTCCACCTGGCTTGGGTCGCCGGTCACAATCATGCGACCGTTTTCGCCAAGGCGCGTCAGGAACATTTTCATCTGCATCGTCGTCGTATTCTGGGCTTCGTCCAGAATGACGGCGGCATTGGCAAGCGTGCGGCCGCGCATGAAAGCCAGAGGTGCAATTTCGATGACGCCTGCCTGAATGGCGCGCTCCACCTTATCACCGGGCATCATGTCATACAGCGCGTCATAAAGCGGGCGGAGATACGGATCGACCTTTTCCTTCATGTCACCAGGCAGGAAGCCCAGACGCTCACCCGCTTCAACGGCGGGACGCGAAAGGATGATGCGATCGACCGCGCCACGCTCCAGCAGCTGCGCGGCATGCGCCACGGCCAGATAGGTCTTGCCCGTGCCGGCGGGGCCAACACCGAAAACGAGTTCGGATTGTTCCAAGGCGCGCATATAGACGTCCTGCGTGGGCGTCCGCGCCGAAATGGTTTTCTTGCGCGTGGAAATCTGCGCCATGGAAATCTTCGCCTTGCGCTCCATGGTCGGCAGCGTCAGCTGGTCGTCCGCTGCGACGGCCATGCGGATCGCCCCCTCGACGTCAGAAAGCTCGACGGCGCCACCCTTCAGCAAACGCTCGTAAAGGAAATCAAGCGCGCGGCGGGCCTGATTGGTGGAGACCACATCGCCGGTGATGGCGACTGAATTTCCACGCGGACGAGCGTCGATATTGAGGCGCTGCTCCAGAAGCTTCAGGTTCTGATCGAACTGACCGAATAGCTCTCCCGCTATCCTGTTATTCTCGAACGTGAGGACGAAGTGATTGGCGTCGGTCGCGGCTTGGCGTGGCTGGCGCGATGAATTTGATACCAATTCGTGTGCGTTCAAGCGGTCAGGCTCCTGTCCCAATCAGTGTCGGCTCCCCACTCTAACTCTCTGCCACCTCGGCAAACAAGCTGTTTGGACCCGTTGCGGTGATTCGTACATTAACAATGTCACCGATTTTCAAAGTCTTTGCATCAAGATTCACGGATTGCAGCCACGGAGAACGACCTATCAACTGCTCAGTCATGCGGCCGGGCTTTTCCAGCAGCACATCCATGGTCTTTCCGACCAGCGACTCCGCAAATTCCTTCTGTTGCCGCAGCAAGAGAGCCTGCAATCTTTCCAACCGCTCGGCCTTCACGTCTTCCGCAACCTGGTCCGTGAGGTCGGCCCCCGGCGTGCCGGGACGGGTGGAGTATTTGAACGAGAAGGCCTGCGCGTACTTCACCGTTTCGACCATCGCCATCGTATCTTCGAAATCGCGATCCGTCTCGCCGGGGAAACCGACAATAAAGTCTCCAGACATGGCAATATCAGGGCGGGCGGCGCGGATTTTTTCAATAAGCTGGATGTATTCCTCGCCCGTATGGCGACGGTTCATCGCTTTCAGAATTCGGTCCGAACCGGACTGAACCGGCAGATGCAAATAAGGCATCAGGATGCGCAGGTCGCGATGGGCGCCGATCAGGCGATCGTCCATGTCGCGCGGATGGCTGGTGGTGTAGCGAAGCCTCGCAAGGCCCGGAATTTCCGCCAGCCGGTAAAGCAGTTCGGCAAGGCCCCATTTTTCGCCCTTCGGGCCTTCGCCCTGCCAGGCGTTGACGTTCTGGCCGAGCAGCGTGATCTCACGCACGCCGGCATCGACAAGCTTCATCGCCTCATCAACAATCTGGCGCACGGGACGGGAAACCTCCGAACCGCGCGTATAGGGCACGACACAGAAGGTACAGAACTTGTCGCAACCTTCCTGCACGGTCAAAAAAGCCGTAACACCACGCGTTCGCAGCGTGGATTTCTCGGCAACCGGCAGGTGTTCGAACTTGTCCTCAACCGCGTATTCGGTCTCGATGACGCGCTCGCCTCCACGTACCCGTTTCAGTGCTTCCGGCAGGCGGTGATAGGTCTGCGGGCCGATAACGACATCCACGGCGGGCGCCCGGCGAAGGATTTCCTCGCCTTCCGCCTGCGCCACGCAGCCGGCAACGCCGATCATGAATTCCCGACCCTGCTCTTCGCGCGACTTTTTCATGTCCCGCAGGCGGCCAAGCGCGGAGTAGACCTTTTCCGCCGCCTTTTCGCGAATGTGACAGGTATTCAGCAGAACCAGGTCCGCCTCGCCCATATCCTCCGTCTGAACATAACCGTCCTTCGCCAGCGCATCGCTCATGCGGACGGAATCGTAGACGTTCATCTGACAGCCATAAGTCTTGATGAAGACCTTTCTGCTGTTTGCCCCATCGCGCGCGATGGGTGCGGGCTGGCTGTTCGAACCCTCGCGGGCGATCATGGGTGGGGCGTCAAGGCCAAGCGTTTCCTGGGTCATGGCGGCTATCTAGTGTTTTTCACGGCCAGATTAAACAGAAAAATGCCGGAAAAGCTACGATCTCACGAATTCCGCCAGCCGCCGCGCAGGCTGAAGGCCAGCATTGAGCGGATGGAGGCGGCGATATCGGTCGCCAGTCGCTTGCGGTTGTCGGTGCTGTGGAACGGGACGCTGTCCCCAAATGTCACGTCGACATCGATGGCGCCCGCTTTGATGATGCCGAGCAGATGCGGCACGAGCGTGATGCTGCCCGGCCAGGCGGCGATGACGCGATGGTAGCGCCCCATCGCCATGCCATGCAGCCGCGTATAGGCGATGGCGACCGGCTGGACATAAACAAGCTTGCCCTGTACCTGTTCTGCGGCGGTGGACGCCGCACCGAAGAGGGAGGATTTGACGGCCAGCATGCGGTTTCCGTCCGAGGTGGTTCCTTCGGGAAAGAGGACAACGATCTCGCCATCGGCCATGCGGCTGGCGATCTCGCTCACCTGCATGCCGGTGCTGCGTTTCTGCTCGCGTTGAACGAAGATGCTTTTCTGCAGCCGCGCGAGCCAGCCGAAAACCGGCCAGTCGCGCACCTCGGTCTTGGCGATGAACACCACGTCGGCAATGCTGCCCAAAACGAGGATGTCTTTCCATGAGGCGTGATTGACCGCGAGCATTAACGGCTTTGCCCGCTCCACTTCCCCGTGGACATGCACGCGTATACCGAGAACATGGCAGGCGATACGATGCCAGACGCGTGGAATGCGGCGGCGGAGCCGCCAGTCGAAGGCAAGGCCCAGCAGTTGAAGCGGCAGCAAAACAAGCGTGACGATCAGGAGTACGACCGCAATATAGGCTGTCCGCAGCCACATCATGATGGGAACGCCCGCTTGTTCACCGGCGTCTCAGTGTTCGCCAGGCTTCAATGGCACGCCGTAAAGTTCCAGCCGGTGATCCACGAGCCTGAAGCCGTGTTCGCGGGCGATCTTCTCCTGCAGAGCTTCGATCTCAGCCGAGTGAAATTCAATGACGACGCCATTCTTCAGGTCGATCAGGTGATCGTGATGCTCTTCGGGCACGGTCTCGTAGCGTGAACGGCCGTCGCGAAAATCGTGACGCTCGATGATGCCGGCATCCTCGAACAGCTTCACCGTTCTATAGACGGTGGAAATCGAGATGCGCGGGTCCACGGCGGAGGAACGGCGGTAAAGCTCCTCGACATCTGGATGGTCGGCCGATTCCTGAAGGACGCGGGCGATGACACGGCGTTGGTCGGTCATCCGCATACCGCGTTCGGCACAAAGCTCCTCCAGCGTTTTCGAAAGGTCTGTCACGTCTTATGGCCTTTTGAGAATTCCGGTTTGCGGCTTTCGCCGAAAAAATGCCTGTCGCAGGGAACTAGCGAAGATCGCGGCGCATGACAAGCGCCGTCGACTTCGTTCCATCCTTGGCGGTGTAATAGGCCTTGCGTTCCGCGACGGTTTTGAACCCGAGCTTCCTGTAAAGACCCAGAGCGGACGCGTTGTTATTATCAACTTCAAGGAACATGGTTTCTGCGCCGCGCATCATCGCCTCGCGGATGGCCGACTGCATCAAACGCCAGCCGAGCCCCGCACGTGCGAACTTTTCGGCAACGGCCACGGTCAGGATTTCAGCTTCGCCCGCCACTTCCCTCGCCAGCACGAATCCACCGAGCGGCTTGCTGAAAAAGGCGTTTGTCTGTCGGGCAACGGCACCGAAAACCGATCCCTGCGTCAGCAGTCCCGAAAACTCCCCGTCGTTCCACGGGCGCGGAAAGCGCAGCGCATGCAGTTCCGCAACCGCGGCGCAATCCTCATGCTGCATCGGCACGATCTCGAAATAGGGCTTCCAGCTTAGATATTCGTCAAACATAACAGGAATCGGGAATCAGAAACATGCACTCATGCATGCCGTATCAGGCAACGTCCTGACGTGCCAGCGCAAAACCGGTTTGTGGCCGGGCATCCGGCCCACGCAGATAAAGCGGTGCCGGTTTCGGCTGCCCTTCCGGCTTGCACGCGCCAGCACGGGCAACGGAGGCAATCGGAAAGTGGTCCGGCCCGGACCCGCTTTCCTCTCCTGCAAACAGCGGCGCGGCGGAGCCGATGACGGAACCATTAAAACCGGAAAGAACACTCTTGGCGTCATCCAGAGACAGAAGCGCCGCCTCGTTGAGTGGTAATCCGTCCATGCCGAATGTCTGGAGATAGGTTTCGCCACGTTTGGCATCCAGACCGACCGCCACTGGCCGGTCGGGGTTTTGCAGCAGATGATGCAGGGCAAGCGTTTCTAGCGTGGTGACGCCGACGGCCTCGACGCCGAGCGACAGGGCAAAACCGCGCGCCGCGGCAACACCGACCCGGATGCCCGTGAAGGACCCGGGGCCGATGGTCACAGCAATACGCCCGACATTCCGCAGCGACAGTTGCGCCTGCTCCAGAGCCCCATCGATCACGGCCATCAGCCTTTCGGCATGGCCCTTGCCAATTGTTTCGCAGACTTCTCCAAGCACCCTGTCCGAGGTGCTGTCATAGATACAGGCGGAACAATCCACACCTGCGGTGTCGAGTGCGAGAACAATCATGATCTGGCTTTACAGCATTATACCGCTTCGACTTCGCGCACTTCCGGCACGAAATGGCGAAGCAGATTCTGAACACCATGCTTCAGCGTGGCGGTGGAGGATGGGCAGCCCGAGCACGCGCCCTTCATGTTCAGGAACACCGTGCCGTCGCGGAAGCCGCGGAAGGTGATGTCGCCGCCGTCCTGCGCCACGGCGGGACGGACGCGGGTTTCCAGCAGTTCCTTGATGGTGGCGACGATGGTTTCATCACCCTCTTCGAAGAACTCGCCTTCCTCATCCGATACTTCGGCCGCAATGGCAGTGCCCATGATCGGGCGGCCGGACATGAAGTGTTCCATGATCGCGCCCAGAATGGCGGGCTTCAGGTGCTGCCATTCCGCGCCGTCCTTGGTGACGGTGATGAAATCGAAACCGAAATAAACGCCGGTCACACCCGGTATCAAGAAGAGGCGCTCTGCCAGCGGCGAAGCCTGGGCCTGCGACGGGTTGAGGAACTCCACCGTTCCGCTTTCGAGCACGACCTTGCCCGGCAAGAACTTCAGCGTTGTCGGGTTCGGCGTGGCTTCCGTCTGAATGAACATCGTCTGTCTCCTTCGAGGTCGCCGTTCACGCCCCGCAATTTAGAATTCTTCCAAAAAATACGCCCGGCGAAGCTACACTTCAAGCCCTGACATGATAATTACATTCAAGAAATCGTCAGGCCCTGAATCTCGCCCGAAACCGGATCAGCAGAGAGCGTCGATTTCCTCATCGGACAAAGTATCCGGCAACACGGTGACGGGGATCGGGAAGGCTGCCCCTCGCCCGGCGATGGAGGAAACGAGCGGTCCCGGACCTTCCTTCGTCGATCCCGCCGCCAGAACGAGAATGGCGATATCGCGGTCTTCCTCGATCAGCCCGTGGATCTGCTCGGTGGCGCTGCCTTCGCGGATCACCGCTTCCGGCTCGATGCCGATCGTCTCGCGCACCTTCTGGGCGATCTTGGCAAGCGTGGCTTCCGCCTCCTCGCGCGCCTCGGCCCGCATGATCTGCTCGACGCCAAGCCATTGCTGGAAATCGCCTTCCGGGATCATGTAAAGCAGCACCAGTCCGCCATTGGAGTTCTTGGCGCGACGACCGGCATAGTGCACGGCCCTCTCGCATTCCGGCGTGTCATCGATAACTGCAAGAAACTTGCGACGATGCCCTTCCAGACGCGACAGCCGTTTTGAAACCATTCTGCACTCCCTAGGTCCGCCGTGATCCGTAAACCGCCCGACGGTTCGGGCGGAGATTATATCAAATCACGACAGGCGCAAACCGCCCGACGCATTCGAGCAGAAGCGACCTGTCAGCGCAGGAAGCCGATGATGTCGCGCACCTCGTTCATGGTCTTTTCGGCAATGGCGCCCGCCCGTTCGCCGCCCTGCTTGAGGATGGCGTCGATATGGGTCGGATCATCGAGAAGGCGGCGCATCTCATTGTTGACGGGAGCCAGCACATTCACCGCGAGCTCGACCAGGGCCGGCTTGAAAGCCGAGAACTGTTGTCCGCCAAACTCGGAAAGAACGTCGGCCTTCGTCTTGTCGGAAAGCGCGGCATAGATGCCAACGAGGTTGTCGGCCTCGGGGCGACCTTTGAGGCCTTCCACTTCGCTCGGCAGCGCATCAGGATCGGTCTTTGCCTTCTTGATCTTCTTCGAGATGGCATCGACATCATCCATCAGGTTGATGCGCGACAGATCGGACGGGTCGGACTTCGACATCTTCTTGGTGCCGTCCTTCAACGACATCACGCGCGGGGCCGGACCGCCGATCAACGGCTCCACCATCGGGAAATAGGCGTGTACCGGCTCATCGCCGACCGTTATATCGAGCCCGAGGCCCGCCTTGCGGATATGGTCGCTGAAATCGATGTTGAATTTCTGGGCGATGTCGCGGGCGAGTTCCAGATGCTGTTTCTGGTCGTCACCAACAGGAACATGGGTGGCACGATAAACGAGAATGTCGGCAGCCATCAGGCTCGGATACGCAAGGAGGCCGAGCGACACCTGTTCGGCATTCTTGCCGGACTTGTCCTTGAACTGCGTCATCCGCTCCATCCAGCCAATGCGCGCCACGCAGTTGAACACCCAGGCCAGTTCCGCATGCTGCGGCACGGCCGACTGGTTGAAGACGATATGCTTCACCGGATCGATGCCCGAGGCGATGAAGGCGGCCGCGATAGAGCGGGTCTGCGCCTTCAGGTCCGAGTGAACGAGCTGGGCGGTGATGGCGTGCATGTCGACGACGCAATAGATGCAATCATTATCTTCCTGCAGCGCCACGAATTTGCGGATCGCGCCGAGATAATTGCCGAGATGCAGATTGCCGGTCGGCTGGACGCCCGAGAAAACCAGCGGCTTGAATGCGTTCATTGTCGTCCTCGAAAAGGCTTGTGGAGGGCCCCGCCCCGTGATTGGAATTGCACGCGCGCTTATGCACCCGCAGCCCCTCGCAATCAAGCGCTTTCAGGGCCTGTCAGCCGCGCGGCTCCAGAAGATCCCAACGATTTCCATAGGGATCGACAAAGACCGCAACGGAACCGTAAACCTCATGGCGAGGCTGTTCCAGAAAGCGCACGCCGCGGGCAAGCATCGTCTCATAATCGCGTTGGAAATTGTCGGTATGCAGGAAAAATCCGACACGGCCGCCGGTCTGGTTGCCGATGGCAAGGCGCTGCTCTTCACCATCGGCCTCGGCGAGCAGAAGGGCGCCACCGTCAGCGCCCCGCGGCTTGACCACCAGCCACCTCTTGCCGTCGTCCAGTGGCTGATCGGAGAGGCACTCGAAGCCTAGAACATCACAATAAAACGCCTTCGCCCGATCGTAATCATCAACCACGAGGGTAACGAGGGCGATGCGGCGGTTTTCAGCAAAGGACATCAGCCAGCCTCCGTCTCGACGTTCTTTTTTCCGCGCTTACGGACGGCCCGCTTCACCATGCCGATGTCGGCACCTCCAGACACGAAAGCCAGGACGAAATAAACCAGCATGGCGGCAAAGACGAGGCCCATGATCGTGCCGGCCCGCACGAAAATGGACGAGGCGGAAGACAGCTCGAAGGTCAGCCACGTCAGCGCATAATGCACAAATACGGCCATCAGTGCCGCGGCCAGGAGCAGGCGCGGGATACGGGTGAGTAGCGGAATATCCAGGTGCCAGTGACCGCGCCACAAAAGCATGCCGAACAGCAGGGCGGCATTCACCCAGCCGGCGGTGATTTCGGCAATGGCAATGCCCGGGCCGCCAAGACGCGGGAAAAGCGTCAGTGCCAGCGAGACGTTCACGACAACCGAAATCGCCGCGAAAATCATTGGCGTACGAGTATCCTCGCGCGCGAAGAAGCCCGGAATAAAGGCCTTGATGAGCACGAAAGCCGGCAGGCCCAGACCGTAGATGCCAAGAATTTGCGCAACGGTGAAGGTGGCCGAGGGCGAGAAATTGCCGCGCTCGTACAGGAAACGAACGATGGGTTCGGCCATGACGAGAAGAGCGGCCGCGGCGGGCAGGGTCAGGAACAGCACGAACTCGACCGAGCGGTTCTGCAGGCTTCCGGCCTCCACCATATGGCCGCCGCGCAGCGCCCGCGCCAGTTCCGGCAGGAGCACCGTGGCAACGGCAATGCCAACGACGCCGAGCGGCAGTTGATAGATTCGGTCCGCATAGGCAAGCGAGGATATGACGCCTTCGCCGCCGGAAGCGATGTTGGTGTTGATGAGCAGATTGATCTGGGTAATGCCGCCGGTGATGGCTGCCGGCAGGGCAAGGACCAGAAGACGCTGCACGTTCTTGGTCAGCCGGGGCCTGCGGAAACCAATGCGCATGCCGGCATTGCGCACCGCAATCCAGACGATGGCGAGCTGCACAAGACCTGCCACCATAACGCCCCATGAGAGCGCGTAACCGACCTGAAGCGGATCGTAATTTTTCCACCATGCCAGCGCGAGCACGCCGATGAGAATGATGTTGAGGAAAACGGGAGCAATCGCAGCCGCAAAATAACGGTGCAGAGAGTTCAGCATGCCGCCCATCATCGCCGCCAGCGACATGCAGGCAAGATAGGGGAACATGATGGTGGCAAGGTGGATGGTGTTTTCGAACTTCACCGGGTCATCGACGAAGCCGGGAGCAATCACCGTGCGCACGATGAAAGGCATCGACAGTTCCATCAGGATCGTCAAGGCCAGCAGCACCGTGAACAGGACGCCGAAGACCTCTTCCGAAAAGCGCCTTGCACCTTCCATGCCATTCGCTTCGATTTCCTTGGCAAAAAGCGGCACGAAGGCAGAGTTGAATGCACCCTCGGCGAAAAGCCGCCGGAAGGTATTGGGAAAGCGGAAAGCGGCGTTGAAAGCATCCGCCACCGGCCCGGTGCCGACGGCGGCTGCCATCAGCGTTTCGCGCAGGAAGCCGAAGATGCGGCTGCCGAGCGTGGCTGTGCCGACTGTGGCGAACTTGCCGATGAGACTCATGGGACTTTCAAGCCTTTGCCGTGCGCGCGGCCGGCAGCGCCGCCACGTCTGGATGGGCGATGATGCCGTTTGGCATGCGGTCGCGCAATTCGTCTTCCTGCTCGCTCATGACCGCCTTCAAACGTTGCGCGATGCTGGCCTGCCGGTTGTCGTTCGTCACCTTCTGACCGAAGAGATCAGTGACGTAGAAGGTATCGATGACTTTTTCACCAAATGTCGTGATGCGGGCGGAGTGAATGTCGAGTGACAGGTCGGCGATGACAGCCGTCATGTCGGCCAGAAGCCCCGGCCGGTCGAGGCACTCGACCTCGATCACGGTGAACTTGTTGGACAAGCCATTCGAGATCGTCACCGAAGGCGGAATGGTGAAGGCGCTCTTTTTCTTCCGGCTCTTGGTGCGGGTGGCGATCATTTCCGGCAGGCGCTGCTTGCCGGAGAGTACTTCCTCGATCAGTTTGCCGACATTGTTGCCGCGCCGCGTCTCGTCCTCGTCTATCGGAAATTCGCGGTTGATGAGGATCGTATCGAGCGCCCGCCCATCGGAGGTGGTGAAAATCTGCGCATCGGCAATGTTGGCGCCGGCCGCGGCGCAGGCGCCGGTTATGATCGAAAGCAGGCGCGGATGGTCGGGCGCCAGAACGGTGATTTCCGTGATGGCGTGGAAGGAATGGGTGCGCACCATGGTCGAGAGCGCCTTTTCCTGCTTGTCCGCCTCGCGGATGAAGCGGGTGTGTCGCACCTGATCTTCCAGCGCCACCGTCAGGAGATAAGGCTCGTAATGCAGCTTGGTGTATTTGCGCCGCGCCTTCTGGCCCCAGTCATCAAGGGCGTCGTAGAGCGCCTGCCGGGCAATCTGCGCGCGCTCCTTGCGCGAAACTTCCGAGAAACCGCCGGAGAGAAGCAGTTCCGTCTCATAATAGAGCGAGCGCAGCAGCTGTCCCTTCCAGCCGTTCCACACACCCGGACCGACAGCCCTGATATCGCAGACGGTCAGGATGAGCAGCATCTTCAGCCGCTCCATGGATTGCACCTTGTCGGCAAAATCGGTGATGGTCTTGCGGTCGTGCAGGTCGCGCGTCTGGGCAACCATGGACATCAGAAGATGCTGCTCGATAAGCCAAACGACGGTTTCGGTCTGCTTGCCGGTGAGACGGAAGCGCTGGCAGAGCTTGCGGGCGACGCGGGCACCGGCGATCGAATGATCTTCCTGCCGGCCCTTGGCGACATCGTGCAGCAGTACCGCCACATAAAGCGCCTCGCGTTCCTCGACGCCGGGCATCAACTGATTGGCGAGCGGATGGGCATCGACAGCCGTTCCCTTATCCACTTCCGACAGCACGCCGACAGAACGAATGAGATGCTCGTCTACCGTGTAATGATGATACATGTTGAACTGCATCATCGCGACGATCTTGCCGAATTCGGGAATGAATTTGCCGAGCACGCCGGCCTCATTCATGCGCCGTAACGTCAGCGCCGGATCGCGCCGCGAGGTCAGGATCGACAGGAAAAGCCGGTTTGCTTCCTCGTTTTCCCGAAGCTCGTCATTGATGAGCGAAAGCGAACGGGTGACCACGCGCAAGGCATCGGGGTGCAGTTCGAGATTGTTGATATCGGCGATATGGAAGAGCCGGATGAGATTGACCGGATCGTTCTTGAACACATCGGGTTTTGCGAGCGCGATGCGGCCCCGGTCCTCGACGAATTCCACGGAACCCGGAATCTTGCGAACGCGATGGGCGAAGCGGCTGAGCACGCCGGAAAGGCCCGGCACGTCCTTCGCCTGCCTGTCTTCCAGCCCGGCACAGACAATGCGGGTCAGATCACCGACATCCTTCGCCACGAGGAAATAATGCTTCATGAAGCGCTCGACGGCGGAAAGGCCGGGGCGCGGCTGATAGTTCAGCGCATCGGCAATCTCACGCTGAATATCGAAGGAAAGGCGCTCTTCCGCTTTATTGGTAATGAAATGCATCTGGCAGCGCACCGCCCAGAGAAAATCATCGGCCTTTTCGAACAGCTTCAGTTCGGATCTCGACAGGACACCGAGCTTCACCAGATCGGCCGTGTCGCGAACGTGATAATAATATTTGGCAATCCAGAACAGCGTGTGCAGGTCACGCAAGCCGCCCTTGCCTTCCTTGACGTTCGGCTCCACCAGATAACGCGTATCGCCGGCCTTGCGGTGGCGCTGGTCACGCTCAGCGAGCTTGGCGGCGATGAATTCCGGGCCTGTGCCGGTCACGACCTCAGACTCGAAACGTTTTTCGAGATCGTCGGTCAGGGATTTCTTGCCGCAGATCGCCCGCACTTCCAAAATAGCGGTGCGGATCGTCATGTCGGATTTGGAAAGCCGAATGCATTCATCCACGGTGCGGGTGGCGTGGCCGACCTTGAAGCCGAGATCCCAGAGGAGATAGAGCACGAACTCCACGGCCTTGTGCATGTCAGGCGTGTTCTTGGTGGGAAGCAGGAACAGGAGGTCGATATCCGATCCCGGCGCCAGCGTGCCGCGTCCATAACCGCCAACCGCGGCGACAGCGATCTGCGGCGCATCTTTCGGATAGACGTATTGGCAGGAGAGATCATAGAGCGTTTCGATCAGTCGATCCTGGAGCCAGGAGATGCGGCGGGCGCAATCAATACCGCTGCCATCGGCCTTGAGCAGTTCCCTGGCCTTTTCCCGGCCTTCCGTACTGGCCTTGCGGAAGATCGGCAGTAGATCGGACTTGATATCGGCGATGCGTTTGCCGTCTTCCCTGAAGATGACGTCGCAGTCTCGCTTCAGCGCCGATACATCGAGAATGTCGGAAAAATCCAGGTCCTTGATGGCCATCTCTGCCGTTATCCATGTCCTGTGGGAAACCCCACCGCTTGCGATGGGAGTGTCCTATAAAGAGTTTCAGAGGCTATGGACAGGCACTCTATGCCTTCAAGCCTTGCCAAGTTCTTTCTTCAACGCATAGAGCGCGTCCAATGCCTCACGCGGTGTCATTTCGTCCGGATTGAAGCTTTTCAGGGCTTCCTCCACCTTTGATGATCCTGCCTTGCGCGTTTCCTCGCGGCGAACCGCGATCTGAAACAGCGGCAGATCATCGATCAGCTGGCTTGCCGGGTTCTTGCGGTCGGCATCTTCGAGCTTCGTCAGCACCTCGCGGGCGCGTTCCACCACCGAAGCCGGCAAGCCCGCAAGCCGTGCGACCTGAATGCCGTAGGAACGATCCGCAGCGCCCGGTCCGACTTCGTGCAGGAAGATGACGTGACCTTCCCACTCCTTCACCCGCATCGTGGCATTGGAAAGGCGGCCAAGTTTTTCCGACAACACCGTCAGCTCATGAAAATGCGTCGCGAAGAGGCCACGGCAGCGATTGACCTCATGCAGGTGCTCCACCGACGCCCAGGCGATGGAAAGTCCGTCGAAGGTCGCCGTGCCTCTGCCGATCTCGTCCAGAATGACCAGCGAGCGATCCGTCGCCTGATTGAGGATGGCAGCGGTTTCCACCATCTCCACCATGAAGGTCGAGCGGCCACGCGCCAGATCGTCAGACGCGCCGACACGCGAAAACAACCGGTCCACAACGCCGATATGGGCAGCTTCCGCCGGCACGAAGGAACCTATCTGCGCAAGGATGGCGATCAGCGCATTCTGGCGCAGGAAGGTCGATTTACCGCCCATGTTGGGACCGGTGAGCAGCCAGATCGCGCCGTTCTTGCCGCCATTGACCGCCGACAGATCGCAATTGTTGGCGATGAAGGGCCCAGCTGACTGCCGCCTGAGCGCCTGCTCCACAACCGGGTGCCGCCCACCCTTGATCGAGAACGTCATGGAGGCATCGACGATCGGACGGCAATAGGCCTGTTCGGTGGCGAGATAGGCGAGGCTCGAGGCGACATCAATGACCGCTAGCGCCAGCGCGCCGGCCTTGATCGCGTCGGCCTGCTGCACCACCGCCTTGACCATCCGTTCGAAGGCTTCCAGCTCCATGGTCAGGGCTTCGGCAGCAGCATTGGCGATGCGGCTTTCGAGATCGGCAAGCTCGGTGGTGGTGAAACGCATGGCACCGGCCATCGTCTGGCGGTGGATGAAGCGGGTCTTCGCCTCGTCGGTCGCCGTCATCACATCGGCATTGCCCGCCGTCACCTCGATGAAATAGCCAAGCACATTGTTATGCTTGATCTTGAGCGACTTGATGCCGGTCTCCTCGGCATATTGCAGCTGCAGCCCGGCGATCACCCGACGCGACTGATCGCGCAGCGCCCGCACCTCATCGAGTTCGGGATTGGCGCCCTCACGCAGGAAGCCGCCATCGCGCTTCAGAAGCGGCAGATCGTCGGCCAGCATCGAGCCGAGCATCGCTTCCAGCCCGCTCGGCAAGGCTTTCAGATCCGCAAGGGCTGAGGCAAGCTCCTCCGGCAACAGCCCCTGATCGAGAATGGCGGCAATTCTCTCGGCCGACGCCAAGCCCTGCCGGATCGCGCCGAGATCGCGCGGGCCGCCGCGCTCCAGCGCAAGGCGGGAAAGCGCGCGCGGCATATCGGCCACCTGCTTCAGCGCATCGCGCAGACCGTCGCAGAGGGAGACATCGTCAATCAAATAAGCAACCGCGTCGAGACGGGCGTTGATCCTCTCCGGATCGGTCAAGGGTGACATCAGCCGCTCGGCGAGAAGCCGCGCACCGCCGCCAGTGACCGTGCGGTTCAGCGCATGCAGCAACGAGCCGTCCCTCTCACCCGAGAGCGTCTTCACCAGCTCCAGATTGGCACGGGTCGCGGGATCGATGAAGAGCGTGGAGGCAGCACTTTCGCGTTCCGGCGCGCCGAGCGGCGGGCGCTCGGCGATCTGCGTTTTTTCGACATAGGCAACGGCGGCAGCGGCAGCGGCCATTTCCACGCGCGAAAACGTGCCGAAACCATCGAGCGTCGAGACGTTGAAGTAACGCGCGATCCGCCCTTCAGCCGTAGCGCTGTCGAACAGAATGGCCGGCTGCGGCACCGCCACGCGGCCCAGCATATCGAACACCGGCCGCAATTCCTCGTCGTGGAACAGGCTGTCGGCAACGATCAGCTCGCGCGGGTCGATACGCCAGATATCGGCAAGAAGCCGCGTCAGCGTCGTTTCCGCCAGACGGAAGACGCCGGTGGAAATATCAATCCAGGCAAGCGCGAACTGTGCCTCCGCACTGCCGCGAATACGAGCAAGCGCCATCAGATAGTTGGATTCCGTTGGCGAAAGCAGCTTTTCTTCGGTGAGCGTGCCAGGCGTGACAAGCCGCACCACATCGCGTTTTACCACGGATTTCGATCCGCGCTTCTTCGCCTCGGCCGGGTCTTCGACCTGCTCGCAGACGGCAACGCGATAGCCGCGCAGGATGAGCTTCTGGAGATAATCATCCGCAGCATGGACGGGAACGCCGCACATGGGAATATCATGACCCATGTGTTGGCCACGTTTCGTCAGCGTGATACCGAGAGCGCGGGAAGCTTCCACCGCATCGTCAAAGAACAATTCGTAAAAATCGCCCATGCGGTAGAACAGCAGCGAACCGGTATTGTTCGCCTTGATTTCGATATATTGCTCCATCATCGGAGTGGCCGTCGCACGGCTCTCTTCCGAGATCAGGGAAGCGGTTGTCAGAACGTCCGTCAATGGCCTGCCGATGTCATATCGTGTTGCGGAAAAGGAGCGCTGACACTAACGGGAATGGCTACCCCAAGACAACACGCACGGCACCGCTGCCCACAGGAACATCCCCTCCGGCTACGCAGAACCCGCTCAGCCGTTGATACGTTCGGTCTCGCCGCCATAATAGCTGATGTATCGGCCGGCGATCGACGAAACCGGCAGGACCACCAGCACGTCGGTCGTGTTGAAGGCGTGGTCTACCACCGCGCCGGAGCCGAACATGGCGCCGAGGCGCATATAACCCTTGATGAGCGGCGGCATGGCGTTCAGCGCCTTGCGGGCGTTCAGGGCTTCTGCCGGAACGAGGTCCATTTCATGGTAGAGCTCAGGAAGAGCAACCGCCTCCCACTCCCCCTTAGCAAGGCAGTTATGGTGCAGGAAAGACAAGGCGAGCGCATGTGCTTCCGGCTGCACACCCGGGAAGGAGGCGCAGCCGATCATGGCGTCCATCCGGTGTTTAACGGCGTAGGACCAGTTGCCCTGCCACAGAAGCTCGACGGTGCGCTTGGTACGATATTCCGGCAGCACGCAGGAGCGGCCAAGCTCCATGAAGCGCTTGCCTGGGTGGCGCGCAACGAGACCGGCGATGTCGAATTCGCTGGCGGAATAAAAGCCATTATTGGCGAGCGCGACTTCCTGACGCAGCAGGCGATAGGTGCCGACGATCTGATCTTCGCTGTCACCCTCGATCGACTTATCGAGCACGAGCAGATGGTCACACACACTGTCCCAGGCGTCGAAGTCGCGCTGGCGCCGCATCGCTTCTGCCGGAAGCCTTGCCTTCATCTCCTCGACGAACACCCGGTACCGTACGGACTGCGCAGCATCAATCTCGCGTTCATTTCTGGCAAGCCGGGTTTCCAGCGTGCCGATGCGACCGAAAAGGCCCTCATTGTCCTGAGCTGTCTCCGGACGAGGAGTAATGACAACATTGTTTTCACAAATGTCGTGATTGAGGATTTCGGCAACCATGGGGAATCGCTCCGCCACCAAAGAATTTTCCTGTCATAAATCACTATTTAACGACAGAATAGTGACAAAATGCAGCCAGAGCGAGTCTGTCAATTTACGATAGCGACAGGCGTTTCGCCTCCAGCAGACGACGGATTTCCTCAACCAGCCGTCGCGGGTCGGCAGGTTTCGTCAAAATCGCGCCAACACCAGCCTTCAGCAGGATTTCGGCGGTCGCGTCACTGGTATCGCCGCTGAGCACGATGACAGGAATATTTCTTTCGCCCTGCAGCATATGGAGGAGGTCAGGGAGCGCTTGGAGCCCGTCGCCGCCCGGCATGTTGAGGTCGGAGACTATGAGATCAGGCAAACGGGATACGCCATGCTCCAGAGATTGCCGCAACGCCGCAAAATCCCCGACGGCGCGGACGATATAGCCGCTTTTTTCCAGAACGGCGCGGATGATGCGCTGATTAACAGCATCGTCTTCCGCCACGAGTATCTCGATACCGCTCGCCCCCTCCACCACCCGCGAGGAAAATCCCACATCCGGGTGGTTGTCGTTGATGGCGTCCCGTCGCTCTATGCCGCGCAGACGACCGCACAACACGTCGATCAGGGATTTTTCCCGCAGCGGCCGGATCAACCACGCGTCGAAGGCCACATGCATTGTCGACGGCCGCTCTTCGGGGCTGACGAGCAGCGTGCGGCGGACATTGCCGTCCGGCCAATCCTTCAGTGCATCTTTGAACAACGGCGAAATGCGCCGGTCGACGATGACATCGGTAAGGGGGGCGGTCGCGATGGTGGAACTCTTCCTCAGCTTTTCCAGATCTTCAGGCTGATGGATAAGTGTGCATTGCCCGCCGAAGGCCTCGATCGCCTCCATCGTGACCGCTGCCGCCACACCCCTTGGTGCGACGAGCAGGACATTTGTATGTCGCAGGCAATGGCGCCGCGCCGGATCCGCCATTTCGGCAGGCGCGCCTCCCGGGCGAAACGCCAGCTTGAAAGTGCTACCCTTGCCCTTGCGGCTGGAAACCGTGAGACGGCCGCCGAATTCCCGCACGATACGGGCGGAGATCGCAAGTCCAAGGCCCGTGCCTGCGCTTCGCTGCGACAACGGGCCAGCCTGTTCGAATTCCCCAAAAATACGGGCCTGTTCCGCCCGTCTCATGCCCGGGCCGGTGTCTTCGACGGCGATGTGCAATTCGTCACCGATCATGCGCGCCCGGATGACGACGCCGCCTTCCCGCGTGAATTTGACGGCATTGCCGAGGAGATTGAAGAGGACCTGACGAAGCCTCGCCGGATCGAAATCGAGATGATCGGGTACTTCAGGCGCAACGAAGGATGTAATCTCTATACCTTTTTCATGGGCGCGATGGGCGAGCATCTCAACGATGCTCTCAATCAGCCGCCGCAGGTTCTCCGCGCGCGGATTGAGCCTGAAGCGGCCAGCCTCCATGGTCGAATAATCCAGCAGATCCTCGACCAGCTGTACCAGCGACTGGCCGGATTGCCGCATGCCGTCGAGATAGTTGCGCTGCTCGTCGCTGAGTTTCGTCTGCGACAGAAGATGGTTCATGCCGAGCATGCCGGAAAGCGGCAGGCGGATTTCATGGCTTACTGTGGCAAGCAGCCTCGCCTTTTCCGCCTCGGCCTTTTCGGCGCGCAGGCGGGCATCTTCCCTTTCGGCAAGTGCAAGCCGCTCCTCAGTCACATCTCGGGCGATGCTGCTGATGTGAAGACGGCTGCTTGCCAGATCGCGGGTCACGACATCATGCCAGGAGAAGATGCGCTGGCCGAACGGGGTCGCGATCTCCACATCATAAGCGTGGACCTTTTCGCCCGGGCGGAAAGCGATGCCGATTTCCTCGCAGCTCAACCCTTCCGGGGCCGTGCAGCCGGTCATTTCGCGAAACACTCTATTCGCCTCGACAATACGCCGGTTCATGTCGCGGATCACGACTATATCGCCCATGAACTCCTGCATTTCGGCAATCAGAGACCGGTTTTGCGTCTGGCGCAGCCGGAAATCTGCTTCTGCAGCCAGGGCATCGGGCCGATGCAAAGACTCATCAAAGAGCGCATAGAAAAGGACACCGACGAGCACTGCGCCGAAGAAGATCGCCATCGCAACAGTGACAGCATAAGGCACTGCAAGCGCGATAAGGGCAGCGGAAAAAGCCCCGACCGATAACGACACGGCGACATAGAGCGCAATCGACCCGGTACCGGTCGCATGTTCTTCATCTGCAGGGCGTGCCGTCGTATCGAGACGATCCGCAGGCTGCACCGCCGTGGCAGCCGGGCCAAGGCCATCCGAGACTTTTTGCCGAAGTTTTGCCAGTTCGCTCATAGGCAACCGCTACCACGGCAGCGGTTTTGATATGTTTGGCCGAAACGGTAAAATTTTACTTTTTAGCCGCCCGGGCGTGCAAAAACTCGTCGAGAATGACGCAGCCTGCACCGATGGTTATGAAACTGTCAGCAAGGTTGAAAACAGCGAAGGACCATGTCTGTGTGTGGAACAGGATATAGTCGATGACGTGCCCGTAAAAGAAGCGGTCTAGAAGATTACCCGCTGCTCCGGCGATGATGAAGGCAAAACCGAGATGGGCGAAGGTGCGATCGGCAGCCGTCTTGCGCCATAGCCACAGAACGAAGACAACGATGACGAGCCGCATGCTGACGATGAACCACCCGTGCATGTCTTCGAGCATGGAAAAGGCGACACCAAGATTGTAGGTGCGGTAAAGCGCCAGAAACGGCGCGACAGGCACCATCTCCTGCAGCGGCAGATAGGCTTCGACCAGCTGCTTGACGATTTGATCCAGCACCAGCGCGGCGACGATCAGGGCAAAGGCCGGGCCGAATTTCGAGAACAATGCCGCCTTGGCCATTACGTCACCGGTGCGAGTTCGAGGAGATGTCGCCGTGCTTCGAACAGCATGACGGCGGTTGCGATGGCGAGATTAAGGCTGTCTGCGCGACCCTGCTGGGGAATGCGCGCCAGCTGGTCGGCCTTGCCGGCAAGCTCCGGCGGAAGGCCGGATTGTTCATTGCCCATCAGGATCACGACCGGCTTGCCGGCATAATCGATCTTTCGATAATCCACAGAACCGGCAAGATGGGTGGCGACGACGCTGACATGTGCCGATTTTTTCCAGGACAGGAATTCCTCGACCGAGGCGCGCGCAACGGGCGTGGCGAAGACCGAACCCATGGTGGCGCGTACCGTTTCCAGCGAAAATGGGTCCGTGCAATCCCCGACCAGAATGACCCCCGAGGCACCAGCCGCGTCCGCTGTGCGGATGATGGTGCCGAGATTGCCGGGATCACGAACCCGGTCGAGTGCGATATAGGTCTCGCCCTTTTCCGGCCGGATATCCTTCAACGGCTTCCATTTCTGCTCGAAAATGCCGACGACCATTTGCGGATTGTCGCGGCGGGTGATCGAGGCGATGACCTTTTCGCTGACTTCGAGCACCAGCCCGCCGGATGCGACCGTCTTCACCGCCGCCTGCTCCACCAGCGGCTTGCCCTTGGCGGCCTTGGCGTAAACCAGCGTCTTTATCGTCCAGCCGAGTTCGAGGGCATCGATGACCAGCTTCAGGCCTTCCGCCATGAAAGTGCCGGTCTCCTCCCTGCCCTTTTTCTGGGTGAGCGCCTTAATGTCCTTGATGATGGGATTGGCGAGGCTGGTCACTTCCTTGACCTGACCAACCCGGCGCGTTGTATTTTCGCGCATATCCTTCATTTCGGCTCCCAGCGGCTGAACAGCGATGTGGAAAGCACGCGGCCCGGCGTCTTGCCGTCCAGCCCGGCTTCACGGATGACAAGTTCGCCGGACGTGACGACGCCACCGGCGCCGCGCATGGTTTCACGCATCAGCTCATGCATTGAATAGAAGCTCGCCCTGATCGAATAGGCTGTCAGCACCAGGCCGAGCGCCTTGGGCGACAGGATTTCACGGCAGATGTCCAGCATCAGAGGCAGATGGTCGAACAATTGCCAGACCTCGCCGTGGGTCCCGCGGCCGAACTTCGGCGGGTCGGTGAGGATGATATCGTAGCTGTTGCCGCGGCGTTCCTCACGCTGGATGAACTTCATGGCGTCTTCGCAGATCCAGCGGATCGGCGCGTGCTCGAGCCGGGCAAGGGCCTGATTTTCCTTGGCCCAGCCGATCGCCTTCTTGGAGGCATCGACGTGGGTGACTTCAGCGCCCGCAGCCGCCGCAACCAGCGAGGCGACGCCTGTATAACCGAACAGATTAAGCACCTTCAGCGGCCGGTCAGCCGTCTCGATGGAATGTTTCAGCCACTCCCAATGAACGATCTGCTCGGGAAAGACGCCAACATGCCGGAAAGCCGTGAAGCGACCGAGAAAATCGACGCCCAAGAGCGACAGGGGCCAGGTTTCTCCGAGCGCTTCCTTGGGAAACCGCCAGCGGCCCATGCCGTCCTCGTCCGTATCGCCGGTAAAGACGGCATCGGCATTCTGCCATACGCGGTCGGGGATCGACGGCCTCCAGAGCGCCTGCGCCTCGGGACGGACGATGCGATAATCGCCATATTGCTCGAGCTTCAGGCCGTTGCCGCTATCGATGAGGTGAAAATCACCGGCGCCGCTCGATTCCAGAATGACGGGAACCTGTTCCGCAGGCAGTGCGCCGGTGCGCTGCATCAGTGCGCGCGCAGGAACCTGTTCGATGGCGGCGGCTACAACGGTTTTCTCCTTCGGTGCGGCCTTCTGCACGCCGCGCACCGCATCCGGCTCGCGCTTTTTCGGCGCGGGATCCGCGCGGCGCGCCGGCTTTACGGCATGAGCCTGTTTTTTCTCGTTTCCGGCTCGCGCGCGATTGCCCGGCCGGCTGTCTTTTTTCTTCAATGGAAATCTTTCCGCTTTTGCCCGCGTCTTATCGCGCCAGCAAATAACATTCCGTAGGCCGCTCGACTAGAGCCGGGACCAATACTGGCGCCATCACTTTGCCGGGAGTTGTCCCGCCTGTGGAAGCTGGCCGGCCGCGGCAGCCTTTTGACGGTTGGCCTCGTCGTGCCAGCGAACGGCTTCCTTCGCCTCGATACGGGCGCGTTTGCGATGTTTGCCCTGAGCGAACCAGGTGGCCGCAGACCCCAGCAGTACACCAAAAATGACCGCCAGAAACAGGAAAACGAAAAATGGCGCGGTGAAGGACAGAACGCCGTCTTCCGGTCGGAAGGGGTTGAGCGCCAACGTCACGGACTGACGATTGGCGACACACAGGATGACGAGGATGATCGCCAGCGGAAGCAGGATGATGAGGTTGATGATTTTTTTTGACATCCGAAAATACTCCATCGCCGCGAGGAAGGCCGGCTCCGTTTCAGTCGCCGGCGTCAAGAACGATCAATCGTCCTCTTCGTCACCCATTCCGGGGTTCAGGCGTTCACGCAGTTCCTTACCCGTCTTGAAGAAGGGCACCCATTTTTCCTCGACGAAAACCGATTCACCCGTGCGCGGGTTCCGGCCCGAGCGCGACGGACGGTTTTTCACCGAAAACGCGCCAAAACCGCGGAGCTCAACACGATTTCCTGCCGCCAGAGCGTCGGTGATTTCATCCAGCACCGCATTGACGATGTTTTCCACGTCACGGTGATAAAGGTGCGGGTTACGCGCAGCAACGATCTGCACCAGTTCAGATTTGATCACGGTTGCCCCCTGAAAGAATTGGATTTTTAACGCGGCTCAACCTGCCAAACGGAAACAAGACCGTCAAGAAACAACTTGTCCGTACCGAGCTGGCCAGGCCCTGCGAAGGGAATTAAATCGTCATATCCCAGAAACTTCGCTATTTGCGCAACACTGAAAAGCGCGAAAGGCGAATTGGAGGACGGCGCACGCCATTCGACAATCGGCAAATCCTTTGCCACACCGCGGGTTTCGAAATAGGTGCGAATTTCCTTTTCGCCGCCGAGCGTGTCGACCAGCCTGTTGGCAAGAGCCTGACGGCCGGTATAGATCGATCCATCAGCCAGTTTCAGCACATCCTCGCGTGGCAGTTTGCGGCGATCTGCCACAAGGTCCACAAACCAGCCATAGCTGTCCATCACCATGGCGCGGATCATCGTCTTTGCTTCTTCCGGCGCCTCGTGGAACGGTGAAGGCTCCGCCTTCATCGGCGACGACTTGATTTCCTGCAACGAGACGCCGAGCTTGTCCATCAACTGGCCAAGTTGGGGATATTGGAAGATCACGCCGATCGAACCGGTGATCGAGGTTTCGCCAGCAACGATGACATCGCCCGCCGATGCGATCATGTAACCTGCGGAGGCAGCGAGCGTGCGCACATCCGAAACGACCGGCTTCTTTTCTGCGACCCCTCGAATGGCCTTAAAGATGCGCTCACCGCCATAGGTGGTGCCGCCTGGCGAAGAAATCGACACGATCAGCCCTTTGACATTGTCGCTCTTGGCGATCCTGTCGAGCCGCTCGAGAAGTTCGGTATTGTCGGTGATCAGGCCAGAGACCTCGACGCGGGCAATATGGGGCTTCGCACTCTGCTGCGGTCCATCCCAGAAAAAACGGTAGAGGCCGAAGAAACCGGCAACGAGCAGAAGAACGGCGGCAATCCGCCAGAAAGTCAGCTTGCGGCGCAACCGCCTGCGATCCGCTATCGCCATATTGTCCATAAAAACCTCTGTCATCCGCTCTTGCGCTTCAGGCCATATGGTTCTTCTAACGCGAAGCCGCAAGGAAACAATAAGGAAACCAGAATTACGATAAAATTCGCATTTCCCTTGCACCTTTCCAGACAAAAACCATATTGGCAGGACAAAGCACTCGTGCCAAAGACATTTAGATAGAGACACAAGCTTCAATTGTGCGCCTGAAAGGCGCCGAGAAGCATTCCGGACCCGCTCTTATGCTCGAAAGACTCCGCGAACCCGCGCCAGCATTTCCGCTGCCCAATGACCAGAACGGCGCTTACGGGCGTGCGCTCCGGCATTCAGCGCGTGTGAAACGGCTGAAAATCATTCTGCCGCTCGGGGCGGCAATCGTTTCGCTTGCCTTCATCGCTGTCTCGGTTATCCGAACCTGGGCACCTGAAGAGGTCTCCCTCGAAAGCGCGAGGATAGAAGACGGCAAGATCGTGATGGAAAAACCTGCCGTTGCGGGCCGCAATGAGAAGGGAATCGATTACTCCATGAACGCCGACCGCGCGTTGCAGGACATCGCCAACCCCAATCTGATGACGCTCGAAAAGGTTCTGGCGGCGGTTCCGGTAAACGACAGTGTCGCGCAGGTGATCGCCCAGGAAGGCATTTTCGACCGCGCCACGAACAAACTAAAGATGACCGCCCCTTTTGACATCAATCTCAGCAATGGCATACAAGCGAAATTCCAGTCTGCGGAAGTCGATCTGAAGGCCGGGAAAATGAGCAGCCAGCAGCCGGTTTCAATCAAAACAAACGACGGCTCGATTGTTGCGCAATCGATTGACATCGCCGATAATGGCAAGACAATTACATTTTCGGGGCAGGTACGGGCACGTATCGCTGCATCCAATATCAAAAATGAAGGCAAGTGAGAGCCCGGTCCAGATGATGCAAATTTCCCGTCCCGTTTTCCTTGGCAAATCCGCAGGCTTAACAGCCGCAGGTCTTGTTTTTTCGTGTCTTGCAACTGTGGCTTTCGCCCAGAACACCACCAGCAACATGCAGGGTGTCAAGCTTTCCGGCGATCAGCCGATTGCGATTGAAAGTGACCAGCTCGAGATTCGCGATCAGGAGCGCAAGGCATATTTTACCGGCAACGTGAAGGTTGTGCAGGGAACGACCACCCTGCAGGCCGGCAAGATGACGGTGAATTACAAGGGCGAGGGTTCCTCGCTCACCAGTGGCGACGCCAACATCGAAAAAATCTTCGTGGACAATAATGTCTATCTGACGTCCGAGACCCAGAAGGCGACGGCCGATCACGGCGAATTCGACATGGCGGCGCAGACCTTCATTCTGACGGGCAAGCAGGTCGTGCTGTCCGAAGGCACCAATGTCTTCACCGGCTGCAAGCTCACTGTTCTGATGAATACGGGACAGGCCAAGCTCGAAAGCTGCGGCGGTCCTGTCCGGATCATGCTCGATCCGAAATCGCAGAAGAAACAGTAGTCTTTCCTCGTGAAGATACCCTCGATCTCAAAAATATTCGGCGGCGGGCGCCACCGATCCGCGGACGCCGCCTCACCGGCGGACAAGACCCCCTATCAGGGCACGCTGATCGCGCATGGTTTGACCAAGACCTATAATACGCGTCGCGTGGTCAACGGTGTTTCGCTGGTCGTTCGTCGCGGCGAGGCTGTGGGCCTGCTCGGGCCGAACGGCGCCGGCAAAACCACCTGTTTTTATATGATCACGGGCCTGGTTCCGGTCGATACCGGCAAGATCGCCATCAACGGCAATGATGTGACCACCATGCCGATGTATCGGCGCGCGCGTCTCGGCGTCGGTTATCTGCCGCAGGAAGCCTCGATCTTCCGCGGGTTGACCGTGGAGGAGAACATCCGCGCCGTGCTGGAAGTGCACGAGCCGGACGCAGCCAAGCGCAACCGCAAGCTCGATGAGCTGCTGGAAGAATTCCATATCGCGCAGCTGCGCAAGTCGCCCGCCGTGGCGCTTTCGGGTGGCGAGCGCCGCCGTCTGGAAATCGCACGCGCGCTTGCGACAGATCCGACCTTCATGCTGCTCGACGAGCCTTTCGCGGGCGTCGATCCGATTTCGGTCAGCGACATCCAGAATCTGGTAAGGCATCTGACAGCGCGCGGCATCGGCGTTCTCGTCACTGATCATAATGTCCGCGAAACGCTTGGCCTCATCGACCGCGCTTACATCATCCATGCAGGCGAGGTGCTGACGCATGGACGTCCCGACGATATCGTCAACAATCCGGATGTGCGTCGCCTCTATCTCGGTAATAATTTCAGCCTTTAAGCTGTAGGGCGCGAAAGATTCTTCATCGCGCCCTGCCCTGACGCTTGACCAAACAAAATAAAAAAGCAATTTTTGGGCCAAGTTCTGTCGTCTCGGTAAAATTTCTGGAAAATCTGGCGACGGAGAAGCTGTAAAGGGAGTTTCGCGTTCGCCATGGCATTGTCTGCCAGCCTTTTGCTGCGTCAAAACCAGTCTCTCGTGATGACACCGCAACTGATGCAGTCCATCCAGCTGCTTCAGATGACGCATTTCGAGTTGACGCAGTTTATCGCGCAGGAGGTGGAACGTAATCCGCTGCTGGAAATTGCGGCAAACGATGGCGATTTGAGCAATGACATGCCGGCGGAAGCCGACAATTTCGGCGACAGCGATGGTGACGGCGCGGGAAAATCCCCCAGCGTGACCGCGGATAGTGAAGACTGGTACGGGGATCGCGCCGCCAATCTTGGCGAGCAACTCGACACGAGCTTCGAAAACGTCTTTCCCGACGATGGCGAGCCGAGAAAGGCCGATGCGCCCGAACTGGCGAGCCAGTGGAAATCGATGCCGGGCCAGGAATCCGGCGAAAGTTACGATCTCGATGACTTCGTCGCTGCAAAACAGAGCCTGGGCGACCATCTCAGTCAGCAATTGCCGCTCTCCATCTCTTCCCCCGAAGACAGGATGATCGCCGATGTGCTTATCGGCCAACTCGATGAGACCGGCTATATCGCCGCAGACGCTGTCAACGAGGTCGCCGAGCGGCTGGGAGCGGCTCCTTCGACTGTCGAGCGGGTTCTGAAGACACTCCAGGGCTTCGATCCTCCGGGCGTATTTTCACGTTCACTGAGCGAGTGTCTGGCGATCCAGCTCGCGCAGAAGGACCGGCTCGACCCGGCCATGCGGGCTTTCATCGACAATCTCGAGCTTCTGGCGAAACGGGATTTCGCCTCCTTAAAGAAACTCTGCGGGGTCGATGAAGAAGATCTGCTCGACATGCTGGCGGAAATCCGCACGCTCAATCCACGCCCCGGTGCAGGCTACGATTCAGCGGTTTCGGAGACCATCGTTCCCGATATCATCGTTCGTCCCTCCTCTTCCGGCGGCTGGCTGGTGGAAATCAATCCCGAGACCCTGCCACGCGTGCTCATCAACCAGAGCTATTTCGCCGAAGTCTCGAAACACAAGGCTCGCGCGGGAGAGGACCAGGACTTTCTGGCTGAATGCATGCAGACCGCCCATTGGCTGACCCGCAGCCTCGACCAGCGCGCCCGGACGATCATGAAGGTTGCGACGGAGATCGTGCGTCAGCAGGATGCCTTTCTCCTCAGTGGCGTGGATCACCTGCGGCCGCTGAACCTGAAGACGGTTGCGGACGCCATCAAGATGCACGAATCCACCGTCAGCCGCGTGACATCAAAGAAATACATGCTGACGCCACGCGGGCTGTTCGAGCTGAAATATTTCTTCAGCGTATCAATCAGCGCTGTGGAAGGCGGTGACAGCCATTCAGCGGAAGCAGTCCGTCACCGCATCAAGGCCATGATTGCGCAGGAAGCAGCTGATGCGGTGCTTTCCGACGACGATATCGTAGACAATCTAAAGAAGAACGGTATCGATCTCGCCCGCCGCACCGTCGCCAAATATCGGGAGGCGATGAACATCCCCTCCTCCGTGCAGAGACGCCGGGAAAAGAAGGCTCTTGCCAGGTTGTCCGCCTTCTGAGCGATGAACCCGATCACGTTTATGGCGGTTTTTTGCCGCACCATTGACTCTTGTCGCGGCAAGGGCTAGAAGCCCGCCGCACACGTAAGCAAGGTCATTTGTAACGGATTCATCTCCACCGTCCATGGGCGTAAAATTCGAATGAGGGCTTTTTAAGGTCTTCGAAACGCTTGGATGCGCGCGCGGCTTGACGTAAGCTGGTACTCGCAAATCACTACAAAAAGGAAAATTTCCATGAGTGTGCGTGTATCTGGTAAACATATGGAGATCGGTGAATCTTTCCGTCAGCGGATTGAGGACAATATAGGTCTGGCGGTTACCAAATACTTCGATGGGGGGTATTCAGGCCAAGTGACCGTAGAGAAGTCCGGATCGCGTTTTGCGGCCGATTGCAAGCTGCATCTCGATACGGGCGTTGTATTGCATGCGGCGGGTCAGGCGAATGATCCGCAAGCGAGCTTCGATGCCGCCGCCGAGCGGATCGAAAAGCGCCTGCGTCGCTACAAGCGCAAGCTCAAGGACCATCACAATGGTGCGAACGGCGTGTCGCAGGAAATCGCCTATACGGTGATGGATGCTATTCCCGATGAGGACCACGAGGTCCCCGAAGATTACGCACCCACCATTGTGGCCGAGAGTTCGAAACAGATTAAGACCATGTCTGTTGCCAGTGCCGTGATGGCGCTCGACATGACCGACGAACCGGTTCTGCTGTTCCGCAGCCCGGGCAAGGAATATCTCAACATCGTCTACCGGCGTCACGATGGCAATATTGGCTGGATCGACGCGGAAACGATCAAGAGCTGAACAGTCTGACAAGACGTGGAAGGCAGAACGCGAAAGTGCATCTGCCTTCCGCCTCGTCTCGATGGCATGAAGGAAAAAGAGAATGGCGTTGGCAGATTTGCTGCAACAAGATGCGATTATTCCCGCCCTCAAGGTGAATTCCAAAAAGCAGCTGCTTCAGGAGCTGGCCGCAAAGGCAGCCAGAATTACCGGAGTCTCGGAACGGGAAGTGTTCGACGTCATCCTCCAGCGTGAAAAGCTCGGCTCCACCGGTGTGGGCCACGGCATTGCCATTCCCCATGGCAAGCTCAACAGCATCCAGCAGATCACCGGTGTTTTCGCACGTCTTGAAACGCCGGTCGATTTCGAAGCGCTGGACGATCAGCCTGTTGATCTGGTTTTCCTGCTGCTGGCGCCAGAAGGTGCCGGCGCCGACCATCTGAAGGCACTTTCACGCATTGCGCGTGCCCTGCGCGACCCTGAACTGGTGGCCAAGCTGCGTGCTACAGATTCCGATACGGCGATCTACGCCTTCCTTAATCAGGAACAGGCAACGGCTGCCTGACGGCAGGCCTTCCTTTCCCAGTTAATGGCAATAAAAAACGCGCCCTGAAGGCGCGTTTTTCGTTAAATCGGCACAGATGGCCTCAAGCGTCTTTTTCATTGACCGACGCAGTGCCCGGTTCAGCCGAGGCAGCGGTTTCCGCCTTCGGGCCGCCCTTGGAGACACCGACCATGGCGGGGCGCAGAACGCGGTCGCCAATGGTGAAACCGGCCTGAATTACCTGCAATACGGTATTGTTGGGAACCGTCGTGTTGGGAATTTCAAACATGGCCTGATGGAAATTCGGGTCGAACTTCTGGCCTTCGGCATCGATCTTCTTCACGCCATGGCGTTCCAGCGTCGACAGCATCGAGCGCTCGGTCATTTCGACACCTTCAATCAAGCCATTCAGACCGGCTTCGCCATTGGTCTTGAGCTCAGCGGGAATGGCCTCGAGAGCGCGGCGAAGATTGTCTGAAACCGCCAGCATGTCGCGGGCAAAAGCGGCCATGGAATAGGTCTTGGCATCTTTTACGTCGCGTTCTGTGCGACGACGAAGATTGTCCATTTCCGCGGCAAGGCGCAGGAACTTGTCGCGCAGGTCGGCATTTTCCGCCTTGAGCACTTCGACCGGATCAGGCTCCGCCGTTTCAGCCTGTTCTTCACCTGCCTGAGCAGGATCGACAAACTCTTCCGCGACGTCCGCGTCAGGTCCGGGCTTTTTTGTATCGTCGGTCATGACGTTCTCCAGATTTGAATATTGTTGGTTGCGCCCGATATCGAGCTTTGGCGGGCAAAAATCAAGGCTTGCGGCGAAAAGCTTGCCGCATTCTCGTTCCTTGCCGGCTTGTCTATCTCTGTTTGCGGGAAAGGCGGGCCATGATCTGCGCGGTGTAATCCACCATGGGCACGATACGGGCATAATTCAGCCTGGTGGGCCCGATGACGCCGACCGCACCAACGACACGATTGTCCTCGTCACGATACGGCGCGACGATGAGCGAGGAACCCGACAGCGAAAAGAGCTTGTTTTCCGAACCGATAAAAATCCTCACTCCCGACCCACTTTCCGCGAGGTTGAGGATTTCAATGAGGTTTTCCTTACGCTCCAGATCGTCAAAGAGCAGGCGAACACGATCGATGTCTTCCTCGCCGGCCAGTCCCTCCAGCAGATTGGACCGCCCGCGAACGATGAGACGACCAAGCTTGCCGTCCTCGCTATCGCCCGCCCAGACAGCCAGACCGCGTTCGATGAGATCCTGTGCCAGCTTGCCGAGTTCGGACTGCAGCTCCGCCTGCTGCTTCTGGAACTGGCCACGCAATTCCTGCAGCGTCTGGCCGGACAGATGGGCATTGATGAAATTCGCAGCCTCGGTCAATTGTGACGAAGAAATGCCAGTCGGTAACTCTATGATGCGATTTTCGACCTGATTATGATCACCCACCAGCACGGCGAGCGCCTTGGTCGGTTCGAGCCTGATGAATTCGACATGCTTGAGCACCACATCGTTCTTGGCCGTCAGCACCAAGCCTGCGCCGCGCGACATCCCGGACAACATGCGGCTCGCTTCTGTCAGCAGCCCTTCCAGCGATTGCTCGTGACCGGCGACCGGCCCGATCTGGCGATCGATGCTTGCGCGTTCCTCCGCCGGCAGATCGCCTACCTGCATGAAGGCATCGACGAAAAAGCGCAACCCGGTCTGGGTGGGAAGGCGCCCCGCGCTGATGTGAGGGGAATAGATGAGGCCCAGTTCCTCCAGATCGCTCATGACGTTCCGGACGGAGGCCGGTGAAAGCGACATCGGCAGCAGCCGCGACAGGCTGCGTGAGCCCAACGGTTCGCCGGTATCGAGATAACCTTCGACGATGCGCCGGAAAATTTCCCGCGACCGTTCATCGAGAAGCGATGCCTGATCTTTTGAAAGCGGTGCAGAAAAGCCCATTCGTCCGTTCTTTGTCGTCCATATCCTGTCTGCCATCAATATAATGCGTCGCGCGGCCGCGGCAAAATGGAAATTGGCTTTGCAAAAGCCAGGACCTCGCCTTAGAAGGCAGGGACCAAAATGGAGAGTGGATCATATGCGGCCTTCAGGCAGAAAAACCGACCAGATGCGCAAGGTTTCCTTCGAGCGCAATTTCTCGAAACATGCCGAAGGCTCCTGTCTCGTGAAATTCGGCGACACGCATGTGCTCGTCACCGCAAGCCTCGAAGAAAAGACGCCGCCGTGGCTGCGCAACAGCGGCAAGGGCTGGGTTACCGCAGAATATGGCATGCTGCCGCGCTCCACCCATGAACGCATGAAGCGCGAAGCTGCTTCCGGCAAGCAGGGCGGCCGTACGCAGGAAATCCAGCGCCTCATCGGCCGCTCGCTGCGCGCCGTCGTTGACCTGCAGGCGCTCGGCGAACGCCAGATCAGCATCGATTGCGACGTCATCCAGGCCGATGGCGGTACCCGCACCGCCTCCATTACCGGCGCGTGGATCGCGCTGCACGATTGCTTGAAGTGGATGGAAACCCGCAACATGATCAAGGTCGAGAAAGTCCTGAAGGATCATATCGCGGCGATCTCCTGCGGTATATTCGCCAACCAGCCGGTTATCGATCTCGACTATCTCGAAGATTCCTCCGCCGAGACCGACGCGAATTTCGTCATCACCGGCTCGGGCGGCATCGTCGAGGTTCAGGGTACTGCTGAAGGCGCGCCCTTCTCCGAAGAAGAATTCCTGACGCTGCTCGGCCTGGCCAAAGCCGGCTGCAGCGAATTGGTCGCCCTCCAGAAACAGGCCATCGCCTGAGCCGACAGGAAAGCGTGATGCGCAAGCTCGATACCAGAACCATCGTCGTCGCCAGCCACAACAAAGGCAAGATTGCCGAAATTGCCGATCTGATCGGCCCTTTCGGCTTTTCCGCCAAGTCGGCGGCTGAGCTCAACTTCGAAGAGCCGGACGAGACAGGTACGACCTTCGAAGAAAATGCCGCCATCAAGGCGCTTGCCTCTGCTAAGGCATCCGGTCTTCCGGCTTTGTCCGACGATTCCGGTCTGGTTATCGACGCGCTTGACGGTGCGCCCGGTGTCTACACCGCCAATTGGGCGGAGACGGCCGACGGCACACGCGACTTCGCCATGGCGATGCGGAAAGTTGAAGATGCGCTGGCCGAGCACGGCGCATCGAAACCGGAAGATCGCACGGCCCGCTTTGTCAGCGTGCTGTGCCTGGCCTGGCCCGACGGTCACGTCGAGTATTTCCGTGGCGAGGTGGAAGGCACTGTCGTCTGGCCACCGCGCGGCACGAGCGGATTTGGCTATGATCCGATCTTCAAACCCGAGGGTTACGACACCACATTCGGTGAGATGACCGCGGACGAAAAACACGGCTGGAAACATGGCGACAGCTTTGCGCTGTCGCACCGTGCCCGTGCGTTTAAAAAATTCGTAGAAACCTGCCTGGAGGCATGAACCCGATGGTCGGGGAGCATCAACTTTCTGCCCCCGGCGCATCGCTTCTGCCGGATACGGGCGATCCCGGTTTCGGGATCTATCTGCATTGGCCCTTCTGCGCGGCCAAATGCCCCTATTGCGATTTCAACAGCCATGTCCGCCACCGGCCGGTGGATCAGGAGCGGTTTACGGCTGCCTTCCTGCGTGAAATGGAACATATGCGGTCGCTGAGCGGCCCGCGCGTCGTCACCAGCATCTTCATGGGCGGCGGCACGCCATCGCTGATGGACCCGCAGACAGTCACAGCACTTCTTGATGGCGTCTCGCGCTTCTGGCATGTGCCGGATGGTATCGAGATCACCATGGAAGCCAATCCTTCGAGCGTCGAGGCAGAGCGGTTTCGCGGTTACCGGGCGGCGGGCGTCAACCGCGTCTCTCTCGGTGTGCAGGCGCTGAATGACCGCGACCTGAAATTCCTCGGACGGCTGCATGATGTCGCTGACGCCCTGAAAGCCATCAGGCTGGCGCGTGAGATTTTCCCGCGTATGTCCTTCGACCTCATCTATGCCCGCCCGAACCAGACGGTGGCGGAATGGGACGCCGAGCTGAAGGAGGCCGTCTCCTATGCCGTTGACCATCTGTCGCTCTATCAGCTGACAATCGAAGAGGGCACGCCCTTCTACGGCCTGCACAAGGCCGGCAAACTCATCGTGCCAGATGGCGAGCATTCGGCCGTGCTTTATGAAGCCACTCAGGAAATCACCGAGCGTTACGGCATGCCGGCCTACGAGGTTTCCAACCATGCCCGGCCCGGTGCTGAAAGTCGCCACAACCTCACCTACTGGCGTTATGGCGATTACGCGGGCATCGGTCCTGGCGCGCATGGGCGCCTGACGCGCGGCTCCTCCAAGCTCGCAACGGCGACCGAACGCCACCCTGAGACCTGGCTGGAAACCGTTGAGCGGGAAGGCCACGGCATGATCGATCAGGAACTGCTCGGCGTCGATGAACAGGCCGACGAATTGCTGCTGATGGGCCTTCGCCTGCGGGAAGGCATCGATCTCGCCCGCTGGAGCGATCTTTCCGGACGCGACCTCGACCCGGAAAAGGAAGAGTTTCTTCTCCAGCACGGCTTTGTGGAGCGGCTCGGAAACTCCCGGCTGCGCTGCACCCCATCGGGCATGCTCATTCTGGACGCCGTCGTCGCCGACCTCGCCTGCTGACACCCGCGCATCCGGCTTTAGTCCTCAAACAAGAAGACAATAAAAAAGCGGCCCGGAGGCCGCTTTTTTCATGCGTTGTTTTCGTTGATCAGGCGCTTCAGCAGCTCGACCTCATGACCGAGCTTGGTATCGCCGGAGATCAGCTCCTCGATCTTGCGCACCGCATGCAGAACCGTGGTATGGTCACGTCCGCCAAAACGGCGGCCGATCTCCGGGAAAGACCGCGGCGTCAGCATCTTCGCCAGATACATGGCGATCTGGCGTGGCTTGACGATGACTCGGGTGCGGCGGTTGGACACCAGTTCCTGCCGCGACACGTTGTAATGCTTGGCGACGATCCGCTGAATATCCTCAATACGCACGCGCTTGGCCTCGCCCGTGCCGACGAGATGCGACAGTAGTTCATCGACCCGATCGACCGACAGATTCGGTTCGAAAGAGCGCCGGAACATCAGCTGGTTGAACGCACCCTCAAGTTCGCGACCGCTCGCCGTAACGCTTTTGGCGACATGGGTCAGGATTTCGTCCGAAATATCAAAGGAAGGATCTTCCTGACGGGCCGAACCGAGGCGGCGGTTGAGCATTTCATAACGCATGTCGTAATCGGGCCCTTCGATCTCGATGGCCATGCCGCCCTGAAGGCGGGAGCGCACGCGCGGATCGAGCGATTCCAGTTCCCATGGAGCGCGGTCAGCCGCAACCACGACCTGCTTGGCGCTGTCGAGCAGCATGTTCAGCAGGTGGCAGAATTCGTGCTGGATCATCTTGCCCTGCAGAAACTGCATGTCATCGATGACGAGCAGATCGATATTGCGCAGCGTATCCTTCAGCGTCAGAGCGTCATTGTCACGGATCGCGGTTGCGAAACGCCACATGAAATATTCGGCCGTCAGATAAACCACGCGCGGATTGCGCGGGCTGTCGATGGCCGCATTCGCGATGGCCTGCAGAAGATGTGTCTTGCCGAGGCCCACACCCGCATGGATGAACAGCGGATTAAAACGCACGGCGCCAGCGCCGGCTTCTGCGATCGTCTTTGCGGCTGCAAGCGCAACACGGTTGGAGGAACCTTCTACAAACGTCTCGAAGGTGAAACGGGTATCCAGCGGTGACCCGAACAGCGGACCGGAGCCTCCCTGACGCAGGGTTGCCTGCGCGGCCACGGGCTGCGCAGAAGGCGCCGCCGCGGGCTGTTGCGGGACAAAAGGCTTGTTGCGCTGAACCGCCCCGATTTCCTGAGCGGGCTGTGCCCGTTCCTCAGCCTGGGCCGGGCGCACCGGGCGGCTGGCCGAGCGGACCAGAATCTCCACCTTCAGCACATCCGGATCCTCGCTCTGCACGAGGCTGGTGATCAGGTCCATATAACGGTTATTGATCCAGGACTTCAGAAAGGTCGTCGGAACGGTAAAACGAACGACGCTTTTTGAAACGGAATGGAGTTTCAGCCGTGCAAACCAGCTCGCATAGACTTCCGGACCAACCTGTGCCTTGAGCCGCGCGCTAAAACGTTCAAACAGCGCATCATGCTTCATTGCCGATTTGTCCCCTGCCGCCTCTGAGCAAGCTGCATCACATGCCTTTGGTGCGCGGTCCCCATCAGCCACCGCACCCATCGCCAAATTCAATTGCATATTGCCGCCTTTCAAATTGCCAATCATAGCCTGACGACCAAAATAGATCGCCAGAGATCCCCCTCGTTTATTCCCGCCCTCAGCGTTCCCCTCGAAAGAACGTCAAAGACTATTCTCGTTTGCGAGCCGGTTTCCCATTTCCCTCTCCCTCATGGAGAGGCCTGCGACACGCTCAAAACGCTCCTTTCGCCACAACCTTAAGGCGCATTTTTGAGGACAAAAAGCTCCCGCCCGTTCCGAGACCGAAACGGTACAAAAAGCTCCATGACCTGAAAAAACGGACCTCGAAAGACCCGTCAGCAAGAAGGTGAATATCGTCGATACGAACATCGAGATAATCTGTGGACTGAGATCCGCACCCCTTGTTGGAATGCATTTAGGCAGGATCGTGGGGAGAGATCAATGGCGTTTTTTCTGCAAAAACGTAGATCGGCCATTGACTCGCAATGGCCGTTTTGCATCACCGTCAAGGTTCAAAGCAGAATCGCTTATGAATCAATGAGATTCAATTTTGGCGTTTTTTGAGAGCCTGTTTTGGCAAAAAAATAAAAATCTTCTTGACTCAAAACTTGCCCCGACTTCCGTAGAGCAAGCTTCCCATTTTGGAGAAGACCTCCAGCAAGTATTTGTTTTTGCTTAGTTTTTCCTGTCGTTCAGTTGACACGCATTTGTCACGTTACGGGAGGAATGATTAACAGGCGGTTAGAATCAGAAAAAGCCCGGTCAAAGACCAGGCTTTTTGAATAATTATTTGTAATTAGCCGGATTAGGCGGAAAGAGCCTTCACGCGCTGTGCAAGACGCGACACCTTACGGGATGCCGTGTTGCCATGCAGAACGCCCTTCGTGGCGGCGCGCTGAATCTCGGGCTGAGCTGCCTTCAGAGCTTCGGTAGCGACAGCGAGATCACCGGTAGCGATTGCTTCCTCGACCTTGCGGATGAAGCCGCGAACGCGCGAACGGCGAGCCTTGTTGACTGCGGTACGGCGAGCGATCTTGCGGGTCGCCTTTTTCGCCGAAGTTGTATTGGCCATGTATGCCTCTCTTCGAATTCAAACCAAATTCCGCAACCAGAGGATCGGGTCTTTCGAAGACCTCACGTAACCCAAGAATGCGGGAGTAATTTCGGACAAGCCGGATGGCTTTCCTTAACCGTGGGCGGGCATATACCGCTAAAGCTTACGCCCGTCAACGCGCAAAACGCTTAAAAGCGCCGATATTCCGAATCCTTACCGATTCCGGAAAGCAGGTTTGCGCTTTTCGACGAAGGCCGCCATGCCCTCCTTCTGATCCGCCGTGGCGAAAAGCGACTGAAAGGACCGTCTTTCATATCTCAGACCTTCCGAAAGCGGCACTTCGAAGGAACGATTGACACTTTCCTTGGCCATGAGCACGGAGGCACGCGACAGCGACGCGATGCGGGTGGCGGCCTCCACCGCCTCGTCCATCAGGTTCGCGGCCGGTACGATTCTCGATACGAGACCGGCGCGCTCGGCTTCCGCCGCATCCATCATGCGGCCAGTCAGAACGAGGTCCATCGCCTTTGCCTTACCCACCGCACGCGTCAGCCGCTGGGAGCCGCCCATGCCTGGAATGACACCCAGCGTGATCTCCGGCTGGCCGAACTTTGCCGTATCGGATGCTATGATGAAGTCGCACATCATGGCGAGTTCGCACCCGCCCCCGAGGGCAAAACCGGAAACGGCGGCGATGACGGGTTTGCGGGTGGCCGCAACCTCGTCCCAGCCGCCAAGAAAATCGCCGACATAGGCATCGACGAAATCCAGCCCCTGCATTTCCTTGATATCGGCACCAGCCGCAAATGCCTTCTCAGAGCCGGTGATAACGACCGCACCGATGGAATCGTCCACGGAAAATGAAGACAGGATGTGTCGCAGCTCTTTCAGAAGCACGGAATTGAGAGCGTTTAGCGCCTTTGGACGATTGAGCGTGATGACCCCTACCTCGTCGCGCTTTTCGACCAATATCGTTTCATAATCCACGGCAGTCTCCCCTTCTCCGTCGTTCGTTCATTTCTGGCAGGCGGCGCAATAAAAGGTGGAGCGGCCAGCCTGCACCACCCTTTCAACCGTACCCCTGCAGCCGGGGGTACGGCAAGGCTGCCCCTCCTGATCGTAGACCGAAAAGGAATGCTGGAAATAACCAAGCGTTCCGTCCGTCTGTATATGGTCGCGCAATGATGAGCCCCCGGCGGCGATGGCATCGGCGATGACATCGCGGATTTTCTCCGTGAGATCGACAAGCTTCGCTGTGGGCTTGCCGCCTTTCGTTACCAGCGTTCCGGCGGCACGCAGGGGGGAAAGATGGGCGCGCCACAGCGCCTCGCAGACATAGATATTGCCGAGGCCGGCAATAACCTTCTGGTCCAGCAGCGTGCTTTTCAGCGGTTGGCTTTTACCGTCGAACCGGCTCGCGAGATAATCCGCGCTCAGCGTATTGCCTGTTGGCTCCGGGCCAAGTTCCGCAAAGGCGGGATAAAGATCGAGCTTGCTGCGCTCCACCAGATGCATGAAGCCGAAGCGACGCGGATCATTATAGATAATGCAGACGCGCTCTTCGCCTTTATCCAGATGAAAGACAACGTGGTCGTGCTTGCCGTCCTTCGAGCGGGGATGGTGGAACACGCCGGGTATGCTGCCTTCTGCATCGGCTTCCGCTTCCACGCGGAAAGAGCCGGACATGCCGAGATGGGACACGATTGTCAGCCCGTCCTCCAGCTCGATCAGAAGATATTTTGCCCGCCTTCCGAGCGAGATGATTGTCTTCCCCTCGATAAGCTCCGCGAAATCCTCTGGAAACGGAAACCGCAGGTCGGGGCGGCCGAGATGGAGCTTGCGAACCCTTGCCCCTTCCATGGCGGGAGCAAGGCCGCGTCTGACGGTTTCGACTTCTGGCAATTCTGGCATCTGGCTTATCCGGCAGTTTTTCGTTAGGACCATGTGGTCTATAAAGTGCACGCGAAATGTCGCGCCCAGGCGATGCGGCAACAGATAGCGTCGCCATGGCGTTTCCGCTATGGTCCGCCACGCAATAAATATGGAGACAGACGATGACCGACGCCCGTACCACCGCCCAAGGCGGCATGGAAACGTCCTATGGCTTCCACAAGGTGGACGAAGGCCAGAAGCAGGGGATGGTCAACGAGGTCTTCCACAAGGTGGCCAAGCGCTACGATATCATGAACGACGTGATGTCGGCCGGCCTGCACCGGCTGTGGAAGGACGCCATGGTGTCCTCGCTTGCGCCGCGCAAGGATCCCTCCTACAAGGTTCTGGACGTGGCTGGTGGTACCGGGGATATTGCCTTCCGGATCATCGAAGCTTCCAACCGTCTGGCGCATGCCACCGTTCTCGATATCAACGGCTCGATGCTTGCCGTCGGTGAAGAGCGCGCGGCGAAAAAGAAGCTTTCGGACAATTTGACCTTCGTGGAAGCCAATGCCGAGGAACTACCTTTTGAGGCGAACAGCTTCGACGCCTATACGATCGCCTTTGGCATTCGCAATGTTCCGCGCATCGACGTTGCGCTGAAGGAAGCGCACCGTGTGCTGAAGCGCGGCGGGCGGCTTCTGGTGCTGGAGTTTTCCGAAGTTGAGATGCCGCTGCTTGATCGCGTCTACGACGCGTGGTCGTTCAATGCCATTCCGCAATTCGGCAAGATGATCACCGGCGACGCCGAACCCTATCAGTATCTGGTCGAATCGATCCGTAAATTCCCCAATCAGGAGGATTTTGCGACGATGATCCGCACCGCCGGCTTCTCCCGCGTGACCTATACCAATTACACCGGCGGCATCGCCGCCCTGCATTCCGGCTGGAAGCTCTAAGACCATGGCCGGCACAGGCAGGAGACAAGCATAAGCATGAGCACTTTGGGCGCATATTTCCGCCTCGCAAGGGTTGGCTGGGTTCTCGTGCGCGAAGGCGTCGTGCTGGCCCTGCCGTCCGATGACCTGCCCGCTCCCGCGCAGGTGTTAAAAGCCCTGCTGAAGCCATTCGCCCGTAGCAAGGCGAAAAGAGCGCAGCGTAGTGATCGGCTGGCGGTGGCTGTCGAGCGGCTTGGACCGTCCTATGTGAAGATGGGTCAGTTTCTGGCCACCCGTCCGGATGTGGTGGGCGCGGAGTTCGCGGACGATCTCGCAAGCCTTCAGGACCGCATGGCCTTTTTCCCAGCCGCAGCCGCCAAAGCGAATATCGAGGGATCGCTCGGACGGCCGGTTTCGGAACTCTACAGGGAATTTGGCGACCCGATCGCCGCCGCCTCCATCGCCCAGGTCCATCCGGCGATTGTGGATACGCCAAAGGGGCCACGCAAGGTTGCCGTGAAGGTGATCCGTCCCGGCGTGCGACAACGCTTCCAGAACGATCTCGAGGCGATGTATCTGATCGCCGACCTGCAACAGCGCTTTGTCCGCTCGGCCCGTCGTCTGCGCCCGGTCGAAGTGACGCGCACGCTGGAGCAGACCACCAAGATCGAGATGGATCTGCGGCTTGAGGCCGCCGCCCTTTCCGAGCTTGCGGAAAACACCAGGCAAGATCCCGGTTTTCGTGTTCCCGAAGTCGACTGGGAACGCACCGGTCGTGACGTCGTCACCATGGAGTGGATCGACGGCGTCAAGATGTCGGACATTGAAGGCCTGAAGGCCGCCGGTCACGACCTGAACAAGCTCGCCGACACACTGATTCAGTCCTTCCTGCGGCACACCCTGCGCGACGGTTTTTTCCATGCCGACATGCATCCCGGCAATCTTTTCGTCGATCCGCAGGGCATGATAGTCGCGGTCGATATGGGCATCGCCGGACGGCTCGGGAAAAAGGAGCGGCGGTTTCTCGCCGAAATCCTCTACGGCTTCATCACGCGCGATTACATGCGGGTGGCGGAAGTACATTTCGAGGCCGGTTACGTGCCGGGCCATCACGACATTGCGAGTTTCGCGCAGGCGATCCGCGCCATCGGCGAGCCAATTCACGGCCAGCCGGCCGAGACGATCTCCATGGGCAAGCTCCTGACCCTTCTCTTTGAAGTCACGGAGCTTTTCGACATGGAAACCCGGCCGGAACTCGTGATGCTGCAAAAGACCATGGTGGTGGTGGAAGGCGTGTCGCGTATGCTCAATCCGCGCTTCAACATGTGGAAGGCGGCTGACCCTGTTGTCAGTGGCTGGATAAGGGACAATCTCGGCCCGAAACGTATCGTGACCGATTTGAAAGACGGCGTGAAGGCCGCCCTGAAGCTCGCCGAGGCAGCGCCGGAGATCGCCGCCAAGACGGAGAAGCTGCATTCGGAACTGATGTATATGAGCGAGCATGGCTTGCGCTTCGACGCGCAGACCGCAGAAGCCATCGGCAGGGCAGAAGCGCGCCATACCAGATGGGGGCGGATAGCGCTGTGGGTTATTGCGCTGACGCTTGTCTTTATTGCCATCAAGGTAAGCTGAACATCTCGGCACGTTTTCGTGCCATGTTTGTGTAACGTCTCGAGGTAATAAAGACCTGGCCTGTCCTCGGGTCAGGCAGTTGTGCGGGTAAAGGGCTGCTTTGAAGCCGCGATAGTGCGCGGGTGTTAGAGACGGATGATGCCGGTCAGGGTTTGATTGTGATGGCTAAAGCGCAGATACTGAAACAAACCCTCTCCTATTCCTCCTGGCCACTCGTCTTTGTTGGCGGCCTCGTGGGGTCATATTTCGCCTTCTCGAGCAGCCATCCGATCGCGGCGTTTCTCAGTGTTTATGCCTGCGCGGTTATCACTCTCTTTCTTCTCGAACGCTATATTCCCTATGAAGTCGAATGGCTCGAAGGGGATGGCGAGACAATGACGAGCATCGGCCACACGCTTTTGACCAAGGGGCTGGTGCAACTTGCCGCCGCAGCATCGGCCATCTTCCCGATGCTGGCCGCGAACGTGCTCCAGCCGCTCGCGGCAATGCGCTTTGACCTGTGGCCATCGCATCTGCCACTGGTGGTGCAGGTCTCGCTTGCGGTAACGATTGCCGAATTCGGTCTCTACTGGGCCCATCGCATCGCGCATGAAACCGTTTTTTTCTGGCGGTTCCATGCCCTGCATCACAGCGTCGTACGGCTATGGGTCGTCAATACCGGGCGGTTCCATGTGGCCGATTCCCTGTTCAAGATCGCGCTCAGCCAGCTTCCGCTTTATTTCATGGGGGCGCCGCTGCAGGTGTTCTGGTGGCTGGGTGCTGTGACTGCATTCATCGGTATCTTGACCCATTGCAATGTCGACATGAAAACGGGTGTGCTCGACTATGTCTTCAGCACGCCGCGCCTACATCGTTGGCACCATTCAAAACAGCTTCCGGAAGGCAATACCAATTACGGCGAAAACCTCGTCATCTTCGACATTCTCTTTGGCTCCTACCATAATCCTGACCGACCCTCATCAACCGATATCGGCATCAAGGGTGAGATCGCCAAGGGGTTTTTGCCACAGCTCGTGCAGCCCTTCACCAAAGAAGGCGTCCGCCAGATCATCGGCAAGGACAAAAAGGTCAATTGAAGCGGAAATTACAGGGCGGGTGCGGGATCGATCACGATGCCCAGCTCGCCCCGCAGTTTTTTTGTCAGGCCGGCTGCCACAAGCTCATAGGAGCGGCGCACATAGTGCTCCACTTCTTCCCGTTCGAGCGGAGAATGATCGGCAATCGATATCCATTTGCGTTTGGCAAAATACGGCGCCTGGGCGATACCTTCGAGCGCAGTGAGGATTTCAAAGCTCTCCTCCGAGCATTTCACCACCAGCCGCCAGTCTTCCCGTTCGCCCAGCACGGCAAAGACCTTGTCGCCCACCTTGGCAACATGCGAATCCCATTGATCGACGAAACGCACGCCCGGCCATTCGCCAAGCATCCTGTCGAATGTCTTGCGATCAAAGATGGTCATGTGAGTTTCTCCGCGACAAAGGCTGCCAGACGTTTTGCCACTTCGGCCTTATCGAGATCCGGCCATGCCTCAACACCCTCAGCCGAAATGATTTTCACGCTGTTGCGGTCTCCACCCATGATTCCGGTTTGCGCCGAGACGTCGTTGGCGACGATGTAATCCGCGCCCTTGCGTTCCAGTTTGGCGCGACCGTTTTTTTCCACGTCCTGCGTTTCGGCAGCGAAGCCCACCACTAGCTTCGGACGGTTTTCATGGTGGCCGACGGTTTTGAGAATATCGGGATTTTCTGTCAGCTGGAGCGCCGGCGGCGCATCACCTGGCTGTTTCTTGATCTTTTGTTCTGATGAACCCGCCACCCGCCAGTCGGCGACGGCGGCAACCATGACGGCGATATCCGACGGCAGCCTTGAGATCACCGCGTCCCGCATTTCTTCGGCGCGCTCGACATGGATTACCGTCACACCGGCGGGATCAGCAATGGTCACCGGCCCGGAAACCAGCGTTACGTCTGCACCGAGTTCCGCGAGAGCCGCTGCAATCGCATGGCCCTGCTTGCCCGATGAACGGTTGGCGATGTAGCGCACGGGATCGATCGGCTCATGCGTAGGGCCGGAGGTCACGATCGCCGTCTTGCCCTTCAGGGGCTTCGTCCCCCCATCCAGCAGCGCTTCAACGGCTTGGACGATCTGTAAAGGCTCCGCCATTCGGCCGAGACCAGCCTCCCCCTTCTCAGCCATCTCGCCGGCCATTGGTCCGACGAAAAACACACCGTCTTTCTTCAGCGTATCGACATTGCGCATTGTTGGCTTTGCCGACCACATTTTTGGGTTCATCGCCGGCGCAACCAGCACCTTGCGGTCGGTCGCAAGAAGGACCGCCGAAGCTAGATCATCGGCCAAACCATGTGCCATCTTCGCCATGAGATCGGCGGTGGCGGGCGCCACCAGCACGAGATCGCAATCGCGCGCCAGCCTGATATGACCGACATCCTGCTCGTCCTGCCGTGAAAAAAGCTCCGTGAAAACATGGGTGGCAGACAATGCACCAACGGCGAGCGGGGTGATAAATTCCTGCGCGCCTTTCGTCATGACAGGCGTAACCTTTGCGCCTCGCTCTTTCAGACGGCGGATGAGGTCGAGGCTCTTATAGGCCGCGATGCCGCCTGATATGATGAGGAGAATATGTTTGTCTGAAAGCGCCATGATGCCGGACCAGTTTCCCGTTTCACCGGGAAACTAGAGCATTTTCAGTGAAAACGTAATCACCTTCAATGCTCTAGCTCTTTGTTTTTCCACATTTCTGGACGGAAAGACGCTTGCGCATTTTTCCTGAAATGCTCGGCCCTTGGCATACAAAGTGCAACCCGGCCGATATCACGCCGCCTTGGCGACGTGATATTCCTTGATCGCAACCATCTTGATAGCGGGGAAACGCTCGGATTCATAACGCAGCGAAAAGGCATCCTGCGCCAGAAATACCGGATCGCCATCCAGGTCGCGGGCGATATCGCCACGCTTGACGTTGAGGAACTTGTCCATTTCTGCCGGCTGATCGGACGAAATCCAGCGGCAGACCGAGAAGCGCGACATTTCGAAGGAAACCGGCAGGCCATATTCGCCCATCAGCCGTTCCTTCAACACGTCAAGCTGCAGCGCACCAACGACGCCGACGATGGCTGGCGAGCCGTCTTCCGGCGAAAAGAGCTGCACGACGCCCTCTTCGGCCATTTGCTGCAGGGCTTCCTTCAGCTTCTTCGCCTTCATCGCATCTTCCAGACGCACACGGCGCAGGATTTCCGGCGAGAAGTTCGGCACACCCTGGAACACGAGGTTTTCACCCTCGGTCAGCGTATCGCCGATGCGGAGCGTGCCGTGGTTCGGAATGCCGACCACATCACCTGCAAAGGCTGTGTCGGCCAGCTGGCGTTGCGAGGCGAAGAAGAATTGCGGCGCGGTGAGCCCCATCTGCTTGCCGGTGCGTGACAGGCGCGCCTTCATGCCGCGCTCCAGCCTGCCGGAGCAGATGCGGGCAAAGGCGATACGGTCGCGGTGGTTCGGGTCCATATTGGCCTGAATCTTGAAGACGAAGGCAGTCATTTTGTCTTCGGCCGCATGCACGGTGCGGGTATCCGCCACCTGATCGCGCGGCGGCGGTGCGAAATCACCGAGCGCATTGATAAGGTCACGCACACCGAAATTGCGCAGCGCCGAACCGAAGAAGACCGGCGTCATATGGCCTTCGAGGAAAGCCTGCCGATCGAAGGGACGGCAGGCTTCCATCGCCAGTTCCGTTTCTTCGATGAAAGCATCGCGCTCATTTTCCGGCAATCGATCCGCCACCGCCTGCGGACCGTTAACCTTCATAGCCTCCACCTGCGTGTCGACGCCGCGGAACGTGCTGTCGGCAAGATGATAGGCGCCGCAGAAGGTTTTGGCGCGGCCCACCGGCCATGTGATCGGCGCCGTATCGAGCGCCAGCTTCTCCTCCACCTCGTCCAGTATCTCGAAGGGGTCGCGGCTTTCGCGGTCCATCTTGTTGATGAAGGTGATGATCGGAATATCGCGCATGCGGCAGACTTCGAACAGCTTCAGCGTGCGCGGCTCGATACCCTTGGCGGCGTCGATGACCATGATCGCCGCATCCACGGCCGTCAGCGTACGATAGGTATCGTCGGCGAAATCTTCGTGGCCGGGCGTATCGAGGATGTTGAAGACGCGGTCGTTATATTCGAAAGTCATGACCGAGGTGACGACCGAAATGCCGCGCTCGCGCTCGATCTTCATCCAGTCCGAACGGGTCTGGATGCGGTCCTTTTTCGCCTTCACCTCACCGGCAAGCTGGATCGCTCCGCCGAACAGCAGCAGCTTTTCGGTGAGCGTGGTTTTACCCGCGTCCGGGTGCGCGATAATAGCAAAGGTGCGGCGGCGGGAGACCGCCTCGGCAAGTGTTTCGGCCATCTGACAAATCCTGTGGAATTGCGGGGTATCTAGCGTTTCAGGCCCGGTTTTGCAATTGACCTTGCCGCGATCTCGGCAAACTAATGCCGCATGACCGTTCAAAACAACAATCTGCCTCCTCTTCGTCTCGCCCGCCTCGCCCACGGCGCGGGCCTTGAACTCCCCTCTTACGAGACCGGCGGCGCCGCCGGCATGGACCTGCGTGCAGCTGTGTCCGTGGGTGAGCCGTTGACCCTAAAACCCGGTGAACGGGCGCTGGTGCCGACCGGCTTCGTGTTCGAAGTTCCCGCCGGATATGAGGCGCAAATCCGCCCCCGCTCCGGCCTTGCCATCAAGAACGGCATCACCTGCCTCAATTCCCCGGGCACGGTGGACAGCGATTATCGCGGTGAGGTGAAAGTCATCCTCGCCAATCTCGGTCAGGACGATTTCGTCGTCGAGCGCGGCATGCGCATTGCGCAGATGGTCATCGCGCCCGTGACGCAGGTGACTGTTGTCGAAGTGATGGAAACTTCGCAGACGGCACGGGGCGTCGGCGGTTTCGGCTCTACCGGCGTTTAGCGACACCGCTGGTGCAGAGGAGCGGACTGATTGTCTTTGCCCGGCATTTTCGCTATGGATCTGGCGGATTTTCAGGGAAACACGATCATGACGCTGACCACCCTATTCGCTTATGCCACCGCCCTCTTCATCGCTGCCGCCATTCCCGGCCCCGGCATGACGGCAATCGTGGCGCGGGCGCTGGGTTCGGGCTTTCGGGAAACCTTTTTCATGGGTCTCGGGCTGGTGCTTGGCGACATGATCTATCTGACCGCTGTGATCCTGGGGCTGGCCTTCGTCGCGCAGACCTTTCAGGAGGCTTTCATGGTCCTGAAATTTGCAGGTGCGGCCTATCTTCTCTATATCGCCTGGAAGCTCTGGACCGCCGGTCTCTTGCCGCAGGACCTGAAGGCGAAGAAGAGCACCAGCATGTCCATGTCCTTCCTGTCCGGCCTGCTGATCACCCTCGGCAATCCCAAAACCATGCTTTTTTATGTGGCGCTGGTGCCGACGCTGATCGACATCCGCATGATCGGCCCTTCGGAATATGCAACGCTTCTTGCCATCACCTTTGTCGTGCTGATGGCGGTTCTCCTGCCTTACATCCTGCTTGCGGCCAAAGCGCGCAACCTCCTGAAAAGACCGAGCGCCCTGACAATTCTCAACCGCACCGCGGCGGGTATTCTGGCTGGAACAGCGACGATGATCGCCATCCGCAGCACGTAAAACAAATTCGTTCATTTCCGCGATCTGGCGTGAAATTATTCCCGCAATTCACGGATATTAGGACGAACGTTCGCTAGCTTGCGGAGGTTATTGCTCCTATTCTGCCGCTCAAATCTTGCGGTCTTTACACAGGAGAGCATCATGCCGGAAGCCAGAAAGCCCGGACGCGGACGCGTCTATTCCTCGATTACGGAAACAATCGGCGATACACCGATCGTGCGGCTCGACAAGCTGGCGAAGGAAAAAGGCGTGAAGGCCAACCTTCTTGCCAAGCTCGAATTTTTCAATCCCATCGCTTCGGTGAAGGACCGCATCGGCGTCGCCATGATTGAAGCTCTGGAAGCCCAGGGCAAGATTACGCCCGGAAAGACGACGCTGGTGGAACCGACCTCCGGTAATACGGGGATTGCGCTCGCCTTCGCTGCCGCCGCGAAAGGCTACAAGCTGATCCTGACCATGCCTGAAACCATGTCGGTCGAGCGTCGGAAAATGCTGGCTCTCCTGGGCGCGGAACTGGTGCTGACCGAAGGCCCGAAGGGCATGAAGGGCGCCATCGCCAAAGCGCAGGAACTGGCAGAAACCCTGCCTGACGCCATCATTCCGCAGCAGTTTGAAAACCCCGCCAATCCGGAGATTCACCGCAAGACGACGGCTGAAGAAATCTGGAACGACACGGAAGGCACGGTTGATATTCTGGTCTCGGGTATCGGCACCGGCGGCACGATCACCGGCACGGGTCAGGTTCTGAAATCCCGCAAGCCCGAGGTGAAGGTGATTGCGGTGGAGCCCGCCGACAGCCCCGTTCTTTCCGGTGGCAACCCCGGCCCCCACAAAATTCAGGGCATCGGCGCCGGTTTTGCCCCCGCCATTCTCGACACCGGCATTTATGACGAGATCGTCACCGTCACCAATGATGAGGCTTTCGAAACCGCACGTCTGGCGGCGAGGCTGGAAGGCGTGCCCGTTGGCATCTCCTCGGGTGCGGCGCTGGCGGCGGCAATCAAGATCGGTGCGCGTGAGGAAAATGCCGGCAAGAACATTGTCATCATCATTCCCTCCTTCGCGGAACGTTATCTTTCGACAGCACTTTTCGAAGGGCTTGGGCTCTAGCCCCTTCTCGGCACCCGGTTGCGGAAGAGCGAATATTTGACGTGCCGCCGGTTTGCCGGCGGCACTTCTGTTTCGAGGCCCCCTCATTCGGCCCATCACCTACCGAGCTGTCCAAACAGCATTTTTACCCGTCATTCCCGGAACCACCTGATTGACCGGCAGGCATAAGCGTCCTTCCCAGACAAAGTGCCCGTAGCTGGTTTTACGCCGCGGCGGTTAGCCTTTCGCCGGCGATACGATAGGACACTGCTTCGGCAATATGGATACGCCCAACCGTTTGTCTGCCATCCAGATCCGCCAGGGTGCGGGCCACCTTGAGAATGCGATGGTAACCGCGCGCGGAAAACTTCATGCGCTCCGCCGCATCACGGAGCAATTGCAGCCCGGACTGGTCCGGTTCGGCGTATTTTTCGATCATTGCTGTCGTGCAGCGGGCGTTGGTGCGGATGGCAGGGAAGCCCGCTGTCGCATAACGTTCCTGCTGGGCAAGGCGCGCTTCGGCGACGCGCGCCGCAACCACGGCGCTCGGTTCGGCCGTCACGGGCCGAATGAGATCGGCGGCGGAAACGGCGGGAACGTCGATACGAATGTCGATGCGATCGAGCAGCGGGCCGGAAATGCGAGCCTGATAGTCTGCCACACAACGTGGGCCTCTGGCACAGGTAAAACCCGGCTCTCCCGCCATACCGCAACGGCAGGGATTCATTGCCGCGACAAGCTGGATTTGCGCGGGATAGCTGACACGGTGATTGGCACGCGCAATAATGCATTCGCCGGTTTCGAGCGGCTGACGCAGGGCATCCAGCACCTGCGGCGAAAATTCCGGGAATTCATCCAGAAAAAGAACGCCATGGTGAGCAAGCGAAGCCTCGCCCGGTTTGGCCCGCAGCCCGCCGCCGATCAGGGCCGCCATGGTGGCGGAATGATGCGGCGTGCGGAAGGGCCTGCGATCCGAAAGCTTGCCACCCGACAATTGGCCGGCAATGGAATGGACCATGGACACTTCCAGCAGTTCTGCCGCCTCCAGCGGCGGCAGGATCGAAGGCAAGCGGGCGGCGAGCATGGATTTTCCCGAGCCGGGCGGGCCGACCATCAGCAGATTATGGCCGCCGGCGGCTGCCACCTCCAGCGCCCGCCGGGCGCTCTCCTGCCCCTTTATGTCAGCTAAATCAGGCAGATTGACCGGATTGGCGCGAATGGCGGGCGTCGGGCGCGAGAGAATCTGCGTGCCACGAAAATGATTAGCGAGCGCAATCAGGCTGCGCGGGGCGAGAATATCGATCCCGGCTCCGGCCCATGCCGCCTCCGGGCCGCTGTCAGCCGGGCAAATCAGTCCCTTTCCAAGCGCATTGGCCCCGATCGCTGCCGGAAGCGCGCCCGCAACCAAGCCGATAGTACCATCGAGATTGAGTTCGCCAAGGACCACGTAACGCCCCAGCGCGTCGGCCGGTATGGCTCCCAGGGCGGCCATGAGGCCAAGGGCAATGGGAAGATCGAAATGCGATCCTTCCTTTGGCAGATCGGCAGGGGCAAGATTGACCGTGACCTTCTTTGCCGGCAGCGCCAAGCCTGAGGCATGTAATGCCGCCTGCACGCGCTCCCGGCTTTCGGCGACGGCTTTATCCGGCAGACCGACAATCTGGATGCCGACCCTTCCCGGTGCCACCATGACCTGCACCTCAACAGGCACACCCTCTATGCCCTGAAATGCCACCGTATTGACCCGTGCCACCATGGCCTGCCCCCGCAAACCGCCGCGCTTTCAGAGCCTTATGCCCCATCCACGACCATTGCCAAGCAACGTGCCACAGCTCAAAGAATAAAACAAGAACATCCAGCGAACAATTTATCGCATCCGCTGTATTTTAGTTGTATCGAGTTGTATAGCCGGAACAAACCGAGAGCGATTTATGTCTCGTCAAAAATCCTGAGCTTCGCGCTTTTTCTCGATGGCGTCCCACAGCAGGCTCGCCACATCGGCGCCGCCGAATTTCCGCACCTCTCGAATGCCGGTCGGCGAGGTGACGTTGATTTCGGTGAGGTAATCGCCAATGACATCAATTCCAACGAACAGGAAACCACGCTCGCGCAGGGCGGGGCCGATACGGCGGCAGATTTCCTTTTCGCGCGCGGTCAGTTCCGTAGGCTCAGGGCGGCCGCCAGCGTGCATGTTGGAACGGGCATCGTTTTCCGCTGGAACGCGGTTGATCGCACCCACCGGCTCTCCATCCACCAGCAGGATGCGTTTATCGCCCTTGCGGACGTCGGGCAGATATTCCTGAGCAATGTAAGGTTCGCGGAACATCTGACCGAACATTTCCAGCAGCGAGGAGAAATTGCGGTCGTCCCGCGCTGAATGGAAGACGCCCGCACCGCCATTGCCATAAAGCGGCTTGAGAATGATATCGCCCATTTCGTTACGGAAGCGCGCGATTTCCGCGACATCCTTCGTGATCAGCGTCTTCGGCATGAGATCCGCGAATTCAGTGACGAAGATCTTCTCCGGCGAATTGCGCACCCAGGCGGGATCATTGACCACCAGGGTCTTCGGATGAATGCGCTCCAGCAGATGGGTGGAGGTAATATAGGCCATGTCGAATGGTGGATCCTGACGCAGATGGATGACATCCATCGTGGAAAGATCAACGCGCTCCGGTTCGGAAAGCGAGAAATGGTCACCCTTGATGTCGCGCAGTTCCATCTGCTCGACGGTCACGTAAATCTTGCCGTCGCGCATGGAAAGGCGGTCGGGCGTGTAATGGAACAGCCGATATCCGCGCGCCTGCGCTTCAAGGCTCATGGCGAAGGTGGAATCACCGCCGATGTTGATGCCGGAGACATGATCCATCTGGATCGCGACGTTCTTGATCTTCGCCATGCGCATGTTCCTCTCGCAGCATACGGACGCCTGCGATCCGCCATGCCGTGTCTCATCTTTCAAGCGTTCCGGCAGGACCGGAAGAGACCCGGAAATGCTTCAGAAAACTTGAAAGATGTAGGGCAGCGACCATTCAAACGCAACTGCTGCGAGCCGTGGTTTCTGTGAGTTTTATTGAACCTTCATAATTCCCACGGCGAAGGCACACCCGCGCCCGCCAACGGCATGGGCGACGGCTCAGGCTGCCAGCTTGTAGGAGCGACCGGCGAACAGCTTGTTCTTGACGCGATAGGCAAATGCCAGCGCCGTGGGGAACGGACGACGCATGAAGGCAACCTTGCGCACATAATGATCAACACGCCAGGTGGCCCATGTTCCGGCCCTGAAATAAGCGACGTCACCGACCCGCAGGATGCTGACCGAGCCGTCCTCGGCCGTCACATGCACCTCGCCTTCCAGAATATAGACGGTCTCATCCCAGCCGAAGAACCAGCGGAATTCGCCTGCAGTGCAATCCCACATGGCAGTGCTTGAGGCACGGTCGCCGCTTCGGGAATGATCCGCAGCACGTGCCTGCGGGTTGCCGGCAATGATCCATTCAGGATTGATAGGCGCCGGCTGAAGCCGTAGATCGGTGCAGGATGCGCTGACCACGGCATCGTCTTTTTTCCGACGCAGATAGGCCGGCAATATCGGCACCGTACGGATAGCCATGGTTGCGGCCGCCGCGAACATCATTTTGAACGACATATGAGAAAACCCCCGTGAAATATTGGAGGCCTTTTATCATCGGGATCGTAACAAACCAGTTTTGACAATCGGCGCAATTTTAGCCATCGCGCCGATTTCAGGTGACGAACTCAGGCCGTCGCCAGTTGAGCATCCTGCGCCACCGTCTGTTCCGCTCTGCTGGCGATACGCTTGCCAGTTTCGCTGGAGAAGAAGTGCAGTTTTTCCGGAGCAATCGTCACCGAAAGCGCGGACGGAACCTCGACGTCAGGCGGAAAGGCCACGGTCAGGCTCTGATCGCCGATCATGCCGTGTATAAGACGTTGCGAACCCAGCTCCTCAATATAATCCACGCGAAGTGCGAAACTCTGGGCGTCAGCAGCAGCGAGACGAAAATCTTCCGCCCGCATTCCAACAGTCACCGGGCCGGACGTGGGGGCAAAGCCATTGAGCGCAAACAGCGACGGTCCGATGGCAAGGCTATCGCCGTGCAATTCGGCGCTGAGAAGATTCATGGCCGGAGAGCCGATGAAACTTGCGACGAAGGTTGAGGCAGGCGTGTGATAGACATCCAGCGGCGCACCGATCTGCTCGATACGGCCGCCATTCAGCACGACGAGACGGTCGGCCAGCGTCATGGCTTCCAACTGGTCATGGGTAACGTAGATCGATGTCGTGCCAAGACGTTTTTGCAGCCGCTTGATTTCGCCGCGCATGGAAACACGCAACTTGGCATCGAGATTGGACAGGGGTTCGTCGAACAGGAAGGCAGCAGGCTTGCGAACGATCGCACGCCCCATGGCGACGCGCTGACGCTGACCACCGGAAAGGGCGCGTGGCTTGCGGTCCAGATAGGGTTCGAGTTGCAGCATACGCGCCGCTTCAGCCACACGGGCGTCAATTTCCGCCTTGGGTGTCCTGCGGTTCTTCAGCCCGTACTCCAGGTTCTCGCGTACCGACATATGCGGGTAAAGCGCGTAGTTCTGGAAGACCATGGCGATATCGCGGTCGGCCGGATCGGTCTGGTTGACCACCCGGTCGCCGATCTTCACCGTGCCTTCTGAAATATCCTCAAGCCCGGCGACCATACGCAAAAGCGTGGACTTGCCGCAGCCGGAGGGACCGACGAGAACGATGAACTCGCCGTCCTTGATGTCGATATCGACATGATGCACGGCGCGCACGCCGCCATGATAATCCTTGCAGACCTGACTGATTTCTATCGCGGCCATTTCGGTCTCCTTATTTATCGCTCTCGGTCAGGCCCTTGATGAACCAGCGCTGGAAAATAACGACGATCAGCACGGGTGGCAGCATGGCCAGCACGGCGAGCGCGAAAGCTTCGTTGTAATCGGGGATTTGCGAACCGACCCAGACCTGCAGGATCGACTTGATGCCACGCATCAGGGTGAAGAAACTCTCATCCGTCGTCATCAGCATGGGCCAGAGATACTGATTCCAGCCATAAACGAACATGATGATGAAGATTGCCGCCATCATCGTGCGCGACAGCGGAATGAGAACGTCGACGAAAAATTTCACTGGCCCCGCACCATCGATACGGGCAGCCTCCAGCAGCTCCTCAGGCACGGATTTGAAGAACTGCCGGAAATAGAAGGTGCCCGTCGCCGAAGCGAGAAGCGGCACGATCAGACCGGTATAGGAGTTCAACAGTCCGAGTTTGCTCATTACCTCGTAGGACGGCATGATGCGCACTTCGAGCGGCAGAAGCAGCGTGGTGAAAATGATCCAGAAGGCGAGCGTCGCAAAACGGAAGCGGAAATAGACGATCGCATAGGCCGCCGTCATCGACAGGACGATTTTGCCGACGGCAAAGCCGATGCCGAGGATCAGCGAATTCAACACCATGTTCAGGCCTGTAACCTGTCCGGTGAAACCACCCTTCTGGGTAAGGACCTTCTCATAGGTTTCGATGAAATTGTCGCCGGGAATGATCGCAAGGCCGCTGCGGTGAATTTCAGCCGCCGTGTGAGTGGACGTCATGAAGGCCACGACAACAGGCAGGATCAGAAACAATGCGCCAATGATCAGCACCAGATGATCGAGGGGTTTGGTCTTGTACATCGTCTTTTCCCTCAATTGTAATGGATGCGCTTCTCGATGAAGCGGAACTGGATGATGGTGAGGACGAAAACGACCAGCATGAGGATGACGGACTGCGCCGAGGAACCGCCGATGTCATTGCCGCGGAAACCGTCGAGGAACACCTTGTAGACCAGCGTAATCGGGTTGTTGGCGGCCTTATCCTTCACCATCACGTCAATGACGCCGAAGGTGTCGAAGAGCGCATAGGTGATGTTGATGATCAGCAGAAAGAAGGCCGTGGGCGCCAGGAGCGGCATGATGACGGTCCAGAACCGGCGAAAGCCCGAACGGCAATCGATGGACGCGGCTTCCCGCACGGAGACCGGAACGCCCTGGAGACCGGAGAGGAAGAAGATGAAGTTGTAAGGAATCTGCTTCCAGACCGCGACAACGATCATGGCAAAGGCCGTATCAAAATAATTGAGGCCGACCTTCATGTCCCAACCGAGAAACGCGGCCATCTTCACGAAGGGGCCGATATGCTGGTCGAAAAACATCATGCCGATAAGGCCGGCGACCGGCGGCGCGATGGCGTAGACGGAAATCAGCAGCGTCTTGTATGTCGAACTGCCGCGAATGACCGCATCCGCCTTGACGGCGAGCAGCAGGCCGAGCGCCAGCGAAAAGAAGGTGACGAGCACGGTGAAGACTACCGTGAATTTCGCGATGCTGAGATATTCGGGGCTGAAGATCGCATCCGAATAATTGGCGAGTCCAACGAAGGAAGCGCCGAACCCGAACGGGTCTTCGATATAGAAAGACGAATGGATGGCCTGAACGGATGGCCAATAGAAGAAAATGAAAATCACCGCAAGCTGCGGTGCCAGAAACAGATAGGGCACAAAGGACGAAGAGAACTGCACGCGCTTCATGCCGGCTTCTGCGGGCTTGGCGGGTTTTCCAGCCTTTGCGGACCGACCGGAGAAAAACCGGCGCGGTTGAGACGATGTATAGGCCACGCTTGCGCCTCCTTATCCAGAAGTGAGCCTCCCTTCCGTCAGAAAGGAGGCTCGACAAGATCAACGGTTTCGAAGAGATCGATCAGCCGGCCGTCTTGGCGAAGCGGGCCAGAAGGTCGTTGCCTTCCTTCTCGATAATTTCGAAAGCAGCCTTCGGCGTGACTTCGCCGGAGAAGATGCGGTTATATTCGCGTTCCATCACGGCGCGGATCTGCGGGTAGAAGCCGAGGCGATAACCCTTGGACCAGTCGCCACCCTGCAGTGACAGCTGTTGGATGCCGACTTCGGCGACCGGCTTTTCCTTGTAGTAGCCTTCAGCCCTGGCCTTTTCATAAGCGGCCTTGGTGATGGCGACGTAACCGGTTGCCTTGTGATAGAAGACCTGGATTTCCGGCGAGGTCAGGAACTGGAAGAAGTCGGCCACGCATTTGTTTTCGGCTTCGGACTTGCCCGACATTGCAAAGAGGGCAGCGCCGCCGATGAAGGAGTTGGTACCCGCGCCCTTGATGGAGCCCCAGTAAGGGAGGAAAGTTGCCGAGAATGGCATTGTGGCCGTCTTCTGAAGGCCGCCGAAGGAACCCGACGAACCGATCCAGAGTGCTACCTTACCTTCTTCGAAGGGCTTCTGGTTGTCGTTCCAGCCGGCGCCGTAATAGGCAAACAGGCCCTTGTCCTTCCAGTCCTTCAGCTTCTCGAACATCATGACGAGGTTCGGGTCGGTGACCTTGAGCTTGGTGTCGGTGACGCTGTCGTAACCATTGTTGTTCGTGGCGAACTGGATGTTGTTACGCGAGAAGAAGTTCTCCGTGAACTGCCAGGTCAGCTGCGACTGGACGAGCGGAATATAGCCGGCTTCCTTCAGCTTCGGGGCGACCTTTTCAAAGTCTTCCCAAGTCTTCGGAGCTTCGACGCCAGCCTTCTTCAGGGCCTCGTCGTTGATGTACATGATGGGAGCGGAGGAATTGAACGGCATGCCGACAAACTTGCCGTCAGCGGCAGCGTAGAAGTAGCGCACGCCGTTGATAAAGGCGTCGCGATCGAACTTGTAACCGGCCTTGGTGATCAGGTCTTCGGCAGGAATGACCGCGCCCTTGGCGTTGATGATGGTGGCAGCACCTGCATCGAAAACCTGAAGAATGTTCGGCTGTTCGCCCGAACGGAAAGCTGCGATGCCGCTGGCGAGAGCTTCTTCATAGGAGCCCTTGGAAACCGGCGTCAGCGCGCATTCTTTCTGGGCTTCGTTGAATTTCTGGGCGACTTCGTTGATGACTTCGCCGTTACGGCCGCCCATGCCATGCCACCAGGTGATGTTGGTCGCAGCCATGGAAGAGGTCGCGGAGATGCTGACAGCCACAGCGGCCATGGAAATCTTCTTGAACATATCAAATCCTCTCCACCATTTATTGGGGTGAGGATGCGAATAGAGAGGTTCAATGACGCCTCTTTGACAGTTCCATGTCAGATTTATTACAGCGGCGGATGAAAATCTCAGTCGGATATGCGTTTCAGGGGCCGCGCCGGGTTCCCGACCACCGTCACGCCTGCAGCGACGTCGCGTGTGACGACCGAACCGGCACCGACAATCGCACCGTCAGCCACTGTCACACCCGCAAGCAGAATCGCTCCGCCGCCGATCCAGACGTCGCGACCGATGGCCACGGGTTTTGCGATTTCAATTCCTTGCGCACGCGGCACCGGGTCGAGATGGTGTTCCGCACAGTAAATCTGCACCGCAGGCCCCAGCATCGCGCCATCGCCTATCGTTACCTTAGCGGAATCGAGAATGGTGCAGCCCGCGTTGAGATATACATTCTTTCCCAGCGCGATATTAAAGCCGTAAGCGCAATGAAACGGCACTTCGAGAAACGCGCCTTCCCCGACAGAATTAAACAGCGCTCGCAGCAGCGGTGCAATTGCCCCGCGCTCATCCGGCGGCATCGTATTGTGCTGGTGGACGGCCCCTCGTGCGCGCCGGCGCAATATATCCAGCTCGCCATCCATGCAGCTGTACCATTCGCCCGCGGCCATTTTTTCACGCTCGGTGGACATCGTCTCCCCTTCAAAAGGCATCGATAAAATGCTGCGGCAGACCTCGCGGCAGAATGGCGACGATATCGAAGCGCAGTGAAAGCCGCCCGGCATCGCCGTGGCGGGCCAGCCACAGGTCCGCAGCCGCCCGGATGCGTTGCTGCGAATGAAAGCCGACGGCATCGATCGCGCTGATGCCGGACGGCCGGGCCTTGACCTCCACAAACGCGACGACGTCCGCCTTGCGGGCGACAAGGTCAATCTCCCCCAGCCGGGTGCGATAACGAATGGCGAGAATGCGATATCCCTTCAGCAGCAGAAAAAGTGCCGCCCAATATTCCGCAGCATGACCACGCCGCTCGGCTTTTCGCCTTTTATCGTTTCGCCAGTTAGCGGCCATCCGCTTCCTTCATGTCCAGTAGCCTTTGATAAAGCTCCTTGCGCGGCAGGCCCGTCAGCTTCGCCGCTTCGCCTGCAGCCCTTGCAGCGGGCATGGTGGCGACCAGATCCTTCAGCAGTTTCTCGACATCCTCGATATCGGGAATCTCGTCATAGGAAGGCGGCTCCACCAGAAGCACGATCTCGCCCTTTACCACACGGTCACCGTCATAGTAATCCGCAAGCTCACCGAGCGTGCCGCGGCGGAATTCCTCGAACGTCTTGGTCAGCTCGCGGCAGACCACGGCACGGCGCTCACTGCCAAGCACTTCCGATGCGACCTTGATGGAAGCGCTGATGCGATGCGGTGATTCAAAAAAAATGAGGGTCGCGGGGATTTTCGCCAGTTCGGCAAAACGGTCGCGCTTGCCGCGGTCCTTTACAGGCAGGAAACCAGCAAACAGGAAGGCGTCGCTTGGCATGCCCGAACCGACCAGCGCGGCTAACGGCGCCGAGGCGCCCGGCACCGGCACGACGCGATGCCCGGCCTCGAGTGCAAGCTGGCCGAGCCGGTAACCGGGATCGGAAACAAGCGGCGTTCCCGCATCCGACACCAGCGCCACGGATTTTCCTGCTTCCAGCGCCGCGATGAGCTTTGGCCCCACTTCGTTCGAATTGTGCTCGTGATACGCAAACGGACGGGTACGGATACCGTAACGCTCGAGCAGGATGCGCGTGACGCGGGTATCCTCGCAGGCGAGAACATCAGCAGAAGCCAGCGTCTCCAGCGCGCGAATGGTGATGTCGCCCAGATTGCCGATGGGGGTGGCGACGAGATAAAGCGCGCACTCCAGCGGACGCGCGGGAATTGTGGCCGCCCCGATCCTGAATTCCTTCACCGCCTGCCTGGCGCCAATCTTCGATGTTTCTTCCGTCACACGGCTTCCAATCATTCTTGCCGATCATTTCCGGCCGGTCGCTCCAGTTATTCCTCTTTATGGGCAATTGAAAACCGGCGAACAAGGGCAACGGGCGGCGCCAGCCTGTGGATCATGTTGTATAGCAGCAAAATGACCCGCGGCAGACGAACTCGGCTCTTGCATTCTCCGCAATAACTCTGCCATTTTGCCCGTCCACATTATCCGGCATTTGCCGGTGAAGACTCTTCTTGCCGATCCGGCGGTGGCCGGTTCGCAACGGTTGAAAGCGGTAGTGTCCATGCGTATTACTCTTGAGCGGTCGAACCTTCTGAAATCGCTGAACCACGTCCACCGGGTCGTCGAGCGTCGCAACACGATCCCGATCCTGTCGAACGTTCTGCTGCGCGCTTCCGGCGCCAATCTTGACATGAAGGCGACCGACCTCGATCTCGAAATCACCGAAGCGACCCCGGCCATGGTGGAGCAGGCGGGCGCCACCACCGTGCCGGCACACCTGCTTTATGAAATCGTGCGCAAGCTGCCGGATGGTTCCGAGGTGCTTTTGGCGACCAATCCGGACGGTTCCTCCATGACCGTCGCCTCTGGCCGCTCGAAGTTCTCGCTGCAATGCCTGCCCGAGGCGGATTTCCCTGACCTGACAGCCGGCACCTTCAGCCACACCTTCAAGCTGAAGGCGACCGATCTGAAGATGTTGATCGACCGCACGCAATTCGCGATTTCAACGGAAGAGACACGTTATTACCTGAACGGCATTTTCTTCCACACCATCGAAAGCAATGGCGAGCTGAAGCTGCGCGCTGTCGCAACCGATGGTCACCGTCTGGCACGCGCCGATGTGGACGCGCCGTCCGGTTCCGAAGGCATGCCTGGCATCATCATTCCGCGCAAGACTGTCGGTGAATTGCAGAAGCTGATGGACAACCCTGAGCTTGAAGTCACCGTCGAAGTCTCGGATGCGAAAATCCGCCTGACCATCGGCTCGGTCGTTCTGACCTCGAAGCTGATCGATGGGACTTTCCCGGATTACCAGCGCGTGATCCCCACGGGCAACGACAAGGAAATGCGGGTCGACTGCCAGTCTTTCGCCCAGGCCGTCGATCGCGTTTCGACCATTTCGTCCGAACGTGGCCGCGCCGTGAAACTCGCCCTCACCAATGGACAGCTCACTCTTACCGTCAACAATCCCGATTCGGGCAGCGCGACGGAAGAAGTTGCCGTCGGCTATGACAATGATTCGATGGAAATCGGCTTCAACGCGAAATATCTGCTCGACATCACCTCACAGCTTTCCGGTGACGACGCGATTTTCCTTCTGGCAGATGCAGGGTCGCCGACGCTGGTTCGTGACACCGCCGGCGACGATGCCCTGTATGTTTTAATGCCGATGCGCGTGTGAGTACGCTGATTTCTTTCCATTTTAGCCAAAACGCCGGTGGATCGCTCCGCCGGCGTTTTTGATTCGATTATCGCCGCCTTGGACCCGGAGGCGAATTTTCCCAGTTACGACATTTTGCCTTGTTTTTGCGCCAAATGGGATCAACATTGCGTAACTGTTTTTTGACAATGACCAAATGCATCTGAGGGGAATTATGGCACTTAACCTGAAGCAACGCCTTGAACAGAAATTCGAGGAAGAAATCCGCTTTTTCAAGGGCATGGTCAGCCAGCCGAAAAAAGTCGGCGCCATCGTACCGACATCGGCCATCACAGCGAAAAAGATGGCGAGTGTCATCAATCCCCATTCCGGCCTGCCGGTTCTTGAACTCGGCCCAGGCACGGGTGTCATCACCAAGGCCATCTTGGCGCGCGGCATCAAGCCGGAGAATTTGACCGCCATCGAATATTCGACCGATTTCTATAATCAGCTGCTCAAAAGCTACCCCGGCGTCAACTTCGTCAATGGGGATGCCTTCGATCTCGATGCGACGCTCGGCGAACACGCGGATCAGATGTTCGACAGTGTCATTTCAGCCGTGCCGATGCTGAATTTTCCGATGGCCGCCCGCATCAAGCTTCTCGACGAATTGCTGAAGCGCGTGCCGCATGGCCGCCCCGTGGTGCAGATATCCTATGGCCCGATCTCGCCGATCGTCGCACAGCCGCATCTTTACCACATTCGTCATTTCGATTTCATCGTGCGCAATATTCCGCCGGCGCAACTGTGGACCTATACTCGGGCCTGACGTCCGGCAGATCGAGAAAATCCGTCATTTCCCGGTCGTAGCGCATGGTTAGGATGTCGATGCCCTTTCCATGGCCTTTTGGGGACCGATTGCCGTGCATGCTCTCTACATTACCCACCCCCAGGTCAGAATAGATCCGGCTGTTCCCGTTCCTCAATGGGGGCTTTCGGAAAGAGGTGCCGAGCGGGCGCGAGAGGCAGGCCGCCTGCCTTGGGCACTGGCATTGCGCCATATCGTTTGCAGCGCCGAGACGAAGGCGATTGAAACCGCCCGTATCCTTGCCGAGACATCCGGAGCGGACATACAAATCGTCGAGGAGATGCATGAAAACGACCGGTCCTCCACCGGTTTCCTGACGCCACCGGAATTCGAGAAGGCGGCGGACTGGTTCTTCGCTCACCCGCAGGAAAGTTTTCGCGGCTGGGAGCGGGCAATCGATGCGCAGGCGCGGATTGTCAATGCCGTCAGAGCTATTCTTGACCGGCACGATACACAGCGGCCTATCGCCTTTGTCGGCCATGGCGGTGTGGGCACACTTCTGAAATGCCATATAGAAGGCCGCCGCATCAGCCGCAGCGAGGACCAGCCACCCGGCGGCGGCAATCTCTTTCGCTTCTCCATCGCCGACTTTTCACTTGCAGCCGCCTCCCCCGCATGCGACTGGACGGCAATGGAAACATGGCAGGGATAAGACAATGACCGCGCGCGAAAAACTCATCGTCGGGCTCGATGTTCCGACTGTGCAGCAGGCCGAAGACATCGTTTCAAAAATCGGCGACGAGGTTCTTTTCTACAAGATCGGTTATCAGCTCGTCTTCGCCGGCGGTCTGGAATTCGCGCGCGACCTTGTCCAAAGCGGCAAGAAGGTCTTCCTCGACATGAAGCTGCTCGATATCGACAACACCGTCGCCTCCGGTGTCGAAAACATCGCCCGGATGGGCATGTCGATGCTGACGCTTCATGCATATCCCAAAGCCATGCGTGCTGCCGTCAAGGCAGCGGAAGGTTCCGGCCTCTGCCTGCTCGGTGTCACGGTGCTGACGTCGATGGATGACAGCGATCTGGCCGAAGCCGGTTACGCCGCGGATGCCCGTTCGCTGGTGCTGCGCCGCGCGGAACAGGCGCGCGAGGCGGGCATGGGCGGCATCGTCTGCTCGGCGGAAGAATCGACCGCCGTGCGCGAAATCCTCGGCCCCGATCTTGCCGTCGTTACCCCCGGCATTCGCCCCGCAGGCGCCGATCTCGGCGATCAGAAACGGGTGATGACGCCTTACGACGCCATCAAGGCGGGTTCGAGCCATCTGGTCGTCGCCCGACCGATCGTCAGGGCGGAAGATCCCAAAGCGGCGGCCCGCGCCATTCTCGATGACATGCTGCGCGCCAGCTTTCCAGCCAATCAATAATGACGACGGGAGGAGATGAAATGGCAAAGGGATATTGGATCGCCCGCGTCGATGTTCGCGACAGCGAGCGTTACAAGGACTACGTCTCAACGGCAAAACCCGCCTTCGAGCGGTTCGGTGCGAATTTCCTCGCTCGTGGCGGTGCTTTGACCGAGCTTGAGGGCAAGGCACGGGCGCGCAACGTCGTCATCGAGTTTCCTTCGGTGCAACACGCCATCGATTGCTACAATTCCCCCGAATACCAGGCAGCCGCCAAAATTCGCCAGGAAGTCGCGGATGCGGAAATGGTTATCGTCGAGGGAATTTGACCGTCGTCAACCCTATGTCCCAAACCCGCCTCTTCCCGGCGAGAACATCTCTTCCCGTGCGCGCGGCTTTGGGCTAAGAGACTGAAAAACGCTTTATCGACAGCTTCTGAGGAGCCTCCCATGACCTTGGCCAACCTTCCACCCCTCGTCACCGTATTCGGCGGTTCGGGTTTTGTCGGGCGGCATGTGGTGAGACTGCTCGCCAAGCGCGGTTATCGCATTCGTGTCGCCGTGCGCCGACCCGATCTCGCCGGCTTTTTGCAGCCGCTTGGCAATGTCGGCCAGATTTCCTTTGCGCAGGCCAACCTGCGTTACCGCGATTCCATCGTCAAAGCCGTGGAAGATGCGGATCATGTGGTCAATTGCGTCGGCATCCTGACCGAAAGTGGCCGCAACACCTTTGACGCCGTGCAGGAATTCGGCGCGAAAGCCATCGCCGAGGCCGCCCGCGATGCCGGCGCCACGCTGACGCATATTTCCGCCATCGGCGCGGAAGCCAGTTCGTCCACGGGTTACGGCCGCACCAAGGGCCGCGCCGAAGCTGCTATCCATTCCGTTCTGCCCGCCGCCGTTATCCTGCGTCCTTCGATCATCTTCGGACCGGAAGATGATTTCTTCAACAAGTTCGCGAAGATGGCCCGCGGCATGCCCTTCCTGCCGTTGATCGGTGGCGGAAAAACCAGGTTCCAGCCGGTTTATGTCGAGGATGTCGCGGAGGCCGTCGCCCGTAGCGTTGACGGCAAGCTGAAACCCGGCGCCATCTATGAGCTCGGCGGCCAGGATGTGATGACGTTCCGCGACTGTCTTGAGGCCGTTCTTGCCGCCACCTATCGCGAACGTCCGTTCGTCAATCTGCCTTTCGGCGTTGCCTCGATGATCGGCAAGGTTGCTTCGATGGTGCCGCTGATCGCGCCACCGCTGACATCCGATCAGGTGACCATGCTGAAAAAGGACAACGTCGTTTCCGCCGAGGCGGAAAAGAACGGCCTGACGCTGGAAGGCATCGGCATTACGCCCGTTCGTGTTGCGTCTGTTCTGCCGTCCTACATGGTGCAATATCGCCCGCACGGCCAGTTCTCGAATGCGGGCAAGGCGGCCTGAGCTCTGCCGCCATGCGGCACCTACTAGAAAGGCGGGACTTGTTCCCGCTTTTTTTGTGCATTCTTCATCGCAACCAAACCGCTTTCGGTGCATTTCTCCTTAGATAACGGGGAGGAGACGACATCAATATCGGAGCGGGCGAGCCGCTGGAAAAGGTTAACGGCGGAAAGGTCTCCGCAGGCAAGCGTGGCACAAGCGCAACTGTGGAAAAGACTTCGCATTAACCCGGTATTCAACAAGCTGCTTTATTGATATTCGCCACATTCCAAACATATCCCGAACCCTCAATTCACACACGGCGGCACGATCCGCGCGAACGAACGTCTGAAAGGCAATCATAAAATGGGCAGATCTATCGCACTCTTTTTTGCGTGTGCGGCTTTGGTGGTTCTGGCGGGTTCATTCATGGCACCGGGCACGGTTGCAGCGGGCAAGAGCGGTTGTGCTCCGGCTTATGGCGTGGACCCCTGTGCGACGGCTTCGATCAGCACCAACTGACCAGCCTTTAGAAGTTTAAAAAAAAGCGCCGCCGGTTTTCCGGGGCGCTTTTTCTTTTTCAGACCATATAAATTAAAGCCTCAGTCCAGGACCAGAAGCGCGATAAGTCCCAGCGACCCGATGGCGATGCGCCACCAGGCGAAGGGCGCGAAGCCCCGTCGCGAGACGAAATCCAGGAGCGAGCGAACGACAAAAAGACCCGAGACGAAAGCGGCGATGAATCCGACGGCGATCAGAGCGCCGTCATCGAAACTCAGGGCATCGCGGTTCTTGTAAAGATCGAGCGTAAACGCGCCGAGCATGGTCGGCATCGCCAGGAAGAACGAAAATTCGGCGGCGGAGCGCTTGTCCGTGCCCATCAGCAACGAGCCGACGATCGTGGCACCGGAACGCGATGTGCCGGGAATCATCGCGAGGCACTGGAAGAGGCCGATCTTGAATGCAAGCGACGGCGGATAATCCATGATGTCGGTATATTTCGGGTTCAGCGGCATGCGGTCGACGGCAAGCAAAATGACCCCGCCGATGATCAGCACCACGCAGATGAGCATGGGCGTTTCAAACAGGACGGTCTTGATGAAGTCATGCGCCAAGGCGCCGATGATGGCCGCCGGCAGGAAGGCGAGAGCGACGGCCAGCACGAAGCGGCGCGCTTTCGCGCTTGTCGGCAGAGCGAGCGCTATCGATACAAGCTTTTGGAAATAAACAAGAAGTATCGCAAGGATCGCACCGAGCTGGATGAGAACCGCAAAGGTGTTGCCGGGTGATTTGAAGCCGAGGAAGTGCCCGGCCAGCAGCACATGCGCCGTTGACGAAACGGGAATGAACTCCGTCAGACCCTCGATGATACCCAGCAGAAGCGCGCTGATGATCGATTGGTCACCCATGAGGAATCCTTCTTTTCAGGGGGAAGTGGCAATGGACGGCAATTGCGTTAAACTTGTTTTAAAGTCGCCAAGCTCTTATAGCGTCTTGATGAAGCGAAACTGAAAAAGTTTTCCGGCAGATGCCGATCATGACAACCAATCGTAAAAATTGAGTACCGATGCCAACTCTCTATCACTCTCCGATGTCGACCGCATCCCGGTTCGTTCGTCTGATCCTTGCGGAATACGGGTTCCAGACCGATCTCGTGGAGGAGCAACCGTGGGAAAGACGGCGGGAGTTTCTGGCGCTCAATCCGGCCGGCACCCTGCCGGTCTATCTCGACGACAATATGCGCTCCCTCAGCGGGCCTTACGTGCTTGCGGAATTTCTCGATGAAACCCATGGGGTTTTGAAGCGTGACAGGCGTCTTCTGGCGGAAGACCCGTTTCAGCGGGCGGAAATTCGCCGCCTGACGGAATGGTTTCTGCAGAAGATGGAAAATGACGTGACCCGGCCGCTGGTGCGGGAGCGTGTTTACAAATTGCAGATGACGACCGCGCAAGGCGGCGGCCCGCCGGATTCCAAATTGCTGCGCACAGCCCGCAACAATATCCGCCAGCACATAAAGTATCTGGAATGGCTGGCCGGTTCGCGCACATGGCTGGCGGGTGATCGGCTGAGCTATGCCGATCTTGCTGCTGCTGCCGCGGTTTCGGTTCTGGATTATCTCGGCGAGATCAACTGGCTCGAGGCACCCATCGCCAAGGAATGGTACCAGCGGGTGAAATCCCGTCCGTCCTTCCGGCCGTTCCTGAGCGAGCGTATTCCACGCCTCGCCCCCTCCTCCCATTATGCCGATCTGGACTTTTAAGTTCAGCCTTTCGGTTGTTTGCTGCGGCCCGGGACTGCGCCTATATATGACGCGCAACAACCCGCAGGAGAGACTACCATCGACGTTGCCGACGAGAAGCAGCGGATACGCGCGCGCAAACTGACGGATTTCATTCGTCACGAAGCCCTTTCGCTTGGCTTCGATCTATGTCGCGTTACAGCGCCGGACAGCATTCCGCTCGCACCGGAACGGCTGAGAGAATTTCTCGGCAAAGGTTATCACGGCACGATGGCGTGGATGGAAGAAACCGAGGCCCGGCGGGCGGAGCCGAAAACGCTGTGGAGCGATGTACGCTCCATCGTCATGTTCGGCCTCAATTATGGTCCCGACGAAGACCCGCGCAATCTGCTCTCGAGACCGGACAAGGCGGCCATTTCGGTCTATGCCCGCAATCGCGATTACCACGACGTCATCAAGGGGCGGCTGAAGGAAATCGCCACGCGCTTTGCCGCACGCGCCGGCGAGGATGTGAAGGTCTTCGTCGACACCGCCCCTGTGATGGAAAAACCGCTCGCCGCCGCCGCCGGTCTCGGCTGGCAGGGCAAACACACGAACCTCGTCAGCCGCAGCCATGGTTCCTGGCTGTTCCTCGGCAGCATGTTCACCACCGCTGATCTTTGTCTCGATGAGGCCGAGAAGGATCATTGCGGCTCCTGCCGGGCCTGTCTTGATGCCTGTCCAACGGCGGCCTTTCCCGCCCCCTATCAACTCGACGCCCGTCGCTGCATCTCCTATCTCACCATCGAACACAAGGGGCCAATTCCGCATGAGTTCCGGCCGATGATGGGCAATCGCATCTACGGCTGTGACGATTGCCTCGCCGCCTGCCCATGGAACAAGTTCGCGGCCAGCGCCTCGGAAATGAAATTGCAGGCGCGCGAGGATCTGAAAGAACCGTCCATCGATTTCCTCCTGACATTGGATGATGCTGCCTTCCGCAGCTTTTTCAGTGGCTCTCCCGTCAAACGCATCGGCCGTAGCCGATTTATCCGCAATGTGCTGATTGCGGCCGGCAACTCCGGAAACCGGCAGTTCGTGGAACGATGCAAGGCTCTTGCCGAAATGGACCCTTCGCCGGAGGTACGCGGCATGGCCGCGTGGGCTTTATCGCGGCTTATGGACAGGCAGGAATTCCGTACATACTCTGCCACGCGCGCACCGGAGACTGATCCGGAGGCGGAAATGGAATGGCAATTGGCAGAGGCGTGAACCATGCATGTGATGATTTTTGGCGCGGGTTATTCGGGGAAAGCCATTGCCTACGCGCTGAAATCCCAAGCAGCAGGGATCTCCGGCACCACGCGCAGTCAGGACAAATTCTCTGGCCTCGCCAGCGCACAGATGACGCCCTTGCTCTTTGACGGCGTCCAGCTCAATGATGAGCTCGTCGCTGCAATGGACAATGTCACGCATCTCATACAATCCGTCGCGCCGGGCAAGGATGGCGATCCTCTCCTTCCGCTTCTGGGCGGCGACTTGAAAAAGCTCCTGCCCAATCTGGCATGGATCGCTTATCTTTCTACCGTGGGTGTTTATGGCGACCACGGCGGCGCTTGGGTGGACGAGACAACACCCTGCCGCCCCGTTTCCCCACGTTCTGTGGAGCGGGTAGCGGCTGAGGCCGCATGGACTGAAGCGGCCCGCGACGCCGACGCGCCGCTTTCCATCCTGCGTCTATCCGGAATTTATGGCCCGGGGCGCAATGCCTTCATGAATTTCGAGAAGGGAACGGCGCGGCGGCTGGTGAAGAAGGACCAGGTATTCAATCGCATCCGCGTGGAGGATATCGGCGCGGCGGTTGCCTTCCTGGCACAGAAACACGAAGGCGGCATCTTCAACGTGACCGATGATGAACCCTGCCCCCCGCAGGATGTGGTAAGCTTCGCGGCAGCGCTGATGGGAGTGGAACCACCACCCGAACAGGCCTTTGAAACTGCCGATCTAACACCGATGGCGCGCTCTTTTTATGGCGAGAACAAGCGCGTTTCCAACGCCAGAATTCGCGATCTGGGCTTCGATTTTCGCTTCCCGGAGTACAGGGCCTCGCTTCGACAATTATGGGAAAACGGCCTCTGGCGAGGCTGAAAAATGCCATCTCCAAAAGCGATGAAAAATCCTTCCAATCCCGCTTTTGCGGATGGTTTTCGTCTTATTTCAGCCAATTAGGATTTTATTAACCAAGCCGAAATCACTAAAATCGTAGTCATTAGAAAAATATTTCACTCACATTTCGTGAAGTGGATTCACGAAGCCGTGACTTGCAACAACATTCCCATTGAGCATTGATTCTTCGTTATTTTTTCCGCTTCTTCAAACGGGCGCGGCAATGGCAGCTTCCGGCCGATGATCACGAATGTTACGGTCTGTAACAGTTCGTGATTTGAGATCAGCTTTTTTTCGCCATTTTTCCCTCGCCCTACAATCTCGCATCAAAAGGCGTTCAGGCCAGTTCATGGCCGTTTAGCAAGGGCACAATCAATCGGCGCGGGGCCGATTTTCAGGGAAGCACTGTTTTGAATATCCGTCGTATAACTTTCACCGCTGCAACTATCGCCGCCTGTTCCATCATCGCGCCTCTTCAGGCGAATGCGGCAAATGGTTGTGGAGGCGCATCGTGGTATGCGTTGACCTCCAAGACTGCTTCTGGCGAGCGTATGAACGCCGCCAACCTGACCGCCGCCCACCGCTCCCTGCGGTTCGGCACCAAGGTCAAGGTTACCAACGCGCGCAACGGCAAGGCCGTCGTCGTTCGCATCAATGATCGCGGGCCATTTATCAAGGGTCGCGTTCTCGATCTTTCCAAGGCTGCGGCCAAAAACATCGGCATGATCAACTCCGGCACTGCCAAGGTCTGCTACGAGGTCGTCAAAGCCGATTGAGCCTTGCCCTCGCCGCCATTCGCGTCTACCAACCGGACTTGTCAGGAAAACGAGGTAGACAATGCGATTAGGCGGGCGTTTGGCCGGAGCAATCGAAGTATTGGCGGATATTGAGGGACGCAGGCGTCCCGTCGCCGATGCTCTGAAGGACTGGGGCCTTGCCCATCGTTTCGCCGGGTCGGGCGACAGGGCCGCGATCGGCAACATTGTCTATGATGCGTTGCGCATGAAACTGTCGCACGCCTGGCTGATGGATGACGACAGCGCCACCTCACTCGGCTACGCTGTTCTGCTGCGTCAATGGGGCAAGAGCTTCACGGAACTGGCAGCGGAATTCGATGGTGACAAATTCGCGCCTGCCGCACCGGACGCTGAAAGACAGCAGGCATTTCTCTCCCGTTCCCTCGCCGAGGCGCCGGCCCATGTTCAGGGCGACATTCCCGATTGGGTGCAATCTTCCTTCGAGACCGCATTCGGGGAGCGCTGGCTGACTGAGGCTCAGGCGCTCAATGAGCGCCCTACTCTCGATCTGCGTGCCAACACCTTGAAGGCGACCCGTGAAAAGGTTTTGAAGGTTCTTGAGGAAAGCGGCGCGGAGGCCACGCACATCGCCCGTCAGGGTGTTCGCATTGCCGCAGGCGAAGGCCCATCCCGCCTGCCGAACGTCACCGCCGAACTCTCCTTTCAGAAGGGCTGGTTCGAAGTGCAGGACGAGGGGTCGCAGATCGTCGCCGATCTCGCCGGCGCGCATGAGGGTGATCAGATCCTCGATTATTGCGCAGGCGGCGGCGGCAAGACGCTGGCCATGGCTGCCAGCATGAACAACAAGGGTCAGGTCCACGCCTTCGACGCCGACCGCAAGCGCCTTGCGCCGATCATCGAACGGCTGAAGCGGGCCGGCACGCGTAATGTGCAGGTTCATGACCGCGCATCGGGCCTCACGCCGTTTCAGGAAAAATTCGACCGCGTTCTCGTCGATGCCCCCTGCACCGGAACCGGAACATGGCGGCGGCGCCCCGACACCAAATGGCGGCTGACCGCGCGCAATCTGGAAGAGCGCGTGCAACAGCAGGGCGAGGCACTTTCGCAGGCCAAGGGATTCGTGCGCCCGGGCGGAGAGCTGCTCTATGTAACCTGTTCGGTGCTTCCCGAAGAAAACGAACAGCAGGTCCGTCGCTTCTGTGAGCAAAATCCAGATTTTGCCATTGGTTCGGCGTTGGAGCGGTGGCAAACGACTTTCGGCAGCAATGCCAGCAAACCACATTCTTCCGACGGCAAGACAGTGACGCTCACGCCTGCAACCACAGATACGGACGGTTTCTTCTTCTGCCTGATGAAACGCAGAGCATAAAAGCATTTTGCATCCAGGGATTTTACCTGGGAAATACAGCACGGGCTTGTTTCAAAGCATTCTAAACTAGAATGTTTGACACAAGTTTGTGATTGGGTCAGAACTCGCTTGCCGCAGCGTGAAGTTATTTCATGCCTGCTCAAGGAGAGGGATCATGATCCGCAAAACCATTCTCAGCGCTTCTTTCGCGCTTCTTGCCGCATCGGCGGCTTTCATCGCGGTTCCTGCAAAGGCTGCCACCGACGCGGCCGCTGTTGTCAAGCACTATGCTGATGTCGCACATGCGAAATACGAGGATTCGCTGATCACAGCGAAGGCGCTGGATAAGGCCGTCGACGCATTGATCGCCACACCGAGCGAAGAATCGCTAAAGGCCGCGCGGGAAGCCTGGATCAAGGCACGTGTTCCCTATCAACAGTCGGAAGTCTATCGTTTCGGCAACCCGATCGTTGACGATTGGGAAGGCAAGGTGAACGCCTGGCCGCTGGACGAAGGCCTGATCGACTACGTCGACGGTGCCTATGGTACGGAAAGCGACGAAAACGAGCTTTATGTTGCGAATATCATCGCCAACCCGAAGATCAAGATCAGTGGTGAAGAGGTCGACGCCTCCAAGATCACCCCGGAACTCATCGAAAGCCTGCACGAGGCGGGCGATGTCGAAGCCAATGTGACGACCGGTTACCACGCCATCGAATTCCTGCTCTGGGGCCAGGATCTGAACGGCACCGGGCCGGGCGCAGGCAACCGCCCTTACACCGATTACGACAAGGCGAAATGCACGAACGGCAATTGCGATCGCCGTGCCGATTATCTGAAATCCGCCTCCACCCTGCTGATCAAGGATCTGCAGGAGATGGTCGACGCCTGGGCGCCGGAAGGCGAAGCAACCAAAACGCTGGAAGGCGATCCGAAGGCAGGCCTCACCGCCATTCTCACCGGCATGGGCTCGCTCTCCTATGGTGAATTGGCCGGCGAACGCATGAAACTTGGCCTTTTGCTGCACGATCCGGAAGAGGAGCATGATTGCTTCTCCGACAATACCTATAATTCGCATCTCAACGACGCGATCGGCATCGCCTCGGCCTATACCGGCGACTATACCCGTGTGGACGGAACGAAGATGACTGGCGCGTCGCTCTCGGAACTGGTCGGCGCCAAAGACAAGGCGTTGAACGACGAGATGCTGGCGAAGCTGGACAAGACGCTCAATGCCATGCACGCGATGGAAAAGCGCGCTCAGACGGTTGAGGCCTACGATCAGATGATTGGCGAGGGCAACAAGGAAGGCAACGCCGTGGTTCAGGCCGCCATCGATGGCCTCCTCGACCAGACGAAGTCGGTCGAACGCGTCATTGCAGCGCTCGATCTCGGCAAGATCGACCTCGAAGGATCCGACAGCCTCGATAATCCGAACGCCGTTTTCAAATAAACGGCAAGAACGGGCCGCAGGGAGACTGCGGCCTGTTGCTCCCCGCACGCGTTTGACTTTCATGGAAATGTCTCTGTCGCCGATCCGTAGGCCGTTCTTATTCGCCGGGGCAGCCTGTCTTTTGGCGACGGCGACGCTTGCCGCATCCTTGCGTGACGATCTGACGGAAAATGACAGAAACCGCGTTCTTGCCGTAACCGCTCCGGCGATCGATTTTACCGACCCGGAGCCTTTCGAGGCCATGTCTGGCGGGGCGTCGACCAATACCAACAGAACTGACAGCAACGCGTTTTCCCATCCGTCAGCCACCATGCCCCCGAAGCGGAGGCAGGATTTTAAGCTCGGCAACGCGCTGTTTCAGAAATTGTGGGTCTCTTCTCCTTCTTCCACGCAGGCTTCAGACGGTTTGGGGCCGCTCTTCAACGCCCGATCCTGCCAGACGTGCCATGTGAAGGATGGCAGGGGCCGTCCGCCTCTTGCCGGCGAAGACGCCGTCTCCCTGTTTCTACGGCTGGCAAGGCCGGCTCGAGACGAGGCGGAACGGACGGCGATCGCGCGCCATGAAGTGTTGAACTTTCCTGACGACACTTATGGACGTCAGCTTCAGAATCTTGCCATTCCCGGCCTTGAGGCCGAGGGCAAGGCTGTCATCACCTATACGGAAAAGCGGGTGTCCCTGGCGGATGGCGAGATGGTGACGTTGCGACAGCCTGATTATGCCGTGGCAGAGTTGAAATATGGCCCGCTCGGCGCCGATACTTCGCTGTCAGCACGCATTGCCATGCCGACCCTTGGGCTTGGCTTGATAGAAGCTATCAGCGACACCGATATTCTGGCCAACGCCGATCCGGACGACAAGAATGGGGACGGCATTCAAGGGCGTCCCACTTGGGTCAAGGATCATCGCACCGGCGAAACGAAAATCGGGAGGTTTGGTTGGAAAGCTCAGAACGCGAGCGTACGCGACCAGAGCGCAAGCGCTTTCTCCCACGATATCGGCATCTCCACACCGGATGCGCCGAATGCCTATGGCGACTGTACCGACAGGCAGAAAAAATGTCTCGCCATGCCAACGGGCGTGCAACCGCGGCTCGGGCCAGTGGAGGCGCCGGATCAGGTTCTCGATCTCGTGACCTTCTACACTGAAAACCTCGCCGTGCCGCAACGGCGTGATGTCGGTGAGCCGATGGTGCTGCGGGGCAAGCAACTCTTTTACGCCTCGGGCTGCACGGCCTGCCACACCCCAAAATTCGTCACCCGACGCGATGCCGCCGATCCGATGCATGCGTTTCAGCTTATCTGGCCCTATTCCGATTTTCTGCTGCATGACATGGGAGAGGAGCTTGCCGATGGCCAACAGGTGGGCGAAGCAAGCGGACGACACTGGCGGACCCAGCCTCTCTGGGGCATAGGTCTGACAGAACGCGTGAATGGCAATGGTTTTTACCTACATGACGGGCGCGCACGCAGCGTGACGGAAGCGATATTATGGCATGGCGGCGAAGGGCAGAAAGCGCGCGACGCCTTTGCCGTCTTGAAAAAATCCGACCGGCAGGCTTTGCTGGCCTTTCTGGAGTCTCTTTAATGAAAAAAGCCATGCGAAAAATCTCCGGCCTCATATCCATGCTGATGCTTTTGACCACACAGCCGGCCATGGCCCAGGATGTGGAACTGATGCCGCCGCCACCGCTCAACCCCGCACAGGTGCGCGGCGTCATGGAAAAGGCAGTGACCGGCTTCATCCGACCCGGCTACGACCACTTCCGACGCTCCGCAGAGACGCTGGAGGACAGCATGAAGGCTTTCTGCGCGGCGCCTTCTGCTACGACGGAGAAGACGGCGAAGGACGCCTTTGCCGATACCGTCTCAAGCTGGTCGACCATCGAGATCGTGCGTGTCGGCCCTGTCATCGAACAGAACCGTTTCGAGCGCGTCCTTTATTATCCCGACAAGAAGGGGCTCGGGCTGAAACAGGTTCAGCGTTACCTTTCCGACAAGGATGAAAGCGTTACAACCGCTGAAGGCCTGAGTGGCAAGAGCGTTGCCGCACAGGGGCTTGGTGCTCTGGAATTCATTCTCTACGGCACCGGCGCGGACGAACTTCTTGATAAGAAGGGCGATTTCCGCTGCCGTTTCGGAGCCGCCATTGCCGGCAATATCGCCGATGTCGCGGCAGAGCTTTCCGATAGCTGGAACGCGGCCGATGGCGCACAGAAAAACTGGACGCAGCCGGGGCCTGATAACCCCGTCTTCCGCGACGAACGAGAGGCGCTGGTTGCCCTGCTCGGCATTCTGGTGCACGGCGCCGAGGCGATCCGCGACCAGCGGATCGAGACCTTTTACAAGGGGCCGGACAAGGCGACGTTTCCCCGCACCGCCATTTACTGGCGGTCTGGCCTGACATGGAGAAGCATCTCCACAAACATCAAGGCCATTCAGACACTGCTGCATACCGCCGATATGGCCGAACTCGTCCCCCCCGACCAACGCTCCATCGTAAATTCCATCGACTTCATCGCCAAATCGATGATCCGCGTGGCCGGGACAATCGATACAGATGTGCAAAAGGCGCTGGATCAGGACGATCAGCGCGCGAAGGTGGATTATCTTCTGCTGAACGGCAAAGACCTTATCTACAGATTAAACGATCAATATGGCGGCGCGATTGGCCTCAGTTCCGGCTTCTCTTTCGCCGATGGGGATTGAGCCGATGATCTCCGGCACCAGGCGGACACTGATAGATCGGCGCAGCTTCATCAAAGCGGCGGGAGTTTCCTTCCTCACCGCCTTGGCTCCCCGTTCACTTTATGCGCTTGAGCGGACAGACGCGGTCTTTGCTTCTGCCTTCCGCGCCCGTGACGGGTCCTACGGCATTGCGACGGTGAGCGAGGGCGGCGAGATCATCGACCGCGTCACGCTTCCTGCCCGCGCCCATGGAATGGCGACGAGCCGCGCGACCGGCATGACCGTGGCCTTTGCCCGCCGGCCGGGGACATTCTTTATGGCCTTCGACCCCGGGGGGCATCGCGAACCGATCGTGATGCACACGCCGGAAAACCGCCATTTCTACGGTCATGGACAGTTTTCGCCAGATGGGTCGATCCTCTATGCCAGCGAAAACGACTTCGACGGCAATCGTGGCGTCATCGGGCTCTATGACGCCAGAAACGGCTTCATACGCATCGGCGAATACGACGCGCATGGCGTCGGCACGCATGACATGACAATGAGCGACGACGGGCGAACGATCATCATCGCAAATGGTGGTATCGAAACCCATCCGGATTTCGGCCGCACCAAGCTCAACGTCGACAGGATGCAACCTTCTCTCGTGCTGCTGGACGCAGCAACCGGCCATTTGATTCAGAAACACGCGATGCCGAACGGACTGCGGCAGCTATCCACACGTCATGTCGATATCGGGGATGACGGGCGCATCTGGTTCGCCTGCCAGTATGAAGGACCGCGCAACGATCTTCCGCCACTTGTCGGCCATTTCTCTAGGGGTGAGGATGTAACATTTGTGGATCTACCGGAAGAAACAACGGTCCGCCTTGCCAATTATGTGGGTGCCATCGCCGTCAACCGACGCGATCAGCTGGTTGGCCTGACCTCGCCCAACGGCAACGCCGCCGTGACGCTGGATGCAAAAACCGGGCGTGTGGTTTCCGAGACGACAGTGCGGGACGCGGCAGGTGTTGCGCCCGCCTTAAGAGGCATCGCGGTTTCGTCCTATCAGGGGTTTTTCGGAACCCGGCGCAGCGATGTGGCATGGGACCAGCACATCGTGCGGCTATCCAGCTAAAATATTGAAAAAACAGGGGAACAAAAGCCCAGCCGGCGCATTGGACCGATCATGAGAAATCTTGCGATCTATATTGTCTTTGTGGTTGTCGTTGTTGCCGTAGGGGCGTTGATCGGCGTCAACAATGTACCCGGCGAATGGTATCAATCGCTGCAGAAGCCTTTCTTCAATCCGCCCAACTGGATTTTCGGGCCTGTCTGGACCGCGCTTTACGTGCTGATCGGCGTTGCTGGCGCGCGGACATGGATTCGCAGGCCGATGGGAACGCGCATGCGGCTCTGGTTCACCCAGATGGTACTGAACTTTCTGTGGTCGCCGATCTTTTTCGGCATGCAAAGTCCGGCTGGCGCATTGATTGTCATCATCCCGATGCTGATCAGCATCGTCGCCTTTATAGCGCTTTCCTATCGTCGTGACCGCATATCAATGTGGCTTTTCGTACCCTATGCCGTATGGGTCGCCTTTGCGACGGTGCTCAACGCAAGCATCGGCATGCTTAACTAAAGTGCTTGCGCATTTCCAAAGGAAAAGCGCGCTGGATTTTTCCTAATTTCTCTAATTTGCCGCATCGCCCTTGTCTTGCCTGCCGCCCCGCGCCATGTCAGTTTGCGATGAGGCAGAAGCAGGCAGGCAGGCCATGGAGATCACTGATCCCGGCGATTTTCGTCAGCGGATAGAAAGAAGCTTTGCGCGGCAGGGCGTGGTTCAGGCGATTAACGCCGAAATCAGCCGTATCGAACACCGGCTGGTGGAAATCGAACTCCCTTTTCATGAAAAGCTGACGCAGCAGCACGGCATACTGCATGCGGGTGTCATCGCCGCCGGTCTGGATACCGCCTGCACCTATGCCGCCTATACGATCATTGAGCCGGAAGCCTCGCTGCTGACCATCGAGTTCAAGGTGAACCTCATGTCGCCGGGACGCGGCGAGCGGTTTCTGTTTCGCGGCGAGATCATCAAGCCAGGCAATAATCTTATCGTCGCCGATGGCCGCGCCTATGCCCTGTCTGATGGGCCGGCAAAGCTGATCGCCTCAATGACGGGCACGATGATGGTGGTGAAAGGACGCGAGGATATTACCGGATGAGCTACCGGCCTATGCATGTCGCGGATAAATCAATCCTCTTCGTCATGGCGGCTTCCGCCGAATACGGTCCCCACCTGCAGGCACGCATCACACCGCTGATGACCGGTGTTGGACCGGTCGAAGCGGCTATTGCGGTCACGACCGCTCTTGCCGGTCTCGATACGGCGGGCCATCTGCCAGACCTCGTTGTGTCGCTCGGCTCCGCCGGTTCCCGCACGCTCGAACAGACCGCAATCTACCAGGCGGTGTCTGTTTCTTATCGTGACATGGATGCCTCTCCCTTCGGTTTTGCGAAGGGTTGCACACCGTTTCTCGACCTGCCGGCGGAGGTGGCCTTGCCATTGCGGATACCCGATGTTGCCGGGGCGCGGCTTTCCACCGGCGCCAACGTCGTTTCAGGCGAGGCCTATGGGCTGATCGACGCCGATATGGTGGAAATGGAGACATATGCAGTTTTAAGAGCATGCCAGCGTTTCGGTTTACCGCTGATTGGCCTGCGCGGTATTTCCGACGGCAAGGCCGATGTGAAACACGTGAATGACTGGACCGAGTATCTGCACATCATCGACGAAAAACTGGCGGATGCCGTTGACCGGCTCTGTCGCGCTATCGAAGACGGCGCGATAGCCCTCTGAACCTTGCGATTTTCGCGATTTTCTACCGTTTGCCACCCGCTTCCGGGTTGCCTAAAGCCGCCATTTTCTTTAAAGGCTCGCCATGACCCAGATAGCCCATCCCGACAGCATTCTCATCATCGATTTCGGCAGCCAGGTGACGCAGCTGATTGCGCGCCGCATCCGCGAAGCCGGGGTCTATTGCGAAATCCACCCGTTCCAGAATGCCGCAGAGGCGTTTGAGAAACTTCAGCCCAAGGGCGTGATCTTCTCCGGCGGCCCCGCATCTGTCACGGCGGAAGGAAGCCCGCGCGCGCCGCAGGCAGTGTTCGACAGCAAGGTACCGATCCTCGGCATCTGCTATGGCCAGCAGACACTGTGCACACAGCTCGGCGGCGTTGTCGAGGGCGGCCATGCGGCGGAATTCGGCCGCGCCGATATCGACATCAAGAAGGCTAGCCCGCTGTTCGAAGGCTTCTGGGAGCAGGGCAAAAGCTACCCGGTGTGGATGAGCCATGGCGACCGCGTGACGAAGCTGCCGGAAGGCTTTGAGGTCATCGCAACCTCCGAAAACGCACCGTTCGCCATCGCAGCGGACGAGAAGCGCCACTATTACTCCACCATGTTCCATCCGGAAGTGGTGCATACGCCCGATGGCGGCAAGCTGCTGTCAAACTTCGTGCACAAGATCGTTGGTCTGAAATCCGACTGGACGATGGCGGCCTATCGCGCCGAGATGATCCGCAAGATCCGCGAGCAGGTCGGCACCGGCCGGGTGCTCTGTGCACTTTCAGGCGGCGTCGATTCTTCGGTTGCAGCTATTCTCATTCATGAGGCTATCGGCGACCAGCTGACCTGCGTTTACGTCGATCATGGGCTGATGCGGCTTGGGGAAAGCGAACAGGTCGTCGGCATGTTCCGCGACCACTACAATATTCCGCTTGTTCATGTGAACGCATCCGACCTGTTCCTCGGCGAACTCTCCGGCGTTTCCGATCCGGAAGTGAAGCGCAAGACCATCGGCCGTCTGTTCATCGAGGTTTTCGAGGCCGAAGCGGCCAAGATTGCCGCCGATGGCAAGGGTGCTCCGAACTTCCTCGCGCAGGGCACGCTCTACCCCGACGTCATCGAAAGTGTCTCCTTCTCCGGCGGCCCTTCGGTGACCATCAAGAGCCACCACAATGTCGGCGGTCTTCCCGAGCGCATGAACATGCAGCTCGTCGAGCCGCTGCGTGAACTCTTCAAGGATGAAGTGCGCGCTCTTGGCCGCGAACTCGGCCTGCCGGAAAGCTTCATCGGCCGCCATCCCTTCCCCGGTCCGGGTCTTGCGATCCGATGCCCCGGTGCGATTACCCGTGAAAAGCTCGATATTCTGCGTAAAGCGGATGCGATCTACCTCGACGAGATCCGCAAGGCCGGTCTTTACAACACCATCTGGCAGGCTTTCGCCGTGCTGCTGCCGGTCCAGACCGTTGGCGTCATGGGCGACTACCGAACTTATGACTTCGTCTGCGCGCTGCGCGCGGTGACCTCGGTGGACGGCATGACTGCGGATTTCTATCCCTACGACATGAACTTCCTCGGCCGTGCGGCAACCCGCATCATCAACGAAGTGCGCGGCATCAACCGTGTCGTCTACGATGTCACGAGCAAGCCGCCCGGCACGATCGAATGGGAATAGGACCATACTCGATACGGTGAGGTTGCTGCCGCAACGCCACCGTATCTAAGGAAGAAAGACGACGCCGCGACTAGTTCGCGGCGTTTTTGTTTTGTCGGATGAGATAGATCATCTGGGCAGTCAGGCCGACCACGAGGATCGCCAGCAATCCTGCCTGGGCGCCGAGAAGCAGCGGCGATTTCAGGTCTGTCACTATCGGATGACCGTCGGGAACACGGCGCAGAATTTCACTCACCGTCGGGACCATCAACAGAAACGCGGTAATGCTGAGACAGATGGTTTCAATATATCTGGCGATACGCGTTGAACCCAGAACGCGTTCGATACCGTAGCCTGCAAGCAGGAACAGGATGGTCAGGACGCCAACGACGTAGCTGATTGGCTGATGCGACACAAGAAAGACAGTTGCAGCGCCAATCAGCATGGACACAAAGTAGATTGCCCCGGGCGTGGATCGGGGGACGATGCGACCGTAACGGGTAAACATGAAAATGGCCGCGGGAATGGCGGGCAGGCTGCCGAGCGTGTGGATCCAGCCAAGCGAAGAAATACCGAACATGCGAAATTGCCTTTCTCTTCCTGAAAGATGGGGTGGTCCGGAACGCAGATTGTCACCGGCATGTCTGCCAGAGCAGCGTCATTAGTTGATCGGTCGGTCTCGTTTGGGTCATGCGTCGACGCCCCTCGCAAGATGCAGTTCAAGCGGTGATGCGCTCCAGCATCGGGCGGGTTATGGCGCCAAAGCTTGCGGCATCGCCATGTGCGCGCGCTGAGAGCATTGCGCCGTGCATGGTGGCCATGAACATCTCAGCATTGACCCGCGCTGTGCCGGTTAGTGCAAGGCGCCCCTGGGAAGCGCCGCGCTCCAGCACGGCTGTAAGCCAGTCCGAGAGACTCCGAAAATGCGCACGCACCTCGAGAACGACCGCTTCGGGAAGAATCGGTATTTCGCCGGCAAGCAGCGCACAGACGCAGAAGGGGTGGGTTGCATCGGCGATGCAGCGCTCCCAATAGCCGATATAGGCGCGAAGCTGCTCCAGCGGATCTGGAATGTGCTGCTCCAGCGCGGCGATACCGGCTTCGGCCTCGTGCCTGTACTGTGACACCAGTTTCGCGACCAAGTCCGCCTTGCTGGGAAAATGGTGATGGATACTCGCGTTGCGAATGCCGACTACATGGGAAATATCGGCATAGCTAAAACTATTATAGCCCCCTCTCACAATCAGGGTCCGGGCGCACTGGAGAATGTCATCGGCTTTGGTTTTAGAGCTTTTCATGCCTTTACCTACCAACTAGTAGGTAGAATGTCAAACACGTTCTTCGCAGTGAATAAGCCCCGGCGATGGGATCCGGACGAGGATCGACCCCGACGATCACAGGCGGAGAACCATAAAAGAAAGGCATGCCCTCAGCCGTTGCCCCGTCATTGCCTGGCCCCATCGACATATCACTCGCATTGGCTTGTTGGTTGGCCCTGCTTCCCGCCACCTTGGCTAGCGGATTGCTGGTCCTGCGGACCAGCTGGGAAGATCGTCTGCCCTAGACCGAGTTGCCGGGTTATACGGATTGCGTTAGCGAAAGTCCGTATCGGATATTGCCCGGCATATGGTGAAGTTTTGTTCGCTTTTTGTTCTTCCAATTTTCCTCGGCGATGATAATATTGCGGCCTTGAGCAAAGGCCGTGGAGCATCGTCGTGAGTTTCGAGTTGACGGATAATGGAGGGTCAGGGCAGCTTTTCCTCGAAGGCTTCGATCTGGAGAAGCAGCGACGGGTCAATCCGCGATTTGGCAACAAGGTCTTGATCGTGCTGAAGCCGCCGGTGGCCTTGGCGGAAAGAATTTTCACCGATGCATCGTGCCATGCCGCCGGGCGGACGAAGCGGGCGGCCCATCCAGCCGAGCTTCTTCATATCACCCTCCTTTGCGTCGGGTGTTTCGACACCGTGCCTCGCAGTTTCGCAAACCGGCTGAAGGCGGCACTGGGGGAAATAAGGGCGCGTCCCGTTCCGATTACATTCGATGGCAGCTCGCTTTTCGGCAATCGCAGCTGTCTGGCGCTAAGCAGCCGCCGCGAGATGCTGGAGCTCAGAGCATTGGCGAAGATGGTGCAGCGCGCGCTTTGGCGGGCCAATCTGCCCTTTGTTGCCGCATCGTCGTTCACGCCGCATCTCACCGTGGTCTATGGCTGCGGGAAAATCGATATCATGCCTGTTGAAAAACCATATAGCTGGCTGGCGGGCAGCTTCGAACTCATCTTCAGCCATAATGGAGAGACGCGGCACGAATCTCTCGGGCGCTTCCCGCTTTCGGCGAAAGCGGACCGCTATGAGCAGCCGGAAAGTCAATTATATCTGCCGGAAAAAATATTCAGGCCGCAGAAGCGGTCGGCGCACAAGATGGCGGCACGATAACGCTTACGTGAAAAAGCACGGCATACATGCCTAGCATTAGCTGCCAAACTGCTGTTAGACGCAGAGGATGCGCCAACAAAAGCGCAGTTTGTAGCGCCCGCCGAGAACCAGGTGTTCCGGTATCCGGCGCGAGCGAGGCGGTGCCGCCTCGCCGGGAACGATAACCAGCTTAGAGCTGAACCTTGTCGAAAGCCTTGCCATCGATGCCGAGGGCTTCGAGATCGGCACGGGCGGGCTTGCGATGCGCGCGAACAGCGGCCGAAACCGAGAGCGCTGCACCGAGAACGGCGAAAGTTTCACCGAAGAAGTTACGCGATGTCTTTGCAACCTGCCGCATTTTTCTCTCCATCTTTGATGCCCAGATAATGGGCATTTCCGCACCGTTCTACAACTCATGATGTAGCAGGGAAGCCATGCAGCTTTGCTCGCGCTCGTTCGGATATCAGCCATTGCGATTTCGCATGGCTCAGGCTTGGCGTCTTCAAAAGGACGCAGGGCGCCTCAGCCGGCGGGTTGAATAAGGCGGATATTTTGTTATGCCGGAAAGCTTGAACACAAAGAGGCTGGCAGCATGACGATCATCATTTACGGCATCAAGAACTGCGACACGATGAAGAAGGCCAGAAGCTGGCTGGAAACCCATGGCGTCGACTATTCTTTCCATGACTACAAGGCCTCGGGCATTGACCGCGCCCATCTGGAGACATGGTGCGATGCCGCGGGCTGGGAAATGGTTCTCAACCGCGCCGGTACGACCTTCAAAAAACTCGATGACGGCCAGAAGGCTGGCCTGAGCCGCGAGAAGGCCATTGCACTGATGCTGGAGCAGCCCTCTATGATCAAGCGTCCGGTGCTGGAGGCGAAGGGCAAGATAACCGTCGGTTTCAAGCCTGAAACCTACCAGACTCTTTTTGCGTGACTGCAATCTGCCATGTCCAAAACAACCCGCGCCACCCAGATGCTGAACAAGGCGGGCGTCGCCTTCACCACCGTTACCTATGATTACGACCCGAATGCAGACCGCATTGGCCTGCAGGCGGCCGAGGCGATCGGCGAGCCACCGCATCTGGTGCTGAAAACGCTGATGGCGGAGCTGGACGGCAAGCCGGTCTGTGTCGTCGTCCCTTCGGATCGTGAGGTCAGCATGAAGAGGCTTGCGGCCGCTTTCGGAGGCAAATCCGCCAGCATGATGAAACCTGCCGATGCCGAGCGTGCCACCGGTTACCATGTCGGCGGCATCAGCCCTTTCGGGCAGAAGAAGCAGGTGCCTACGGCCATCGAGGCCGAAGCGATGACGCATGATTATGTCTACATGAATGGTGGGCAGCGCGGCTTGCAGGTGAGGCTTTCTCCCCGAGATGCCCAAACGGCACTGAAGGCCATTGCCGCACCGCTGGTCGCCGATTGAGGCGCAGGGGCGCGCCTGAAAGCGTTTGGCTTTCAGGAGGAATGGGCTATGGTCGGCGCCTCCGATTGAAATAGACGAAGGCAGATCATGACTGTTTCCCCCATCGATCCCGTCAAACTCGAAAAACTGGCCGAAGTCGCCATCAAGGTCGGTCTGCAATTGCAGAAGGATCAGGATCTGGTGATTACCGCGCCGCTGGCAGCGCTGCCGCTGGTGCGATTGCTGACAAAACATGCCTATATGGCGGGCGGCGGACTGGTTACCACCTTTTACTCCGACGAAGAAACCACGCTTGCCCGCTATCGCCATGCGAGCGACGCCAATTTCGACCGGGCTTCCGGCTGGCTTTATGATGGCATGGCAGAGGCCTATTCGAACGGCGCGGCGCGGCTGGCAATTGCCGGCGATAACCCCATGCTGCTGGCCGAACAGGACCCCGCCAAGGTTGCCCGCGCCAATAAAGCAAACTCCACCGCCTATAAGCCGGCGCTGGAGAAGATTTCCAACTTCGACATCAACTGGAACATCATCTCCTATCCGAACCCCTCCTGGGCAAAGCAGGTGTTTCCCGACGTGACGGAAGACGAAGCCGTCCGCAGGCTAGCCGAGGCCATCTTCGCTGCCTCGCGGGTGGATCTGGCTGATCCGGTCGCCGCATGGGCTGAGCACAATGCCAACCTTGCCAAGCGCTCGGCGTGGCTGAATGGCGAACGTTTCGCTTCACTGCATTTCACCGGCCCTGGCACGGATGTGAAGATCGGCCTGGCGGACGGCCACGAATGGCATGGCGGCGCCTCCACCGCCAAGAATGGGGTCACCTGCAACCCCAATATCCCGACCGAAGAAGTGTTCACGACACCGCACGCGTTGCGGGTCGACGGTTACGTCTCCAGCACCAAGCCCCTGTCGCATCAGGGAACGCTGATCGACGATATCCAGGTAAAGTTCGAGGGTGGACGTATCGTCGAAGCCAAGGCTTCGAAGGGCGAAGCCGTATTGAACAAGGTCCTCGACACTGACGAAGGCGCGCGGCGTCTCGGTGAAGTGGCGCTGGTGCCGCATTCCTCGCCGATTTCGGCAAGCGGCATCCTGTTCTACAACACGCTGTTCGATGAAAATGCCTCGTGCCACATCGCGCTCGGTCAGTGCTATTCGAAGTGCTTCCTCGACGGCGCGTCGCTGTCGCAGGATCAGATCAAGGCGCAGGGCGGCAATTCCAGCCTGATCCACATCGACTGGATGATCGGCTCCGACAAGGTGGATATTGACGGCGTGAGGCCGGATGGCTCCACGGTTCCTGTCATGCGCAAGGGCGAATGGGCCTGACGACACCTATCTCGGCAACTGGCTGCGCTGACTGAGCCAGATGCTGAAGAGCACCGCAACGAAACCTGCGATCTGCGCTGGCGTGAGGCTTTGGCCGAGCGCCAGCCAGCCGAGCAGGGTTGCAACGACCGGGCTTAGAAAACCAAGCGATGCGGCGGCGGAAGGTTCGATGCGGGCAAGGCCGCGAAACCACAGAAAATAGGTCAAGGCAGCGCCAATAAGACCCAGATAGGCCATGCCGAGAATATTGGCGGCTGTCGGCGTCGGCAGTGCGGGTTCAAAAAAATACGCGACCGGCAGCAGCAGGATACCACCGGCTGTCAGTTGCCAGGCGGTAAACGTCAGGTTCGACACCGGCGGACGCCATTTGCGGGTCAGCACTGTTCCAAAAGCCATGGACACGGCACCGGCAAGGCCTGCCGCCACGCCGATACCATCCATCGCAGCCCCCGGCGCCAGAACCAGAAGCGCCACACCGACAATACCCAGAAAACCGGCCGCGATAGCCAGCGGCCGGACCGGTGTCGCGAGAAACAGCCGGGAAAGGCCAATCACGATCAGGGGCTGGACCGCGCCCACCGTTGCCGCCACGCCGCCGGGCAGCCGATAGGCCGAAACGAAAAGCAACGCCCAGAAGAACGAGAAATTCAGTGCCCCCAGAATGAGGCTGCGCGGCCACCAGACACCGTTTGGCAGTTTTCTCACGAAAAGCAGCAGCAACACGCCAGCCGGCAATGCGCGCAGCATGGCGACATGCAGAGGGTATCCATGAGGCAAAAGCTCGGTCGTGACGAAATAGGTCGTGCCCCAAATAGCGGGAGCAAGGGCAGTCGTCAGCACATCGGCGGCATAGCCTGTGTTTTTCTTCATTTCAAGAATCTCTATATCAAGACAAATGCATCCTAAGTGATTTTATCTTGACGTCAAGATACTAATTGTTATGCCTTGATGATGAGCAAAGAACCACTTGACCGTGTCGATCACATTCTGGCGCAATGGCGCAGGGAGCGGCCCGATCTCGATGTCGAACCCATGGCGCTGCTGGGGCGCCTGAACCGTCTCACCACCCATCTAGCGCGAGAGGTGGAGACCGTGCTGCTGAAGCACGGACTTTCCTCCTCCGCTTTCGATGTTCTCGCGACATTACGGCGTTCCGGATCACCCTACCGGCTTTCCCCCGGCGATCTGCTGGCGATGACAATGGTAAGCTCCGGCACCATGACCAACCGCATCGACCAGCTCGAAAAAGCTGGGTTTGTGAAGCGCATACATAATCCCGACGACCGGCGCAGCGTCTTGATATCGTTAACACAACCGGGATTTTCCATTGTCGAGGAAGCGGTCGGTGCACATGTCGAGAACCAGCAGCGCCTGGTCTCCAGTCTGAGCGAGGAAGAGCGCACGACGCTGAACCAGCTGTTGAAACGGTTCTTGCGGGATTTCGAAGCGTAGGCATTTCCGCCTGGCAAACATAATGCTCCGTGATGCCGCTTGTTTCGCGCCGAAAAATCCTGTAAGCAATTTTCCCTAAACCTGTACTACAGGTTGGAGGAAAAATGTTAAGTGCCATTTCGCATGAATCCGGTCTCGTCAGCAGCACGATTGGCGCGATCACGCGTCATATCCGCGAAAACGAACTTGCGCCCGGCGCCAAGCTCCCGAGCGAACTTTCGCTCTCGCAGCAGCTCGGCGTTTCCCGCACCGTCGTCCGTGAGGCCTTCCGGTCCCTATCGGCCATGCGGCTGATCGATGTCAGCGCCGGCAAACGCGCTACGGTAGCGACGCTGGATCATGGTGCGATGTCGCTGATGTTCGAACATGGCATTCACACTGAGCAGATCAACATTCAGCAGATCTACGATGTGCGCCGCACGATCGAGGTCAGAACCGTGACGCTCGCGGCGCTCAGAAGAACGGATGCGGAAGCGCTCACCATTCTCGACCATGCCAACAACATGGAGCGGGACTTTGGCGACAATGACAAGGTCATGGAACATGATCTGGCTTTTCACCTTGCTGTTGCAAGAGCCTCCAAGAACCCGGTTTTTGAACTCATTCTCGGCGCCTTTCAGAATGTAACGCGCCAGACGTGGCCGATCGGCTGGAAAAGCCGCACATCCGATGCACAGCGACATGCTGCAGGCGAACTTCACATCGCCATCGGACAGGCCATTGCCGCCGGTGACCCGCAAACCGCTTCAACGCTGATGGCGCGTCATTTCGATGAAAGCGTTCACGCGCTTCTGGCGGCCGGCATCGCCTGATTTTTTTCAACGCCGTCCCAGACGGAAACTGACTGCCTCTGGAGGAGACACTTCATGAAAATCACCAAACTCGAGACCGTCCGCGTGGCGGAACGGGCAAACCTGCTCTGGGTTCTGGTCCATACGGATGAAGGCATTACCGGGCTTGGCGAAACCTTTTATGGCGCCGAGACGGTGGAGACCTATGTGCATGAATATATTGCACCCAGGGTCATCGGCCGCGATCCGCTGCAGATCGACCTTCTGGCGCAGGATCTCGTCGGTTATCTCGGCTTCCGCTCATCCGGTGCGGAAGTGCGCGGCAATTCGGCATTCGATATTGCGCTTTGGGATATTTTCGGCAAGGCCACCAACCAGCCGATAGCCCAGCTGCTCGGTGGTTTCAGCCGCAAGGAAATCCGCACCTACAATACCTGCGCGGGCACGGAATATATCAAGAAAGCCACCGGCCAGCAGACGGCCAATTACGGCCTCTCCGGTGGCAAGGATTATGACGATTTGAACGGCTTCCTGCATCGCGCGGACGAGCTTGCCCATTCGCTGCTGGAAGACGGCATCACGGCCATGAAGATCTGGCCTTTCGATGCAGCGGCGGAGAAGACGCGCGGGCAATATATCTCGATGCCGGACCTGAAGACTGCGCTTGAGCCGTTTGAAAAAATCCGCAAAGCGGTGGGCGACAAGATGGATATCATGGTGGAGTTTCACTCCATGTGGCAGCTTCTGCCCGCCATGCAGATCGCCAAGGCGCTCACGCCATACCAGACCTTCTGGCATGAAGACCCGATCAAGATGGACAGCCTTTCCAGCCTGACGCGATATGCCGCTGTTTCGCCCGCACCGATTTCCGCGTCCGAAACGCTGGGCTCCCGCTGGGCCTTCCGCGACCTGCTCGAGACAGGTGCTGCCGGTGTGGTGATGCTTGATATCAGCTGGTGCGGCGGGATTTCCGAAGCGCGCAAGATTGCCTCGATGGCGGAAGCCTGGCATCTGCCGGTCGCCCCGCATGATTGCACCGGGCCGGTGGTGCTCTGCGCCTCCACACATCTGTCGCTCAATGCGCCGAATGCGCTGGTGCAGGAAAGCGTGCGTGCCTTCTACAAGACCTGGTATCGCGATCTCGTGACCGCATTGCCGGAAGTGAAGAACGGCATGATCACAGTGCCGCCAGGCGCTGGCCTCGGCATGGAGCTGCATCCCGATATCGAAAAGACCTTCACCGTCAGCCGCCGTTTTTCAGATGCGGCATCGATCTGATCAGAACAGGCTGCCCTGGTTGCCAGGGTCCGAAGAAGCCGGTTTGACCGGCTTCTTTTTCAACGCGACGGGCGTATCCGGGGACGGCGTCCCCTCTCCCGTTGTGATGGCGGAGACGCGACCGTCAGCAAATTCCATAGAGACAACAGCGCCTGACGCGATAGCCGCCGCGCGAGTCAGCGGCCGGTTCTCATCATCGCGGATCACCGCATAACCGCGATTCAGCACGTTCTTATAGGACAGCGATTGCAGGATACGATCATGGGCGGCGAGACCGGAACGGTTCTGCGCCATGCGATGCAACACGGCGGTATCGGCGCGACGAGACGCGGTGACGACGCGTTCCTTCTGCCGCTCCAGTTGGCCGAGAAGTCGGGCGGGGAGCGAACGCAACGCGGAATCGAAAGCATCAACGCGGCCCTGCCCCTGCAACAGGCGGCGTTCCACCAGGGTCTCGGCCCGGTGCATGCGTTCGGTGATCCGCTGCCTGTGGTGTTTGAGACCGTTCAACAGGGTTTCCGGCCTGAGACCCGAGGCAGAACGTTCGAAGGCACGGCGCTTGTTGAGGGCTGTTATTTCCAATCCGCGACCGAGACCGCTCGCGGCTTCGTCGAACCGGCGGCGCGGCAAAGCAAGAAGCTGATCAAGCGAAGGCAGCGCGCGCACCAGCGCACGCACACCTTGACGGCGATTGTCCATCTGCCGCAAGACCGAACCGGAAAGGCGGGCAGCGAGGCCCGACAGCTGCGCTTCGAGTTCCGCCCGCACCGGCACCGCCATTTCGGCGGCTCCCGTCGGCGTCGGGGCGCGCACGTCGGCGGCATAATCGATCAATGTCGTATCGGTCTCGTGTCCGACGGCGGAAATCAGCGGGATTTCGCTCTCGGCAGCGGCGCGCACGACGATTTCGTCATTGAAGCTCCAGAGGTCTTCGAGGCTGCCGCCGCCGCGCGCAACGATCATTACATCGGGGCGGGCAATCTCGCCGCCGGGCTGAAGCGCGTTGAAGCCGCGAATGGCGTTCGCCACCTCCTCACCCGAGCCTTCGCCCTGCACTTTGACCGGCCAGACGACGACATGGACCGGGAAACGATCCGAAATGCGGTGGAGAATATCGCGGATGACCGCGCCCGTCGGCGAGGTCACAACCCCAATGACGCGCGGCATGAAAGGCAGGCGGCGCTTGCGGGCCGGATCGAACAGCCCTTCCGCCGCCAGCCGCCGGCGGCGATCCTCCAAAAGCGCCATCAGCGCGCCGGCGCCGGCGGGCTCAAGGTTTTCGATGACGATCTGGTATTTCGAGGAACCGGGAAAGGTGGTGATCTTGCCGGTGGCGATGACTTCCATGCCCTCTTCCGGGCGGAATTTCAGCCGCGAGAAGGTGCCCTTCCAGATCACCGCATCGATGCGGGCACGATCATCCTTCAGTGAGAAATAGGCGTGTCCTGACGAATGCGGCCCACGATAACCAGAAATTTCGCCCCGCACCCGCACCTGTTCGAACGCCGTCTCCACCGTGCGTTTGATGGAGCCCGACAGTTCGGAGACCGAGAATTCGGCAAGATTGCTCAATGCGGCGTGGGAGAAGATATCGCTCATGCCTGTTTGTAACCAAAAGCCGTCGATTCGGAAATGCCAGCGCCGGCCAGCGCTTTTTTAACCGCGATGAAACCATATCCTCAACTACCGAGTTAGGAAAATGGGGAATGGAGGAGAAAACAAGGGTTCGTTAGGGAAGACGGCGTTACGTCTGTCCCAGGCCCGGCAACCAAAGAGGAGGCGGCATCATGATTTTTCTTACCGCCACATTGCTTGGCGTAACCGCAGTTGCGTTACGTTCGGTTTTCAGCATCGTTTTCATCTGCATGATGATTATCGGTGCCTATGGCGTGGCGATTGCACTTTCTCCCACGGCCGTACCGCTGATGTCGCTGCTTCTGGCACTCGCCGGTTACAATTTCGGTGTCGTCGGTGTCGTTATCAGCCTTCTCGTGCTGCAGCGCCCGCGTTCCACTCAGCCAACCCTCTAAAAGTCCCCCGGCCTTGAGGCTTCCGCGCTTTGCCCTTACCGAGATTTGCGGGCTGGCCGCCGACATCATCGTTACCTGCCTGCTTATGCTCTATCTCGGCGTTGATCCGCTCGTCGCCCGCGTGCCCGGCGCGGCAACGGGTCTCGCAACAAGCTGGCGGCTGAACCGGGTCAATGCTGAGGCATCAGTTAGGCCGAACGGTTTTTTGATGAACGCCGTAACTTTCACCTCACGTAGTGTCAGCGTCGGGCTTTTTGCGCTGCTGCAATGGCGCAACCCCCTGGTGCAACCGCTTGTGACACTTGTCTTTTCAGCATTCGCGGCACTGGTGCTGGCGCTTTACGGCTATTGGCGGCTTCAAAGGCAACGGCAAGAGCGAGACTAAACCGTTTCCCAGCCGTCCTTTTCCGCCGCCCGGTAAATGGCGTCGATGAAAAGCTGGTTCTTCCTTGAGCTTTCCAACGTGACGACGTCGCCCTCACCTTTCGCCGCACGGGCAAAGGCCTCCGCTTCCAGCTTGTACTGACGGCTGTCCTGAAACCGGAAGATTTGCGAGGCGTTATGGGTCTGATTGGTTAACTCGATCTCTTCCGCACCCCACCGATTGGCGTTGAAAGGCGACTTTACCTCGATGTAACCGTCCGTGCCATGGAAGACCATGAGCTGGCGGGAGGCGAGTTGTGTCGCCAGATAGAAGCTCAGTTCAAAACCGCCAAAATCGGCCCTGACGCTAGCGTAGATATCCGTGCCGAATTCACTGTCGCGTTCGACGGTCGCTTGCACACGTTTTGGTTCCGCACCGGTGACAAAACGCGTCACGATCGTCGGGTAGACGCCGATATCCGGCAGGGCGCCGCCGCCCAGTTCGGGAATATTACGCATATTACCGGGATCGCGGTTGAAGTAGGTGAAAGCGCCCTGCACATGTTTCAGCGAACCAATTGCGCCCGAAGCCAGCAGTTCTTTCACTTTCGCCCAGACCGGAGCGTAGGCCACCATGAAGGCCTCGGATACGATAACGCCGTTACGGTCGCGCGCGGCGATAAGGGCGTCTATCTCCTCGGCCTTTAATGAAATCGGCTTTTCGCAAAGAACATGCTTGCCGGCATCAGCCGCCCTGACGGTCCATTCCACATGCTGCGAGGTGGGAAGCGGAATATAAACCGCATCGATGACATCAGAAGCCAGCATTTCTTCATAGGAGCCGAAAGCGTAGGGCACTGAAAAGCGATCGGCCACCGCGCGCGCTTTGGCAGGATCGCGGCTGGCGATGGCGCTGACCACACAGTTCTGTGCATCCTGTATTGCCGGAATAACGTGGTCCTGAGCGATTTTCGCCGTTGAGATTATTCCGAAGCGCAGCATTCCGTTCTCCCGTTCTGTCATTCCTGGAAACTTAGCACCGCCACACACTCTGGCAAGCCGCGGCAGCGCTACTGATAAAGAATGGCCGGATCTGTCCGGTCATTGTCGGTCTGGCTGCTTTTATACGTACATCAAAAGGGAAATGATGCTAGATATGAACCCAACGGAGAACCGTGAAATGTCCTCTTCCAACACCGCGCTGCTTGTCATCGACGTTCAGGAATCCTTTCGTCACGCCCCTTACTTTGATGAAAGCGGCCTCACGCTTTATCTTGAGAAACAGCAGGCGCTCATCGATGGCGCCAAAGCCGCTGGTATTCCCATTGTGCAGATCTTCCATGTCGATGGTGACAAGGCCTTCTCAAAAGACAGCGGTTACATCCGTGCACTTGAGGGCGTAAGAATTACCCCAGATGTCACCTTTCACAAGAACCGCCATTCGGCCTTTGCCGGCACCGGTCTTGAAATCTGGCTGACTGAGAAGGGCATCAACCGATTGATCGTCTCCGGCATCCGTACCGAGCAATGCTGCGAAACCACCACCCGGCACGCTTCCGATCTTGGTTACAAAGTCGACTACGTCAGCGAAGCGACGCTGACTTTCCCGATGACACATGCTTCCGGCACCGTTTTCAGTGCGGAAGATATCCGCAAGCGAACCGAACTGGTGCTGGCTGGCCGCTTCGCGCGCATCGCAACTGTCAGCGACGTGCTTGCAACCATCAAAGAGGCCGCCTGATGGATGAGGGCGGCACCCGCGTCATTCCCTTTTATACGCTTGTGCCGCCACATGCGCTGTTGCTCGATATAGCCGGCCCGCTTGAGGTGATCCGTTATGCCAACGGGGAACAGCGCGACATTCATTTTGACTGCCGGTACATTGCTGCGAGCGACGAACAACAAACTTCCATTGGCCTTGCGCTTGCCCGGCTTGAGAGCTTGCCGGCGAGGTTGCCGGAAAATGCTCTTCTACTGATCTCCGGGAGCACATCACGCTTTGACAGTGATCCGGAGACGCAGCGTGAGCGGCAGGCGCTGGCGACATGGCTGCGCCGTGCAGTGCGTCCCGACACCACGGTGATTTCCATTTGCTCCGGCGCGCTTCTGGCGGGCGAAGCGGGCCTTTTCGACGGCCGCAACTGCACGACCCATGCCGACTGTATAGAGGGGCTACGCCGCATTGCGCCATTGTCACAGGTGGCCGAAAACCGCCTTTTCGTCGAGGACGGCAACCGTTTCTCCAGCGCCGGTATTTCCACCGGCATCGACCTGATGCTGCATGTGGTCTCCCGGCTGACATCGCCTGCGGTTGCGGCACGCATCGCCAAAACCATGGTGGTTTATCTCAGGCGTAGCGGTAACGATCCGCAAATCTCCCCCTGGCTCACAGGCCGCAACCACATCCATCCCGCCATTCACCGGGTGCAGGACCGCGTAATGGCCGAACCGGCGCAGGACTGGTCGCTGGAGCGGCTAGCGGATATCGCCGCGCTCAGCGAAAGGCATCTCTCACGTCTGTTTCGCGAGCATGCCGGCATCAGCGTCATCGATTATGTCAACCTGATGCGGGTCAACCTCGCCCGTGATATTCTCGCAAACAGCCGCCTTGATATGGAGGCCATTGCCGAACGGGCGGGTTTTGCCTCCGCGCGGCATTTGCGGCGGGTCTGGCAGCAGCATAACCGGTATCCGCCCAGCCACTATCGCGGCTTTCACGCCTGATAATCTCGGACCTCCCGCAGCCTGATGATTGCCATCAAAGGAATTGAATGGTTATGCCGGCGGGCAGTTGCTAACCTTGCGATAAGACAGCAACAGGAGCATTCCCCGTGGAAAAACGAAGCCTCGGCCGCACCGGCCTCTCCATCGCCCCCATCGTCTTCGGCGGCAACGTGTTTGGCTGGACAGCGGATGAAAAGACGTCCTTTGCCCTGCTTGACGCCTTTTTTGATGCGGGGTTCAACGCCATCGACACCGCAGATGTCTATTCCGCTTGGGTGGATGGGCATGTGGGCGGTGAATCCGAGGCCATCATCGGCAAGTGGCTGAAGCAATCCGGCGTCAGGCGCGAGGACGCGGTGATCGTCACCAAGGTGGGTTTCGACAATCGCGGCCAGAAGACCGGTCTCAGTGCCAAGTGGATCGCCGAAGCGGTCGAAGCTTCGCTGAAGCGGCTTCAGACTGATTATATCGACCTTTACCTCGCGCATAAGCCGGATGCCGACGTGCCGCTGGAAGAAACACTTGCCGCTTTCGCAAAACTGAGGGAACAGGGAAAAATTCGCGCCATAGGCTGCTCCAACTATTCCGCGGGCCAGCTTCAGGATGCGCTGGACACGGCAGCAAAAAATAATCTTCCGCGTTACGACGTGCTGCAGCCGGAATACAATCTCTATAACCGCAAGGATTTCGAAGGCCCGCTTGCCGAGCTTTGCCAGAAGGAAGAGATTGGCGTCATCAATTATTACAGCCTAGCGGCCGGCTTTCTGACCGGGAAATATCGTGCCAAGGCCGATACAGAGGGCGTCGCCCGCAGCTATCGCGTGGGCGAATATGTCAATGCCCGTGGCCTTGCCGTTCTGGGGGCCATGGATGCGGTGGCAGTCGAAACGGGGGCCAAGCTTGCAGATATTGCGCTGGCCTGGCTGTTGAGAAAGAAGGCGATAACCGCGCCCATCGCCAGCGCCACCAGCCTGTCCCAGCTCGAAAGCTTCAAACGCGCCGTCGAGTTGAACCTGACGGATGAGATGATGACGCTTCTCGACAAGGCGGGTGCATAAATGGAGCTTGTAATTCGCGATGCGCAGCCGGCTGACCGGGCGGAATGGCTGCGCCTGTGGAACGACTATCTCGCCTTTTACGATGTCGATCTTGCCGACGAGGTAACCGACCATACATGGGAGCGCATTCTCGACCCCGCCTCCCGCGTTTCGATGCGGGTGGCAATGCTTGGCGACCGCATGGCCGGTTTCGCCATTCACCACTTCCATGATTCCACTTGGGTGAAAACGCCTGACTGCTATCTGGAAGACCTTTTTGTCGATGGCGAAATCCGCGGTAAGGGGACGGGCCGGGCGCTGATGGACGACCTTATCGCTATCTGCAAGGAAAAGGGCTGGTCCAGGCTTTACTGGAACACCGGCGAGGACAATCACCGCGCCCAGAAGCTCTACGACAGCTACGTGAAAAACGACGGCCATATCCGCTATCGCATCACCTTCTGATCACCCCCGGAAGCGGAAGAAATCCACGAAGGCCCTCAGCGCCGGACGCATCTGCCGGCGCGAGGGGTAATAGATGTAAAATCCATCAAACGGCGCGCACCAATCCTCGAGAACGCGGATCAGCCTGCCCTCCCTTATATCGTCTTCGACACGCTGTTCAAAAACGAAGGCAAGCCCTGCACCGTCTATCGCCGCCCGGCGAATGAGACTCTGGTCCGACAGGATCAGCGGCCCCTGAACGTCGACCACAAGCGCTTTGCCATTTTTCTCCAGCTCCCAGCGATAGATCAATCCACTCGCAAAACGCCGGCGGATGCAGCGATGCCGGATGAGGTCCCTCGGATCACGGGGAGGCGGATTTTCCGCAAAATAGGACGGTGCGCCGACAATCGCGCCACGCCAGGCCCCGCTCGCTTTCACGGCGATCATATCTGCATCGAGATGTTCCCCGAGACGAAGCCCGGCATCGAAACCTTTTGCGACAATATCTTCAAAGCGATCATCGGTCGAAATTTCGAGGGAGATTTCGGGATAGAGCCGCAGGAATTCCCCCAGCCGGGGCACAATAAGATCTTCAGCGGCAAGTCTGGGGAGAGTGATGCGCAAAGGACCTGCGGGTCGACCGCCCTGTTCGGCAAGGGTATCGATGACGGCGTCGATATCGGCAAGCGCCGGACCCAAGGTTTCGAGAAGCCGCTTTCCTTCCTCTGTCGGAGAAACGCTGCGGGTGGTACGGTGAAGTAGCCGCAGGCCCAGGCTCGCCTCCAGCGACGAGACCGCATGGCTGACGGCGGAAGGGGCAATGCCGAGTTCGGCAGCCGCCTTGCGAAAGCTCCGGCCTTCGGCAACGGCGGAGAGAACGGCCAGTTGGGAGAGTTGCACACGGTTCATTGTTCTAAATTATAGAACAACCCACGCGGATTTGCAGCGATTATTTTTCCTGCTCTCATTCGCTATGTTCCCATCACGCCCTGATGACGGGCGGTTCCTTATGGAAGGACGAACAGATGAAAAGCAGAACCCTTGGAGACAATCTGACCGTATCGGCGCTCGGCCTCGGTTGCATGGGAATGACCCATGCCTATAGCCCGACGGGCGATGAAAGCAGTGCGATCGCGACGCTGCATCGCGCTGTTGACCTCGGCGTTACATTTTTCGATACGGCGGAAGTTTATGGGCCCTACACGAACGAAATTCTCCTCGGCAAGGGCCTGAAGCCTTATCGTGACAGGGTGGTGATTGCCACCAAGTTCGGCTTCAAGATTGATGGCAGCAAACCCGCGGGCCAGATGATGGTGGGAACGGACGGTCGACCGGAAAATGTTCGTGCCGTCGCCGAAGCCTCCCTCAAGCGCCTCGACGTTGACGCCATCGACCTCTTTTACCAGCACCGTGTCGACCCCGATGTGCCAATCGAAGAAACTGTGGGGGCGATGGCGGAACTGGTGAAGCAGGGCAAGGTAAAACATCTCGGCCTTTCCGAAGCCAGTGCCGAAACGCTTCGAAAAGCCCACGCCACCCACCCGATTGCCGCCATTCAGAGCGAGTACTCGCTGTGGACCCGCGACCCGGAAGAAAATGGCGTGCTGGATACCTGCCGTGAGCTTGGCATCGGTTTCGTACCGTTCAGCCCGCTTGGGCGCGGTGCGCTGACCGGAGCGCTGAAATCGCTGGACGGACTTGCGGCCGATGATTTCCGGCGTGGCCTGCCGCGTTTCCAGGGTGAAAACTTCGACGCGAACCTGGCGCTGGTCAGACTTCTGGAAGACATGGCTGCCGAAAAGGGTGTGACTGCCGGGCAACTGGCATTGGCCTGGGTGTTGGCGCAGGGGGATTTCATCGTACCGATCCCGGGCACCACGAAGATTGCCAATCTGGAGAAAAACGTCGCGGCCGCTGATGTGTCCCTGACGCCGGAAGAAGTCGAAAGCCTTGGCGCGTTGCTGGCTCCGTCCAAGGTTGCGGGCGAACGTTATCCCGAACGCATGTCACAGATGGCCAATCGTTAAAAAACAAAAAGCCGCGGTGGTTGCCGCGGCTTTTTTCAATCTGTTATCCGACGTCAGGCGCGCAGAACGCCGCCTGTCGATTTCTCGACATTGCCGACGATCTTGGCCGTCAAGGCTTCGAAATCCTCATCGGTCAGAGTTTTGTCGACCGGTTGAATCTGCACTTCGATGGCGACCGACTTGCGGTTTTCTCCGAGCGATGCGCCTTCGAAAATATCGAAGACATTGACGCCTGTGATCAGTTTGCGATCAGCGCTCGTTGCCGCCTTGATGATCGCCCCCGCCTCTACGGCCTTGTCAACCACGAAGGCGAAGTCGCGCTTGACCGCCTGGAAGGGGGAGAGTTCGAGCGCAGGCTTGGTGCGGGTGGCTTTCTTCTTCGGCTCCTGCATGGCGTCGAGATAAATCTCGAAACCGCAATAGACACCCGACACATCCAGCTCGGACAGTGTTTTCGGATGGAATTCACCGAAGTAACCAAGCACGACCTTCGGGCCCATCTTGATGGTGCCGGAGCGGCCGGGATGATACCAGGCAGGCCCGCCGGCCTCGATCTGGACATTGGCCATGGGGAGGCCGCAGGCTTCCAGCACCGTCAGTGCATCCGCCTTTGCGTCGTAGACATCCACGGGCTTGCCGCCGCCCTTGGACGCATTGGACCACATGCGGCCGCTGCCAGCGAGCGAGGCCGTGCCACGGCGAACACCGCCAGCAACACGGCGCTGCGTATCAGGCGTGTCGCCTTCATAGGTGCCGGAGACCTCGAAGATTGCGACGTCACCATAGCCCTTGTCGGCATTGCGCTGTGCGGCGGTCAGCAGGCCCGGCAGCAGCGAGGGCCGCATATCTGACATATCGGCCGCAATCGGGTTGGCGAGCTTCAGCGCCGGCGAGCCGCCGCCGAATAGCTTCGCCTGCGCTTCCGGGATGAAGGACCAAGTGACGGCCTCCAGCATGCCGCGGCTTGCCAGCGCACGGCGCGCGGTGCGCGTGCGGACCTGCAGCGTGGTCAGGATGCGACCGTTGACGGCACCGAAGCTTTCCAGCGGCTCGGGTTTGATATTGTCAACGCCATGAATGCGCATGACCTCTTCAACCAGATCAGCCTTGCCGTCGACATCCGGGCGCCAGGACGGCACAGTGACGGATACGCGCTCGCCCGTTCCCTCGACCCCAAAACCCAGGCCCTTGAGGATGGCCAGGCTCTCTTCAGCCGAGACTTCGAGCCCCGTCAGCCGCTTCACTTCCGCAAGCGGGAAATCCACGACCTTGGGCTGATATCCCTTGTAACCAACGACCCTGGCTTCGCCGGCAACGCCGCCGCAGAGCTCCAGAACCAGTTCGGTGGTCCGCTCCAGGCCCGGAACCATGTATTCCGGATCGACACCGCGCTCGAAACGGTAGCGCGCATCGGTGATGATGCCGAGCGAACGGCCGGTCTTGGCAATGTTGATCGGGTCCCAGAGGGCGGATTCGATCAGCACGTCGACGGTGTTTTCGTCGCAGCCGGAATGTTCGCCACCCATCACGCCGCCGATAGACTCGAGGCCCTTTTCATCGGCGATGACGACATTGTTCGGGCCGAGCTTATATTCACGCTGATCGAGCGCGAGGATCGTCTCACCCTCCTTTGCGCGGCGAACGGTCAGATCACCCTTGACCTTGGCGGCGTCGAAGACGTGCATCGGCCGGCCCTGATCGAAGGTCATGTAGTTGGTGATATCAACAAGCGCATTGATCGGACGCAGGCCGATCGCCAGAAGACGCTGCCGCATCCATTTCGGGCTGGGGCCGTTCTTCACACCGCGCACGATGCGTAGCGAGAAGCCAGGGCAGAGGGCGGGATCGTCCAGTTCCAGCTTCACATCGACGGGCGTTGCGCCTTCCACCTTGAAGGAGGGTGCAGGCTTTGTCTTCAGCTTGCCGAGACCGGAGGCCGCGAGATCACGCGCAATGCCGTAGATCGAGGTGCAGTCCGGACGATTGGGCGTGAGATTGATCTCGATGACAGGATCATCGAGGCCGGCATATGATGCGAAGGAAGTACCGACGGGCGCATCCGCCGGCAGGTCAATGATGCCGTCGTGATCGTCGGAAATGTTGAGCTCCTTTTCGGAGCACATCATGCCATGGCTTTCCACACCGCGAATCTTCCCGATGGCGAGCGTGACATCGATGCCCGGGACATAGGTGCCGGGACGTGCGAGCGCACCGACGAGGCCAGCGCGCGCATTCGGTGCACCGCAGACGATCTGCACCGGCTTGCCGTCACCGGCATCGACCATCAGCACTTTCAGGCGGTCGGCCTCCGGGTGCTTTTCAGCGGAAACCACCTTGGCAATGACGAAGGGCTTGTAGGCCGCCTTGTCGTCAACATCCTCGACCTCAAGGCCAATCGCCGTCAACCGCTCGCAAATCTCGTCCAGCGTCGCATCGGTATCGAGATGCTCTTTCAGCCAGGAAAGAGTGAATTTCATGTCTTTGCTCCTTGGCTAACCGGATTAAACGCTCAGACCGCCGAACAGCGTCGGCATGTCGAGCGGGCGGAACCCGTAGTGGTTCATCCAGCGGACATCGGCGTTGAAGAAATCGCGCAGATCGGGCATGCCGTATTTAAGCATGGCGATGCGGTCGAGACCCATGCCCCAGGCAAAGCCCTGATATTCATCCGGATCCAGCCCGCCGGCGCGCAGCACGTTTGGGTGCACCATGCCGCAGCCGAGAATTTCCATCCAGTCCTTGCCCTCGCCGAACTTGACGATGGGGCCGGAACGGTCGCACTGGATATCCACCTCGAAGCTTGGCTCCGTGAACGGGAAGAAGGACGGGCGGAAGCGCATGACGACGCTGTCGACCTCGAAGAAGGCCTTGCAGAACTCCTCAAGAATCCAGCGCAGATTGCCGACATGCGCCTTCTTGTCGATGACAAGACCTTCGACCTGATGGAACATCGGCGAATGGGTGGCATCGGAATCCTGGCGATAAGTCTTGCCGGGGATGACGATGCGGATCGGCGGCTTCTGGCTCTCCATGGTGCGGATCTGCACCGGTGAGGTGTGGGTGCGCAGCACCTTACGCTCGCCTTTTTCGTCCGGCTGGAAGAAGAAGGTATCGTGCATCTCGCGGGCCGGATGGCCTTCCGGGAAGTTCAGCGCCGTGAAGTTGTAATAGTCAGTCTCGATGTCAGGACCTTCGGCGATGGAGAAACCCATATCCGCGAAGATGGCAGTGATTTCGTCGACGATCTGACTGATGGGATGAATGCGGCCGCGCTCTGCCGGAGACTGGCGGACGGGCAGGCTGACGTCCACCGTTTCGGCCTTGAGACGCGCGGCGATGGCGGCGTCTTTCAGCGCGTTCTTGCGCTCGCCGATAAGGTCGGTAATTTCGGTCTTGAGCTGATTAATGGCGGCGCCGCGGGTCTGGCGCTCCTCCGGGCTCATGCTGCCAAGCGTCTTCAGAAGCTCCGAAACCGAGCCCTTCTTGCCAAGCGCGGAGACGCGCACGGCTTCGATGGCCGGTTCATCGGCAGCGGCGGCGATCTCCGACATCAATTGCGATTTCAAGGTATCAAGTTCAGTCATCTTTTCCTGCCTTGCCGGATTTTTTAACAGCGGCGTCGGTGTTCACAGCATTCATCAGATAGTCGGTCGCCATGATAAAGCGTCGCAGATCACTACCCATCCGCACGCGCCCGATCAACCGGGCAAGCGGTAAAAAACGCCCGAGAGTGCGGGTCAAGCGGGTTAATTCTTCCAGTGCGCGGGGTGGAGCATTTTCGAGCCAGCGCGAAAAGGCGGCGTCGCGGGTTTTGGGGGCATCATTGGCGCGCGTGGCCACCTGCAGAAACAGCAGCCAGATATCACGAGCCTGCGCCGTTTCCAGCGGCATGACATCCTGAGGGCGCTCCTCGAAATCCATGAAACCGATACGGCCATCCTTCAAGAAGAAGTCTCGTACATGCGGGCGGCCGTGGCAGAGGCCTGCGGCATGCAGCTCGCCAAGTGCTTCTGCGGATTTAACAAGCAGGGCGTCATGCTCGATCGGATCGGAGGCCTTCAGGGCATCCATGCGCTCCATGAGCGTCGGGCCTACATCTCCCAGCACCACGGCCGTGCGGGATGAGTAGATCAGCGGCGGAACCGGGAAGCCGCGCTGCTGGAACTGCTGCAAGGTTTCGAGTTCCCGCTGCATGAGGCCCGCGCCATCACGCGGTTCGGAAGGGCGAAGAAAAGCGTAGGGCAGGAGTTTTGACAGCAGCTTCTGAATTTTCATCCACCACGTCACACGCTCCGTGCCCTGCCGTTTGATCCACACCGTCAGCTGCGAGAGTTCAACCTTCTGAATGCGACGGTCACTTTTCAGGAGGACACGCATCACGGTTGCGATGTCATCGTCGTCGAGATGAACGCGGAAACCTTCCGCTTCCACAACCTCACTTTTATTGACCTGCATTTCGTCCACCAAAGGTTTCGCTTCAAACGGCGTGAATACTCCAAGTCTTCTAAATTTCTAAATTAAAAAACGCCGATAGAAATGTATGGCAGCTGAAAAGAAAAAACCCGCGCCGGTTGCCCGACGCGGGTTCAAATGAACAACAGATTGTCCGCGCCGTAATTACTTTACAGCGGTTTCAAACTCGTTGGCCGTACCAGCATCCTTGAGGTACTCAAGCGCCTTCTTCGCTGCTTCGACGAGCGCGCCGAATGCTGCCGGCTCATGGATAGCCATGTCGGACAGAACCTTGCGGTCCACTTCGATGCCAGCCTTGTTCAGGCCGTCGATGAAGCGGCCATAGGTGAGGCCGAATTCGCGGACAGCAGCGTTGATACGCTGGATCCAAAGAGCGCGGAAGTTACGCTTGTTGACCTTGCGGTCGCGGTAAGCGTACTGCTTGGAACGATCCACGGCAGCCTTTGCTGCGCGGATGGTGTTCTTGCGGCGGCCGTAGAAACCCTTGGCTGCCTTGAGTGTCTTGGTGTGCTTGGCGCGGGAAGTTACGCCACGTTTTACGCGTGCCATGTCATGATCTCCTTAAAGTGTCCAAAAATGCGGAAAAGTCTCAGAGACCGTTCGGCAGGTAGTTCTTGACGACCTTCTTGCCGTCAGCTTCGGCGAGAACCATGGTTCCACGCGCGTCGCGAATGAACTTGTTGGTACGCTTGATCATGCCGTGGCGCTTACCGGCGGCGGCTGCAACAACCTTGCCGGTTGCAGTGATCTTGAACCGCTTCTTTGCAGCGGACTTCGTCTTCATCTTGGGCATTTTGCTACTCCGTTTTTGTATCGAAACAGGCAGACGAGGCCTATTTCAAGCTATTCAGGAACGGCCTCGGCATGCCCTGCCGGACCGTTCGGACGCGCGCTTATAACCGCAGTCGGTTAAAAGCGCAACGGGGAAAGCGAACTTCCCCGTGCGGCTCATTCCGCCAGTTCTGTGGCGGTATAAATTATTTCGGCGCGAGAACCATCATCATCTGACGGCCTTCAAGCTTCGGCTCGGCCTCCACCTTGGCAATCGCCTGAGTGTCCTCCTTCACCTGAAGAAGAAGCTTCATGCCCAGTTCCTGGTGGGCCATTTCACGGCCACGGAACTTCAGCGTCACCTTCACCTTGTCGCCATCTTCAAAGAAACGGCCCATCGCCTTCATCTTCACGTCATAATCATGCGTGTCGATGTTAGGGCGCATCTTGATTTCTTTGACTTCGACGATCTTCTGTTTCTTGCGCGCTTCAGCGGCCTTTTTCTGGGTCGCGTATTTCAGTTTGCCGAGATCGAGGATCTTGCACACCGGCGGTTCAGCGTTCGGCGAAATCTCAACGAGATCGAGACCGGCCTCCTCCGCCAGTTTCAATGCCTGATCCGTCGGCATGCTACCGAGGTTCTGGCCCTCTTCATCAATAAGCTGAACTCTGGGAACCCGAATTTCCCGGTTGGAGCGCGGCCCCTCCTTGACGGGGGCATCGGCTTTGAAAGGTCTGCGAATGGTCGTATTCTCCTGATCTGTTTCTGGATCACGTCGGCAAAAAACAGCTTGTTTGGTACAAGCGGCGGAAATGTCGTTATTGCCGTGGCGAAGTCAATAGCATATCTGCCCGAAAAGATCACCTGTTGTCACGGTTTTTGCAAATACGCCGCCGTTGTTGCACTAAAATCAGGAGAATTGCATATACATGAGCGAACAAGCCGCCGAATTCCTGCGCGTAGGTCCCGATAACGACAGCCGCGAGATTGCCATTCTCCATCGTCCGGCGATTTCCGGCAAAAGCGAACCCATGCTGGTGTGGCTCGGCGGCTATCGTTCAGACATGACCGGAACAAAGGCGGTCGAACTGGATCGCTTTGCAGCGGAAAACGGCCTTGCGTGCCTTCGGTTCGACTATTCCGGCCACGGCGCGTCCGGCGGAGATTTCAAAAAAGGCACGATCTCCCGATGGCTGGAAGAGGCACTCGCCGTAGTGCGTGCAAAGGCGCCGTCGAGCGTCATTCTCGTCGGCTCTTCGATGGGCGGATGGATCGCCTTGCGCATGGTTGAGGAACTACGCAAGACAGGTGGCACCCCAACCGTCGCAGGCCTGATCCTCATCGCGCCTGCGCCTGATTTCACGGCGGAACTGATAGAGCCCAGCCTGACGGAGGCAGAAAAGACATCGCTGCTGGAGAGGGGATATTTCGAGGAGCACTCGGAATACAGTCCTGAGCCCAACATCTTCACCCGCGCGCTCATGGAAGACGGCCGGCAGAACCGCGTGTTGCAGGGCATCATCACCACCGGTTGCCCCGTTCACATCCTGCAGGGCATGCGCGATCCCGACGTGCCCTATCAACACGCGCTGAAACTTCTGGAACACCTGCCAGCGGACGACGTGGTTCTGACGTTGATCCGCGACGGCGACCACCGGCTCTCCCGGCCACAGGACATTGAAAGGATGCTCACGGCGGTGAGAGCCCTTGCAACATAGGCATTTCCGCAACGCTCTTAACCATATTCAACGAGTCTTGCGCGCCATTGATTGCTAAAGATTGACTCCTGCCCCCCAACCCTCTTAACTTTTCATTAAGAATTAAGGGACGGGTTTCATGATGAACGCACCGCTGGCGCGTGCGCTGCTGTCTGCAGTTGCCGCCGGGCTAATGACTGCTGCCTCCGCCATGGCGGAAACCAAGGGAAGCCCTTCCATGGTGACGGGCGGGATCACCTCCCAGCCGATCGGCCATTACGAGTTCTGTCAGAAATATGCTGACGAGTGCAACATTCGCAGCAAGGCGACGCCGCCGCCACGCGTCACCGACTATGGCTGGGGCGTCATTCGCGAGGTCAACACCTCCGTCAACACGACCATCGTGGCGATGACCGACCAGGAAATCTATGGCAAGGACGAGGTCTGGGAATACCCGACAACCGCCGGCGATTGCGAAGATTTCGTACTGCTGAAGCGCAAGAAGCTGATCGAGCGCGGATTTTCCGTGGCCGACCTGCTGATAACAGTCGTTCGCAAGCCTGATGGTGAAGGTCATGCGGTGCTTACCCTTCGCACCACGGATGGCGACTATATTCTCGATAATCTCACCGACGACGTGAAGCTCTGGACCGACACAAACTACACCTATCTGAAGCGGCAGGCGTCCTTTAATACGGGCCGCTGGGTTTCCATCGAGGATGGTCGGGACGTTCTGGTCGGCGCGTTGCGCTGATCTGCATGAAATCGATTATATCGAAAAGCCCGCGGCACGCGCCGCGGGCTTTTGCCTATTAGCCATTGCCGATGATAATGCCGGCCGCCAGCACCAATGAGCCACCGAGGACCACCTGAAAGACGGCGCGCAGGAATGGCGTTTCCATGAAGCGGTTCTGAATGAAGGCGATAGCCCAGAGTTCCACGAAAACAACGATCGCGGCAATAGCCGTGGCTGTCCAGAAATGCGGGATGAGATAGGGCAGCGCGTGGCCGAGGCCGCCAATGGCCGTCATGATGCCCGATGCCAGGCCGCGCTTCAGTGGCGAGCCTCGACCGGAAAGCTTGCCGTCATCATGAGCGGCTTCCGTAAACCCCATGGAGATGCCCGCGCCGACGGAGGCGGAAAGACCGATGAGGAAGGTCTGCCAGGTATCCTGTGTGGCAAAGGCCGCTGCAAAGATTGGCGCCAGCGTCGACACGGAACCGTCCATAAGCCCGGCGAGACCCGGCTGCACATAGGTCAGGAGGAACTGACGCTTGGCGGTCTCCTCTTCTTCCGTTCTGCCGTTTTCATCGAGATGTTTTTCCTCGAGCATATGCGCGATATCCTCGTGGCCGCGCTCTGCCTCCGCCAGATCACCGAGCAACTTGCGCGTCGAGGCATCCGTGGTGCGCTTGACGGCTTCGTCATAAAAACGGATTGCCTGCGCTTCCATCAATTCCGCCTGGGCGCGAATTTTTTCCAGTGAGAGATTCTTCACCAGCCAGTCCGGTGTGCGTTCGTAGAAACCACGCACATGTTCCCGGCGTATCAACGGTATGGTTTCTCCGAAGCGGCGGCGATGCATGTCGATCAACACGTTTCGATGCTGCTGCTCGACCTCGGCCATGTCGTCAAAAACCTTCGCCGATTGAGGATATTGCGCGCGCAGGTGATCGGCATAGGAGCGGTAGATGCGAGAGTCATCTTCTTCCGACGAGATGGCGAGCGCCAGGATTTCCTGTTCGCTGAGGGAGGAAAAGGGACGTTTGGAAAGCGAGAAAAGACTGTGGAACATGGCTGAAACCTTTTTAGAATAATTCTAAATACATCCGCATCACCCCGCGATCAAGCCATCTTAGAATAATTCTAATCAGTCAAAGCGCCGCATTGCCGATGGCAGCGCAGCGGCGTAAATTCGTTGGGAAAGGATCGATGATGCAGAACCCAGCCGCGGCAAGAGCCGCCCACAGCGCAGAAATTCAGGACAGGGCAGAAAAAGCGATGGCGGCTATCGGTGTGGATGCCCGTTTCATCGATCTGCTGGTGGAAACATTTTACGGTCGCGTGCTGAAGCACCCCGCGCTCGGGCCCGTTTTCGATGCGCGGCTTGCAGGCCGCTGGCCGGAACATATGGCCAGGATGAAGCAGTTCTGGGCGGCCGTCGCGTTCAAGAATGGCGGCTATGGCGGCAAGCCGGTCCAAGCCCATCTTGGCGTAAAAGGCATGACCGCCGAGCTTTTCCCCCAATGGCTTGCGCTGTTTTCCGCCACACTCGATGACATTGCACCGGGCAGAGAGGCGCACGACTGGTTTATGGAAACCGCTGAACGCATCGCCAGAAGCCTGACGCTCTCGCTCTTTTACAATCCGGCGCTCGATGATCCCGCGTTGACGCGATCGTCGTCTTAGCCGCAAGGCGCGGGCCTGGGTACGGCACCTGATTGCAGATTTGGAACTATGACGAAGCGCCGCGCAGGAGCGCGCAGGTTTCGAACATTCCCTCTTGATGGCCGCAAGGATAAATGTTTAGTAGCCGGCGGGAGGCGTACCGTGCGGTTCGCCTGTAATATGAAGCATAGCAGGGCTTATCGACATGGATCGCAGATCATTTATCCGCAAGGCTGGCGCCGTGGGCGCCGGTGTTACCGCAACGGCTCTGGCCGCTCCGGCCATCGCACAAGAAAATCCCAAGATTACCTGGCGCATGACGTCGTCCTTCACCAAGGGCCTCGACATTCTGTTCGGCGCGGGCCAGATCGTCGCCGATCACGTCAAGGAAGCTTCCGGCGGCAATTTCGTCATTCAGCATTTCGCGGGCGGCGAGATCGTGCCGGCCCTGCAGGCCGCGGACGCGGTGACAGCCGGAACCGTCGAAATGGCGCATACATGCGCCTATTATTATGTTGGCAAGGACCCGACCTTCGCGCTCGGGACCTCGGTTCCCTTCGGCCTCAATGCGCGCCAGACGAATGCCTGGTTCAACCAGGCCGGCGGCAACGAGCTGCTCAATGAGTTCCTTGCCCAGCACAATATCTACTCGATCCTGCTCGGCAACACCGGTGCCCAGATGGGCGGCTGGTTCCGCAAGGAAATCAACACCATCGACGACCTCAAGGGTCTGAAGATGCGTATCGCCGGCCTTACCGGCCAGGTGATGCAGAAGGTTGGCGTGACGCCGCAGCAGATCGCCGGCGGCGATGTCTACGCCGCGCTCGAAAAGGGCACGATCGACGCCACCGAGTTCGTCGGCCCCTATGATGACCAGAAGCTCGGCTTCTACAAGGTCGCGAAATATTACTATTACCCCGCATGGTGGGAAGGCGGCCCGGCCGTTCATGCCTTCGTCAACCTGCAGAAGTTCAACGAACTGCCGGAAAACTACAAGCGCATCCTGAAAGACGCCTGCGCCGCGGGCAGCGCCAGCATGCTGGAACGCTACGATGCACGCAATCCGAAGGCGCTGAAGGAATTGGTAGCGCAGGGCGCGATCCTGCGCCCCTTCAGCCAGGAAATCCTCGATGTCTGCCACAAGGCGGCGCAGGAAACCTACGCGGAGATTTCGGCCAAGAACGAGAGCTTCAAGAAAATCTACGAGAGCCAGCAGGCCTTCAAGAAGGATGCCTATCTCTGGGCACAGATCGCCGAATACACCTATGACACCTACATGATGATCCAGCAGCGTAACGGCACGCTCTGATCGACAATCATTTCCCGACGATCTTCAGACGGTCATCCGGCATCTGCCGGGTGGCCGTTTTGTTGGGGGAGACCAGTTTCCAAACCTGCCGTTCCCGCCAGTCGACCGGGCTCATGCCGGTGACGCGGCGAAATTCCCGGTTGAAGTTGGACTTGGTCTGAAAGCCGGAAGAAAACATGATCGATGTCACCGATTGCTCCGTCTCCTCCAGCAACCGGCAGGCTTCGCGGATGCGCAGCTGGTTGACATATTGCGAGACGTTGACGCCAAGCGAACGATTGATCGCACCCGAAATCTGCCGGCTCGGCAGGCCGAGGCGTCTTGCTAGGCGCGACAGGTTGAGATTTTCGTCGCGGTAGAGCGCCTGCGACGTCATCAGGCGATCGAGGCCCGCAACAATCTCGCGGTCCTGTTGTGATGGTTCCGAAGGAGGCGGCACCTCTGCCGGCGGCTCCGCGGCCGCTTGCGACGCCTTGCTTTTCCCGGCCATGGCCGCCATCAGCCCGATCAGCAACAGGCCGAAAAGATTGGCGTTGCTGACGAGCGCCGCGACGTTCTCGCCATGTGCCCATTCGAAATCGAGAAACACCAGAAGATCGAACATCGCGGAAACGCACAGCGCCGCAGCAGCGATGATGAGCGCCTTGTGTGCCGAAGCGACGCTGGCGAATTGTGCCTCGTCCAGCCCGTCAGGCCCTTTTCTTCCGAGTAACAGCAGAGCGGTGGCATGGCCAACGAAGAGGGCAATCAGGCCAAGATCGATAGCGACCGGGAATGTGAATTCCAGAAGAATGATCAGCAGAGGGGACAGGGCGAGGCTTGCCAGCATGGCCCTTCTGCTTTCCGGCCCCAACTTCATCAGGCCGCGAAAGGCAATGTACACAAGTGGTGGCAAGCAGGCGGCCAAAACCGGCAGCACGTATCGCACCAGACTCACCCCATATCCCCAGCGCAGGCCGACGAGCACAGACTGCACGGCGCAAAGGGCGATAAGCGCCAAAAATACGCGGTTTGTCCGCACATCGTCTCCGCTTCGAAAGAAGACGATGAACATGACCAACAACAACAGCGCCACGACGAAAGGCAGGGGAATGAAAAGCACGATAACCATCCCGGAGCGAAACCTTGTCGCACTTCATGGACCAGATCGCGTTTCGGTACGACCTTTAACGCGATCAAGGACGCAAAAAATACGTGGCGGCGCAGATTGAGCACCGTTCTTCCCAAACACACGAGGTTTTCATGCGCCCTGTCACCACCATAGCGACCATGTTATTTTCCGCTTTCGTCACTCAACCGGTTTTTGCGTCGGACGCCGTCGGCATCAGCGAAACTACCGTCCATTCGCCAGCTCGCGGCAAAGACCTTGCTCTCACCGTCTGGTATCCATCTGACGGAAAGGGCACACAGGCGCCTTCCGGCGAGGACCGAATTTTTCAGGGCACGCCCGTGTTCAAGGATGGTGCGGTGAAAACGGGCCGTTTGCCGCTCGTGCTTCTGTCCCACGGCTCGGGTTCAAGAGTGTCCGGCATGGCATGGATCGCCGCGAAGCTTGCGAGCGAGGGTTTCATCGTCGCCGGCACCAACCATCCCGGGACCACCAGCGGCGATTCCACGCCCGCCGATACGCCGAAAATCTGGGAGCGAACGGACGATCTCTCAACGATCATTACTGTCATGACGGCAGAAGGCAAGTGGTCGAATGCGATCGACACGAAGAGGATCGGTGTTCTCGGCTTCTCGCTGGGCGGCAGCGCGGCGATGGAGATTGCGGGTGCGCGCGCCGATCTCGATGCCTATGCCCGCTATTGCGAGGACTATTCTTCGATGATGGATTGCCAGTGGTTCGCCGGCGGCCGGGGTTACCTCAATGGCGAGCCGGTCAGCGTTCCGAAGCTGGATATCAAAACCCTCGACAAGGCCCGTTTTGAGCAGCAGAACCGCGATCCCCGCATTCGCTCCGCCGTGCTGATCGATCCCGGCCTGGCGCTGGCTTTCAAACCGGAGAGCCTGAAAGCGATCGATATTCCGCTGACCTTCATCAATCTCGGCAGCAAAGGTAAAATTCCGCCGGCCGTGCTTGCGGATAAACTCGCAGACGACGTGCCCGGCGCGACCTATCTGCGGGTGGACGACGCCAACCATTTCAGCTTCCTGCCCCTCTGCAAACCGGATGCCGATGCATTTCTCAAATCCATCGGCGAGCGTGATCCGATCTGCGAACCGGCCGGACCACGAGACCGCGCGGATATTCACGCACAATTGGAGACGATGATCCTTACAGCTTTCAACCGCACGCTGAAGCCGGGCCAGTGAGGCTGCAGTCTCAAAGGCCTAGCCGATCCGCTTATAGAACAGGGTCGTGCTGCAAAAGCGTCCATCCGGAAACAGGGCGTAATCCGGAATGACGCCGACCCGTTCCCAGCCGAGACGGGGATAAATCGCCTCGGCATCGCTGCCAGTTGCCGTATCCAGAACCAGAAGGGTACGGCCACGTTTTGCCGCTTCCTCCTCCACCCTTTGCATGAGCTTGCGAGCGACGCCAAGGCCTCGGGCGGATGGGTGCACGAGAAGTTTCATCAGATCGCCGCGATGCGGCTGATTGGGCTTTGAGGCAAGGCCGACCTGCACGGTGCCGACCACCTTGCCATCCACTTCCGCTACCACATGAATAGTCGCACCCTGACCTGCCGCTTCAGCCACGGATCGCCAGAAGGGTTCGGCATCCTGCGGGGAAAAGGGCAACATGAAGCCGACGGAGGCGCCGCCGTTCACGCAGGCGGCGAGGACTTCGCAGAGTTCTGGCAGGGCATCGATGGTCTCTTGCCCGTTCAACATGCGGATGATGGTCATAAAAACTCCTGTGGGGAAATCAGCGCTGTCTTTGATCCAGCACAACGGCATAACGGGCAGGTTTTTCGGAAGGATTGTGGAAGACGTGCCCTTCTCCGACCGGCATGAAAAGGCAATCGCCCGGCTCCAGCCGGTGAACGTTTCCGCCGCTCGTCATTTCCAGCACGCCTTCGAAAAGCCAGACATATTGCGTCATGCCCCGGCTTGCCGCATGCGGCGGAAAACCGACGCGCGCGCCGGCTGGAAATTCGACTTCGACAATATCGACATCCGATCCCACACGCGGCGGGGAAATGGCGCGGCGGACATAGCCTGTCTCGGGATCTTTCCAGAGCTGCTGGTCGCGCTTTCTCACCAGCGGAGAAACGGTCTCTTCATTTTCGGCGAAGAAACCGGAGAGCGACAGGCCAAATGCCGCGCAGATGCGGGCGAGCAGCGACGCGGTGGGGCTCGCCTCTCCCCTTTCAATACGGGAAATCATGGCGCGGCTGACGCCCGATTCGGATGCAAGCCTGTCCAGCGTCAGGCCGCTTTCAGCCCGCAACGTTTTGATACGCTCGCCGATCGAGCGTTCGAGAATGTGATCTTCGTTTTCCATCATATGAGAATTTCACTCTCACATGATGGAGTCAATATCCTTCATAGTGGAAATTGTCATTTTTCCGCCGGGTGCTTACGGCAAATAGGCGTCAGGCGCCGACCTGGGAAATCCAGTCATTCAGATTATAGTAGTTCGTTACTCGACTAACCTTTCCATCTTTCAGGTCAAAAAAGGCGCCGGCCGGCAGCACATATGTCTGACCGTTCGCCTCGGGCAACCCCTCGTCAGTCTTGAGATATTCGCCATTGACAATGAATTCGGCAGACGCGCGCTTTCCATCCTCGCTCGCCATGATCACCATATCGGTAAGGTTTTCCTTATAGCAGCGGTTCATATGATCCATGAAGGAGGCAAAGGCGGCCTTGCCGGTCTGGCGCTCGCCCTGATTAATGTCATGCACCACCTCATCGTGAAGCAGCGCCAGGAAGGCAGCCATATCCTGACGGTTGAAGGCATCGTAATAGGCGCGGATGGTCTCGGCAGCGGTCATCGTCTTCTCCGTTCATGCTTGCGCGGGTGTTCCATGACGGTATAACCAGTGCAACCGAGAGTGAAAATGCCCATGACCGTCGAAATCAAGTCTCTTTCCGGCATTGACGCCACACCTTATTTCGATGACCTCGCGCGCCTGCGGATCGAGGTGTTTCGCGCCTTTCCGTATCTCTATGACGGCTCGCTGGAGTATGAGCGCAAATATCTTGCGACCTATGCCGATACGGACGGGGCGATCTTCGTGCTGGCGCTCGATGACGGCAGAGTGGTCGGCATGTCCACCGGCATGCCGATGGCCGCCGAAACCGACGAGGTGAAAACGCCATTCGTGGAAGCGGGCTACGATCCGGACCGGATATTCTACTTCGGTGAAAGCGTGCTGCTTCCCGGCTATCGCGGCCACGGCGTCGGCGTGCGCTTCTTCGAGGAGCGGGAGGCACATGCAAAGCGGCTCGGCTTCAACCAGTGCACCTTCTGCGCTGTCGAGCGGCCTGCCGACCATCCCCGCCGGCCGACGGATTACGTGCCGCTCAATGCCTTCTGGGAAAAGCGCGGTTATCGCCACCACCCCGAGCTGCATACAAGCTTCATCTGGCAGGACCTCGACGAAAGCACCGAGAGCCCCAAACCCCTGTCATTCTGGATGAAGACCATCCTTGCCGGAGATGGAGACACATGACACGCCTCGCCGCCAGCCAATATGCCATCGAGCTGATCGAGACATGGGAGGCCTATACCGCCCATCTGTCCGCCGTTGTCCGCGAGGCCAAGAGCGAGGGCGCAGAACTGCTGCTGCTGCCGGAATATTCGGCTATGACGCTGACCGGTCAGTTGCCACCCGACATCCGTTCTGATCTGCACCGTTCCATCGAAGAGATACAGCCGATGATCCCCTCCTGGGTAGAGCTATGCGAGGAGCTGGCGCGGCAACATCAAATTCTGTTCCAGCCCGGCAGCGCGCCTGTGAAGGACCCGGACGGCAAATTCCGCAATCGCGCGTGGCTTTTCGGTCCGGATGGCCTGATCGGTTATCAGGACAAGCAGATCATGACCCGCTTCGAACGGGAGCAATGGAACATCCATGCCGGCGTCGAGGGCCTTAAAGCGTTTAATACGCAGATCGGCAGGCTGGGCATTCTCATCTGTTACGACAACGAGTTCCCGATGCTTGGCCGCAGGCTGGCGGAACTCGGCGTCGAACTGGTCCTCGCGCCCAGTTGCACCGATACCCTCGCGGGTGCCTATCGGGTCCGCATCGGCGCGCAGGCGCGGGCGCTGGAAAACCAGTATGCCGTCCTGTCATCGCCCACCGCCGGGGAAGCGCCATGGTCCCCGGCCGTCGATGAAAATCGTGGTCGCGCTGCCCTTTACGTGCCGTCGGACTACGGCATGCCAGCATCCGGCATCGTCGCGGAAAGCGAAAGTGATGCGGTGACGCAAAGCAGCCTTTTGATCGCCGATATCGATCTTGCCGCAGTGGCAAGGCTGCGCACCGAAGGACAGGTGGCCACCCGCCGTGACTGGCCGGAGCAATTTGCGGTCTGAAAGCCCATTTTAAAGGGCTTTTAACCAAATTCCCGCTTTGCGGCATGACAAGCCCCTGCTATAGCGCGGAACATGAGCACAAATTCGACCCGTACGCCCCTGGACCATATCCGCAACTTTTCAATCGTTGCCCACATCGATCACGGCAAATCGACGCTGGCCGACCGGTTGATCCAGTCGACAGGCGGCCTCGCCGAACGCGACATGTCGGAACAGGTGCTCGATTCGATGGATATCGAGCGCGAGCGCGGCATCACGATCAAGGCTCAGACCGTGCGCCTGCATTACAAGGCGAATAACGGCGAGACCTATGTGCTTAATCTTATCGACACGCCCGGCCACGTCGACTTTGCCTATGAAGTCTCCCGCTCGCTTTCGGCATGCGAAGGTTCGCTGCTGGTGGTCGACGCTTCGCAGGGCGTGGAAGCCCAGACGCTCGCCAATGTCTATCAGGCAATCGACAATAATCATGAGCTGGTCACGGTTCTTAACAAGATCGACCTGCCGGCGGCCGAACCCGACCGCATCAAGGAACAGATCGAGGAAGTCATTGGCATCGACGCTTCCGACGCCGTGATGATTTCCGCCAAGACAGGTCTTGGCATTCCCGATGTTCTGGAAGCCATCGTCCACCGCCTGCCGCCGCCGAAGAGCGATGTCGGCGAAAACGGGCCGCTGAAAGCGCTGCTTGTTGACAGCTGGTACGACACCTATCTCGGCGTCATGGTTCTGGTGCGCGTCATTGACGGCGTGCTGAGCAAGGGCCAGCAGATCCGCATGATGGGTTCGGGCGCGAAATACGGCATCGAGCGCGTCGGTGTCCTGACCCCGAAGATGGTCAATGTCGATAGTCTCGGCCCCGGCGAGATCGGCTTCATCACCGCCTCGATCAAGGAGGTGGCCGATACACGCGTTGGCGATACCATCACCGACGACAAACGTCCGACGGCGCAGGCCCTGCCCGGCTTCAAGCCCGCGCAGCCCGTGGTGTTCTGCGGCCTCTTCCCGGTCGATGCGGCCGACTTCGAAGATTTGCGCGCGGCGGTGGGCAAGCTTCGCCTTAACGACGCCTCCTTCTCCTTCGAAATGGAATCGTCTGCCGCTCTCGGCTTCGGTTTCCGCTGCGGCTTCCTGGGCCTGCTCCATCTCGAAATCATTCAGGAACGCCTCGAGCGCGAATTCAATCTCGATCTCGTCGCGACAGCGCCTTCGGTCGTTTATGAAATGACGCTGACGGATGGCACGGAAAAGGAACTTCACAACCCGGCGGACATGCCCGACGTGGTGAAGATCAAGGAAATCCGCGAGCCCTGGATCAAGGCCACGATCATGACGCCGGATGAATATCTCGGCGGCATCCTGAAACTCTGTCAGGACCGGCGTGGACTGCAAACCGAGCTGACTTATGTCGGCAACCGCGCGATGATCACCTATGAATTGCCGCTCAACGAAGTGGTGTTCGATTTCTACGACCGTCTGAAATCGATCTCCAAGGGTTATGCCTCGTTCGACTACAACATCATCGACTATCGCGAAGGCGATCTCGTCAAGATGTCGATCCTCGTCAATGGCGATCCCGTCGATGCGCTTTCCATGCTGGTCCACCGCTCGGCGGCCGACCGGCGCGGGCGCGGCATGTGCGAAAAGCTGAAGGAACTCATTCCGCCGCACATGTTCCAGATCCCGATCCAGGCCGCCATCGGCGGCAAGGTCATCGCCCGCGAAACCGTGCGCGCGTTGCGCAAGGATGTAACGGCGAAGTGCTACGGCGGCGACGCCACACGCAAGCGCAAACTTCTGGACAAGCAGAAGGAAGGCAAAAAGCGCATGCGCCAGTTCGGCAAGGTGGAAATTCCGCAGGAAGCCTTTATCGCCGCGCTGAAGATGAACGACGAATAAGCGGCGAAGTACCGCGATTGCTTTTGAAAGGGAGGCTTGCGGCCTCCCTTTTCCTTTCAAAAACACCGTTCTCAGGCGTGCAGCTTCGCGCCTTTTGTAATCTTGTCGACAATTTTCTTATCGGCTCTAAGCGCCATTCCGACAACCTTTGCGGTTTCCGGAGAAAATTCCGAGAAGACCTGACGGTTCGCCGCGTCGTGTCCGGTGGAGAACATTTCCTCGATATAAAGCGATGTCGTGACATCACGTTCAAGAGAACGCTGATGGATTTTGCGCAATGCCTCCTGATCCGCGGCCATCACGACAATCGGCTGGACAGACAGAGGATTGTAGACGTTCCCCGCCCCGTCGCGGTATGGTTCCCCGATGATCTCTCCGGTCTGAGCTACGATCCCGGACATGAGAAATGCGGTGACGTTCAATTTTTGCCAAACGGCAAGGTCGTCACGAAGGACGACGGCGATCTTGGTATCAAACATGCGAACTCAATCTGGCTGTGGTTACGAAGGAGAAGCAATCCTACAACCTCTGCATGCCACCGATCTTGAACGTTCGTGCAAATTCGAGGGCATCGTGCAGGCCCCCGCGAGCGACGGTTTCGAGCGCATAGAAGCGCGCTTTCACGGTAATGCTTACGCGCCGCACCGGCATGATACCTATGCGCTGGGCGTTACGCTCTCAGGCGTTCAGACCTTTTCCTATCGTGGCGCATCGCATTTCAGCATGCCCGGAAATGTGATCGTGCTGCATCCCGACGAAGTTCACGATGGCGGCGCCGGCACGGATGAGGGCCTGCGCTACCGCATGCTTTACCTTCCGCCTGAAAAGATGATGCAGGCAGGACATAAGTCGCTGCCTTTTTCCAAACATCCCGTTATCGAGGACGAGGCCTTTCGCCTATGCCTGATCGAAGTGCTTGCCAACCTCGAAAGCGAGCCGGACAATCTACTTGTGACAGACTGGCAGGCGCGACTTGCGGATCTGCTCTGCAAACATTCGAATGAAAGAACTGGGAATATCAAGCGAGTTGACAGGGCGGCCGTCCTGCGGTGCAGGAATTACCTGCTGGAGAACAGCGCCGCAACCGTGGGGTCGGAAGAGCTGGAAGAGATAAGCGGGCTCGACCGCTTTACGCTTTTTCGGCATTTCCGTTTCCTGTTCGGAACGAGCCCGCACCGTTATCTCATCATGCGGCGGTTGGAAAAATGCAAGGAGATGATGCGGGCCGGTGGCAGCCTTGCGGAAACAGCCTTCGCCTGCGGGTTCGCGGATCAGGCACATTTCACGCGGCATTTCAAAAATGCCTTCGGCATGCCACCGGGGCGCTGGCTCAACCTCGTTTCACACTGATCATTGCGGAAACAGGATCGACCGATGCGCCGCCGCACCGGCCATTGCGCCGTCGCCAACCGAAAGGGCGACAGAGCCGGCAGCCCTTGCCACATCGCCGCAGGCAAATATGCCGGCAATGGTGGTCTGTTTCATCGGATCGGTAACGACGGTCGATCCCATCGGTCCTTCCTCGATGGCGCAGCCAAGTTTTTTTACCCAGTCTGAGGCGATACGCAATTTCGGCTGGGTGAAAAGGCCCGCCAGTGCAACATTACGCCCATCCACCAGAGCGATATCCGCATGTCCGGCGATTTCCCGGATATGCGTTTTTTCCACATGGACCCCGCGAGCAGACAGAAGCGCATCCTGATCAGCATCCGGCTCGAAGACGCCATTGGTAAAGAAGGTCGTCTCCCCCCAGTCCGGGAGCATCAGTGCATGATGTATGGCCAGAGGTGAAGCCGCGATAACGCCGATCTTTCCCTGATCCAGTTCGTAGCCATGGCAATAAGGGCAGTGGAAAACAGAGGACCCCCAGCGGTCCTTCAGCCCGGCTATATCCGGAAGTTCGTCGGTGACGCCCATGGCGAGAATGAGACGGGCGCCGCTTTCACGGCGACCGCCATCGATTTCAACCTCAAAGTCACCAAAAGTCCCTTCCGCATCCGTTACCCTCCCCCGCGCCCACTCGATCGTCGGGTAGCGCTCGATCTGGCTACGTGCCTCGCTCACGATCTCGCCGGGCGCCTTGCCGTCCTGCCCAAGAAAACCATGGGAGTGGCTGGCAAAGCGATTTCGTCTTTCGCCTGCGTCCACCACCAGAACCCGCTTCCTTGCGCGGCCCAGCTGCAGGGCGGCGGATAACCCGGCGTAACTGCCGCCTATTATGATCACGTCGAATTTCATGATGCACCCATAGTTTGAGACCGACCGTAACCGCGGTCCATATCATGCTACTTATACTGTTACATGAAAGATCGAGTCAATGGTCATGCAACTTATATTGTTACGTCAGCCGGAGGGTGGTAAGCGTGAATGCAAACAGGCGGGCTTCAACAATGAGACACGACACGCGACTTTCCCGGGTGCTGCATATTCTGATCCATATGGAAAAACACGAGGGCGCGGCGACTTCGGAAAGTATCGCAGCCATGTTGCAGACCAATCCGGTGGTGGTGCGCAGGACGATGGCGGGCCTGCGCGAGCAGGGATATGTTTCTTCGGAAAAAGGACATGGCGGAGGATGGGTTCTGGCGCGCCCACTCGATGAGATTACATTACTCGATATCTACAGAGCGCTTGGCGCACCCGGACTGTTCTCTATCGGGCTGGCAGGTGACAATCCGGATTGTGTTATTGAACAGGCAGTCAATGCTGCACTTTTCGAGGCCATGACCGAGGCGGAGAGCATTTTGTTATCCCGCTTCGGAAATATTACGCTTTCGGCGCTGGCGGCAGAATCGATCACCCGCTGGTCAAAAGTCTCCAATCATCCTTCCGCCATGGACCAGCTCTGAGCGAGCAAACCAGCGATTGCTCAATCGAAAAAACCGCCTGCTCGGAAGCAGGCGGCTTCATCATGTCCAGTCAGCCATTAAGGCTGGGTCTGGGTTCCACCCGTGTTCGGACTTGCCGGGGCGGCGTTATTTGCCGGCGGCGTTGCCGGGGTAGTCGGTGCCATCGGTGCCGGCGCCTGGTCCGTCGCAGCGGGTGGCGTAGTGGACGACGTCGTGGCCGGATCGGTGGTCGGGCCGCTCATCTGCGACCAGGCGAAGACGCCCACCAATACGACGACGATGATTGCCAGCCATGGCACCCAGGACGACGAGGTGCGGGCACGCGGTTCGTTATTGATATTCAGTTCCGGACGAAGATCGCGGTCCGGACGCGGGTTGTTGGGATCGAATGTCATGGTGTTTCCTCCTCTTCATTCTGCCGAGAAAACGACGTTCCCGCGATTTTGTTCCGATCAGTCGCCCCTGCGGTCAGGACGAAGGTGAAACGGGCGGCTGACGAAGAGCGTCTGCAAGCACGGTCATGACGTGTGGACCACCCATTTGCGACACGTTGAAACGCATGAAACCGGACGCGCTCTGCGAGGAACTGAACACATTCCCCGGCGCGAGCACCAACTGCTGCGCGAGCGCGCGGCGCGCCACATCGGCAGCATCCGCGCCTTCCGGCAGGCGGCACCATAAAAACATGCCCGCCTGCGGTTCGATCCACGGCACGCATCCAAGTGAGATGAGGCGCGCCGCCGACTCCGGCATCGCCGCCGCAAGCCGCAGACGAAGCGCCTCGACATGTTTGCGATAACTGCCATCCGTTAGAAGCGACAGGACCAGCGCGGCTGAGAAATGCGCTCCGCCAAAAGCGGTGGCGATCTTGAGGTCGGTCAACGCTTCCACCCACGCCAGGGGCGCTGCTATGAAACCGCAGCGCACGGAAGCCGACAGTGTTTTTGAAAAACTACCGATCTGGACAACGCGGTTCAGGCCGTCGAAGGCCGCCAGACGCGGGGCGGCCTGAGTTTCGAAATCGGCGAAAATATCATCCTCAATGATGGTCAGTCCCGACTGTTCGGCCAACATCAACAAACGGTGGGCATGAACGGCGGAGAGCCGCGCGCCAGTGGGATTATGGATCGCGGAATTGGTGATATAGAGCCGTGGCCGGTGCTCTTTCAGCGCCTGCTCGAAAATAGGCAGGTCCGGCCCTGTAGGTGTATAAGGCACGCCAATGGCCCTGACGCGGTGCGCGCGCAAAAGGGCGTGGAAATTGAAATAACATGGATCGTCGACGATTACTGTATCTCCAGGCTGCAGCAAAAAGCGGCACAGGAGATCGATTGCCTGGGTACCGGAATCGGTCAGCATGATCTGGCTGGCCCCGGCCTGAACCCCGTGATCGGCCAGCCTGCGCGACAGGAGCTGCCGCAGCGGCAGAAGCCCCATCGGGCTCGCATAATCCGTCAGCAGGGCGGCATCCGCGCGCGCAAGCCCCCTGATCGCCCGCCGCATTGCCTCTTCCGGCATCCAGGACGCGGGAAGCCAGCCGCAACCGGGCTTGGCAAGGACGGACCCTTCGTCCAGCGCCTGACGGGATACCCATAGCGGGTCCACCGCCCTGTCAAGCCGGGGCTCGATATCGGCGAGAGACAGGGGCGCAAGCGGACCGGCTACAAAAAATCCGGAGCCCGGCCGCGAGCTTATCGTGCCATCGGCCACCAGCCGGTCATAGGCTTCGACAACAGTGGAGGTGGAAACGTGCATGGCTTTCGCCAGCCCGCGCACCGAAGGCAGGCGCGCGCCTGGAACGAGGCTGCGCGAAGCAATGCGCTGGCGAATGCTCGCCATGACCTTTTCTATGCGCGTACCGGGTTCGATCTGCGCGAGGGTTGAAAACCGCCCGTCCACAACTCTCTCCATCCGTACTGGAACATCAACCATAACAGTTTCTTTAAATTGTACATGACTGTCGCTGTTGCCGCCAGCAGTTCCGGAGGAAGAAGGACAAAATGCAGGAGATGACGATGGACAAGGCGACAAGCGGCTGGCTGAACGGTCTGACGGGCGTGGTGATATTTAGCGGCTCGCTGCCCGCCACGCGCGTTGCGGTGACGGGTTTCGATCCCGTGTTCCTCACTGTGGCCCGCGCCAGCATTGCGGGTCTATTGGCGGTGGTGCTGCTGCTTGTTTTCAGGCAAAAGCGCCCGGCGCGCCATGATCTGACATCGCTCTTCATCGTCTCGCTTGGGGTTGTCGTGGGCTTTCCGCTGTTGACGGCGCTTGCCCTCCGACACGTTACCTCGGCGCATTCCATTGTTTTTGTCGGGCTGTTGCCGCTGGCCACCGCAATCTTTGCGGTTCTGCGCGGAGGCGAGCGCCCGCGCCCGGCCTTCTGGCTCTTTTCCTGCGCGGGCAGCGCCCTGGTGGCGGGCTTTTCGATGTGGAATTCATTTTCGACCGGGCTTGAGGCCTCGCTTACCGGTGATCTCCTGATGCTCGGCGCAATCATCGTCTGCGGACTTGGTTATGCAGAGGGTGCCGCCCTTTCCCGCAGGCTGGGGGGCTGGCAGGTCATTTCCTGGGCGCTGGTTCTCTCCCTGCCGGTGATGCTGCCGCTCGCGTTTTTCACAGGGCCGCAAACGCTCGCCGGCATCGATCCCCAAGCTTGGGGCGGCCTTGCCTATGTTTCCCTGTTCAGCATGCTGATCGGCTTCATCTTCTGGTATCGCGGCCTGGCGCAGGGCGGCATTGCGGCAGTCGGACAATTGCAGCTGCTGCAGCCGTTCTTCGGCCTCGCGCTTGCCGCAACCCTGCTGCACGAAGAGGTAAGCCCTGCCATGATTGCCGTTACGCTGGTTGTGGTGCTGTGCGTCGCGGGCGCCAGAAAATTCGCGCGCTGACACGGGCGATCCTTCAGCTGGAACGGCGATCTACCCAGCGGTGCCACGCATCTTCGCTGCCGTTGAAGACATTGAGATCGATGCGGCCATCGACGCCATGTGACAGGCCCGAGCCGGAATATTGCCAGAACAGCCATTTGCGACCGGGATAGACCACCGATGGGTGCTGGGCGACGGCGCGCAGCCAGAAAGGATAGTCCAGGAACTCGCCGGTCAGGTTATCCTTGTAAAAATCCGGCGCGGTATAAATGATAGGCCGCTGCCCGTAATGGCGCTCGAGCTTGTTCATGAAGACGCGCATCTTTTCCAGAACGCGCTCACGGGAATGGCGCATCTTGCAGCTCGACTCGCCGTTATATTCCACATCGATCACCGGTGGCAGCGCGTCGGGATCGCGTGGCACGTTGCGAATGAACCAGTCTGCCTGTTCGCTGGCCGAACGGCACCAGTAGAAGAAGTGATAGGCGCCACGGCGAATGCCCGCGGCCTTTGCACCCTGCCAGTTGGTGCGGAACATCGGATCAAGGTGATCGCCGCCATCCGTGGCCTTGATGAAGGCGAAGTTGGCCCCGCGGGTGCGCAGCAACGGCCAATCGATATTGGCCTGCCAGCGCGACACATCCACGCCGTGCACCTGGAAATGCCGCGGCTGAACCCGGCCGAAATTGATCGGTTTCGCATCGCTGAAGCTGGAACGGAAAATGCGGGAGCGGATCTGCGCACCGGCGCTCGCCGCCGGAGCCGCCGCCATGGCCAATTGGACCGGACGCTCCATCGGCCGTTCAGCCGGCCGTATCATCCCGGCCTGCGGCGGGACCGGCAAACGGATTTCAGGCGCATCCTGCGGCAGCGACGCCCTCGGCGTTACGGCGGAAAAAGCCTTGGGCTCTTCCGGCACCGGCCCACCCCAGGCCAGTACTTCCTGCCGCGGTTGAGCGGTTATCGGCTGCGAGCCGACACTTGCCTGCGGCACCGGCGCTGATGGCGTGACAGAACTCGTGGTTTCCTTTGACGGCAAGCCGGCAACCAGGCTTTCCGGACCGGAACTGGACGTGCAGCCGCCAAGCAGAAGGCAACCGAAAAGAAGTGCTGGCACAGCCGAAGAACGCATGAGAACCCGTACGCAAAACAAATCGGGGGCGCACTGGCGCCACCCGGAGACCTCGAAATACAAATGCTAACGGAAGATTATCAAAAAAGACTGAATCTTATCTTTACGCCGGCACCCACCAATGCGCCCTTCATTTCTGGCAGGTAAATTGCATTCCGGTTCTCATTGTACGACTCAGGCCGTCATGGTGCTGAGATCAACGGTATCGGCGCCGGGGGAATTTCTCTTGATCGACTCGATCGCGTGAATGGCCGAGGCCTTGGCCTTATAGCCTTCAGAGACAAACATCGTCTCGCCGTTCGAAGCCTTGAAGCGAAAGCGAAACTCTCCGGCTTTGTCTTGATAGATCTCGAATTTGTACATGGGCTTTGCGGCTCCTTCGCGCTGAAAATTGAACTCCACGCAATTCTGGTCTGGCACCATGATATTCGCAACAGAAAATTCGTCAGATGAGCCGCACCCAGGCACGGGCAATCTCCAGACCCGCTGCATCCGCCATCCCTGCGTGCAGGTCGCGATGATCGGGATATTGTGCCAGCCAGCCGGGCGCCATTTTTTCGATGGAAGCGGGAAAGGCCTCGCACCAGCCGTCAACGACTGCGGCGGAGGCCTCGAAATGGAACTGTGTGCCATAGACCGCCCGTCCGAGGCGAAAGGCCTGATTCCGTGTCGCGGCATTGGTCGCAAGCCGGGTGGCACCGGGTGGTAGTGTAAATGTATCGCAGTGCCATTGAAAAATCGGAAAAGCTCTATCCAGCCCGGCCAAAAGCGGATCGGATATGCCCTCTTCCGTGAGGGACACCTTTTTCCAGCCGAATTCCGGTGGACCGGAAAGAATATTATCGCCACCATAAGCGCGGGCCAGCAGCTGGCTGCCGAGGCAAACACCCATGACTGCCCTGCCCGCATCGCCAAAGGTTTTCATCAAACGCGCAAGCTCTGGAAGATAGGGATAGAGGGCATCGTCGAGTGCGTTCTGCTCTCCGCCCAGAACGATAAGGGCATCATGACCGCCCGCATCTTTCGGAAGCGGTTCCCCCGCATAGGCGCGAATGACGTGTACCTCCGCATTTGCCTCCGCCAATGCCACGCCGAGTTGTCCATGCGGCGTGCCCGCCATGTTTTCGATAATTGCGACGCGCATGCGACCTCTTGATGATAACAGATGATTCAGCCGGCGGGTTTCGCCGATTGAATCCAAGCTTCATCATGATGAAACGGGATTTTCAAGAGGTACGGCAGCAGTGGCGTGGCACAGCATGGGCCCTGCCACTGGATATTAGAATTCCCGCGAGAGCTTCGCGTCGACCGAATGCCGGTTGCCGCCCCGAATCGCGAAGAACAGGAAAATCGCCGCCCAGAGAATCGATTTTTCCGCACCGCCCAGACCTTCCGCCTTCACCACACCATGGAACCAGACCGTTACCAGAAGGACGATCATGGCGGCGAAGGATGCCGGCCGCGTGAAAAGGCCGATGGCGATGAAAATACCGCCGAAGAATTCCGTTGCCGCCAGCAGCGGCGACCAGAAGACGCCCGGGTAAAAACCGAGGCTCTCCACCATGCCGACCGCCCCGAAGGGATTGAGAATCTTGCCGAACCCATGGGTAACCAGCAGAAGTCCCGCCGTGACACGCAAAATGGTCTCCACCACATCGTGTGTCCCGTTATAAAGCGGTGCAACGGCGGGAACGAACAGACGCTGACGATTATTGTCGAACTGGGCCATAGGATCTCTCTGTTTGAGCATTCGATTGACTTATCTGTTCGCAAAGCCCCGTGATAAGAACAAGCATATGCCGGGTAAAACATGATCGTTAAAGTTAACATTATCGTGACTCGGCCGCGAAGGAGACGTGATGATGACCGACACCACACCGCGCATAACGATACGCTACTGCACCCAGTGCAACTGGTTGCTGCGGGCTGGATGGATGGCGCAGGAGATCCTGCAAACCTTCGCCTTGGATATCGGCGAAGTGAGCCTTGTCCCCTCGACCGGCGGCGTGTTCGAGATCGGGGTGGACGGTACCATTATATGGGAACGTAAACGTGACGGCGGTTTTCCCGGCCCAAAAGAGCTCAAACAGAGAATCCGCGACATCATCGACCCGGACCGAGACCTCGGTCATGTCGACAAGACGAAGCACGAAGGCCTCGACACCTGACCCGGCGACGGGTTTCAACAGCATCAGACAAGTTTTTTCCCTTTAAAATCAATGACCGTCATAAAAGTTCAAAAAGCCTGTTGACACCGGGCGGCTGCCCTCGTACATCGCTCTCCGTCGCCCAGATGGCGGAATTGGTAGACGCGCCAGCTTCAGGTGCTGGTACTCGCAAGGGTGTGGAGGTTCGAGTCCTCTTCTGGGCACCATTCCATTTTGATCTTAGCCAGATCAAATACTTAGACGAAAAAACAGCAACATTTGGCCCTCCTGCAGAACGCAGGGGTACATGTTGCGGTTTTTCGTTTTGCTGACGTCCAGCGCGAATCTTACCCTTAGGAAAAGATGCAGATGACGAGCCAAGGCTCACGCCTTCACGTCATCGAATACGGCGGCTCGATCGTTCGGATTTGAGGCGGACCAAGCCTTGTTAAGGCTGGGCGTCTTTGTCGCCACTGTTTTGCGAATGCTGCTCACAATTGGGCGTACAGGAAAGAACGGTTCGCTCCGTCTGGCGGAAAACACGGACCGTATTGCCTTCATCAATGGAGACGAGAATCCGCTCATCGACGATTGGATTCCCTTCGGCGTCGAGAAGTACGAGATTTGTCGTGCCGAAACTGCGGCCTGTCAGAACGATCGTGGTGGCGTCGGCAACCGTGGCATCGGCAACTTTCGAGTTGCCGACGATAACCTTGCTGACAGGACGGTCGAGACGGAGGACGCGGGCGTGGTTCATCGAGACGCGCAATATGTCTTCCTGGGCAAAACCGGGCTGGAACGCCCCTCCCAGAATGACCGACAAGCCGACCACAATTTTCGTCAGTTTTCCGGATGACACGCTTTTTGCCCTTGCTCACTAATCAGCAGTTTACCGCGTCAAAGAATGCGTGGTTTTAGTGAATGAAGCGTTAAGTGACGAAAATGCGTGATGCGCACGGTAACCATGCATAATTCCTGGCATTCCCGACCTGCGCCGCCCCGCATCATAACTGAACATCTGTGTCTCATTGAGAAATACGTTTTCCCAAAATGAGAACAGCCCTTCGACAGAATATGTTTGTTTATAAGTAAATATAGAAATGCATTAAATACTTTTCATATTTATTTACCAAAGGAAACTCATCCTGCCGTTTACTTTGAGTTAATCGTTTTTTTTAAGCGCTTGGAAATCGCTCGTCTGTAGTTTGAAGGCAACCGAACAACGGAGAACAGTTGTCGGCGTGCTGAACTACACAAGAGTTAGGAGATACTCATGACCAAGATTTTCGCTCGTTTCCTCAAGGACGAATCCGGCGCTACGGCAATTGAATATGGCCTGATTGCTGCCCTGCTGTCCGTCGCAATCGTTGGCGGTGCAGGCGTCGTCGGCACTCAGCTCGACGCGCTCTTCGACCGCATCGGCGGCGTAATGACGACTGCCCGCAACACAACTTTCTAATTGCTTCCAATCTGAAATCGAAATGCCGCTCAAAACTTGTGAGCGGCATTTCACATTGTGTTCAATACCTGGAATACCTGTGCACGCCGCCTGTAAGTGTTCGAATAAACGGGAGTTTCCTTCATGGTTATAGCCGTCATCTTCCTGGCACTTCCGCTTTGCCTTGCATTCGCGGCGTTTACCGACCTGCTAAGCATGACTATCCCCAACCGGATTCCGCTGATTTTGCTGCTGTCGTTCATCGTGATCGCGCCTTTTTCCGGCATGGGCTGGCATACTTTCGGAATGAGCCTTGCCGCGGCGGGCGTAGTTTTTGCTGCCTCCTTCGCGCTTTTTGCGGCAAACGTCATGGGTGGTGGAGATGCGAAACTCCTGACTGGCGCAGCGGTGTGGTACGGCTTCAACGTTTCCCTTGTTGAATTTCTGCTTTCAGTGACATTCGTTGGAGGACTGCTGACCCTCGGCATTTTGCTCTTGCGGTCGCGCGCCCAGGAAATCATGGCCAGCGGCATTCCCGTGCCGGCTTCGCTGCTCGTGGCAAAAAAAATTCCCTATGGGATCGGCATCGCCATTGCAGGGTTCCTGACCTATGGTGACGCACCGATAGTAAAAGCGGCAATCGCCAGCCTCTCCTAGAGAGAATTACTGCGTTGCCGGAATTAAGGCATCATTAACTACAAATCCAAGCACAATATTAACCATAATTACACCAATCGCGCGCCATCCTGAGGGGAGAAGAATCTGATTCCCTCAAGGATCGAGCATGAAACCGTCGCGTATCGTCATTATGTCCGTTGCTCTGGTGGCTGCCGGTCTTGCCGGCCTTGTCGCCATGAATATTTCCGGGACGAAGCAGGTCATCGAAAAGGCGGAAACGATCATCCAGAAGGAGCCGACGGTCAACGTTCTGGTTTCTTCAGTAAATCTTCCCGTCGGCAGCCGCCTGAATGACAGTTCTGTTCGCTGGACGCCCTGGCCGCAGGGCAACGTGGTCGATAGTTTCATAACCGACACAAAAAATCCGGACGCGATTAAAGACCTTGCCGGTGCAGTCGTGCGGTTGCCCCTATTCGAGGGCGAGCCGATACGGCCGGAAAAAGTGGTCGATTCCAATGCACGCATCATGTCTTCGCTTCTGCCGGCGGGCAAACGCGCCGTCGCGACGGAGATTTCCGTTTCAACCGGTGCCGGCGGTTTCGTTCTGCCCAATGATCGCGTCGACGTCATCATGGTCCGGAAGGGTGACGGCGGTAATTTTCTGACAGAGAATGTCTTGAACAACGTCCGCGTCCTGGCAATCGACCAGCAGATCAAGGAAGGCGAAGACGGCATTTCTGCGGTCGTTGGCGCAACAGCGACACTGGAACTGACCCCCGAACAGGCAAAGATCATAACCGTCGCGCAGCAGATGGCGGATCGCCTGACGCTGGCCTTGCGATCCGTCGCCGATGCGCAGGAGAACGATACATTATCAGCCGGTTATCTTCTCAACGGCGGTGCAGGGCAGCCAGAAATCCAGGTGATCAAATCGGGCTCCATCGTCAAGGGCGGTCAAGGAGCAACACAATGACCGGGGGGTTCATGACAAGACGTCTGGCAAAAGACCTACGTTCATCATTCGTTGGCGGGCTGGCGTTCTGCGTGGCCTTCTCAGGCGTTCCGGGCCCGCATTCGCCCGAATTTCTGCGCTTCAGTGAAGCAAAGGCTCAAAGCGCCAGTATCGTGCGGATCACTGAAAGCGGCTCGGGCATCCGCAAGCGGCTGAAGCTTGGTCTCAACAAGGCGCTGGTCATCGACCTGCCTGAGGACGCCCATGACATTCTTGTCGCCGATCCCAGCCTCGCGGATGCGGTAACGCGTACATCGAAACGCATTTACCTGTTCGGAAAAACAGTCGGTCAGACCAATATCTTCATTTTCGGCGAGGGTGGGCGCGAGATCGTCAGCCTTGATCTGGAAGTGGAGCGGGATATTGTTGGTCTTGAAGCCAATATTCGTCGCTTCATCCCTGAATCCGACATCAAAGTCGAAATCGTCTCCGACAATATCGTTCTCACCGGATCGGTACGCACACCGCAAGATTCGGCGCGTGCAGTTCAGCTTGCCGAAGCCTTCTTGAAAGGCGGTGAAGCCACCACCCGAAATATCTCGCTGACGGGCGGAAATAACGGGGGTGACGCAGCAATTTTCGCCGAAAATCGCCAGGTATCGCAGATCGTCAATATGCTGACGATCGAGGGCGAGGACCAGGTGACACTGAAGGTGACCGTCGCTGAAGTCAGCAGACAGGTGCTGAAGCAACTTGGCTTCAACGGCTCGATCAGCAGCTCGACAAGCAACAACGGTTTCGAGTTCTCAAACCCCTCCAACCTCGGGAATGCCATCGACAGCGCCACGCGCATCGCCAGCGGCGCGATTGGCTCCGGCTCCCTGAGATTTGCCTCTTACCTGAATGCCATGGAGCAGGCGGGAGTAATGCGGACATTGGCGGAACCGAGCCTCACGGCGATCTCTGGCGAACAGGCCAAATTTTATGTCGGCGGGGATTTTCGAATTGCTGCGGAACAGGATGTTTCGCTCGACAAGGACACAGGTATCGCGACCGTCAAACGCGAAACGGAAACAGTCGACTACGGTATCACTTTGAACTTCAGGCCAGTGGTGCTTTCACCGGGCAGGATAAGCCTCAAGATAGAGACCAATGTGTCCGAACCGACCTATGAGGGCAATGTTGTCACCGGAAATTACGGGCGCAACATCCCGGGTTCGACCTACATGTCCGTTCGTAAACGTGAGACATCGACAACGGTCGAGCTTCCGTCGGGCGGTTCGATCGTGATCGCAGGTCTCGTTCAGGACAATATCCGCCAGGCCATGTCGGGGCTTCCGGGCATGTCGAAAATCCCCATTTTCGGCACGCTTTTCCGCAGCAAGGACTTCCTTCGCAACGAAACGGAACTTGTCATCATTGCAACGCCCTATCTGGTGCGCCCGGTCGCGCGCAACCAGATTGCCCGCCCGGATGACAATTTCAATCCTGAAAACGATGCCGCCATGTATTTCATGAACCGTGTCAACAAGGTCTATGGCCGCAAGGATCAGGTTCAGGCAGCTCCCTATCAGGGATCAGTGGGGTTCATCTACAAATGACGACACGCGCACGAAACCCCCTCTTCAGAACAGGCCTCCTCAGGTCAGGAAACAGCATGCGGGAAACATCCTCCTCTTCTTCCCTGGGGCGCGCCGGTCTCGTCGCCATGGTTGCGCTCACCGCCGGCCTTCTGCAAGGCTGTGCGCGCGATCCGCTCACGACCAACGCCATTCCCGACGATTACCGGACCCGCCATCCGATCACCCTGTCGGAAGCGGAACATTCGCTTGATATCCCGGTTTCGGCAGGCGATAGCCGTCTCACCACGGCGATGGCGGACAATATACGTGGTTTCGCCCAGAATTATGCGTCGATGTCGACGGGTGTCATCAACATCCAGATGCCATCGGGATCAGCCAATTCGGCAAGCGCCGCTAGAATGGCGAAACAGATCCGCACTACGCTGTCCGGCGCCGGGGTCGCACCGGGCAAGATCATGGAGACACGTTATGCGGCTTCGCCGAACGGCGACTCCGCCCCCATCCGACTGAGCTATGTCGCTATTACCGCCATGACCGGGCAATGCGGCCAATGGCCGGAAGACCTTTCGGACAACACCTTCGCCAACAAGAACTGGTACAATTTCGGGTGCGCTTCGCAAAGCAATCTCGCGGCTCAAGTCGCCAATCCGATGGATCTGGTCGGCCCGCGCGGCATGAGCCCCATCGATGCCGAGCGCCGCGCAGTGGTTATCGATACGTATCGTAACGGCAAGAACACGGCCACCGCAAACTGATGCGGTCCCAACAATTGTCACGGCAGGAAAGACGATGAGCGCTGTAGAATACGACATCAAGTCAAGCGACGGAGCAGACACCCTGCAGCCGGTGCGCACCTCCGATATGGACCGCCTGCGGCCCCTGCCCCGCATCTCCATCCACGCCTTCTGCGTCAGCGACAACATGCAGGGCGTCATGGACGCATTGTCCGGTGACAGGCGCATGAGCAAGGTAACATTGCGGGTGACGAAGGGTGACATCAACGCTGCGGCCACGATGTTCTCTGCCTCGCCTACGCCAAATCTCATCATTCTGGAGACGGCAAGCGCGCCGGCTTCGCTGCTGGATGATCTTGCTCCTCTCGCGGAGGTTTGCGACCCCTCCACCCGTGTCATCATTGTCGGCCGCCACAATGACATAACGCTCTATCGCGACCTCATCCGCAACGGTATTTCCGAATATCTGGTCGCCCCGGTCAACATGGCCGATCTTCTGGCTTCGATCGCCGCGATCTTCGTCGACCCCGAAGCGGAGCCGCTTGGCCGCAACATCGCCTTCATTGGCGCCAAAGGTGGGGTGGGCTCCTCGACGGTCGCACATAATTGCGCCTTCGGCATCTCGACCCTGTTTTCGACGGAAACCATTCTCGCCGACATGGATCTGGCTTATGGCACAGCCAATATCGATTTCGACCAGGACCCGGCCCAGGGCATGGCGGAAGCGGTTTTCTCGCCGGAGCGGCTGGATGAGGTATTTCTCGACCGCCTTTTGACGAAATGCTCCGATCACCTATCGCTGCTCGCGGCACCGTCGCTTCTTGACCGGACTTACGATCTAGACCGCCAGGCCTTTCTGCCGATCCTTGAGGTTTTGCAGCGTAGCGCCCCCGTCGCCGTCCTCGACCTTCCCCACCAATGGTGCGACTGGACACGGGCTGTGCTTGCGGAAGCGGATGAGGTCGTCATTACCGCGGTTCCGGATCTTGCGAATCTTCGCAACACGAAGAACCTGTTCGACGCGCTGATAAAACTGCGCCCCAACGATAAATTGCCGCATCTCATCCTCAACCAGGTGGGCATGCCGAAGCGACCCGAAATCGCTCCGGCGGATTTTTTCGACCCGCTGGAAATCGAGCCGATTGCGATCATTCCATTCGAGGCGCAATTGTTTGGAAACGCCGCAAACAGCGGACGCATGATTAGCGAAATGGATGAAAAATCCCAGATCGCAGAAACCTTCTCGCAAATTGCCCATACCATCACCGGTCGCACGGTGCTGCGCAAAAGCCGGCGCGGCGGTCTGGACAGAATTAAGAATATTCTCAAGCGCAAGTAGGGATTCCCTCCGCGCCTATTGACGGAAACGCCGATGTTCGGAAAACGCGGGGCCGAGGGCCCAGCCAGAAGCACGAAGCCGGATCCCCTCGCACCTGTCCCCATGCAGGTGGCGGCGCCCGAGCCGCGCTCTCTCTCCATCGACACGCTCGAGCCGGGCCAATCACCCGTAGCGCGACAGATGGCGGTCACGCAGCCGGCGCAAAAAAAGCGCGCCCGCACGGAGGATTATTACAATACCAAGAGCCAGGTATTTTCCGCGCTCATCGATACAATCGACCTTTCGCAGCTCGCCAAACTTGATGCGGAGAGCGCGCGCGAGGAAATTCGCGATATCGTCAACGACATCATCACGATCAAGAATTTCGCAATGTCGATTGCCGAGCAGGAAGAACTGCTTGAAGACATCTGCAATGACGTGCTCGGTTATGGGCCGCTTGAACCCCTTCTTGCCCGCGACGATATCGCCGATATCATGGTCAATGGTTCTGGCCAGACCTTCATCGAAGTCGGCGGCAAGACCATCGAATCCGACATCCGCTTCCGCGACAACGCGCAATTGCTTTCCATCTGCCAGCGCATCGTCAGCCAGGTTGGCCGACGTGTGGATGAATCGAGCCCCATATGCGACGCCCGCCTGCCGGACGGCTCGCGCGTCAACGTCATCGCGCCGCCGCTCGCCATCGATGGCCCGGCGCTGACAATCCGAAAATTCAAGAAGGACAAGCTTACGCTCGACCAGCTCGTGCGTTTCGGTGCGATCACACCCGAAGGCGCGACCCTGCTCAAGATCATCGGTCGTGTCCGCTGCAACGTCGTCATCTCGGGCGGCACCGGCTCCGGCAAGACCACGCTTCTCAATTGCCTGACGAGCTTCATCGACAGGGATGAGCGCGTCATTACCTGCGAAGACACCGCCGAACTGCAGCTGCAGCAACCGCATGTCGTCAGACTCGAAACGCGGCCTCCGAACATCGAAGGGGAAGGTGAGATCACGATGAGGGATCTCGTCAAGAACTGCCTTCGCATGCGGCCGGAACGCATCATCGTCGGCGAAGTGCGCGGACCGGAGGTATTCGACCTGCTCCAGGCGATGAATACCGGCCATGACGGTTCAATGGGAACGCTGCACGCCAATACACCACGCGAGTGCCTCAGCCGCATCGAATCCATGATCGCCATGGGCGGCTTCACCCTGCCGGCCAAAACCGTGCGTGAAATCATCTCGGGATCGATCGATGTCGTCATTCAGGCGCAGCGCCTGCGTGATGGTTCACGCCGGATAACCCAGATCACGGAAGTGATCGGCATGGAAGGCGACGTGATCGTCACTCAGGATTTGATGCGATACGAAATCGAAGGTGAGGATGCCAACGGCAAACTGATCGGCAGACATGTATCGACGGGCATCAGCAAACCCCATTTCTGGGACCGTGCACGCTATTATGGCGAGGAAAAACGCCTGGCCGCCGCGCTCGATGAAATGGAAAAGACCTCCTAAGGGAAAGCGACCGCCATGGACCCGACAATCCTCTTATTGGCCGCACTCGTCGCCGTTTCGGCGGGCGCGCTCGCTTACGCTTTTCTTTTCCAGCAGATAGAGGTCGAAAAAAAGACCACCAGCCGCTTCAAGCGGGTCCAGGCCGCGGAGACGGACCACACCAACATCAAAGCCGCACGTGACCGCGTGCATGAGCTCAGCAAACGCCGTAAATCCATGCAGGACAACCTGCGGGAAATGGAGAAAAAACAAAATGAGAGGGCAAAAAAGGCCAAAAATGTCGGTTTGCGCGAAAAGCTCGTTCAGGCAGGGCTGACGCTGTCTCTGCGACAGTTTCAGCTGCTGAGCGTCGGCGCGGCGGGCTTTGCCACCCTCATCGCACTTCTTTATGGCCTGTCATTGCTTATCGCCCTACCGATAGGCGCCGTTATCGCGCTGGGGCTGCCGCGCTGGGCACTGGCGTTCCTCCTCAAGCGCCGGCAGAAAAAATTCCTCGAAGAGTTTCCCAACGCACTTGATGTCATGTGTCGCTCGATCAAATCCGGCTTGCCGCTGAACGACGCGGTGCGATTGATCGCATCTGACGGGCAGGAGCCGGTGAAAACTGAGTTCCAGCGGGTTGTCGACGCGCAGCAGGTCGGCATCGGCATTCCGCAGGCGATCGAGCGCATGATGCTGACAATGCCGCTTTTCGAAGTGAGCTTTTTCAGCACCGTCATCAACATTCAGGCGCAGGCCGGCGGCAACCTCTCCGAAGCGCTGTCGAACCTTTCAAAAGTTCTGCGCGACCGCAAGAAGATGCGTGCCAAGGTGAATGCACTTTCGATGGAGGCAAAGGCGTCTGCGGTCATCATCGGTTCGCTGCCCTTTGTCGTCATGATGCTGGTGCACTTTACCTCGCCCGAATATCTATCGGTGCTTTTTACCGATATTCGCGGCCATATCATTCTTGGGGCGTCAGCCGTCTGGATGTTGATCGGGATATTCATCATGCGCCAAATGATCAATTTCGATATTTGAGGGCGCAGAATGAGTGGGAGTTTTCTTTCGAGCCTCACCAATCCGCAAACGATCGTCGCCGTTCTGGTGACGCTGGCGGTTTTCGCCACCCTTTATACGCTCATCATGCCGGTTTTCGAGCGGAAGGATTTTGCCAAACGCATGAAAGCCGTTTCGTCGGAACGCGATCTCATCCGCAGCCGCGAGCGCGAGCGGCTTGCGACCGTTACCAGGGAAGGCAAAACCTCCTTGCGCGGCAACAATAACAAGTCCGCCCGGCGCATCGTGGAGAAATTCAACCTCCAGGAAGCGCTTGCGGACAAGAACACGATGAACAAGCTGCGGGCAGCAGGGCTTCGTTCCCAAAACGCGTTCAACACGTTTCTCGCCGCCCGCTTCATCCTGCCTTTCATTTTTCTGGCCGTAGCCTTCACCTGGATCTTCGTGCTCGGCAATCTTTCCGACAAAGCCTTCATCGTCCGGCTGATGGCTGTGTTACTGTTCGGCTATATCGGTTTCTATGCTCCCAATATTTATGTGTCGAACCGCATGAACAAACGGCAGGCGTCGATCAAGAAAGCCTGGCCGGATGCGCTCGACCTCATGCTGATCTGCATCGAATCCGGCGTGTCCATGGAGGCCGCGATGCGCCGCGTGGCAGAGGAAATGGGTGAGCAGTCCCCCGAACTGGCTGAAGAAATGATGCTGACGACGGCGGAACTGTCGTTCCTGCAGGACCGGCGGGTCGCTCTCGAGAATTTCGGCACGCGAACACAGCTCGAAGCCGTGAAAAGCGTGGTGCAAGCGCTTATTCAGGCGGAACGTTACGGAACGCCGCTCGCTCAGGCGCTGCGCGTTCTCGCACAGGAAGGCCGCGACGAACGCATGAACGAAGCGGAGAAAAAAGCAGCTGCACTACCGCCGAAGCTGACCGTGCCGATGATTGTATTTTTCCTGCCGGTCCTCATCGCCGTCATTCTAGGCCCTGCCATCATCCGCGTGCTGGACACGTTCTGAAAAACATTTCGCCCGAATTTCGCGGCGACGCGTCAAGTTCCGGATATAAGGACGCGGCATCGCGCGAAGCATCAGCCCGCCGGCTTTCCGTCTTTTTTTGCGAGCTGCTGCCAGGAATTTTGCTGGGACAGCATTGCCCGCAGATAAGTCAGGTTTGCCTGGGCCTGCTGCGGCGAGAGTTCCTGTACCGCAATGCGCTCTGCTTCGGCGAAGCGACCCTGGAGGCCGACAACGAGCGCGAGGTTCTGGCGAACGCGGCTGTCGGCGCCAGGCTGGGCGATGGCCGATTGCAGGTAGGTTTCGGCAGTGCGCGGATCGCTCGATAGCACATAGGACATGCCGAGATTTGAGAGCACGCTCGGATCGTTCGGCTTCAGGTCAAGCGCCTGCCGATAGCGGGAGCGGGCTTCGCTGGAACGTCCAAGCTGGTCGAGCACCGCGCCTTCGGCCGAATAGAGGCGCCAATCGGGTCGATCGGGTGTCTGCGCCCGCTGGATGGTTGAAAGCGCCTGCTCCAGCTGTCCCGCGGCCGCCTGTGCCTTGCCATACGCGGCAAGCACGTCGCGGTCGGCGGGATTGGCGATGGCTATCTGCTGCATGACTGCAAGAGCCTGCGTGTTCTTGCCCGTCATCATCAAGACGCTGGCATAATTCATGCCCACCGACTTGTCCTTGGGATTGCGTTCATAGGCTTTGCCGGCGGTTTCTTCCGCCTGGCGAAGCTGGTCCATGTTCATGTGATCATAGGAGCGCGCGGCGGCGGGAATGGAGCCGGTAGACATCCGGTCCGGTTTGTTGGTGCTTGCACATCCAGAAACCGCAAGAACCAATGCTGCAAAACACGCGCCCCGCAGCAACCCTGTCCGGCCTGTCTCAGCCAAAGAAAAAGCAGTCATGGCAGCGCCCTCGCCCAAGAATGATCAATCTTGCGCCCGACAAACGACAGACTCACATGACGCAACTTTCGCTTAAGCAATAATCTGTTAACCCTAACAGAGCGTTAATCGCACCGATTCTCGACATTTACGGAAGCATATAATGGCGCCCTATCAGTTCATCGAACGCCCGACCCCTTTCAGCTCAAAGGCAGGCAGTACACTGCCGGTTTTCGCAGTCACGCCCGCCCACATCGAGCAGGGCGCCATTGACCCCGTCGCTCTGGACTGGGCAAAGAAAGCAGGGTTCAAGGCGGAGGCCGGTGCCATCCTGCTCGTTCCCTCTGCCGATGGTTCGCTCGGCGGCGTGCTTCTCGGCCTTGGCGGCAATCCCTCTGAAATACCGTTCATCACCGGCAAACTCGCCCGCGAACTGCCTGAAGGCGAGTGGCACATCGAGACCGCACCACTGACGGCCAATCGCCTCGCTCTCGGTTTCGGCCTCGGCAGCTACCGCTTCGACAAATACAAGACCACCAAAACCAGCGGGGCGAAGCTGCTCATTCCCCAGGATGCCGAAGACGGCGAGATCAAGCGCATTCTCGCGGGCGTCTTCCTCGCGCGCGATCTCATCAATGTGCCTGCCAACGACATGGGACCGGATGAGCTGGAGATCGCTTTCCGGGGCCTTGCCGCCCATTACAAGGCGAAGGTGAGGGTGACCACCGGCGACGACCTGCTGAAGGAAAACTTCCCCCTCATCCACGCCGTCGGCCGCGCCAGCGAAAGCGCACCACGCCTTCTGGAAATGAACTGGGGTAAAAAGGGTAATCCGCGTCTGACGCTTGTTGGCAAGGGCGTGTGCTTCGACACCGGCGGTCTCGATATAAAACCCGCAGCGTCCATGGCCCTGATGAAGAAGGACATGGGCGGCGCCGCCAATGTCCTTGGCCTGGCGCTGATGATCATGGACGCGAAGCTGCCGGTCGACCTGCGCGTCCTCGTGCCCGCCGTCGAAAACTCCATCTCTTCCAACGCCTTCCGTCCCGGCGACATTTACCGGAGCCGCAAGGGGCTGACGGTGCAGATCGACAATACCGATGCGGAAGGCCGCCTCGTTCTGGCGGACGCTCTGGCCTATGCCGATGAGGACGCGCCAGACCTGATGATCGACATGGCAACATTGACCGGCGCCGCCCGCGTCGCGCTCGGTCCCGATCTGCCGCCCTTCTACACTGACGACGACGATCTGGCCCATGACATCGCTGAAGCCAGCATCGATACCGACGATCCGCTGTGGCGCATGCCGCTCTATATGGGATACGACAAGGACATTCGCTCGCGCGCGGCCGATATTACCAATGCGCCTTCCGGCGGCATGGGCGGATCGATCACCGCCGCGCTGTTTCTCAAGCGTTTCGTGACCAACACCCGGCGCTGGGCGCATTTCGATATTTACGGCTGGTCGCTGAGTGAAAGGCACCACTCATCGATCGGTGGAGAAGCGCAGGGTATTCGCGCCCTCTTCCATTATATCGCACATCAGTTCACGAAATAGCGGCTTTAGGGGCGCTTCGTCGACCGGAGCGCCCCGCTTTGATCAAACCAGAACCTTCTGTTCCTTGTGATCTTCCTGGCCGAAGAATTTCAGGTAACGCTCCACTTCGGCCGGTTCACCGGTTGCTTTTTGCGGATTGTCCGAGAGTTTCACAGCCGGCCGGCCATTGGCATCGCTGACCTTGCAGACGATGGAGATCGGCTTGAGGCTGGCGATGGTTTTTGGCGCGCAGCCAGCAAAATCATTTGTGAGGTTGGTGCCCCAGCCGAAGCTCATGCGAACGCGGCCTTCGAAATGCCTGTAAGTGTCGATGATGGCATCGACATCGAGGCCATCGGAGAAGATCAGCATCTTCTTGCGCGGGTCGCGACCCATCTTCTGCCACCACTCGATGATCTTCTCGCCACCCTCGATCGGCGGTGCGCTGTCCGGGCGGAAACCCGTCCAGTCAGCCACCCATTCCGGCGCATTGCGCAGAAACGCCGCCGTGCCGAAGGCGTCGGGCAGAACAATCAGCAGGTTGCCACCATAAAGCCGGTTCCAGTCCTTCAGAACCTGATAGGGCGCGGCAGCCAGCTCCTCATCAGTCTGCGCCAGCGCCGCGACCACCATCGGCAGTTCATGCGCGTTCGTCCCGACGGCTTCAAGGTCCGAATCCATGGCGAGCAGCACGTTGCTCGTACCGGTAAAGGCCGGCCCGATGCCTTCCTTCAACGCCTCGACGCACCAGCGCTGCCACAGAAAGCTATGGCGGCGGCGGGTGCCGAAATCGGAAATGCGCAGGCCCGGCAGTTCCCGCAGCCGCTCAACCTTCTCCCACATCTTGGCCTTTGCGCGGGCATAGAGAACATCCAGCGTGAAATAACCGAGCGAGCGCATGGCGCTACGCGAACGCAACTCGTTGATGATGGCGAGCGCCGGGATTTCCCAGAGCGTCGTATCCATCCAGCGGCCGTGGAAATTCAGCTCGTACTGCCCGTCGCGCTTGAAAAGCTCATATTCCGGCAGCTGATAGCTTGATAGCCAGGAGAGAAATTCCGGCTCGAAAATCTGCGAGCGGCCGTAAAACGTGTTACCCGCAAGCCAGATATTCTCTTTTTTGGAAAGACGCAGCGTACGCGCATGATCGAGCTGTTCGCGCAGCTCCATCTCGTCGATCTCCTCGGCCAGCCGCACCGTCTTGGTGCGGTTGATCAGCGAAAACGTCGCGTCGACTTCCGGATAAAGCTTCCAGATCATCTGCAACATCAACAGCTTGTAAAAATCCGTATCGATCAGGCTGCGGACGATCGGGTCAAGTTTCCAGGTATGATTGTGGACACGGGTGGCTATATCGGTCTTCGTCATACTTGTATTCCCCAGTATCGGCCAAAGGTCAGAATAGCCGATGTCAATCCGCACCCCGGCAGGTATCAACCCGTCATGCGGAAGATTTATCTGAAAAAGCGACAACAAGTCCAGAGCACCGGCCCGGCAAATGCCTCACCAGGCCGCCCGCGCGTTGATTTCCCGGCAACCTCATTATCGTTTTCAGCCAGGGGCTACGGGCACGCCGCGTCAGAAAGTCGGATCAACGGGATTGATGCCGGGGTACCAATCCTTGGAAACGGGGTTACGTCCGCCAAAGCTGGAAATACCGTTTTCATCGGTGCAGCGGTAACCCTGGACGGGAAGTCCGCGACTGCCGAAGACGGTCCGGTAGGGCCCACGTGAATATCCGGTACTTCCCAGTTCGCTATGGCAGTTATAACGGACCTTGGGTTGGAGCGTTCGAGGGTCTTTTACACCGGGCAGGTTGGCATAGGCGTCGGGTGCCGGGGCAAAACCGTTCTGGAACACCGTCTGGGCCTCTGTCGAAGTGCTCAATAGGACCGCCGCGAGGATCGCTGCCAATCGTGCCGCCGTTCTTGTCTTCATCAGTGTCCGTCCCGTACCATTATTGACAGCATGTAGGCCGGCGACGGCTGTCGCACAAAGGGCAAGACGGGAACAATTTCGTGAAGCGCTCCCTCAGTCCTCCATGCGACGGAACGCCGTCGGCTTTTCATAAAGCCAACCGATGCGCTCAATGGCTGCAGCGAGATTTTCGCGCGCGACATTCATGGTATGGCCGTTGGCGTGCAGCAGCGTTTCCTCATTTTCCATCAGCCCGACATGGCCTTTCCAGAAAACCAGATCGCCGCGCCGCAACTCGTCCCGCTCTATTTCCACACCGAGCGATTTCACCTGCATGTCGGTATCGCGCAGCACCCGCCGGCCTGCCATCGCCATGGAAAGCTGTACGAGGCCTGAACAATCGATACCAAAGCCGGAGCGACCGCCCCACAGATAGGGGGTTTCGATGAAGCGCAACGCCACCGCGACATAGTCGTCGTCAGGGGCAGCATCGACGGTCCGGCAGTGGGCGGCAATGACGCCTTCGCCATTTTCGGTCATGAGATACCGGGTGCCACGGGTCTCCTCTTCACCGACGATCCGGATCAGGCTGCCCATGGACAGCGCCGCCACCGGTGGCTTGCGCAGTTCGGCCGAAGGATAAACAAAGGTACGGGGAGCAACGATACGGTGAGTGGCCGCGACGACATCACCAATGGCCGTTTCCGGCACGTAACCCGCATAACCATCCGCATCCGCCTGCACCCAGGCCCAGCCGTTCGCCCTGTCGAAAACGCGCAGGGTCTCGCCGAACAGCAGTTCGGTATCGATACCGGCGACAAGGTCCGGCGTGGGCCGCAGGCCGATGACAGGTACCACGACCTGTGCGGGAGATCCGCTGACGAAACGATCGGCCTGCACCGCGCCTTGCAGTTTTTCGTCGGCGAGATCGGAGCGGAAGATATTCAGGCGGCGGTCGAGCATCATGGGGTTCACGTCCAGAGGTTAGATATGACGGGCCTGATCAATAATCAGATCGCCGAATTTTTCCAGATAAAGCGCGCCTGCGACGGTGCGCTTTATCACGACATTGCGCCTGTCCCGCTCATCCCGGGCCCGGTCAACCAGCCCTAGCGCGCCGAGACTGTCGAGCGCGCGGGTGATGACCGGCTTGGTCACGCCCAGCAGGCCGGCGAGGCCGCGCACGGTATGCGGCGGCGGCACAAGATAAATCTGCAGCAGGATGGCCGTCTGACGCAAGGTCAAATCGGGCGCATCGGCCGTGACCTGCGCCATCGAGACGCGATGCCAGAGCCCGAGGGCGGCCGTGGGCGAAAGTTCTGCAGGCAAGCCGATAAACCTTCCAGTCGTTGTCCTATCGTTTTCATGCAACAGCGCGAAAAACTCAAGAACCATCCCCACAAACAGAACCGCCGCACGGCGCAGATCCGAAAGATCGCGCGGCGCGGCGGTAATTGTTGACCCATTTTTGGGCCATATGTCCCCTCTGGACTTGCAAGATGAGATGCAGAAATCGTGCCAGTTTTGCTGCGCCGCACAACTATATTTTAAATCAGGGACTTAATGGATAAATGACGCGCGCGGCGAAGGCGTTTGCAAGGCGTAAATGGCGATAAAAAGAGGCAAGAACGAACTCAATGCTTAAAAACTGTCTCCCGCCGTGACGGCGGAAGACAGGGGTATTGTGGATCAAATCTCTGCGCCGCGTGCGGCATCGACTGCATCGGCATTCTGCTGCCGATTATAGCGGATCGACGACCAGAGCGAGATACCGATCAGGGTTGCGCCGCCAAGGCCCGTGATGACTTCAGGTATATGCACCATGGTCTGCACATACATGATGACCGACAGGATCAGGATCGCATAAAAGGCGCCGTGCTCCAGATAGCGATATTCGGCGAGCGTTCCTTTCTCGACCAGCATGATCGTCATCGAGCGCACGTACATGGCGCCGATGCCGAGGCCGATGGCGATGATGAACAGGTTCTGCGTCAGCGCAAAGGCACCGATCACGCCATCGAAGGAGAAGCTGGCGTCAAGCACTTCGAGATAAAGAAACGCACCGAAACCGCCCTTCGCTGCGCCTTCCAGCATTTCCTGGCTACGATCGAGAATGCCGCCGACAACTTCTACCAGCAGGAAGGTCAAGAGACCCCAGATCGCCGAATGGAAGAACGTGTTGGCCGCGACCGGACCGAGTTCCGGGTTGTCGCTGGCGCCGATGATGCGCGAAAAGATCAACATGACAACAAGCACGAAGGCGATCTCGATGCCCTTGACGGAGGAATAGGTCGCAGCCTTTTCCTCGATCCAGCGCACCCAATGCACGTCCTTTTCATGGTCAAAGAAGAAGTTGAGACCGACCATCATCAGGAAGGTGCCGCCGAAAGCCGCTATCGGCAGATGGGCGTCCTGCATGATTTCCGCATAACGTTCCGGCTGGGTTGCCGCCATGACGATGGCCGTCCAGGGACCGACATTGGCGGCGACGACAACGATCAGCAGCGGGAAGACGATACGCATGCCGAAAACGGCAATGAGAATGCCCCATGTCAGGAAGCGGTGCTGCCAGACCGGCGTCATGTCCTTCAGCTTGTTCGCGTTGACGATGGCGTTATCGAAAGAAAGCGAGATTTCCAGCACCGCCAGAACGACGCAGATGAAGAAGATCGTCGCGGTACCGCCAACCGTACCGGTCATTTCCCAGCCAAGATAGCCGCCGAGGATGAGACCGACGATGGTGACGATAAAAGCCCACTTGAAGTAGGAGAGCGTGGTTTTCTGGGCAGCGCTCATGTCCGGTCACCGTTCATTACGAGGACGGTTGCAGACCGACGCGGGGCGTCAGGCCGCACGCAGAAAGCACGCGCGCGAAGCACATTCAGGTTTTTCATAGTTTTTAATCCGCCGGCGAATTTTGCAGGCGGTACCGACATCACGAGAGCGCCGTAAAACTCTCGCCAGAGGGGCCCGGCACCTTTGTTTCCTCTGCCCTTGCGAGACAAATCATCGCAGGGCCCCTTCTTACTCCCTGAAGATCACGCCTTCGTCAAGTCCCGTGATCGCAACCAGAGATCAAACCTGCTCTGCGGCCAGATCTTCGGCGGTTTCGCGACGGCGTTTGAGCGTATTTTCGCGAAAGAAGATGTAAAGGCCCGAAAGAACAATCAGGCCCGCGCCGACCACGATACTTGTCTGGGGCACATCGCCGAAGAACAGCCATCCAAAAATGACCGCCCAGAGCAGCAGCGTATATTGCAGCGGCGCAACTGTTGCAGCATCGGCAAGTTTGAGCGCCCGGTTGACCAGCACATGCGCCGCCATGGCGACGACGCCGAGCAGGCCGAGGAAGGCAAGATCAAAACCGGATTGCACCGGCAGCCATCCCGATGGCGTGACGAGCACGGCGACAATGCCCGCAAGCGCCGCGCCGATGATCTGCCAGAAGGCGAGCACCGTGTCGGGCGTATTGCGCAGCTGGCGGCCGGACAACATCATGAATGCAAAGGCAGCGCTGCCGAGGATAGAAAAGAGTGCAGCGGAGGTGAGGCTTGCCGAGCTCGGCTTGAGCGCGATGAGAACGCCGACAAAACCGATGCCAATGGCCGTCCATCTACGCCAGCCGACCTTTTCTCCGAGCAGAAACGGGGAGAGCGCAGCCACGTAAATCGGCGCCGCGAGCCAATAGGTCATGACGTCCGCCAGGGGCAGCGCCGCGACCGCGAAATAGAAACAGAAAAGCTCGGCCGTGGAGAAAAAGACGCGCGCCGCCTGAAGGCCGGGCCGCTCGATTTTCACGAGGCCGGAGAGGCCGGCTCTCCAGACGATCGGAACAAGGATGACCAGCGCCGCGGCGCTTCGGATAAGGATCACCTGGCCCTGGCTGTAGGTCGATACGAGCCATTTCCCCATGGCGTCGTTCAACGCAAACAGCAGCATTCCAAGCAGCATCACGGCCACGCCGAGGCCCGTCGGCGAAAGCTTTTTTATCATAGTCGACATGTCAGTTCCGATCTCCCAATGGTTGCATTGGTCGTCCAACCAGCCGTCCTTTGTCAAGTCCAGAACGGACGGGTTTGCACAATTAATAGTACTATTACGCCGGGGCTTCGGATATCAGGTGAAGATGCGTCGTTCTTCGGCCACGAGTTCCTGGAGAAAATTGACCACTGTGCGGACACGGACCAACTGGCGAGCGGATTCGTGATAAGCCGTCCAATAGGACCGGCTGATGGTGAGATGCGGGATGATCCGTATAAGTTCGGGATATTGGCCCGCGATGTAATTGTGCAGGATGCCGATTCCCGCACCGGATCGTACTGCCTCCGTCTGGCCGGTAGCGCTTGAGATTTCAAAGGCGGCGTCCCAGTCACGCATGATTTCGCCGGTGAAGTTCAGCGAAGGCGAAAAGATCAGGTCCTCCACGTAACCGATCCGCCGGTGGCGTTTCAGTGCCTCGACATCATCAGGCGTTCCGTAGTCAGCCAGATAATTCGCCGAGGCATAGAGGCCGAGTGAATAATCGGTGAGCTTGGAAAACATCAGCCTGCCCTGTTCCGGCCTTTCGATAGTGATGGCGATATCAGCCTCACGTTGCGACAGCGAAAAGGAACGCGGCACCGGAACGAGCTGGATTTTCAGATCGGGATAACGCGCCGTCAGTCTGCCAAGCCTTGGCGCGAGGAAGGATACGCCGAGGCCGTCCGGCGCGCCGATGCGCACCGTTCCCGCAACCGCCGTATCGACGCGACCGAGATTGGCCTGGGCATTCAGCATTTCAGTTTCCATGCGCTCCGCACTCGCAAGAAGCCGCTGACCCTCCTCCGTCAGTTCGCAGCCATTGGTGCTGCGCAGGAAGAGCTGGGTGCCGATGGCGGCTTCCAGCGCGGAAACCCGGCGGCTGAGAGTGGCATGGTTCACACCGAGCTTTCTGGCCGCGGAAAGAAACTGGCCGCTTCGCGCCACGCTCAGGAACAAACGTACATCATCCCAGTTCATGCCACGTTCCTTGTGTCTATTTTTGCACAATTGATGCTTATTTCAGGCGATTGATTTGTGCAAATCGAAAGGCAATGCTGCGCCATCACATTCTGGAGGAACACCATGAAGGAAATCGGTCATTTCATTAATGGCAAACATGTGCCGGGCACCAGCGGCCGCACATCGAATGTCTACAATCCGGCCACGGGCGAAGTTCAGGCTACGGTCGCGCTTGCCAGCGACGCCGAACTGCGCGCGGCTGTCGAAAGCGCCAAGGCGGCACAGCCGAAATGGGCTGCGACCAATCCGCAGCGTCGTGCCCGCGTTTTCTTCAAGTTCGTCGAACTTCTGAACCGAGACATGAACGAGTTGGCGGTGCTGCTCTCCAGCGAGCACGGCAAGACCGTCGAAGATTCCAAGGGCGATATCGTCCGCGGGCTTGAAGTCTGCGAATTCGTCTGCGGCATTCCGCATCTGCAGAAGGGTGAGTTCACCGAAGGCGCGGGCCCGGCCATCGACATGTATTCGATCCGCCAGCCGGTCGGCATCGGCGCAGGCATCACCCCGTTCAACTTCCCCGGCATGATCCCGATGTGGATGTTCGCCCCGGCGATCGCCTGCGGCAACGCCTTCATCCTCAAGCCTTCCGAGCGCGACCCGTCGCTGCCGATCCGCCTCGCGGAACTGATGATCGAAGCCGGTCTTCCGGCCGGCATCCTGAACGTCGTCAACGGCGACAAGGGTGCCGTCGACGCCATCCTCACCGATCCCGATATCGGCGCGGTTTCCTTCGTCGGCTCGACGCCGATCGCCCGTTACGTCTATGGCACCGCTGCCATGAACGGCAAGCGCGCGCAGTGCTTCGGCGGCGCGAAGAACCACATGATCATCATGCCGGACGCCGATCTCGATCAGGCCGTGAACGCGCTGATGGGCGCCGGTTACGGTTCGGCCGGCGAGCGCTGCATGGCTGTTTCCGTTGCAGTTCCTGTCGGCGAAGAGACGGCAAACCGTCTCGTTGAAAAGCTCATTCCGCAGATCGAGGCACTGAAGATCGGTCCTTACACCGACGACAAGGCCGATATGGGCCCGCTCGTCACCAAGGAAGCCCAGACGCGCGTCAAGGGCCTGATCGACAGCGGCGTGGAACAGGGCGCGAAGCTTCTGGTCGACGGCCGCGACTTCAAGCTGCAGGGCTATGAAGACGGCTATTTTGTCGGCGGCTGCCTGTTCGACCACGTCACCCCTGACATGGACATCTACAAGACGGAAATCTTCGGACCGGTTCTGTCGGTCGTTCGTGCCAAGAACTACGAAGAGGCGCTGGAACTGCCGATGAAGCATGAATATGGCAACGGCGTCGCCATCTTCACCCGCGACGGCGATGCAGCCCGCGATTTCGCAAGCCGCGTCAATATCGGCATGATCGGCATCAACGTTCCGATCCCGGTTCCGCTCGCCTACCATTCCTTCGGCGGCTGGAAGGCTTCGAGCTTCGGCGACCTCAACCAGCACGGCACGGATTCGATCAAGTTCTGGACGAAGACCAAGACCATCACCTCGCGCTGGCCGTCTGGCATCAAGTCGGGTGCCGAATTCGTCATGCCGACGATGAAATAAGCCGCAAGCAGGCATACAAAAAAGCCCCGCTGTTTTGCAGCGGGGCTTTTTTGACTGGAATTCATCGTGCTGGAAGCAGGGCCCGAGATCAGTTGGTCGGGCCGTCATTAAAGCCCACTTCGTCCACCAGTTCGGATGCCTGCTTGCGATGGGCGGCGATGTCCGTCAGCGGCAACCTGTCCGGATTGATGGGGCCGAAGCCCTTGACCACATCCGACGGCTCGGCGCCGGGCAGCACCGGATATTCGAAGACCTGCCTGGCGTAGATTTCCTGTGCCTCGCGCGATGCCAGGAATTCCATGAGTTTCAGGGCATTGTCCTTGTTGGGGGCGTATTTCGTCAGGGCCATGCCGGAAATATTCACATGGGTGCCGCGGTCGCCCGCATTGGGAAAAATGACGCGCACGGAACCCGCCCATTCCTTTTCTTCCGGCTCGCGGTCATTTGTCAGCATCAGGCCGACATAATAGGTGTTGCCAAGGGCAATATCACACTCCCCGGAAAAGATTGATTTCGCCTGGCTGCGGTCGGTTCCATCAGGTTTGCGGGCAAGGTTGTTCTTCAGGCCGGTAAGCCAGGTGCGGGTATAATCGACACCATGATGTGCAATCATTGAGGCGATCAGCGCAATATTATAGGAATGCTGGCCGTCGCGAATGCAGATCCTGCCCTTCCATTTCCGATCCGCCAGTTCCTCATAGGTGATATCCTTCTGGCTCACCCGCTCCTTCGAGGCATAGACAACCCGGCCGCGTGTCGTCAGGCCGAACCATTCGCCCTCGGGATCACGCAGATTGGCGGGGATATCCTTTTCGATGACGGGATCGTTGAGAACAGGCTGCGTGACACCGCCCTCCTTGGCCTCGACCAGCCGGGCGATATCGACCGTCAACAGCACATCGGCCGGCGAATTGACGCCTTCTGCCTGGATGCGTTCCACCAGTCCCTTGTCGAGAAAAAGAACATTCGTCTCTATTCCCGTTTCCTTGGTAAAGGCGTCGAGCAGCGGCTGGATCAATTCAGGCTGGCGATAGGAATAGACATTAACCTCTCCCTCTGCCCAGGCTTTGGGTGCGCAGGAAAGGATCATCATCCCTGAAAAAACGGCAGCGGAAAAATATGATTTCAAGCTTGCCATTGTGAATGCCTCCATTACATTCCGATTCTTGACTTGTTTGTTCATGAATCATGAAGGCGGTCAACAAGGCTGTTTGAGAAATCTCGGATGGATGCCAGTTTTTTCGGTTTCTGGAATTGTTCTAAACTGAAAAAGAGACTATATAACTCCACATTGAGAGTTAGGAGACCAGCATGCGCTTGACCAAACAGACCAACTATGCCGTGCGCATGTTGATGTACTGCGCCGCAAATGAAGGCCATCTGAGCCGCATTCCGGAGATTGCCAAGGCCTATGGCGTTTCCGAGCTGTTCCTGTTCAAGATCCTCCAGCCGCTCAACAAGGCCGGCCTGGTGGAAACAGTTCGCGGCCGCAATGGCGGCGTGCGGCTTGGCAAGCCTGCCGAAAAGATCAGCCTGTTCGATGTGGTCAGGGTCACCGAAGACAGCTTCGCCATGGCGGAATGTTTCGAGGACGGCGCCGTCGAATGTCCTCTTGTTGACAGCTGCGGCCTGAATTCGGCACTGCGCAAGGCGCTCAACGCCTTCTTCGACGTACTGGCCGAATATTCGATCGACGATCTCGTCAAGGCTCGGCCGCAGATCAACTTTCTGCTTGGCCTCGACACCACGATGCCGAAGGTCGCTGCCCTTCCGGCTGCATGATCGTCTTATTGCTTCTCTGGCGATTACACCATAGCCCGTGCCCATGAGGTCACGGGCTTTTCTTTAAGGAAGCCGCGCGAGACAGAATATTTTTGATCCCGCGTGTTGACCTCGCGAACGGAAGCGGCGCATTTGGTCGCGAGCTTTTTCAAGCAACCAATCAGCGTCGCAATGATCATCAAGCCTGAATTCCATACATTTGCGCTTACCGCGCTCATCGGCAGCATAGGTGCGCTGCTCGCCAGCCTCATCGATATCCCGGCACCCTTTCTATCCGGCCCGGCACTTGCGGTGACGATCTCTGGACTGGCAGGCCTCAGGCTTGGCATTCCCGCCTTCATCCGCAATGCCTGTTTCGTCGTTGTCGGCATTTCGATGGGAACGAGCGTGACGCCCTCCGTGATAGACGCTGCGAAGACCTGGCCGGTGAGCTTTGTCGTCGTCCTCGTCGCTGTCGTCATCATGCTCTATGTCGCTTACTGGATACTGCATTACGGCTTCGGTTACGACAGGACCACGGCAATGCTCGGCGCTTCCCCCGGCCACCTCAGCTATATCATCAGCCTCGGGGCCGAGACGAAAAGCGACCTCGCAACCGTCAGCATCGTGCAAAGCGTCAGGGTACTTGCGCTCACTCTTTCCGTACCGCTGATCGTGGAATATTTCGATCTTGTCAGCACCGAACCGCTCCTCACCAAACCGCCGATGGATCTCCTCACCTTGGGACTGACCATCGTCGCTTCCCTGATGACCGGCTGGCTTTTCCTGCGCTGGAAGTTTCCTGCTGCCCTGCTGCTCGGCGGCGTCGCGATCTCCATTGGCACGCATATTACCGGCCTCACTGAAGGCGGCGTCCCGACCTGGCTCAGCCTTCCAGTGTATGTGCTGATCGGCTGCCTGATCGGGACACGGTTTTCGAATGTCTCGCTGATGGAGGTGCGCAAGGGCTTTGTAGCGGGCTTTGTCGTCACCATCGCCGTCATGGTGATCGCCGGCAGTATTGCCTGGATGATTTCCCACGTGACCGGCGTTCCGCTCAATGCGGTAATGATCGCCTATTCACCGGGTGGCCTCGAAACGATGGCTGCGATGGCGGTCATGATGCACGCAGATACCGCCTATGTCGGCTCGCATCACGTCATCAGGCTTCTGTTCCTGTCGGTTCTTATGCCGCTCGTCATGGGAAAGGATGCCCGAAAACGAGACGGCGAACCCTGACATCTGCCGGAAAAATGCTGGCAGCATTGCAACCTTTTTCTCTCCGGTACGTTCAGGCTTAGCCGCAATTGCGGGCGGCGACCTTTCGCCTGTTCGGCAGGCTGACCCATCGGAGGACCATTCATGAACCGCTTGATGACGTTGACGGGCGCCGGACTTGCGCTTGCCTTTTCTGTTTCGATCGCTCAGGCGCAAGTGGTCGTGTCGTCGAAAATCGACACGGAGGGTGGCGTTCTCGGCAACATCATTCTCGCCGTTCTCAGCAAGAACAATATCGAGACGACGGATCGCATTCAGCTCGGCGCAACGCCAGTCGTCAGAAAGGCGATTACCGCGGGCGAGATCGACATCTACCCCGAATATACCGGCAACGCCGCCTTCTTTTTCTCCAAGGCGGATGACCCTCTCTGGAAGGACGCCGCCAAGGCCTACCAGGAAGCAAAGACGCTCGACTATGACGCCAACAAGATCGTCTGGCTGACGCCCTCCTCGGCCAACAATACCTGGGCAATCGCGCTGCGAAAGGATGTTGCGGACAAAAACAAGCTGAAGACGCTCTCCGATTTCGGCAAATATGTTGCCGACGGCGGTGAAGTGGTTCTTGCCGCTTCTTCCGAGTTCGTCAACTCCGCTGCTGCCCTGCCGGCGTTTCAGACCACTTACGGCTTCACCATGAAGCCGGACCAGTTGATCACGCTGTCCGGCGGCGATACGGCCGCTACCATCGCAGCCGCAGCCAACCAGACCAACAACGCCAATGCCGCCATGGTCTACGGCACGGATGGCGGCATCGCCCCGTCCGGTCTCGTGGTGCTGGAGGACGACAAACACGTGCAGCCTGTCTATCAGCCGGCGCCCATCATTCGCGAAGAAGTCCTGAAAAAGCATCCGAATATCGAGGAACTTTTGAAACCCGTGTTTGAAAAGCTCGATCTGGCGACCCTGCAGGAGCTTAACGCCCGTGTGCAGGTGGGCGGCGAGCAGGCAAAAACCGTCGCGCTCGACTTCCTGACCAAGAACGGCTTCGTCAAGTAATAGTCTGTGGTTCCGGGCGACGGGTCGGGAAAAATTTGTTCTTCCGGCCTTCGCCTGATCGATGAGACAGGGGAGCGGGATTTGACGAAATGGCCTGACAAGGTGGGGGTGGTGATTTCATGCCTGCTTCTCTATGCGCTTCTCGTGGCGCCCTTCATGACATTCCGTGCGAACCGGATCGTTCAGGGTGAGACACGAACGGTTTTCGAAGCCCTCCCGGCTTCGGCTGCCGCCATTATCACCACCGTCGTTCTTCTTGCTGCATTCATCGCGTTCTTTCGCTTTTCCACCCGCCTCAAACTCACGATTGCGCTGGTCGGGCTTGCAGTACTGGCGGTTTTCGTCGGTCAGGCTGCTTCTTTCCTGACACCGGAGGGCAATAGTTTTGCCCGCGTCTCGCCTGCCAGCGGTTTCTGGCTGATTTTTGCCGGGCTTGCTCTGCTCGCTACGGATTGTATAGCCCGTCTCAGGCCCAGGCCCGTCGTTCGGATTTTGCTGTTGCTGCTGGCGATGGCTGCACTTGCGGCCGTGCTGACAAGCGGTCTCTGGAACGATCTCTCGATCATCAGGGAATATACCGGGAGAGCCGACACATTCTGGACCGAGGCACTGCGGCACGTGCAGCTCGCCATCGGCTCGCTCGTTGCGGCGACGCTCGTGGGCATTCCGCTCGGCCTCCTCTGCTACAAGGTGGAGCGGCTGCGGGCGGGCGTGCTGAACACCCTCAACATCGTCCAGACCATACCCTCCATCGCTCTTTTCGGTTTGCTGATCGCGCCGCTTGGATGGATCGCAGCGACGGTGCCGGGCGCGGCAAAGATCGGCATCGCCGGCATAGGCATGGCGCCCGCCTTCGTGGCGCTATTTCTCTATTCGCTGCTACCGGTGGTTTCCAACACGGTGGTTGGCCTTTCCGGCGTTTCGCGAGCAGTCCGGGAGGCGGCGCGCGGACTCGGCATGACTTCCACGCAAAGCCTGCTGCGGGTGGAGTTTCCGCTGGCCATTCCGGTCATCCTCACCGGCATCCGCATCGTGCTGGTGCAGAATATCGGGCTCGCGACGATCGCAGCGCTGATTGGCGGCGGTGGTTTTGGCGTTTTCGTCTTCCAGGGCATCGGGCAGACGGCGATGGACCTCGCGCTGCTGGGTACCGTGCCGACCGTTTTCCTCGGCTTTGCGGCTGCAATCATGCTTGACGCCCTCATCGACAGCAATCTCTTCAGCGCAGGCGGAAGGCAAAAGGCATGATCGAGATCGACACCATCACGAAGCGATATGGCGATACGACCGTTGTGGACCAGGTGTCACTAACGGTCGCGCCGCGCACCGTCACCGTCATCGTCGGCACGTCGGGGTCGGGAAAAACCACCCTGCTGCGCATGATAAACCGGCTGGTGGAGCCAACTTCCGGCGCAATCCGGATAGACGGAAAAGATGCCAGCGCGATACCCGGATTCAGGCTTCGCCGCCAGATAGGCTATGCCATTCAGGGCCATGGCCTGTTTCCGCATCGAACGGTGGCGGAGAATATCGCGACCGTGCCGCAGCTGATCGGCTGGGACCGCAAACGCATCGCTGCGAAGATCGATGCGCTGATGCATCTCTTCCAGCTCGAACCTGCGCTTTATGCCGAGCGTTTCCCGCATGAACTTTCCGGAGGCCAGCAGCAGCGTGTCGGCGTGGCGCGGGCGCTGGCCGCTGAACCGAACATTCTCCTGATGGACGAGCCATTCGGCGCTCTCGATCCGGTTATCCGCGCCAAGGCCCAGAAAGACCTCATCGATATACAGAAGAAGCTGGGCGTCACCATCGTTCTCGTCACGCACGACATGGACGAGGCTTTTCATCTGGCTGATCGTATCGCAGTCATGGACAAGGGACGTATCGTGCAGGACTGTCCGCCGGCAGAACTGGTGCTGAAACCCGCGAATGACTTCGTGCGCACCATGATCGGGGAAAACGAACGCGCGCTGAAACTGCTCTCGGTCCTCTCGGTTGCCGATGTCGTGGAGCCGGGAAGCGCCGAGGGCGAGCCGCTAAGCGAACATACAAGCCAGCGCGACGCGCTTTCGGCCATGTTATGGGCGGGCCGCGATGTCCTGCCAGTGATAAAAGACAGCGGACAGCCCGCGGGCCTGGTGCGGCGTGACGTTCTCCTCCAGCGCGCCGCCGGAAACCGATGAGAAAAGCCGCTTCTTTCTTCGCCCTGGGATTTCTGGTGCTGGCGCTGATGGCGTTTCTTGCCTCGCCCCAGAGCTTCTCGCCCCTGTTCAGCCCCCTTGTGCAAGCCAATGCGCCAGCCATCTACACGCAGGCCAATCTGCTTTCCCTCACCCTTTCGCATCTCGCCACTGTCGCTATCGCAACGGGGTTTGCCACGATGATGGCGGGTGCGCTCGCCATTCTCGTAACCCGACCCTTCGGAAGGGATTTCCTTCCGCTCTCCCGCAGCATCGTCAATATCGGCCAGACCTTTCCCCCTGTGGCGGTTCTGGCGCTCGCGGTGCCGATAATCGGTTTTGGCGAAAAACCCACTCTGATCGCGCTGTTTCTTTATGCCCTGCTGCCCGTCTTCGAAAATACGCTGACCGGACTTACCACCCTTCCGCCAGCAGTGGTGGATGCCGCAAAAGGCAGCGGCATGACCGGCTGGCAACGGCTCGTAAAAGTGGAGCTGCCGCTCGCCCTGCCGGCCATCCTCGCCGGGATCCGACTTTCGGCGGTCATCAGCCTTTCCACCGCCACCATCGGCTCAACGGTTGCCGCAAGGACGCTCGGGGAAGTTATCATCGCCGGCCTGCAATCCAACAATCTCGCTTTCATCCTTCAGGGCGGACTTATCGTTGCGGCACTGGCGATCCTGATCCACACCGGCTTTTCCGCCCTGGAAAGGACCGCGGCCCGCAGAACCGGGCAATGAACAGGACATGCGTCACATTTTATATTCCCGGCGTTCGCCGCACATGGTAGGGGCAAACCGTCGAAACAGAAATTTCAGAGGTTCGGGTGACACAGGCAATCGTCGTGATGGGAGTGAGCGGTTCTGGCAAGTCCACGGTCGCGGAAGGTCTGGCGGAGAAACTGGGCATTGCCTTTATTGAGGGCGATAAACTCCACCCCAAATCCAATGTCGACAAGATGTCAGAGGGTATTCCCCTTACTGATGAAGACCGCTGGCCCTGGCTCGATCTCGTCGGCGCGGAACTTCGCAAAGGCAGCGAAAGCAACGGTGTCGTCGTTTCCTGCTCGGCGCTCAAGAAAATCTATCGCGACCGCCTCCGCCAGGCCACAGGCGGCCCGCTGGCGTTCGTCTATCTGGATGGCAGCCTGGAACTGCTTAGCCGGCGGATGGGCGAGCGCAAGGGCCATTTCATGCCGCTCTCGCTGCTTCAGACCCAGCTTGCCACGCTGGAAGTACCGACGGGAGAGCCCGGCGTCGTGGCTGTCAGCATCGATACGACACCGGAAGAGATCGTTTCGAACGCGCTTTCCGCTTTGAAAACGGTCGTGTTTTAAAGCCCGAGCCTGTCTCTCAGGCCATACCACCAGGCGCCAAGTACGGTCAGCGGAACGCGGAACGTCTTGCCACCCGGGAAGGGATAGTTCGGCAAGGAGCTCCAGATATCAAAACGTTCGGCGTGGCCTGCGACGGCCTCGCCCAATATCTTGCCGAGCAGATGCGTGGTCGTTACCCCGTGACCGCTGTCGCCATGGGAAAAGTAGATATTGTCCGACAGTTTGCCCATGTGCGGAATACGCGTCAGGGTCAAGGCGAAGTTGCCGCTCCAGGCATACTCAATCTTTATCTTTTCCAGCTGCGGGAAGGTCTTCAGCATGTTCGGGCGGATCACGCCTGTCAGGTCGGCCGGATCGCTGCCGCCATAACCGATACCTCCGCCGTAAAGCAGACGGTTGTCCGAGGTGCGACGGTAATAATCGAGAATGTAATTGGCATCTTCGACGCAGTAATTGGCGGGCAGAAGCGCCTCGATCAGATCGGCGTTAAGCGGCTCCGTTGCCATGACCTGGCTCGAGACCGGCATCATCCGTTCGCCAATTTCCGGCAGCAACTTGCCGAGATAAGCATTGCCGCAAACGAGAACATATTTCGCCCTCACGCTGCCCGTTGCCGTCCGCACGACGGGGTTTTCCCCCTGCTCTACCGCAATGACCCGCGAATTTTCGAATATCCGAGCGCCCAGGCTTTCGGCAGCCGCCGCCTCGCCCTGCACGAGATTAAGAGGATGGATATGGCCGCCGAAACGATCGATCATGCCACCGGCGTAACGATCGGTCTTCACGTAGCGGCCGACATCCGCTCCGGAGACCATTTCCAGGCCGCCATGACCATGTTTTTCCCAATGGGCCTTGTGTGCCTCCATTTCGCGAATCTGCTTTGACGTGAAGGCGGCGAAGAAACCGCCGTCGACCAGATCGCAGTCGATGGCATATTTGGTGACGCGGTTGCGGATGATCGTGCCGCCTTCAAGCGACATCTCCCCAAGCTTCACTGCCTTGTCATGCCCGTAGCGGCCGGCGATGGTCTCGAGATCCCGGCTGTAACCGTTGACAATCTGCCCGCCGTTGCGCCCCGATGCGCCGAAGCCCACCCGCACGCCTTCCAGCACAATGACCGCGTAGCCACGTTCACTGAGTTCAAGGGCGGCGGAAATGCCGGTGAAACCGCCGCCGATCACGCAGACATCGGCTTCCAGCGCGCCCTCAAGCGTCGGGCGCACGGTTTTGACATTGGCGGAGGCCGCATACCATGACGATGTGTGGCCGGGATTGGGAATGTTGGTGACCTCAGCCATTTCACACAGTCCTGATATAGGCGTCATATTCGACGTCGGTTACACGCAGGGAGAATTCGGAAAGCTCCTGCTGTTTGCAGGCGGAAAACAGCGTACGGTATTTTTGGCCAAGCGTCGCATAGGCGAAGCTGGACCGCGTGAAGCGTTGCAGCGCATAGTCCCAGTTGGTGGGCAGCGGCTCATGGTTGATCGCGTGACTGTCGCCGGAAATCGCGCCGCCGGGCTGGCGCTTCTCCTTCATGCCGGCGAGCGCGGCGCTCAGTATCATCGCGAGAACCAGATAGGGGTTGGTGTCGGCGCCGGCGACGCGGTGTTCGATACGCGTCGCCGCCTTGCTGGCAACAATGACGCGCACCGCTGCTGAGCGGTTATCGATACCCCAGGAGGCGTAGGTTGGCGCATGTTCGCTCGGTGTGAGACGGCGATAGGAATTGGCATGAGGTGCAAAGATCGCCATGCTCTCTCCCATGTTTTCAAGGAGGCCGCCGACCGAATGCAGCAGCGCATCCGAAGGGCCGTTTTCTCCCGCGTAGATATTCCTGCCATCCCTGTCGAGAACGGAGAAATGCACATGCATGCCATTGCCTGCCTGCAGCCCATAAGGCTTGGCCATGAAGGTGGCGTCGAGGTCATGCCGACGCGCCACTCCTTTAACGATACGCTTCAGAAAAACGGCAAAATCGGCAGCCTGCAACGCGTCAGGCACGTGATTGAGGTTGATCTCATATTGGCCGGGACCATTTTCCCGCAGCGTCGTATCGGCAAGCACGCCCTGCGCGCGGCACGCTGTCGCGATGTCGTGGAAAACATCTTCGAAATCCTGCAACTCTGAAATCGACAGGACCTGCGTCTGGCCCGTATGCCACCGGCCCTCGCGGCTGTGCGGCGGACGCACGGGATCGAGCGCCGAACGAACGGGATCGATCAGGTAAAACTCGAGTTCAGTGGCCACGACAGGGGTCAAACCCGCTTTTTTATATGCATTGAGAACCTGCGCCAGAACATGGCGCGGATCGCCGTAAAAACCGGTTCCATCCGGATTCTTCATGGCGAGCAAAACCTGCGCCGTCGGCCGGCCGAGCCATGTCACCCGCGACAGTGTGCCGGGAACGGGAAAGCAGAAGCCGTCCGGATCACCCGTGCCCTCCGCGAGGCCCGCAGCGTGGACATCACGTCCCCAGATATCCAGCGCATAAACGGAACGGGGAATGGCCATCCCCTTTTCAAGCACGTCGATTGCCCGTTCGCGCGGAATCCATTTGCCGCGCGGCACGCCGTTGGCATCTATGACAAAGGCTTCGAGTATTTCGATATCGGGGTTATCGACGAAAAATTTCTTTGCGTTTTCAATATCATCCATCATGCACCAGCAAGCCGTTTCCATCTCTGATCATGCGCAGCAATCTTCGCTAGCGAAAATCATCCTGCTGCTGATAGATGAGAAACCTCGCCACCATGATGACGTCTGCCCCTTTTCCCCTTTGCATGGGACCATGTTACGTGGCCTGCTACCATAAGGCCAGCGGATTTCGTTCTCAGGGATTGAACCTTCCCGGGCGATACGCGTCAATCGCGATAACAGGCGTTTCGCCCAGCATCGTTTCAGCCAGAACACGACCGGTAATGGGCCCGAGCGTCAGCCCGTGATGGGCGTGGCCGAAGGCAAACCATAAAGTCCGGTGACGTGGCGCCTTGCCGATTATGGGCATCATATCCGGCGTGCAGGGCCGGGCACCCATCCACGGTTCCGCATCCAGCCGGCCGCCAAGAGGAAAGACGGTCCGCGCCACCCGCTCCGCCCGTTCAATCTGCACGGGCGATTTCGGCGCATCGCGTTCGGCAAATTCCGCCCCCGTCGTCAGCCGGATACCTTTTCGCATCGGCGCAAGGAAATATCCCCGCTCTGCATCGATCAGCCAGTTATTGAGCTTAGTGCCTTCCTGCGGCGCGTAATGCATGTGATAACCGCGCTTCACGCCGAGCGGAAAACGGTAGCCCAGTCGCTCGGTGACGGTATCCGCCCAAGGGCCTAGTGCCACGACGGCATGTTCGGCCTCGACTGCGCCGGTTTCGGTGCGCACCGTCCAACCGCTTGCCGTCTGACTGAGGGTGGACGCATCGCCCCTTGACACTCGTCCACCGAGGCTCTCGAACAGCCGGACATAAGCGAGCGTCAGCGCATGCGGATCGAGCACCGACCAGGGATCGTTCCATTTCAGGCCGCCGACGAAATCATGGCTCAGATGCGGTTCGGCAGCGGCAAGTTCCTCAGCGTCGAGTTTCGTATGGGAAATGCCATGGTCTCGCGCCAGACGTTCGGCAAAGGCAAAATCAGCGTCCCGCCGTGCGGCGGTTCGGTAGGCCTCCATCCAGCCATTCTTGACGATCAGGTCACCGGCTTTGGCCTCCTCGATCAGGATGTTGTGCTCGGATACCGAGTGCTCGATCAGCGGTGCATAGGCCCGGGCAATTGCCGCATGGCGCGCGGCTGCGGAATTATACCAGTAGCGGCCCAGAAAAGGCGCGATCTTGGGCAGAGCTGAGAGGTGATAACGGGCATCGATGCTGTTATTCAGGGAATAGCGCAGCAGCAGGGCGAGATCCTGCGGAAAGGCATAGGGCACCACACCTTCTCTCTGGATCAACCCGGCATTGCCGAAAGAGGTTTCCTCACCCGGTCCGCGCCGGTCGACCAGCACCACCGACCTGCCCCTGCGGGCCAGCTGCAAGGCGGTGGAAACCCCAATGATCCCCGCCCCCAAAACGATCACATCCGCTGCCATGGCAATCAATCCGTCTCTGCGTCACATACCCAGCAACATGGGTCGGCATTTTTCGCGAAGCAACAGAAAAATCATTGCCTTAACAGAAACACCACGCGGCCTACTGGCTAATGGCCTTCGTTTTCACGGCCTCGATGTGGAAGGCAGCCGCCAGGAGCGCCCGGGTATAGTCCTGCTGTGGACTGGCGAAGATTTCCGCCGCCGGGCCGCTCTCCACCACCTTGCCGTGACGCATGACGATCAGGTCGTTGGCAAGTGCCTTCACCACCTTCAAGTCGTGGCTGATGAAGAGATAAGCGAGTTCATGCTTTGCCTGGAGATCACGCAAGAGATCGACCACCTGCGCCTGCACACTCATGTCGAGTGCCGATGTCGGCTCGTCCAGCATGACAAAACGGGGTTTAAGCACCATGGCACGGGCAATGGCGATGCGCTGGCGCTGGCCGCCGGAAAATTCATGCGGATATCGCCAGCGGGTGGCCGGATCGAGACCGACCTCTTCCAGCGCGGTGGCGACGCGCGTATCGCGTTCGTCCGCAGACAGCGACCGCTCATGCACCTTCAAACCCTCGGCGACGATCTCACCCACCGACATGCGCGGGCTGAGTGAACCATAGGGGTCCTGAAACACGACCTGCAGCCGGTTCCTGAGCGGCTTCATCATCTCATAGGAATAGTGGTCGATCGACTGGCCGATGAAGCTGATACGTCCTTCAGATGCGATCAACCTGGAGAGCGCGAGACCAAGGGTTGTCTTTCCGGACCCGGATTCCCCGACCACGCCCACCGTCTGGCCGGCACGCAGCGTGATATCGATACCGTCCACCGCCTTCACATGGTCGACAACGCGACGCATCAGCCCCGCCTTGATGGGAAACCAGACCTTGATATCGTCGCCCTGCATGACCACAGGCTTACTGCTGTCGGAAACCGGCGGCTCGCCCTTGGGCTCCGCCGCCAGCAGGTGGCGTGTATAGGCATGCTGCGGATCGTTGAAAACCTGTTCGACGGTTCCGGTTTCTACGATCTTCCCCTTCGTCATGACGCAGACGCGGTCGGCAAATTTACGGACGATGCCGAGGTCATGGGTGATGAATAGCATGGACATGCCGTGTTGCTTTTTCAGATCACCGAGGAGTTCAAGAATCTGGGCCTGAACCGTCACGTCCAACGCCGTCGTCGGCTCGTCTGCAATCAGCAGTTTCGGCCGGTTTGCCAGCGCCATGGCGATCATCACACGCTGCCGCTGGCCACCGGACAATTCGTGCGGATAGGCTTTCAGGCGTTTTTCCGGTTCACGGATACCGACCTGGCGCAGAAGCTCCAGTGTGCGTTCACGCGCCTCGCTCCCCGTGATTGCCTGATGCAGCTCAAGGATCTCTCCGATCTGACGCTCGATGGTGTGGAGCGGATTGAGCGAGGTCATCGGCTCCTGGAAGATCATGGTGATGTCGTTGCCGCGCACCGCACGCAGGGAGCGCTCCGGCAATGTCAGCATGTCCTTACCATCGAACAGGATTTGTCCCGAGGGGTGGCTTGCTGCCGGATAGGGCAGCAGTTTCAAGATGGAATTGGCCGTCACCGACTTGCCAGAGCCGGATTCGCCGACAAGGGCAACGACTTCGCCCAACATCAGATCAAAAGACACGTGATCGACTGCAACACTTGTCGCGCCGCCCTGGTGGAAGGCGACAGAGAGATCACGAACGGAGAGCAGCGGCTGGATATTTGTTTCCGTCATGGCGATCACCGGAACGTCTTGCGTGGATCGAAGGCGTCGCGAACGGCCTCGCCGATGAAAATAAGGAGCGACAGCATGATGGACATCGTGAAGAAGGCTGTGAGACCGAGCCAGGGCGCCTGAAGGTTGTTCTTGCCCTGCGCAATCATCTCGCCCAGCGACGGCGATCCCGGCGGCATGCCGAAACCGAGAAAATCGAGCGAGGTGAGTGTCGTGATCGACCCTGAGAGAATGAAGGGCAGGAAGGTCAGCGTCGCCACCATGGCATTGGGCAGAAGGTGTCTGAACATGATCGTCCAGTTGCCGACGCCAAGTGCGCGGGCGGCACGGACATATTCGAAGTTTCTGGCCCGCAGGAATTCGGCGCGAACAATGCCGACGAAGCCGACCCATGAAAACAGCAGCATGATCCCAAGCAACACGAAGAAGCCGGGCGGCAGAATGGCCGCAATGATGAGCAGGATGTAAAGCACCGGCATGGACGACCAGATTTCGATGAAACGCTGCAAAAGCAGGTCCGTCCAGCCGCCGAAATAGCCCTGAATTGCGCCGGCGGTGACGCCGACAATGGCGGAAGCAATGGTCAGCGTCAGGCCGAACAGCACGGAGATGCGGAAGCCGTAGATCATCCGCGCCGTGACGTCGCGGGCCTGATTGTCGGTGCCGAGCCAGTTCAGATTACCAAGCGTGCAGCCGGGATCGGCATCGCCCTGCGGATAGGCCGAGCAGCGCTCCTTTTTATCCATCAGCCAGAAAGGTGCCGTGGGCGCGGAATGCGGAATATTGGAATTGACCGTCTGGTAGGAGTAGCGGATCGGTGGCCAGATCATCCAGCCATTGGCGTTGATCTCGTCCTGAATGAAAGAGGATTTGTAGTCGGTCTGGGCCAGGAACCCGCCGAATTTCTCCTCCGGATAATCCACCATGACCGGCACCAGCAGCTCGCCCTTGTAGGAGGCGAGGATGGGTTTGTCATTGGCGATGAATTCCGCCATCAGGCTCAGGAAAAACAGGATCAGGAACAGCCAGAATGACCAGTATCCACGGCGGTTTGCCTTGAAATTCTGCCAGCGGCGCTTGGTCGTCGGCGAAAACCACGGGCGCTTGGGATTTACCAGCGTCTCGGTTCCTGCAGGATGAGCGAGCGACATCACACGTCCCTCCGCTCGAAGTCGATACGCGGATCGATCCATGTGTAGATGAGGTCAGAGAGCAGGCCAACGACGAGGCCCATCAGCGAGAAGATGAACAGTGTGCCGAAGACGATCGGGTAATCACGGTTGACGACCGAGAGATAACCGAGGCGGCCGAGACCATCCAGCGAGAAGATATTCTCGATGAGCAGTGAGCCTGTGAAAAAGGCCGAGATGAAAGCACCCGGAAAGCCGGCGATCACGATCAGCATCGCGTTGCGGAAAACATGCCCATAAAGGACCTTGCGCTCGGTGAGACCCTTGGCGCGGGCAGTGATGACATATTGCTTCTTGATCTCGTCGATGAAGGAATTTTTGGTCAAAAGCGTCGTTGTCGCAAAGGCGGAGAGCGACAGAGCGATCAACGGCAGGGTAAGATGCCAGAAATAGTCGATGATCTTCTGCCACCAGTTCAGCTGGTCGAAATTATCAGACACCAGTCCCCGCAGCGGAAACCAGTCGAAAAACGATCCGCCGGCGAAAAGCACGATGAGCAGGATGCCGAACAGGAAACTCGGCACCGCATAACCGATGATGATGATGCCTGAGGTCCAGACATCGAAGGTCGAGCCATCGGAAACGGCCTTCTTGATGCCGAGCGGAATGGAAATCACATAGGATATGATCAGAATCCAGAAACCGAGCGAGGCCGAGACCGGCAGCTTGTCAATGATGAGATCGATGACCGACGAATTGCGGAAGAAGCTGTCGCCGAAGTCGAAGCGAATGTAATTCCACATCATTTCAAGGAACCGGGTGAGCGGCGGTTTGTCAAAACCGAACTGCTTTTCGAGCTTCTTGATCAGCTCCGGATCGAGCCCCTGTGCACCGCGATATTTCGAACCGCTTTCATCGAAGCCGCCTGATTGCCCCATGAGATCGCCGCCGCCCGAGAGCCGGTCGGAGGCGCTGTCGCCCTGACCCGTCAGCTGCGCAACGACCTGTTCCACCGGCCCACCCGGGGCGAACTGGATGACAAGAAACGAAATGCCCATGATGCCGATGATGGTCGGGATCATCAGCGCCAGACGTCTGAGGATATAGGCGCCCATCAGCCTCTTCCCCCAGCCGTTCGGTCAGCGATTTTCGTCTCGGTCAAGCCCGGTCCTTTCCTCAAAGCGGCGTCACGCGCATTTCAAGCGATTCGTCTCGGCCTATGTGAATCAAGCCTTGATCGCGAAAGCAAGGCCGGCGTCATTTTCCGGCCTGGCTGGACCACCAGGCTTCAGGAAAACCGATGCCATATTCGGGCAGGTTTTCCGGGCGGACAATCGTGTTCCAATAGGCGATGAACAGCTCGCCGCGGTAGAATTGCGGAATGACATAGCTGTTGGCGAGCAGCACCCGGTCGAGCGCCCGGGCAGCAGCGACCTGCTCATCGCGATTGGGCGCAAAAATGACTTTGCGCACCAAAGCATCGACGGCCGGGTTCTTGATGCCGGCGAGGTTGTTCGATCCCTGACGATCAGCAGCCGCCGAACCCCAGTAATCGGCTTGCTCGTTACCCGGATTGGCCGACGTCGCCCAGAGCTTGACGATAATGTCGTAATCGAAGCTGCGGGTGCGGTTGGTGAATTGCGAGGCATCGACCGTGCGGATGGTCGCGTTGATTCCGATTTTCTTCAGACTCTGGACATAAGGAAGGATTGTTCGTTCCATGCCGGCGGAATCAATCAGGAATTCCATATCGAGTTGCTGGCCGGTTTTCGCATTGACCATGCGATTGCCGCGCAGTTCATATCCCGCCTCCTTCATCAGCCTGACGGCTTCGCGCAGATTGTCGCGTTGCTTGGCCGGATCGCCCGCCACCGGATTCTTGTATTCCGTCGTGAAGACCTCAGGCGGGACCTGATCCTTGAGCTCCTGAAGCAGTTCCAGTTCGCGACCCGTTGGCAGGCCTGACGAAGCCAGTTCGCTGCCCATGAAGAAGCTGTTGATGCGCTGGAACTGGCCGTAAGCCAGCGTGCGGTTGAGTTCCTCAAAATCGAAGGCATAGTTCAGCGCCTTGCGCAGTTTCGGGTTCTGGAACTTTTCCCGCCGCATGTTCGGCACAAAGGCCTGCATGATGCCGACGGAACGGTAGATGTTCGGCAGCTCCTCCTTTTTGACCCGACCGTCCTTGACGGCGGGAAAATCATAACCCGTGACCCAGCGGCTGGAGGAAGCCTCCCGCGCGAAATCGATCGTGCCCGATTTAAACGCCTGGAATTCCACGTCCTGATCGGCAAAAAAGGTGTAGGCGATGGCTTTAAAGTTGTTCATCCCGACATTTACGTTAACGTCCTTGCCCCAATAATCGTCACGGCGTTCATAAGTGATGGTCGATCCGGGGGCGACGGCAGCGATCTTGTAGGGGCCGGAACCCATCACAGGCTCCAGCGTGCCGCGCGATATGTCACGCGGTTTGCCGTCCGGGCCGGTGCCCTCCCACCAGTGCTTGGGAACGATTAGCAATTGACCGACGATCTGCGGCAGCTCGCGATTGTTCTTTTCATCGAAGGTGAAGGTGATGTCCCTGTCACCGCTCACCTCCGCCTTGGTGACGTGGGTGTAATAGGTCGCAAGCTGCGGGCTCAGGTCCTTGGCTTTTTCGAAGCTGAACACGACATCCTCAGGCGTCACAGGCTTACCATCCGCCCACTTGGCCTCCTGACGCAGGCGGAACGTCGCTTTGGAGATATCCTCGGGATAGCTGACGCCTTCCGCCAGCAAACCATAGGAGGCCGAGAGTTCCTCTTCCGTTGACTTCATCAGCGTATCGAAGACGAGCGAAAGGCCCGTCGCGGCCTCGCCCTTCGCCAGCAGCGGGTTCAGCGTATCGAAGGTGCCCGATGTGGAGAGGCGCAACGTGCCGCCTTTTGGTGCATTGGTGTTTACATAATCGAAATGGTCAAATCCATCGGGATGCTTCAGCTCCCCGACCGTCGAAATCCCCTTTCGCCAGACATCGACCGACTGGGCGGAAGCCGCCGCCGGCATCAGGAGGGCGGACGCCATAAGGGCGATAAGAAGTCGGGATTTCAGTGGTGCCAATATCATCGGGTCAATGTCCCTGTTTTTGTGCCTGTTGCGGAGAGCATAAAAGAAACATTGGCAAAAAACAGATGCGCTGTCTCACAAGCTCTTTATCAGCGTCGTTATCCCGCCCTGAAGGGCAACACGAAACACGGTTTTAACAAAATCCCGTTCCAGTTTATTCTTGGGGCAAGAGAATCAACTGATCGGGCGGGCACGGCTATATGACGGCGGGATCATCGAGAATTTTCAAGGCGACCATGCTGGCGATGTCGGTCGTCTCGTCGCTGCAGCTGCAGATCGAAACCGCGTCAGCCGAAGACAGGCCCGCAAAAGAAGTGTTCGGCCACATGGCGCTGCCTTCTGCCGCAGCATCCCAGCCGATCGGCTCCTATGCCAAGGGTTGCCAGTCCGGCGCAGTCGCCATGCCAACGGATGGTCCCGGTTGGCAGGCCATGCGCCTTTCGCGCAACCGGCGCTGGGGCCAGCCGCAGCTGATTTCCTTCCTTGAGCAATTTTCGCAGGACGCCCAGAAAATCGGCTGGCCGGGCCTGCTGCTCGGCGACATTTCCCAGCCGCGCGGCGGTCCGATGCTGACAGGCCATGCCTCGCACCAGATCGGCCTCGATGTAGATGTCTGGTGGCGGCCCATGCCCACGCCTCGGCTCACTGTCGAACAGCGCGAAACGGTGCCCTTTATCTCCATGCTGGACAAGAGCAAGTTTCTGACGGTTGACGACCGCAAGTGGTCGCCGCTGAACGCACGGCTGGTGATGATGGCGGCAAGTTACCCGCAGGTGGAGCGTGTTTTCGTCAACCCGGCGATCAAGCAGAAGCTCTGCCAGACCTGGACCGGCGATCGCACCTTCATGGGCAAGATCAGGCCGATCTACGGCCATGACGAGCATTTCCACATCCGTCTCGAATGCCCGCCCGGCGCGCCGAACTGCAAGCCGCAGGCCGCCGTCGGCAAGGGCGATGGCTGCGACAAGTCTCTTGCCTGGTGGTTCACTAAGGAGCCATGGGCGCCGCCGAAAAAGGACCCCAATGCCAAGCCGGTGAAACCGCGTCCCGTCATGGTTTCCGACCTGCCCGCTGCCTGCGCCGCCGTGGCCGCCGCTCCTTCCGCCAACCCCGAGGGGATTGCAGCCCAGGCTTATTCAACTTCGCCGACCCAAGCCGTGCGCCAGCAAAGCGTGGAACAGGTCATTCAGGCGGCCCCCGCCCTGCAGCCGCCTTCGGATATTCCACTTCCGACCCAGCGCCCGACATTGAACTGAAACAGAAATGAGGCATTCAACAGCTTCCCTTTTCAAATGGCGGCAAGCTGTTATAGAAGGCTTCAAATCGATTTAATTCTACGGGGACGGGCTGGGACCATGGAAGGACAACGCTGTATCGCGCTCATCGCTCACGACGAGAAAAAGGACGATATGGCGGATTTCGCCCGTCATCACCAGAAGGCGCTTGCCAATTTCAAGATCGTCGCAACCGGTACCACCGGTGGACGGGTGCAGGAAGCCTGCCCCGGGCTTGAAGTCATTCGCCTCAAAAGCGGCCCTCTCGGCGGCGACCAGCAGATCGGCGCGATGATCGCCACTGGCCAAGTGGACATGCTGATCTTCTTCACCGATCCACTGACGGCAATGCCGCATGATGTCGACGTGAAGGCTTTGACGAGACTTGCCACGGTCTATGATATTCCCATGGCGCTCAACCGCGCCACCGCAGAAAATCTCATCGACTTCCACGTCGCCAACTGACCCTCCCACCATGGAACAGGCAATGCCGAAGACGTCCGATACCGAATATCTGTCCTTTCCAATCCTTCTTGGCGACATCGGCGGCACCAATGCCCGCTTTTCCATCCTGATCGATTCCTTTGCGGAGCCCGTGCACCTCACAACGGTGAAGACGGCGGAATACCCAACCATTGACGACGCCATCCAGCAGGCTGTTCTGGACAAGACCTCGCTTCAACCCGTCTCGACCATTCTTGCCATTGCCGGCCCGATCGAAGGTGACGAGATACCGCTCACCAACTGCCATTGGGTCGTCAAGCCGAAGGGAATGCTCGCCAATCTCGGTCTGAAGGACGTCATCGTCATCAATGACTTCGAGGCGCAGGCGCTCGCGATTGCGGCTCTGGATGACAACAACCGCGAAGCCATCGGCTCCGGCAAAAAAGACGTGCTGGCCTCTCGCGTCGTTCTTGGACCGGGCACGGGACTTGGTGTGGCCGGTCTGGTTTATGCGCGCCATATGTGGTTTCCGGTTCCGGGCGAAGGCGGCCATATCGATATCGGCCCGAGAAGCGCGCGTGACTACGCGGTTTTCCCGCATATCGAAACCATCGAAGGTCGCGTCGCTGGCGAACAGATTCTGTGCGGGCGCGGGCTGGTCAATCTTTACCGCGCCGTCTGCAAGGCCGATGGCATCGAAGCCGTCTTTTCCGATCCGGCCGATATTACCGCGCAGGGGCTGACGGGCGAGAATGCACAGGCCAAAGAAACGCTTTCGCTTTTCAGCACCTATCTCGGCCGCGTGGCGGGCGACCTCGCGCTGATCTTCATGGCCAAGGGCGGCGTTTATCTCGCGGGCGGCATTTCGCAGAAGATCATTCCGGCGCTCAAGAGCCCGGAATTCCGGACCGCCTTTGAAGACAAGGCGCCGCACAGCGCGCTGATGCGGACCATCCCCACCTTCGTCGTCACCCACCCGCAGGCGGCCCTTTCCGGCCTCGCCACCTATGCGAGAACACCTTCCGATTTCGGCCTGGCGCTGGACGGGCGGCGCTGGAGGGTCTGATCGCCCGAACCGTTCCGACGTGATGCTTGCGAAGCGGGCGGACGGTCTTTAACGTCAATGCGGAACACATCAAACATCCGATACCGGCGGGTTCCGATCCGCCCGACATGAGAAGTGAGTGACAGCATGGGCAGCAGCGGCATGAAACTGGTGGTGGTCGGCGCGGCGGGCCGCATGGGACAGGCGTTGATCCGCCTCATTCACCAGACGCCGGGCGTTCAGCTGCATGCTGCGGTCGCGCGCGAGGGTTCGGCCTTTGTCGGCCGCGATGCCGGGGAGATTGCCGGTCTCGGCCCCATCGGCGTCGAAATCACCAGCGATCCGCTGCAGGCATTTCTCCACGCCGAAGGGGTGATCGACTTCACTTCACCGGCAACCAGCGTCACCTTTGCCGGTCTCGCTGCACAGGCCCGCATCGTGCATGTCATCGGCACCACGGGCTGCGCGCAGGAAGATGAGGAAAAATTCAAGGCGGCGTCGCGCCACGCTCGCATCGTCAAGTCGGGCAATATGAGCCTCGGTGTCAACCTGCTCAGCGTCTTGACGCAGCAGGCGGCGCAGGCGCTGGATGCGGAGAACTGGGATATCGAAATCCTGGAAATGCACCACAAGCACAAGGTGGATGCACCTTCCGGCACAGCGCTGCTGCTGGGCGAAGCCGCCGCCGCCGGCCGCAACGTCGATCTTTCCACGTCATCCGTTCGTGTGCGTGACGGCCATACCGGGGCGCGTGAGATCGGAACCATCGGCTTTGCCACCCTGCGCGGTGGTTCGGTGATCGGTGAACATTCTGTCATCTTCGCCGGCGAAGGCGAGCGCGTCGAACTTTCCCATTACGCCGGCGACCGCTCCATCTTCGCGCGCGGCGCAATCACGGCAGCGGTTTGGGCCTTCGACAAGAAGCCCGGTTTCTATTCGATGCTGGATGTGCTGGGGTTGTCGCAGGCGGAATAGTCTTCCACCTCGATTTTGACCTTAGTTTTCCACTGTGAATTCGACCGTATCGGCCGAGAAGCGGCTGATGGCGTATTGCACCGGCACGCCGTCCATATCTGCGTTCAGTGCCTGGGTTATCAGCAGGATGGCGCCTGGTGACAATTCGAGATCGGCGAGATCGCGCGTATCCGCGTGACTAGCGGAAATGACGGTCGAAATGCGCACGTAGTCTGCCACACCAAGCATCTTGAACGCAGCCGTAATGGAGCCGCTTTTCTGATAAGCCTCTCCTATTCCGGCAAAACGGTCGGCGGGGAACCACGTGGTCGAGCGAGAGACCGGGCGAGTGTCCGCCTTGCGGAGCGTTTCGAGACGTATGAGCGGCGTACCCAGCGGCAATTGCAATCGCGCCGCCAGATCGGCATTGGCCGGCTCGGTGATGTGGGAAAGCAGCAGCGCCTCCATTTCCTTTACCTGATCGCCGATGCCAGCCGTAAAGCGCGTGCGTAGCGATATCGGAAAGCTCAAACGCTCCTTGCGGGCGATGATCGTGCCGCGTCCCTGCATCGGCTCGAGTATGCCCTCGCTCGCCAGTGCGGCAATGGCACTCCGGACAGTATGGCGGTTGACGCCGAATTTTTGCGCCAATGTCATTTCCGGCGGTAACATGCCGGTTTCGTCGTGATCACCAGCGGCGATTTCGCCTCTGATCCGGTCGGCGATCTGCCGCCAGAGCGCCACTCCATTCTTTCTTTTCATCGTTGCCGAAGGGCTCATGTCACACGCTTGTCATTCATCGCCATTACTTGTAGCTTATATTGTATAGTTGTCTATATCAATAGACATTAGAGGTCAAGCAATGACAAACGATACGGCAGACATACACGCAGGCAGAAAAAGAGCGGCAGCGCTCCTTGCCCGCGCCACGGTTCAGGAACTTGAAACGGCCTGGAACCGCCAGGGTGAGAACCCCAAAACGGAAACCGTACGTGGGCCGGAAACCGGGCTGGTGATGGTCAAGGGCCGGATCGGCGGTGGCGGCGCTCCTTTCAACCTCGGTGAAACGACAGTCACCCGGGCGACGATCAAGTTGGCCTCCGGCACCGTGGGTCATGCGCATGTTCTCGGCACCGGTCGCAAAAAAGCCTGGTACGCCGCCGTTTTCGATGCGCTCTGGCAGGAAAGCCCGACACGGGATTTCATCGAGACCGAGCTTCTCTCGCCTCTCGAAAAAAGGCTGACCGCAGAGAAAGAGCGGACAATGAAAGAGACTGCCGCCACACGGGTCGATTTCTTTACCATGGTTCGAGGAGAAGATTGATGGGTGTCAAGGCCGAAGCACTGACGGGCGGTTTCTCCGACGCCGTCTTCGATTCCCAACGGGTTTTCAAAAAACTGATGGACGGCATGGCCCGTCCGGGCACCACACAGGCGGTCGAAACAGCAGTCTTTCCGCCGCTGCCGCTTGCCGCGGCGACCGGAGCGGTTCTGCTGGCGCTCTGTGACCATGACACTCCGGTCTGGCTGAGCAGCGCACTGCGAAAAACCGCTGTCCCCGGCTGGATCGGTTTTCACACTGGCGCAGCTGCGACAGAAGAAAAGGGCACGGCACATTTCGCGGTCTTCGAGGCCGGCAGCGCCATTTCGTCCTTCGGTCTCTTCGCCCTGGGAAGCCAGGAATATCCCGACCGTTCCACCACGCTCATCATCGAGTTGCCTGATCTCGATGGCGGTCGGGAACTGCAGCTTTCCGGCCCTGGCATCCGCCACGTCAACGTGATCAGTCCTTCCGGTCTGCCCGACATATTCCCGAGGCTCTGGGCGGAGAACAACGCTTTCTTCCCGCGCGGCGTCGACGTGATCCTGACGGCTGGCGATAAATTCGTCTGCCTGCCGCGCACGACGCGCATCAAACTCGTGGAGTCATAAGATGTATGTTGCTGTCAAAGGCGGTGAAACCGCCATCGCCAATGCCCACCGGCTTCTGGCCGACAAGCGGCGCGGAGACCGGGACCTGCCGGCCATGACGGTCGCGCAGATCGTTTCACAGCTTTCGCTCGCTGTCGACAGGGTGATGGCGGAAGCGTCTCTCTACGATCAGTCGCTCGCAGCCCTTGCCATCAAGCAGGCGCGCGGCGACATGATCGAAGCTATCTTTCTGCTGCGTGCCTACCGCACCACGCTGCCGCGCTTCGGTTACTCGGTACCGGTGGACACAGCTCATATGACGGTGAAGCGGCGCGTTTCCGCGACTTACAAGGACCTGCCGGGCGGACAATTGCTGGGGCCGACCTTCGATTATACCCACCGCCTGCTCGACCCCTCTCTTCTCGAAGACCAAACGGTCGAAGCAGCGACCCAGCGGGATAGCGAGCCGGAACATGTCATGCGCGTTTCCGATATTCTTGCCCAGGAAGGGCTGATCGAAAGCGATGGCGAGTTGCCGGACGATCATATTGCCGGTGACCTGACACGGGAACCGATGGAATTCCCGATGTCGCGCGATCTGCGCCTGCAATCACTGGCACGCGGCGATGAGGGTTTTCTTCTGGCGCTCGCTTACTCCACGCAGCGCGGCTACGGTCGGACACATCCTTTTGTCGGCGAGATTCGCATCGGTGACGTTGAAATCCAGCTAGACGTACCGGAACTTGGCTTCGCGGTCTCACTGGGCGATATCCAGGTTACCGAGTGCCAGATGGTGAACCAGTTCAAGGGTTCGTCCAAGGCCCCTCCGCAATTCACGCGCGGTTATGGCTTGGTGTTCGGTCAGAGCGAGCGCAAGGCGATGGCCATGTCGCTGGTCGACCGTGCACTACGCGCCGGCGAATTCGGCGAAGATGTCGTAGCGCCGGCGCAGGACGAAGAATTTGTCATCTCACACGCCGACAACGTGCAGGCAACGGGCTTCGTCGAACATCTGAAACTGCCGCATTACGTGGATTTCCAGGCTGAACTCGACCTCGTCCGAAAAATGCGTGCTGATTTCGAAGCGACGAACGCGAATGGCGCGGAATGGATGGGCGATGCGGCCGAATGACTCAGCGGCTGTGCTGCTCGCCAAACCAGTAAGCGCAAAAGACGGTCGTTGCTGCAAAGACAGCAAAGAACACGGCTACAAGAATTCCAATCTCCATGAGCTTGTACTCCTTTTTTCACAAGGCTAACGCGCAATGCTTGAAGAAGTTTCATTTGACGACGGACTGGCTGCCTACAACTTCGCCTATCTGGACGAACAGACCAAGCGGATGATCCGCCGGGCAATCCTGAAAGCCATCGCGATTCCGGGTTATCAGGTTCCCTTCGCTTCCCGTGAAATGCCCATGCCCTATGGCTGGGGCACGGGCGGTGTGCAATTGACCGCCTCCATTCTTGGCCCCGACGACGTGCTGAAGGTAATTGACCAGGGCGCCGATGACACGACCAATGCGGTTTCCATCCGCGCCTTCTTCCAGAAGGTGTCGAATGTTGCCGTCACGACCCGAACGAAGGATGCCACCATCATCCAGACGCGGCACCGCATTCCGGAAGAGGAACTGCATTCGGGCCAGGTGCTTGTCTATCAGGTACCCATTCCCGAGCCGTTGCGTTTCCTCGAGCCGCGCGAGACCGAAACGCGCGTCATGCACGCGCTGGAGGAATATGGCCTGATGCACGTCAAGCTCTATGAGGACATTGCCCGCAACGGCCGCATCTCCACCACCTACGCCTATCCGGTGAAGGTGGCCGGGCGTTATGTGATGGATCCATCGCCAACCCCGAAATTCGACAACCCGAAAATGCACATGTCGGACGCGTTGCAGCTGTTCGGCGCCGGGCGCGAGAAGCGCATCTATGCTGTACCGCCCTACACCGACGTCGTCAGCCTCGATTTCGAGGATCATCCTTTTGAAATCCAGCGCTTCGACAAGCCCTGCGCGCTGTGCGGCGCAGAAAATGTCTATCTCGACGAGGTGGTGCTTGATGACAGAGGCGGACGGATGTTCGTCTGCTCCGATACCGATCATTGCGAGGACCGCCGCGCCCATGGCCACAAGGGCCATATGCTGGCGGATGTGAAGGAGGCCGCAGAATGAGCGACGCACCGCTTCTCAAAGTCCGTGACGTTTCAAAATATTACGGTGACCGAGCCGGTTGCCGCAATGTCTCTTTCGAACTTTATCCAGGTGAAGTTCTCGCCATAGTCGGCGAATCCGGTTCCGGCAAAACCACGCTCCTCAACTGCATTTCCACCCGGCTGATGCCAACGGCAGGCAGCGTGGAATATCGCATGCGCGACGGCTCTATGCGCGATCTCTACCATATGGGTGAGGCCGAACGGCGTTTCCTGATGCGCACCGACTGGGGCTTCGTGCATCAGAACCCGGCAGACGGGTTGCGAATGGCGGTTTCGGCCGGTGCAAACGTCGGCGAGCGGCTGATGGCAGTTGGCAACCGGCATTACGGGAATATCAGGCAATCGGCCAGCGAATGGCTGGAGAGGGTGGAAATCGGCACCGACCGTATCGATGATCAGCCGCGCGCCTTCTCAGGCGGCATGCGCCAGCGTTTGCAGATCGCCCGCAATCTCGTCACCTCGCCGCGCCTGGTTTTCATGGATGAGCCAACAGGTGGTCTCGATGTGTCCGTGCAGGCGCGTCTGCTTGATCTTGTGCGTGGCCTCGTTAACGATCTCGGCCTCGCCGTCGTCGTCGTCACCCACGACCTCGCGGTAGCCCGGCTGCTGTCTCACCGCATGATGGTGATGAAGGGCGGCGACGTCATCGAGCACGGCCTGACCGACCGGGTGCTGGACGATCCGCGCGAGCCCTATACGCAATTGCTTGTTTCCTCCATCTTGCAGGTTTGACGCCATGCCGACGCCCCTCATCGTTTCGGAAGTCTTCAAAAGCTTCACCATGCATCTTCGCGACGGCATCGAACTGCCTGTCGTCCGCGATGTCAATTTCTCTGTCTGCAGCGGCGAATGCGTCGTGCTCGGCGGGCCCTCCGGCATCGGCAAGAGCTCGATCCTGAAGATGCTCTATGGCAACTATGCCATAGACAGCGGACAGATTCTGATCCGCCATGAGGGTGAAGTTGTCGACATCGGCAGCGCTTCCCCTCGCACGATCCTCGACATTCGCCATCGCACCATCGGTTATGTCAGCCAATTCCTGCGCACGGTGCCCCGCGTCGCCGCCATAGACGTTGTTGCCGAACCGCTTCTGGCGCGCAGGATTGCCACTGAAGAGGCACGTGAGCAGGCGGCCGCTCTGCTTTCGAAACTTAACCTGCCGCGCGAATTGTGGTCGTTGCCGCCCGCCACTTTCTCAGGTGGTGAACAACAGCGCGTCAACATCGCCCGCGGCTTCATCACCGATCATGCGATCCTGCTCCTCGACGAGCCAACTGCTTCCCTTGATGCCACCAACCGGCGTGTCGTCGTCGAGATGATCAGGGAGAAAAAGGAAAAGGGCACGGCACTGCTCGGCATCTTTCATGATGAAGAAGTGCGGGAAGCCGTGGCCGACCGCATTCTCGACGTTTCGCAGTTTTCTCCGCGGAAGGCTGCAGCATGAGTGTGAAGGTCGGCCTTGAGCCCGTCATCCACGAAACCGCCCGCGTCACCAACAGCGCGATCGGCCGCTACACCGAAATTTCGGAGCGCTGCCGCATCGAGGAGGTCGAGATGGGCGACTATTCCTATGTCATGCAGGACGGCGCCATCTGGTGCGCGACCATCGGCAAATTCGTCAACATCGCTGCCTCCGTCCGCATCAATGCCACCAATCACCCCATGCAGCGGGCGACCTTGCATCATTTCACCTATCGCGCGCGCAATTACTGGGACGATGCGGAAGACGAGACCGATTTTTTTGCCGCTCGCCGCGCCAGACGCGTGGTGATCGGTCACGATGTTTGGATCGGCCACGGCGCCACCATCCTGCCTGGGGTCGCCGTTGGAAACGGCGCGGTGATCGGAGCAGGTGCTGTCGTCTCGAGGGAAGTAGCGCCCTACACCATCGTGGGAGGTGTACCCGCAAGACTGATCCGGGAGCGTTTCCCCGCAGAACTGGGCCGGCAGATGGATGACCTCAGCTGGTGGGATTGGGATCACGGAAGACTGCGCGACGCGCTCGATGATTTTCGCAGCATGTCGGCCGAGGATTTCATCAGAAAATATCGCGGCTGAAACATTACAGACCTGATCGACCCCGGGAAGTTCCCGGGGTTTGCTTTTCAGTTTGGTGTCCTGAAGACGCGGCGGGCCGGTTCCCAGACATTCGCCGGCAAACATGCGGCCGCAACACTTGAGCTCTTTGTAATATTTTCTTCATCAAACTGACATTCGCACTTCACGCACCGCTGTTACGCCGAACCCCGTCAAAAGAAGATTGGACGGGGAAATGAGCTTTCACCTGAAGCAAGTCACGCGCCGTTTCGGCAATCACACTGCGGTCGATTCCGTGAATGTCGAAATTCCGCAGGGCCAGATGGTCGGCGTGATTGGACGTTCAGGCGCCGGCAAGTCGACGCTGCTGCGCATGATCAACCGCCTCGTCGATCCGTCCTCGGGTTCCATTAATTTCAATGACACGGAAGTCTCGTCGCTGAAGGGGGCTGCACTGCGCAACTGGCAGCGCGACTGCGCCATGATCTTCCAGCAATTCAATCTTGTTCCGCGCCTCGACGTGCTCACCAATGTCATGCTTGGACGCCTCAACCACCGTTCCACGGCATTGAGCCTCTTTAACATCTTCACACATGAAGAGCGCCTGATGGCCATCGCCGCGCTGGAGCGGCTTGGTATCGAACATGTGGCCATGCAGGCGGCCGGTACGCTTTCCGGCGGTCAGCAGCAGCGCGTCGCCATAGCCCGCGCCCTGATGCAGTCTCCGAAGATGGTCCTTGCCGACGAGCCGATCGCCTCGCTCGACCCGCTGAACGCCAAGATCGTGATGGACGCGCTGCGCGACATCAATGAGCGTGAAGGTATCACCGTCATTACCAACCTGCACACGCTGGATACCGCGCGCAACTATTGCGAACGCATCATCGGCATGTCTCAGGGCCGCGTCGTGTTCGACGGAACGCCCGCCGAACTGACGGCCGCAGCCGTTACCGAGATTTACGGAACCGATTCTCAGGGATCCGGCATCGACGAGACCATGACCTCGACCAGCATCAATATTCCCGGCGCGCAACTTGCCGCGCGTCCGGTGCAGCAATCTGCCGGTCCCGAACCGCTCGCTCTCGCCGGGCTCTGAGGGAACCGCCCAGCATCGTTTGCGCCCGCGTCAAGGGCCGATGGTTCACAACAAACTCCGGCTTGCCGGGAAACAGGAGAAAGTCCATGTTGAAGAAAATCCTTCTTTCGGCAGTCGCCCTTGGCGTTCTGGCCGGTTCCGCCATGGCCCAGGACGTCAAGGTCCTGCGCATCGGTCTCGACGGTTCCGAAAACGAAGCGGACCAGATCCGCAACACGAAGTGCGTAGCCGATGGCCTGAAGGCCGCGACCGGCGTTTCCGAAGTTCAGATCTTCCCATCGCCGGACTATAACGGCGTCATCCAGGGTCTGCTCGGCGGCACCATCGACATCGCCTCCATGGGCGCTTCTTCCTACGCCAAGATCGCCCTGGCCGATCCGAAGGCCGTTGATCCGATTCTGACCACCGCCGGCGCTGACGGCTCGACCGGTTATTACACGATCATGGTTGCCCGCAAGGACAGCGGCATCAAGACGCTGGCTGATGCCAAGGGCAAGAAGATCGGCTTCGCGGACCCCGATTCCACCTCCGGCTTCCTCGTTCCGAACGTCGCTATTCCGAAGGAAACCGGCGTTCCGGTCAAGGAATACTTCTCCGAAACCGGCTTTGGCGGCGGCCATGAGAACCTCGTTCTCGCCGTTCTCGACAAGAAGTTCGATGTCGGCACCACCTTTGGTTCGGGCGTGGGCAAGTGGGAAGAAGGCTACACGGCCGGCAACCTCTACCAGATGGTCAAGAAGGGCAACCTTGACATGGACGATATCGTCGAAGTCTGGAAGTCGCCACTGATCCCGAACGGCCCGCTGATGGTCACCAACAAGCTCGGCGACGCGATGAAGCAGAAGGTCGAAAACTTCTTCATGGAACTGCCGAAGAAGGACCTCGCCTGCTTCCAGGGCTTCACCCAGGGCAAGAACACCGCCTACATCAAGGTCGACCCGTCTTTCTACCAGACGATCATCGACGCCCGTAAGTCGGTTATCGGCGGCTGATCCTCAGATCATATCCGGAAGCGGCGGTGCCTTGCGGCGCCGCCGCTTTTGCAAATAAAGGAAAAGCGGCATGGCGACCACACTGCACCATGGTACCTTCTCGCCAGAAGGATTGAGCGCATCGTCCCAGACGGTCATGCGTCATTATCAACAGCAGCTTGCGACTCGGCGAATCTATACCGTCATTTCGCTCGTGATCTTTCTCGTCATCCTTGCCGCCTCCCTGAATTTCGCCAATGCGGCCAATTCAGGCAAATTTTTCGAGCGCCTGCCCTATTTCTTCGATTTCATGAAGACCTTCGTACCCGATAGTCCGCTGGAAATCTTCCGGGCCATGTTCGACCTGCCGTCGCCCTATGCGGACGGTTCGCTGAAATACAACTATGTCGCGGATCGCGTTTACATCACCAGCGGTTTCTACATCCCGCACTTCATCTACCAGCTGATCATCACGCTCAATATTGCGCTGGTCTCGACGATCATCGGCACCGGCTTCGCCTTCGTGCTCTGCTTCTTCGCCTCCACCAATCTCGTTGGCGCCGGCCTTGTGCGCTGGTTGGTGCGCCGGGTGATGGAAGTGCTGCGCGCCTTTCCTGAAATCGTCGTCGCCGGGCTTTTGACAGCCATTCTGTCGATCGGTCCGATCGCGGCGATCATCGCAATCTCGGTCCATACCATCGGCGCTCTCGGCAAGCTCTTCTTCGAAGTGGTGGAAAATGCCGACATGAAGCCGGATGAAGGCCTTCGCGCCGCCGGTGCCAACTGGCTGGAGCGGGTGCGTTTCGCCATCGTGCCGCAGGTGCTGCCAAATTTCGTTTCTTATGCGCTGTTGCGCGCCGAAATCAACGTGCGCGCCTCCACCATCATCGGCGCCGTGGGCGGCGGCGGCATCGGCGAAGTGTTCCGGCTCTCCATCGGCAATGATCATGCGTCGAAGACCTATGCCATCATCATTCTGCTGCTGATCACCATCATCGCCGTCGATCAGTTTTCCGGCTGGCTGCGCCGCAGGCTGATCGGCCATCAATCCTTCGAATTCGGACGGGGAGCGGCCTGATGTCTTCCAGCTTCATTCTCAACACTGCCGAGCGCGAGAGGCTGACGGCTGCGCATCCTGAGGTATTCAACCGCAGTTTCATGCAGCGATATGGTCTGCTTGTCGGACTTCTTGCCGTCACCGCCTACCTCGTCGGCTGCTTTTTCCTCTTCAATGTTGGTCCGGCTTTCATGCAGGGCCGATGGGATCGCGCCTCCAGCTACATCCAGGACTGGTATTCCTGGCGCGCCCAACCGCGCCTCCGTTTCGAAGCCGGCAAGGTTGAACCGCAATGGTCGAGCCGCGGTCAATATCCGGTCGATGCGAAGATCGACTGGCTGCAACCCCTGCCCGATGGCGGTTACAGTGTTGTTTATGCGGGTTCGGACAACCGCCTCGATGTGACGCCAACCCGCGTGGATGTCTATGTCGACGGCAAGAACTATCCCGTCATGATCAACGACGACGGCGCGGTTGCACCACAGGGGCTGCCTGCCGAAATACAGCAGGACGGCAAAAAGGTGCTGGTGCATTACGGCTTTGCCGGTCAGGCGGAAATCCGCACCAGTCAGGTTTATGTGCAGCGGCGTTTCCTTGGATGGGCGAACTTCCTGTTCGATACGAAATCGGAATTCTGGGGCAAGGGTTATGGCGAGCTTGCCGCTCTCGCTCTCTGGGGAGAGAGGCTCGATCCCGCGCGCTCCAATCTCAGCCATATGGTCGATGATTTTCTCGACAACAGGGTCTGGCAACACGCCGACATCCTGTCCAAGCTGATGCAAACGCTGGTCATGGCTTTCGTGGGTACGCTTTTCGGCACCGTCGTTGCCCTGCCGCTCGCCTTTATCGCCGCACGCAACATCACCGCGAACAGGGCGGCGAACTGGGGCATGAAGCGCCTTTTCGATTTTCTGCGCTCGATCGACATGCTCATCTGGGCACTGTTCTTCACCCGCAGCTTCGGCCCCGGACCGATCCCCGGCATTGCCGCGATCTTCTTCACCGATACCGGCGCGCTCGGAAAGGTCTATGCCGAGGCGCTGGAGAATGTCGACGACAAGCAGCGCGAGGGTGTCAAATCGGTCGGCGCCTCCCCGATTGCCGTCAATCGCTTCGGCGTGCTGCCGCAGGTTCTGCCTGTGTTTATTTCACAGTCACTCTATTTCTGGGAGAGCAACACCAGGTCCGCCACCATCATCGGTGCGGTGGGAGCCGGGGGTATCGGCCTGAAACTGCTGGAAGCGATGGGCACCAATGCCGACTGGGACAAGGTGGCCTATATGGTCCTGCTGATCCTCTTCGTCGTTTTCCTGTTCGACCACATTTCTAACTCGCTGCGTTCGCGTCTGATCGGGAAAACGCATCATTAAACCCGGCAAGGCGGGACTTCACGTGACGCCGCAAGCGTTCGTCATCCCGCCCCTCACATCAGGAGAAGCGACTGATCCTTTCTCCGTCCCGCGTCCGTAGGGCTAACTTATCCTCAAGCGCACCCTTAACCTCTATGAGGTTCCAGGTGCGCTTTTTTCCATCTGCATCATCATTCTGTCACGGAAAGAGATTACTTCGCACTCCTGACCTTGCGGGAGGCGGGCGAGTCACGCCAAATAGCTTCTCATCCCTGGTTTTCCATGACACCGAAGAGTGCTTGCCGTGCGCTATGCCATCTATTTTTCTCCGGCTAAAGATCATCCTCTGACCGAAACGGCATCCCGCTGGCTTGGACGAAACGCGTTTTCCGGCAGACTGCATGATGACCATGCCGACTATGCGGAGATGACGGAAGAGCCCCGCCGTTATGGCTTCCACGCAACCCTGAAAGCGCCTTTCGAGCTGTCCGAGAAATACAGCGAAGCAGAGCTGCTGGCGGCCGTCGCGGACTTTGCTGCAAGCCAGCCGGCCTTTGACATTCCGCGTATCGTGGTTGGTGCACTTGGGCCATTCTTCGCCTTGGTGCCGGATCGCATTTACCAGCCGCTGCAAGACTTTGCAGCGGAAATCGTGGATCATTTCGACCGGTTCCGCGCGCCCCTGTCCGAAACAGATATTGCCCGCCGCCGGCCGCAGATGCTGACCGAAAGCCAGCGGGAAAATCTGTCGCTCTGGGGCTATCCGCATGTCATGGATGATTTCCGTTTTCACATGACGCTGACCGGCCGGATCGACGAAAGCGAACAGCCCGCCGTGCATGAGCTTCTCTCCGCACGATTTGCCGAATTCACCGACAAACCCCTCACCGTTTCCGGCCTCGCCCTGTTCATTGAAGAAACGCGCGGCGCCCCCTTCACCGTTCACAGCTGGCACCCGCTTGGCCAGCAGCCAAAGGAAGATGCGACACCATGACTGAGCACGCCCTTTCCAACGCCCGTATCGTTCTGGAAGACGATATTATTCTGGGCTCCGTTCTGATCCGCGACGGCAAGATCGCCGATATCAGCGAAGGCGCCTCCAAGACCGGAGAAGATCTTGAAGGCGATTTCCTGATTCCCGGCCTGGTGGAACTGCATACCGACCATCTCGAGCAGCATTATTCGCCGCGCCCCGGTGTCATCTGGGACAAGATTGCCGCCATTCAGGCCCATGACGCACAGGTGGCGGCCTCCGGCATCACCACCGTATTCGATTGCCTGCGACTTGGCTCGGATGAAGACGGTGGTTTCAAAAAAGGTGAAATGCGGGAAATGGCTGACGCCATCGAGGCGGCGGCGGATCAGAACCGCCTGCGCTCGGACCACCTGCTGCATCTGCGTTGTGAGGTCGCTTCCGCCGATGTGCTGGAGCATTTTGAAGATTTCGAAACCGATCCGCGCGTGCGGCTGATTTCGCTGATGGATCATTCCCCGGGCCAGCGCCAGTTCCAGTCGATGGATCAGTATATTTTCTATTATCAGAAGAAGCGCGGTCTGAGCGACGAGGCGTTCGCCGAATTCGTGCGGCGCAGGCAGGCGGCATCGGCGGAATATTCCGCCAAGCATCGTGATTATCTGGCTGCCCGCTGCGCCGAGCGTGGAATCACCGTTGCGAGCCACGACGATGCAACAGAAGCGCATGTCGGCGAAGCGATTGGTCACGGTGTGAAGCTGGCGGAATTTCCCACCAGCGTCGAGGCGGCAAAAGCTTCGCACAGCGCCGGCATGAGTGTCTTGATGGGCGCCCCGAACATCGTTCGCGGCAAATCCCATTCCGGCAACATCGCCGCCCGCGATCTGGCCGAAATTGGTGTTCTGGATGTTCTCTCTTCCGACTACGTGCCCTTCAGCCTGCTCTTCGCGCCGTTCCTGCTTGCCGATCAGGTGGAAGCCATCACGCTGCCGGAAGCTCTGCGTATGGTCACCGCCACACCGGCGCGGACCGTTGGTCTTCACGACCGCGGCCGCATAGCCGGCGGTCTGCGGGCCGATCTGGTCCGGGTTCACCGCGAAGATGGCGTTCCCGTGGCACGTTCCGTCTGGCGTCTGGGCAAGCGCGTGGCATGACCGGCGACGGACAAGATAGCCGGCGCGAGGGATCGCCCGGAACCATGATCGTCATTGTCGGCCCCAGCGGGGCCGGCAAAGATACGCTGATGGATTATGCGGCAATGCAGCTGTCCGGCCGGCCGGGCTTTCACTTCACCCGCCGCGTCATTACCCGCAGTGGCGACGCGGGCGGTGAAAACCACGACGCAGTTTCCATGCAGGAATTCAACCGGCTTGAGAGTGAAGGCGCTTTCGCAGTCTCCTGGCAGGCGCATGGGCTGAAATATGGCATTCCGGCCGCTGTCTATCGTCAGCTGGACGCCGGGGACGTGGTTATCGCCAACGGCTCCCGGTCGGCCCTGCCTCAGTTCGGCATTGCTTTTTCCCGCCTGAAGGTCGTGAATATCGTGGCGCGACCGGAGGTTCTGGCACGAAGGCTGGAACAGCGAGGACGGGAGAGCCGCGACGATATCCTGCGACGGCTGGAACGTAGTTCTCTCTGTGTCGACGGCAATTTTGACGTGATCACTGTGGACAACAGCGGCGCGATCGAAGATGCGGGAAAAACAATGATGCAGCTTCTGGAGCAAAGCGTCCGCAACCGTACATAAAATCCCCGGCCGCACTGCTCGACAAACGGGTGCGCGAGGCTTACCATCAGGCGACAATTTCCAAACATGGTACGCCAAGGCTAGGGATGCCCGAAAAGAGGCTCAGCGACGAAATAACTGTGGTGGCCGGTCTGGCCGCCGGCGTCAGCAATTATGCGCGGGGGCGTGGCATCGATATCGCACCCATCTGCAAGGCTCTTGAGATCGATCCCGGCAATTTCGGAAGTCTCACAGAGCGCATCAGCCTCGATAGATTATGCCGTTTGCTGGAAACCTGCGCCCTGATATCCGGCGACGACGCTTTCGGATTGCAGTGCGCCTCCACTTTTCCCGCCGGCGCGTCCGGTGCTTTCGGATATGGCCTGATCAGCGCCCCGACGGTGCGGGCGTTTCTGCGCTTTCTTCAGGATCACGTCTATTATGCGACCAATAACAGCAATTTCACCATGGTTGCAGATGCGACCGGGGTGACGCTGTCATGGTCTTTTGCACCGGTGATTGTCAAGCGTGATCAATATGTCGATCTGTCCCTGGCAATCCTGATACAGCGACTCCGCGATATTCTGGGAGAGCGCATCCATCAGATCGAGATTGGAATGGAGCGACCGAAACCCGATAATATTCAATTATTTAAAGAACGAATGACGAAGCGGATCAGCTTTTCCCAACCGATCCATACCATGCGCCTTCCCCTATCTCTCCTTGATGTGGCCAATCCCAACGCCGATGAACGCCTGTTCGAATTGATGAATTTGCAATGCCGGATGCTTCGACCGGAGACATCGGCGGACGCGACGCATTTCATCGATCAGGTGAAGCGGTATATGCAGATGAGGCTTTCCGATGCGGAGCTTTCGCTCAGCGAGATTGCCCCTTATTTCAACCTTTCGGAACGCAGTTTTCAGCGTCGCCTTGCCGAACTCGGGACCAATCTCAACGAGATAAAGGATGCCATTCGCAAGAATGCCGGATTCAAGCTTCTGGTGGAAAGTGATCTTCCGGTCTCCGACATCAGTTACCGGCTTGGATATTCGACCCCAGGTGCATTTTCCCGCTCCGTTTCCCGCTGGTTCGGGGCAACACCTACGGATATTCGCCGGAAACACGCGCATCATTCCGCCGGATAATACATGGCTACAGCATCAATATTTCGGAATGAAGCATTAAAGTTGATGAATATATCGACAGTTGTCGCGATGTGTGCCGAAACATAACAATAAAATGAAAAACTTGGCGCGTCATGTTATTTTATCGGTGGAACACATCGATTATTAGAGCGCCGATCTCCTTCGGGTGTGACGAAAACATTCCAAAGCTTTGAAACTGCATTTTACGCCAGACAGATTGTCGTCGCTGGGCGTCGTTGTCGCAGGCCCTCAATGGCTGGAATAGAACGTCCGCATCGGATTTACAGGCTGCGAAAGCGGCCCCTTACCGCCAAACTCCTGAGGCCAGATGAAACCTATTGGCGAAATTGGCGTTTCTGTTCGCGTGTGGACGGAGCGGCCAACGAGCTGGTGTCGGAGAATGAACACTGCCTGCTCCTGCCCGGGAAGGCCAATCTTTTTTGAGGCTGAAAGAAATGTCTTCAAATTCGCCGCATGAATATCGCCAGACGCATGAAGTCGTCCTCTCGGAGCGTGAGCGGCAATATCTGGGGCTGGTCGCGCGGGGCAAACATCCCTCGCACGTCGCCGTGATAGTCGGCGCCGACGAAGCGGACGTCAAGGATACTCTGGAAAAGGTGCGCCACAGGCTCGGTGCGACCAATCTGCTGAATACCGTCAGTATTGCCCTGCTGCGCGGCCTGATCGAACAGGAGGCATAATCGCCACCTGCTCAACTCAAGCTTCCGCGACAAAGTCCTTTCCGGAAGCTGAAAACCGAATGAGCGGCTTTCTGCGTCAAAATCCTTCCATATCAATGGCGGGATCGGCGGACCAAATGGCGGCTGGACATGATGTCCGGTCCCATCGACGCAGATAAACGCAGCCATTTACGGTTTACCCGGCGGGTCACGGTCGACCCGCCGGGTTTTTAATGTCCGGTCAAAGCGATTGAATTTCGCCAAGAATATCGCTTTCGATCACGATACCGCTTTCCAACGCCTGTTTACGGATACCCTGGCTGCGGCGACCGGGCAGGCGGACGTTTTCCTGTTTTTCTATCTCCTGGGCGATAAGAGCCAGCCTTTCGGTAAAGGCAGAGCCGCCTGATGATACAGGGTCTATTGCGATGATGGTGTGTCCGAGCGAGGGGGGCGCACCCTTGTCGTCCAGAAGGGAGGAAGCCTCGAAGGCGAAGTTTCCGCCGGTAATTGCAGCGGCCATGATTTCCACCATCAGCGCCAGCGCTGCGCCCTTGGCTTCGCCCGCAGGAACCATGGTTCCTTCTATGGCCTCCTCCGGATCGGTGGTCGGTCGGCCATTTCTGTCAAGCGCCCAGTCGCCCGGGATCGTCTCCCCCTTCTGGCGCGCCGCCATGATTTTTCCGCGTGCGACCTTGGAGAGAGCCAGATCGATGACGAGTGGATCAGCGCCGCCAACAGGCGTGGCAAAGGCAATCGGGTTCGTACCATAAAGCGGCTTGCTGCCGCCCCAGGGCGCCATGGACGCAGGCGCATTGGCGAACATCAGCGCCACGAGACCCGTTTCTGCAATACGTTCGACGGTCAGCGCCATGACGCCGGCGTGATGGGAACGGTGGATGGCGGCGAGCGCGATCCCCTGCTCGCGCGCCATTTCAGGCAATTCCTCAAGCGCGAGATCGATCGCCGGATAGGCATAACCATGATTGGCGTCGACCGAGAGGACGCCGGGCTTCACCCGTGTGGCCACCGGACGCGCCTTGCCATCGACCTTGCCTACACGCGCCTGACGGACGTAAACGGGTATACGGCGAAAACCATGACCACCCTGCCCGGCGGCCTCGGAGGCGACGAGCGCCTTTGCCACCGAGCGGGCGTTTTGCGGTAGAACGCCGTTGCGCTCAAAGATAGAGGATACGAGATCCTCCGCCTCTGCGATTGAGAATTTCATTCCGGAATGCCTCTGCTTGTGATGTCGTCAAGACCTACACCATCGAAAACATTCGCGAAATATCATTGAGGCCACACCGCGGCACAGGTCGGAAAAAATCGGTCCCGCCAGGGGAGCTGCTAGCGGATGCTGATCGGCAGCGTGATCGTCCTGTTTGCTTCCGGCGGCGGGGCGGGCACGGGCGACGCGCTCTGAATCCAGGCTGCGATCTGCTGATCCACGGACGAATCGCCGGTGGACTGAACAACGCTGACACCGCTGATGGCACCGGCATCATTGACGCGGAACCGCACCGTCGCAGTCATCGCATCGCTGCGGAGTGAACGTGGTTTGCGGCGCTGAATGTGCGAGCGGACTTTCGATCCCCATTTTGCCGGGGAGGCGGACGAGGAAGAAAAGAAGCCGGCATTGCTGCGCGATGCGGCCGTGCGGTCGGATTGCTGGGCTTCCACCTTCGCAGTTTCACGCAGTTCCGAGGCCTGCTGCGGTTTGGGGCGCTGGCGCTCGACCTTCTTTTTCTCTTCAGGCTCTTTCTTTTCGACGGGCGGAGGCGGAGGCCGCATGACGGGCAAGGGGACCTCGACATTTTCAAGTTCCGCCATCATCTGCTCCTGAACGGGATCGACGGTCTCAACCGGCTCGGGAACTTCCTGCGGTTCGACGATCTCCTCGACCGGTGGCTCAGGCGGCTGCACCGGCTCCGGCGGCGGCGTTTCGGCAACCGGTTCAGGTGGTGGCGGGGTCTCTTCAGGAGCAGCTTCCTCAACCGGTTCGCTGCTGTCGCTCTTCACTTCCTCGGCGTCCTCGACATCCTGCGCCTGCGTCGTTTCTTCAGTTTGGACGGCTTCCGGTATCGCCGCCATTTCGATCATGATGGCGGCGGGGGGCGGCCCGCCGGCCTCGAGCTCGTCCGGCTCCTGCATCAGATAATAAGCGAACCCGGCATGGACGCTGAGCATCAGCAACGCCGCGGCGGACCACAGCGTCACCTCCCAAAGGCGGGAATGTCGGGCCTGTGGATAGCCGTTTTCACTCATGGCGTCGCGTCCTGCACCGCCGACGGGGCGGGCTGGCCAGCAGCCGGAGGCTGCGACACGGCAGCGGCATTTTCCAGCCCCACAAGGGCGATCTTCAGATAACCGGCATCTCTCAGCAGGTTCATGATTTCCATGAAGTGGCCGTAATCAACCGCCTTGTCTGCACGCAGGAAGATGCGGGTATCCTTCTTGCCACCCGTCTGGCGGTCGATGGCGGCCGCCAAGGCTTCGCGGGCGACCGCATCATTGCCCAGAGTAAGCGAGAGATCGTCCTTGACCGTAAGATACAGCGGCTCCTCCGGTCGCTCCGCGGGTTTTGCGGTGGATGCGGGAAGATCGACATTCACATCGACGGTGGCGAGCGGCGCGGCCACCATGAAGATGATGAGCAGAACCAGCATCACATCGATGAAGGGCGTGACATTGATCTCATGGTTTTCGGAGAGATCGTCACCGCTGTTTTCGCGAATTCCTCCAGCCATGTCCGATCACCGTCCAACCAGCGATACTGCGGGTTTGCTGGTGCTGCCCGGCGGAATGCGGCGGAAATCGAGGTCGCGGCTGACGAGGCGCTCCACGCCGGCTGCGGCATCCGCCAGCAGATGGCGGTATCCGGTGATCGAGCGCGCGAAGACGTTATAGATCACCACTGCGGGAATGGCGGCAACGAGGCCGATGGCGGTGGCCAGAAGCGCTTCGGCAATGCCGGGCGCGACGACGGCGAGATTGGTGGTCTGCGATTCCGAAATGCTGATGAAGGAGTTCATGATGCCCCAGACGGTGCCGAACAGGCCGACAAAGGGGGCGGTGGAACCGATCGTTGCCAGAACGCCCGTCCCGCGTGACATGCGGCGACCGGCATGGGTTTCGATACGCGACAGCGCCGAGGAGACACGTTCCTTGATACCGCCGCCATCGGTATGTTCGACCACGGCATCGGAAAGCAACATTTCATGAGTTGCCATTCGCAGCATGAGCGCCGCAGGTCCGCCCTTCTTCTCGACAGCCTCGGTGGCCTCGTTAAGGGTTTTCGCCTTGCGAATGACCTTCAGCGTTGCGCCGGCCCGAACACGCGCACCTGCAAGTTCAACCGACTTTGCAACCCACACCGTCCAGGTCACCAGCGAGGCGAAGGCCAGACCGATCATGACACCCTTCACGACCCAGTCCGCCGCCATGAACATGCCCCAGGGGGACAGGTTGTGTGGGATATCTGCGCGATGTTCGGCACTTGCCGGTTCGGCGCCGACGGGCTCTACCGGGGTTGAAACCTCGTTGGTCGGCGCGGCACCTTCGGGTGTCAGGGCGGGAGCGACTGGAGATTGTGCGCGCTCTGCAGGCGCGGCTTCATTGCCTTGAGGTTGTGCAGGCGCCACGGCTGCCGGCCGTTCCTGTGCAGGCGTGGAAGGCTGGTTCGGCTGAGCAACTGGAGCGTCCGGCGCCGCCGGGGTTTGTGGGAACGGCTGTGCCGGCTGGACCGTTTCCGCTTGCGGTACGGACTGAATCTGGTGTTCGGATGCTGTCTGAGCGAAAACCGCACCGGCGCTCAATCCAACCAGTAAGGTAACCGTCGTGGCAAGGGAAATGCGCCGTGTCCTGCTTGCCTTGTTGAGAGACGCGGAAGAAGTGGTGGTCGCAACTGACATGTTTTTTATCCCGGATTTCCGTCGATGAACCCATCCGCAGATTGACCGGTTTGAAACCGGGGTCATAACGGATGCCGTCGTAAAAGCTTGACGTTCCGATAATAAACCTGAGTTCTTTTGACAACTATTATATTGCCAAAAGACGACCCGTAAACTCTTCTTTACAAAAAATTGACCGATCTACCGTCTTCAGCTGCTCTGCGAAGGCGAAAACTGCGCAACGAGCGCGTGTCGGTCACCGGGATAGGTGACCGAGACGCTGGTGATGTAATCCGTTCCGTGCCAGGTCCGGCGATCGATGACCAGACAGGCGGCTCCCGATCGGATACCCAGCGCAGCGGCATTTTTGCGGTCGGCCGAGACGGCGCTGATGCGATGTTCAGCAGCGCTCCAGGGCACCATCTTCAGCAGCCACGTTCCGGGGCCGATCTGCGAAAAATCGGCAAACTCGGCCTCCGGTACAGCAGTGACATTGATGAGGCGCTCTTCCAGACAAAATGGGACGCCACCGGCAAAATGCGTGCAGGTGAGTTCCAGCACTGGCGCATCGGCCGCAAGCGCCATAGCCGCTCCATCGTCTTTACCCGCAGGCCGGAGACGCCGCTGATCGAGGCGATACCTGTAAACCAGCCCAAGTGCCTGCACCTCTCGTTCGATATCGTGGATTTCCAGCACGGCCGATTGCGCGTGGGGCTGACGGACGAAACTACCGAGACGCCGGCGTCTTTCGATAAGACCCCGCTGCACCAGTTCTCCCAAAGCCTTGTTCACCGTCATGCGCGAACAGGCATATTGGCGGGTCATTTCGTGTTCGAATGGGATACGATATCCCGGCGGCCATTCGCCTGACATGATGTGGCGCTCCACATCGTTGCGGATTCGCTCGTGCAGTGACTTTTCCTGAAGATCGGCGCCTGTGCCCCTCATCCCGATGCTTCTATCCTCCCCGTTCCATACCCTGCTATCCGTGAGCGGCGGCGGCGATCGCTTCGCTGCGGATTTCTTCCGTCAGCCTTGCACGCAGTTCGGAAAATTCCGGGCTGGCCTTGACGGTGTAGTGGCGCGGATGCGGCAGGTCGACCGGCGTGATCGATTTGATACGGCCCGGCCTCGCAGACATGGTCACCACGCGCGACGCCATGAAAACCGCCTCCTCAATATCGTGCGTGACGAAAATGACCGTCTTTTGCTCACGCTCCCATATGCCGAGCAACAATTCCTGCATCAGCCCGCGGGTCTGATTGTCGAGAGCGCCGAAAGGCTCGTCGAGCAGCAGGATTTTCGGGCCATTTGCCAGGGCGCGGGCAATGGCCGTTCTCTGCTGCATGCCGCCGGAGAGTTGTTTCGGCCAATGGTTTTCGAAACCACGCAGGCCGACCTTGTCGATATAGCTGTCAACGATCTCCCATTTTTCCTTCTCCGCAACGCCGCGTTCGCGCAGGCCGAAAGCGACGTTTTCACGGATCGTCAGCCAAGGGAACAGCGTGTAGGACTGGAACACCATGCCGCGGTCCGCCCCCGGGCCAGTCACCGCCCTGCCTGACAACAGCACCTCGCCCGTTGTCGGACGGTCAAGCCCGGCGATGATGCGCAGCAGGGTCGATTTTCCGCATCCCGAAGGACCGAGGATCGTAACGAAATCATTGCGCGGGATTTCCAGATTGGTGGGCTGCAGGGCCAGCGTCGGCTGCCCGCCATGTACGCCTGGAAAGGTGCGGCTGACGCCCTTGATAACGAGTTCGCTCATCAGGCAAGCCTCCAGGCAAAAAGCTTCCGGTTCAGCGATTTGAACGCGAAATCAGAGATAAGGCCGATAACACCGATGACGATGATGCCAAAGATGATCTGGCCGGTCGCCATCAGCGCCTGGCTGTTGATGATCATGTAGCCGATACCGGAGGAGGCGCCGATCAGTTCCGCGACGATGACATAGGTCCAGGCCCAGCCGAGGACGAGACGGAGGATTTCGGCAATGTCGGGCGCATTGGCGGGAATGAGGACACGGCGCACCACGCCCCGATCCCGCGCGCCCAGCGTATAGGCGGCCTCCACCAGATCCCGCCGCGTGCCGGCGACGGCCACAGCCACCATCAGAATGATCTGGAAGACGGCGCCGATGAAGATCACCAGCAGCTTCTGCATCTCGCCGATGCCGGCCCAGAGAATGAGGAGCGGCACAAAGGCGGAAGCCGGAAGGTAACGCGCGAAGGAGACAAAGGGCTCAAGCAGCGCCTCGATGGGCTTATAAGCCCCCATGGCGATACCGAGGGGGACGGCGACTATGGAGGCCAGCACGAAACCGCCCACGACACGCCAGATCGTCATGCCGATATCGCTGGCAAAACCCTGATCCGTCAGCAGATAGATACCATCCTTCAGCATGGTAACGGGGTCGGCCAGAAAGGTCGGCGACACGAAACCGCCCAGCGTGGCAAAGCCCCAGGCCGAGAAAAAAAGCACGAAGAACAGGATGCCGAGCGCTATCCTCGTGCTGTTCTTTATGGGTTGAAGTGGTTGCATTCTGTCGCCTGTCCCGAACCGGCGCGGCACTTCGCCACGCCATCAACATGTTCCCGCACTCAAGACGCGGGAACACTGTCGCGCTTCTTACTGGCTGCAATATCCGGAGAGGGAAATGCAGCTGGCTGTTTCCGTCACTTGATGAAGGACGTGTCCGCGAGGGTCGAAAGATCGGGCTTCGACTTGATTACGCCGATTTCGAGCAGCAGGTCAGCCGATTTTTCGGAAAAAGTCTTGAACTCGCCCTCGAAGAATTTCTGGTTGGCGGCCTTGTCCTGCCATTCGAGGAATTTTGCCGAAGCGGCAAAGGCCTCGCCGGACTGTTTCACATCCGCGCCCATCGTCGCATAGGATTTTTCGGGATCGGCCTTGATAAGATCAAGTGCCTGGAAATAGCTGTCCGCCAGAGCCTTGGCTGCCTGCGGATTGGCCTTCAGGAAGTCTGGCGTGCAGCCAAACGTATCCATGACAGCGGGATAATCCAGTGTCGTGGCAAGAATCTTGCCCTTGTCGGGAGCGGCGCGCACGGTAGAGAGATAGGGTTCATAGGTCATCGCTGCATCGTTCTGTCCGGCGACGAAAGCCTGCGCGGCCGGCCCCGGCTCAAGGTTGACGACCTTCACATCCTTCAGTGTCAGGCCGTTTTCCTTGAGGATCCAGGCGAGGAAGAAATAAGGAGAGGTGCCCGGTGCGGACGCGGCCACCGTCTTGCCCTTGAGGTCCGCGACCTTTGCGACATCGCTGCGCACCGCGATGCCATCGGCACCGTGCGATTTGTCCATCTGGAAAATCTGGGTGGATTTCACGCCATTGGCGTTCCAGGCGATCCAGGTTTCCACCGTGGTGGCGGCGCACTGGATGTCACCGGAAGCGAGAGCGAGATGGCGGCTGGCCTGCGGGATTTTCTTGATCTCGACCTTCAGGCCGTTCTTTTCGAAAATGCCGGCCTGTTTTGCAAGCGTCAGCGGTGCAAAACCCGTCCAGCCCGACATGCCTATCGTCACGGACGTTTCGGCATAGGCGGAAGCGGATGAGAAAAGCGCCGCCACAGCGGCGAAAACCCAGGTTTTTTTCATGATCGGAACCCCTTTTGATTTATTTTTGTGCGACATTGTTTTTCGCTTTATTTGAGGCATCGTAGGCAGGCATTTTGTATTTGTCTAGACAAAACAGAAAGCGCACGCACATCCCTGGAACGATTGCAAATGCACGGCCAGCCATTCTAGACATAGAGAACGCGGCCGGCGAGCAGGCCCAACGATTTCCCGTATCGAGCTCTCCATGACCAGACAGAGACGTCGTAATATCATCAAGGCCAGAAGGACCGGCACGGGTATCGCGCTGGTTGCCGCCATTTCCTTCATCGCGGGCATGACGGATGCGGTTGGACTGCATATTTCCGGCGACTTCGTATCCTTCATGACCGGCAATACCACGCGCGCCGCGGTTTCAGCGGAAGCCGGCATCTATTCCCACGCCGTGAAACTACTTGTCGCGATCATTGCCTTTGTGGCGGGCAACGCAGGCGGGATCGTGGTGGCGCACAAGTTCGAGCGGCGTATATTTGCAGTCCTCATGGCGGTCGGATCGCTTGTGGCCATTGCGGCACTGCTTCGTGGCGAGAGCTCGGGCCTCGTGCAATTTTACCTCGTGGTCTTCGCCATGGGCATGGTCAACGCGGCCGTCGAGCATATCGAGGGACTGCCGATCGGCCTAACCTATGTGACGGGTGCCCTTTCCCGTTTCGGCCGAGGCATCGGCCGCTTTCTTCTCGGTGACCGGAGCTTTGATTGGGGCATCCAGATCGTGCCGTGGCTGGGCATGCTGAGCGGTGCGATGTGCGGTGCCGTTCTCGGGGCCAAGCTGCAATCGGATGCTCTCTGGGTCGTGGCGGTCGCTGTCTTCGTTGTCGCCATCGCCACACTCATCATTCCGCGCTCACTCCGACAGCGCTATAATCAGAGGGTGAAAATCCGGCGGATTACGCCGTAGCAACCGTTGCGCTCACTTTCGCGAGATCGTGACGAATTTTGTCCCGCGCACCCGCACTGTCATCAGGCAGGGCTCCTTATCAGTACGCTCGCAATAACGCGGATGCATCTTCAGCACGAAGACCATGTTACCAAAACGCTTGATGAAGTCATAACCGTAGATGCGGGCCGTCGCGATCATCAGGTAGCCGCCTTCTTTCACCTGCACGTAAAAATTATAGGGGCATCCCTCGTCATCACAGGCGCGGCCTTTTTCGCCGTCGCAATCCAGAACCCCGTGATTGACGATGGCATCCATCAACCCGTCATTGTTGATATCCAGCCGTGTGACAAAATCGTCGCCGAATGCTGCCACCTTGCACTCGTTGCGGAAATGATCCTTCTCGTAAATCTCCGGATCGCTCACCAGCTGCTGCTGCGCCGAGAGCGCCACCGGGAACATCAAGAGAACCAGCGCCTGAAGAGCGGCAACGAGAGCGATTCGCACGGCATTTTCCTTTGCATCCGTTTGGGTTATGGATGTTGCGATCATCCGGGCGGCCAGCCTAGAATTTAGTGCTTGCGCGACACTGACGTGTTCGCCGCCCGTGTTCCGGGGGGAACCTTTTCATGACACTTCTGGGTTTTCTCGACTATGCCGGCGTGGCAGTGTTTGCCGCAACCGGTGCGCTTGCCGCTTCGCGCAAGCAGCTCGACCTGATCGGCTTCCTGTTTTTTGCGGCGGCCACCGGTATCGGCGGTGGCACGGTGCGTGATCTCGTGCTCGGCAGAACGCCGGTGTTCTGGGTCATCAACCCCACCTATATTCTCGTCTGCGTCTCGGTGGCGGTGCTGCTGTTCTTCACGGCACATCTGTTCGAATCCCGTTACCGGGTATTGATCTGGCTCGATGCGCTCGGCCTTTCTGCTTATTGCGTCATGGGAGCGGCCAAGGGCCTCGCAGCAAGCGGTTCGGCCACTGTCGCCATTGTCACCGGCGTTCTGACGGCAACATTTGGTGGGGTTTTGCGCGATATTCTCGCCGGTGAGCCCTCCGTGCTCTTGCGGCCGGAAATCTACATCACCTGCGCGCTTCTGGGCTCTTCCACCTTCATTGTCGTCTATTTCTTCGGCGCGCCGCTTTATGCCGCTTCGGCAGCGGGCGTGCTGATGGCCTTTGGGATCCGGTCCGGCGCGCTGATCTTCGGCTGGACTTTCCCGCCCTACAAAGGCAAGCCCGGCAGACGCCCGGAAGATGTCATGAAGTGACCCATGGAACGACGCTGAAAACAGAAATGGCGCCCGCGGGCGCCATTTGCACATCCATTGTCGAACCGAAGAACTTCAGCCGCGCTTGCGGCGGAGGCGGATCACCACATCCACATGGGCGATTTCCATGCCCTCAGGCGCTTCCGGCAGGTTGCCGATCTGGAGATTGTTGACAGGTATATCGAGAACCTCGTTCTCGCCTTCCACGAAGAAGTGATGGTGGTCCGACACGTTGGTGTCAAAATAGGTACGGGCACCTTCCACGGCGAGAACCCGGATGAGACCGGCCTCGGTGAACTGATGCAGCGTGTTGTAGACCGTGGCGAGAGAAACGGGCACGCCAGCTGTCACAGCCTCATCATGCAGTTCCTCGACGGTGAGGTGGCGGTCACCTTTCGCGAAGAGAAGATCGCCCAAAGCCACGCGCTGGCGCGTGGGCCTCAGCCCAGAGCGCCGCAGCCTCGTTCCGATATCCAATGTGGCGTCAAATGCCATGCAATCCCATTCCAAACAGAGGTATGCCACCCGTCAATTGCAATAGCATATATCTTTTGCAGGGAATGCTTTCAATAGTTTCAGCGCCGCCGAGTGTCGCAAATGGCCGCAAACCGGCCATTCCTGCAAATTTCCTCTGGTTCCGACCGGATGGTTCCTGTATGCGGACGGCATATTGAGGTAATGACTTCTGCAAAGAAGGTTCGAAGACAAAGAATGGGGGCGGAACCGCCTCTGCCCTTGCAGCGCTTCATTTTGAACCTAACTTGCTCTAGTGAAGTCGATCAACACCAGTAATTGGGGAAGTGAAAGCGGTATGGCAACGAGGCAATCAAGTTACAATTACGAGGAGATCCTGTCCTGCGGTCGCGGCGAATTGTTCGGCCCGGGAAATGCACAGCTCCCATTGCCCCCCATGCTCATGGTTCACCGCATCACCGAAATTTCAGAAACCGGCGGCGCGTTCGACAAGGGTTTCATCCGTGCCGAATATGATGTCAGCCCCGATGACTGGTATTTTCCCTGCCATTTCCAGGGCAACCCGATCATGCCGGGGTGCCTCGGCCTTGACGGCATGTGGCAGCTGACCGGCTTCTTCCTCGGCTGGCTGGGCGAAGAAGGCCGCGGCATGGCGCTTTCCACCGGCGAAGTGAAGTTCAAGGGCATGGTGCGCCCTCACACCAAGCTCCTTCAATATGGTATTGATTTCAAGCGCGTGATGCGTGGCCGTCTGGTGCTTGGAACTGCTGACGGCTGGCTGAAGGCGGACGGCGAAACCATTTATCAGGCGACAGACCTGCGGGTCGGCCTGTCCAAGGAAAAGGCTGCCTGAGGCAGACGGAATAGTTCAGACAAACGCCGGGCGGCTTCGGTTGTCCAGCCGAAATCTTAAGAAAAGGTCCCTTTCATGAGACGAGTTGTTGTCACCGGCCTCGGTATTGTTTCTTCCATCGGCGGTGATGCCGCTGAAGTCACCGCGTCGCTGCGCAATGCCAAATCCGGCATTTCTTTTTCGCCGGATTTTGCCGAACACGGTTTCAAGTGCCAGGTCTGGGGCAAGCCTTCTCTCGACCCCACCGATCTGGTCGACCGCCGCGCCATGCGCTTCCTGTCGCAGGGCGGCGCGTGGAACCATGTTGCCATGAAGCAGGCAATCGCCGATTCCGGTCTGGAAGAGAGCGATATCAGCGGCAATGAACGCACCGGCATCATCATGGGTTCGGGCGGTCCTTCCACCCGTACCATTGTCGAAGCTGCCGATATTACGCTGAAGAACAACAGCCCGAAGCGCATCGGTCCGTTTGCCGTGCCGAAGGCGATGTCCTCCACCGCTTCGGCCACGCTCGCGACCTGGTTCAAGATCCACGGCGTCAACTACTCCATCTCTTCGGCCTGCTCCACCTCGGCGCACTGCATCGGCAACGCCGCCGAGATGATCCAGTGGGGCAAGCAGGACGTGATGTTCGCTGGCGGCCACGAGGACCTCGACTGGTCGATGTCGAACCTTTTCGACGCCATGGGCGCCATGTCGTCCAAATTCAACGAGACCCCGGACATCGCCTCGCGCGCCTATGACGTCAACCGCGACGGCTTCGTCATCGCCGGCGGCGCCGGCGTTCTGGTTCTCGAAGAGCTGGAGCATGCGAAGGCGCGCGGCGCAAAAATCTATGCCGAAATCGTCGGTTATGGCGCGACCTCTGACGGTTACGACATGGTTGCCCCTTCAGGCGAAGGCGCGATCCGCTGCATGCGGCAGGCTCTTTCCACCGTCAAGGGCGACATTGACTACATCAATACCCACGGCACCTCGACGCCGGTTGGCGACAGCAAGGAAATCGGCGCGATCCGCGAAGTCTTCGGCGACAAGATCCCGCACATCCAGTCAACCAAGTCGCTGACTGGCCATTCGCTTGGCGCGGCCGGGGTGCAGGAATCGATCTACGGCCTCTTGATGATGCAGGAACGTTTCATCGGCGAGAGCGCGCATATTTCCGAACTCGATCCGGAATTTGCGGGCGTTCCGATCGTTCGCAGCCGCATCGACAATGCCAAGATCGACACCATCCTATCCAATTCCTTCGGCTTCGGCGGTACCAACGCCACGCTCGTCTTCCAGCGTCATAACGGATAATTGCCCATGAACGGCATCATGCAGGGTAAACGCGGCCTCATCATGGGCGTCGCTAACAATCACTCCATCGCCTGGGGTATCTCCAAGGCACTTGCGGCACAGGGCGCGGAACTGGCCTTCACCTATCAGGGTGAAGCGCTCGGCAAGCGTGTCAAACCGCTCGCCGCGGAACTTGGCTCCGACTTCATCGTGCCTTGCGATGTCGAAGATATCGCTTCTGTGGACGCGCTGTTTCAGACGATTCGCGAAAAATGGGGCGCGCTGGATTTTGTCGTGCATGCCATCGGCTTCTCCGACAAGAACGAGCTGAAGGGCCTTTACGCGGATACGACGCGCGAGAATTTCAGCCGCACCATGGTCATTTCCTGTTTCTCCTTCACGGAAATCGCCAAGCGCGCCGCCGAGCTGATGACGAATGGCGGCTCCATGCTGACACTGACTTATAACGGTTCGCAGCGCGTCATTCCGAACTATAACGTCATGGGCGTTGCCAAGGCAGCGCTCGAGGCTTCCGTGCGTTATCTCGCTGCCGATTACGGCCCGCGCGATATCCGCGTCAACGCCATCTCGGCCGGCCCGGTCCGCACGCTCGCAGGTGCGGGCATTTCCGACGCGCGCGCCATTTACGCATGGAACCAGAAGAACGCGCCGCTGAGACGGACGGCGGATATCGACGATATCGGCGGGTCTGCGCTCTACCTTCTGTCCAACCTCTCGCGCGGCGTGACTGGCGAGTGCCATTACGTAGACTGCGGCTATAATATCACCTCGACACCCACGCTCGAGGTTCTGTCGAAAGCGGACGCGGAATAATCACGTCCCTGGTTTATTAAAGCCCGGCCCCGTGCCGGGCTTTTTTCATTTGGCGTCTGTGTCATTTTCATAAATCACTAAAGTATAAATCACCGAGGTAACTGATTTTAAACATCGGTTGATTATGGTCCGCAACAATTCAACGGTTGCGCTTGCCGCATATGCTTAGAGATCGACACTGCCTCATGCGACTGGCCAAACTGAAGCCATTGCTGGAAAAATTCGGAGTTTCGCGCGACGGGACCGCAGCCATCGAATTCGCGATCCTCGCCATCCCTTATTTCCTGGTTGTTTTCGCAATCATCGAAACCTTCATCGCCATGATCGCGGAGCAGGTGGTCGTCAATGCCACCGAAAGCATGGCCCGGCGGCTGAGGACGGGGCAGATCAGCAGTTCAATTTCGAAAGAAGACTTCCGAAAGAACTTCTGCAACGAAGTCTCGGTGATAATCACGTGCTCCGCGGATGAGATCAAAACGGAACAGAAGCTCTATATCGATCTTCGCTCCTTCACCACCTTCAAGGATATCCCCACCGCCATACCTTTGAAGGCCTTCGGAGAATATTACGATCTTGATACGGCGCAATTCGGCTTCAAGCCGGGTGGGCCGGAAACGATCAACATGCTGCGTGTCTATTATCGCTGGCGGGTGACGGCCGATATCATTCGCCCCTATCTTACAAAAATTCGCCCGGCCGATGGATCGATGCCTTCTCACTTCCTGATCGTCGCGACCGACGCTTTCATGAACGAAAAATACACGACAAGCGGGGGCTCCTGATGGTAGGTCTGATTGCCGCCGTGACGCAAGGCAGGCTGCGTTTCATTGCGCTTGCTTCACGCTTCGCAAGAGATCGCCGCGGTGTTGGCGCGGTGGAATTCGCGATCATTTTCCCGATATTGCTCGCACTTTATGTGACGTCCTTCGAACTCACCATCGGCTACAATACCTACAAGCGGGCAAGCAGCGCCGCCGCGACTATCAACGACCTGATTTCGAAAACGGGTTCTGTAGACAAGACCTATCTTGCAGGCATGGGGGATGTAGCATCCGCAGTTTTCGCGCCCTATAGCACGAAGGGTCTCCGGCTGAAGATCAGCGGTATCAAGATCGATGCCCAGAAACAGGCGAAAATCACCTGGTCCTGGGATGAGAAGAACCAGCGGCCCTATGCGGTCGGCTCTGCGGTGGTGGTGCCGACCCGCCTGCTGATTGCTGACAGCTTCCTCATCCATGTCGAACTTTCTGTCCCGCATGAACTGTTGATGTTCATGACCGACATCTCCTCCTCTGGCGTCAAGTCGATCACCATCGGCCGCGATTATTTCTTCAAGCAGCGCGATGCGGAGACAGTCTGCAGCAATTGCTGAATGCACCGTTGCATCCGCATCCCCTCGCGCTGACGGCTAATAGACATCGCGAAGATAGCGCTTTTCGCGCTTCAGCTGGCTGACATATTCGCTTGCTGCTTCCGCAGAGAGGCCGGCCTCGTCAATGATGATCCGGTGCAGGGCATCGTCTACGTCCTTCGCCATGCGGGTCGCGTCACCGCAGACGTAAAAATAGCCCCCCTCTTCGAGCCACTGATAAAGCGCCTTGCCATTCTGCCGCATGCGCGTCTGCACGTAGATCTTTTCCGCCTGATCGCGCGAAAAGGCGAGATCGAGACGCGTCAGCACGCCCGCACGGCTCATTTCACCCAGCTCACTCTCGTAAATGAAGTCCGACTGCCGGTGCTGGTCACCAAAAAACAGCCAGTTCCGGCCGGTGGCGCCCCGCGCTAGCCGTTCCTGCAGGAAGGCCCGGAACGGCGCTATTCCCGTGCCCGGACCCACCATGATAACCGGCGCATCGTCGTTCTGCGGCACACGGAACGCCTTGTTGAGCGAAACGAAAACCCCGGCAGTCGCCCCTGCCTCCACCCGATCTGCCAGATAGGTGGAGCACACGCCGCCGCGCTCGCGGTCGTGAGCGCGATAACGCACGCTGGCGATCGTCAGATGCACGCTGTTTCCCGCGGCAAGGGGGCTGGAGGAGATGGAGTAAGCCCGATGCTGCAGCGGTTTCAGGAAAGTCACGAATTCAGCAAGATCGAAAAGACGCCTGTCGCCAAGATTGAGCAGGTCGAGAATATCCTTGCTCCAGAGAAAGGCGGCCAGCTGCTCCCTGTCGCCATTCGCAAGAACATGCGCCAGTTCTTCATGACCCGCGCGCTTGCCGATTTCGGCGACCAGTTCGCGCGAGGGCGTCGAGATTTCGAACATGCGGAGAAATGCGTCTCCCACTGAACGATCCAGCCCGGCCAGTTTGCTATCGGCTTCCGCCCCGAAATGGTCGAGCAACGCACCAGCCAGTTTCGGGCAGTTGACGGGAACGACACCAAGGGCATCACCCGCCTCATAGCTGAGGCCGCTTTCCCCGAGATCGAATTCGTAATGCCTGATTTCCTTCGATGAAGCCGGACCGGAAAGACGGTGATTGACGCTTAGCCGCGCCAGATAGGGATTCTTCCGGTTCCATTCCTGTGTCACCCGCCTGGGGAGTTGGGCCGGACGAGGCATGACGACAGTCGCCGCCTGGCCGCCATCGAGCGCAAGTGCAATGGGCAGGGTCTCATCGATCCAGGCGGCGGCAGCGTCCTCGAAGTCGATATCGCAATCAATCCGCGTTTTCATACGTTTGCCGCCGAGCTGCTCAAAGCGCGTATCGATGAGTTTGCCGGCCTGGCAAAATCCGTCATACCCCGTATCACCCAGCGCCAGCACGGCGAAATTCATCGCCTCCAGTCGTGGCGCACCATCAGCGGCAAGCGCTTCCCAGAATAGCTGCGCATTATCGGGCATTTCACCCTCGCCATAGGTCGAGGTCACGACAATGACCCGTTTCATCGAAGCCAGGCGCTCCATGGACACGTCGTCAAGCGCCATCACCGCCGGCTGCATACCCTGCGTGCGGGCGGCGGCGGCGATATCCATTGCCAGCGCCTCGGCATTGCCGGTCTGTGTGCCGAAGAGGATGTTCAGCACGCTCGCCGCCGTCTTGGGAGCGGCAGCGGCGACAGATGCCTCCAGGCCAATGGCCGCGCGGGAGTGGAGCCCGGCTAAAAAACCCGCAAGCCAGGCGCGCTGGTCGCCGTTAAAGGGCGCATCTTCGGGGATGTAGGGTATCTTCATCATGCTGCCCTGTTCTGGCTGGATGCGGCGGTTAGGTCAGGAATGGCGCGGGCCGCGAAAAGCTCTTCGAAGCCGGGCAGACGACCGATCTTCTCGATGTTTTTGCGGCTCTGCTGAATGATCCAGCCATAGGTGCCTGGACTGTCCACCGACCAGATGTTGCGGCGCGCCAGTGCCTGCTTGTAGTCATCAAGTCGCTTGGCGGCGATCATCACCGCAAGCTGTCCGTCGCTATGGTCGGAAAGAGCCTCGCGCGCATATTTCAGCAGACGCTGCATCAGGGCATAATCTTCCGTAAGAATGAGATTGCGCACCGCTTTTTCGATGGCGGCGTCGGAAGGACCCGATGCCATCGGCAATCGCTGCAAGGCGATGGCCTGCGCCATGCTCAACACAGTGTAATTGTTGATCAGTGCGTACATGTCTTCCGTATCCGTTTGGCCATAGGCCGGCACGGTGCCGTTCAATACGGACTTGCGATCTCGATAGGCCAGCTTGAACTTCCGCAGCTGATGGGCAGCAAGTGCGGAAGCCAGTTCCTCCAGCAATTCCTTGCGCGGCTTGGCCTTGAGAATTTCGTCACTGTCCTGATAAAGCAGCAGCGCGCGTGGCATGCCGTAAACGAAATTGTGCTGTTCGCTCTCCCAGTTTTCCAGCAGCCATGTGGCCTTCGCTGAGCCAGTCTCCACCGCGTGCCAGTTCAGAAGCTGGTGAACGGCGTGACGATGGATCGCCGCCTGCTCGTCCTCGCCCGTGATGGAGCCAAGCAGGATCGAATCGTGGCTGACTTTCTTCGGCAGGTCGCCATAGGGGTCGTATTGATAGACGAAACCGCCACTCATGCCGTTGCCGAAGCCCTTGCCAAAACTACCGAGGTTAAGCACCGCACCGTTGGTCATGTATTCGCAGGCAAAATCCCCCACGCCCTCCACAACGGCGGTCGCGCCGGAGTTGCGCACCGCAAAACGGTCGCCTGCCTGCCCTTCCACAAAGGTGCGGCCGCCGGTTGCGCCGAACAGTGCGAAATTACCGACCAGCACATTCCCGCCCGCCTCCTGCGAACCGCCGCCGGGAGAACGCACGACGATGGTGCCACCGCAGGCGCTTTTGCCGACGCCGTCATTGCAGGTACCGGTATGGACCATGATCATGCCGTCGTTGCAGAAAGCGCCAAAGGATTGTCCAGCCGAACCTGATGTATCGATGCGCACGGAACCCGCTTCCAGAAATCGACGGCCACGGCTGTCCCGCCTGACGGCCGGCAGCGCATCCGCCTCTTCGTCGGAAAGCTCATGGTTCAGCATACGTTCGATATCGACGGCGAGCTGGCCGCCGACGCTCTTGTTGCAATTGTTAAGGAAACGGTTGCCGCCAAGCTCGATGCTTTCGCGCCCGCCGTCGACCAGTGCCGAGCGCACGAGTTCGATGAAGGCATCGTCCAGCGCGAAGTCCTTTTCCATATACACCGGGCTGTCGATCTTCACTTCCTCGACCACGGTTAGCATTGCCCGGAGGTCAAGCTGGCCAACGCTTGCGGGATGATCGAGTAGGTGAAGAAGATCTGAGCGGCCCCGCGCTTCCCGCAGCGAACGCAGCCCGAGTGCGGCCAGGATCTCGCGCGTTTCATGGGCGATGTTCATGAGATATTGCGCCAGCGCCCGCGGGTCGCCGTTAAACGCCTCCTGATTGGTGGTGAGACCGGCCGGGCATTTGATGTTGCAGTTCTTCGCCATGACGCATTTCAGCATCATCAGCGCCGTGGTGCCGAATTCGAAACTATCCCCGCCGAGAAGAGCCGATTTCACGACATCGCTCGCCGTCTGGTGCGCGCCGGAGCAGCGCAACAGCACCTTGGCGCGCAGGCCGGTGGCGCAGAGCGCCTGATGCACTTCGGCAACGCCGATTTCCGCGGCACGACCAGTATATTTGAGGCTGGTGACGGCCGCCGCCCCCGTGCCCCCGGTATTGCCGGCGACGTTGATGACATCCGCTCCCGCCTTGGCGACACCGACCGCGATCGTGCCGATGCCTTCTGACGAGACCAGCTTGACAATGACCCGCACACGGGCTGCCTTGGCATCGTGGATGAGTTGGGCCAGATCCTCGATGGAATAGGTATCATGATGCGGCGGCGGCGAGACAAGCTCGACGCCCGGCGTACCGCCACGCGCGGCGGCGATTTCCACCGTGACCTTTGGAGACGGCAATTGCCCGCCTTCGCCAGGCTTTGCGCCCTGGCCGATCTTGATCTCGATCTCCTCCAGCATCGGATCGGCAAGATAACCGGCCCAGACACCAAAGCGGCCCGATGCGAACTGCTTGATGCGCGAGGCGCGAATGGTGCCGTATCGCGAGATATGCTCGCCGCCCTCACCGGAATTTGACATGCCGCCAACCATGTTGGTGCCATGCGCCACAGCCTCATGGGCGGCCGCGACAAGCGCGCCATGGCTCATTGCACCAGAGGCGAGGGTCATGGCGATCTCGCTGGCATTTTGCACGGCATCGAGCGAAATGCTCGCTGGCGCGGTGCGAACAAGCGAGAGATAATCGGAAGCCTCGCCCCTCGCCTGAACCAGAAGAGCGCCCCCTTCAAGCCAATGTCCGACTATGTCCTCGCCGAAGCGATCGATCAGCGATTGGCCAAGTGCTGCTAGCCTGGCAAGCTCATGGCCGTGCGGGCCGGTCAATTGCAGCCGGAAGGCGCCTTCCTCTGCGCCTTCGCAGAGCAAGCCCCGTACCATGAAGCTGTTATTGCCCTTGCGGGAAAACCGACCCATTTCACGGCGAAACTCTTCCGCCGAACCGGCGAACGTCACATCCGCTGGCAATTCCAGGACATCGCGCAGGGCGGCGGGGCGACGCGCTCTTTCTTCCGCCATCATACGGGCAAATGCGCGGTAGCCGGTCGTTACCTCGAAGGCATCGATCGCCTCCGGGGTCAACCGGTCAAAACTGGTGTGATAATAGGCCGCGTCGTCGAGACCGAAGGCATCTTCCAAGCGGTTGAGCGGCAGGAGACGTAACGCCTCTTCGTTTTCGGTCCCCTTGTCGAAACCGATCTTTTCCTCCGTCATATCCACGAAACCGCGCACGGCCGTCGTGCCATAGGAATGGCCGGCCCCTTCGGCACGCTCCTTGAAAAGACCGAGCAGCGGAATGTCGCTTTCTCCCTTTACAGACAGCGCCTTGCGGTGCCAGTCCGCCACGGCCTGGGCGATGACGGCGAAGCTCACGCCGCCGACCGGCGTTTTCACATTCGGGAAATAACGCTTCAGCACGTCATCTTCCGTATCGAGGAAGTTCGGCTCGAAGAACTCGCCCCCGATATAGCTTTCCGCCGTACACAGGCCCACCTTGCCCATGGTCTTCATCAGCGACTTTTCCGCCGCCTTGGCGAAGCGCTTGAAGGCCTTGTCGGCTTCGCTGCCGAATTTCTCCTCGGCGCGGAACTGCACGGCGAGCGGATAGACCGCCGAAGCGCCAAAGCCGAGACCGGCTGCAATGTGATGGGAGGAGGAGAATTGTCCACTTTCGACGATCAGCGACACACGCAGCCTGAGGCCTTCCTCGATCAGCCGCTGATTGATGGCGGAAACGACCATGATCATTGGCAAAGCGGCACGACGCGCGGAAACATGCCGGTCAGTGATCACGGCAATGCCACCTTCGCCAGCGGCAAAAGCGGCGATCGCGGCGCACAGTCCGTCTATCGCCTCTCTCAATGCCGCTTCATTGGCCTCCCCTGTATCGAAGACAGGCGCATAGAGCATTTCGAAACGACACACCGGCGTCTCGGTCTGCTCGCGGATGCGCAGCATGTCCAGGTGGCTAAGGATTGGCGAGCGCACGACGATCTGGCGGGCCTTCTTAGCGCCGCTGTTCGGCTTGGCACCCAGGGCCACCCGTAGCGTCATGCCATCAGCTTCGCGAATACTGTCTAGCGGCGGATTGGTGACCTGCGCGAAACGCTGCGAAAAATACTTGGCGACCCCACCTTCCTGATCGGAAAGCGCGTTGATGGCATTGCCGTATCCCATCGCCGAAATTTTTTCGGAGCCGGAAGCCAGCATCGGGTCCATCAGGAATTTGAAACTTTCCTGATTGTGCGAATAGGCGACGTAACGCTGGTGACGTTCGAGATCACCATTATAACGCAGCGGTGAGCCCTGCTTTTCCGCTGGCACTTCCGGCAGATCCTCCAGCATGACACGGGCTTCGCGCAGCAGGGATGAATAGTCGCGGCGCGCGGCGAGAAGCTCCAGCGCCTCGACGGTGGAAAAGGCGCGGCGCACGGCGTGGTCGTAATAAAGCATGCCGCCCGCCTCGATGCGGCCGCGCCGGATAACGCTCTCCGCCGGAAAGGCGATCTGCCCGGCCTCCGACATGACACAGAGATATTCGTCCGTCTCGACGGTGCGCAGCGGGCGCAGGCCAAGCCGATCGAGGCGCGCGCCGACAATAGTGCCGTCGCCGAAGATCAGCGCGGCCGGACCATCATTTTTCTCCTCATAGAGAGAGAAATATTCCAGCATCGCCCTCACGTCCGGCGACAGGGTGTCGTCGTTTTCCCAGGCTGGCGGCATCATCGAGACCACAGCGGTAACGAGGTCAAGACCGTCCTCCATAACCCGCGCCTGCAAGGTCTGGTCCAGACGGCAGCTATCGGACTGGCCTTTCGGCCTGACGATGCTGGCATTCTTCGCCAGGGCGACTGCCGCTTCCGACAGGCGGTTCTTCTTGTCGGTGTTGAGTTCGCCATTATGCGCCATCAGGCGGAATGGCTGCGCCATGGATGGGTGCGGATCGGTATTGGTGGAGAACCGCGTGTGGAAATACATCGTATGCACTTCATGGCGCGGATCCGTCAGGTCGCAGAAATAGGGCATCACCTCATGGGAGTTCAGGCGGCCCTTCAGGACCTGCGTGCGGGCGCTGAGCGAGAGCGGATAAAAGCCGGCGAGATCAGGCACGGTATAAGCAAGCGCCTCAATGGCAATCAGTGACTTGTGGATACGCCAGTCGAATTCCGCCAGAGTTGCGCATTCGGCCGGAGCAGAGAAAACCCATTGGCGGATCGGCAACTGGTAAGGGATGGCGGCAGCACGGATGGCCGCGTCATTTACCGGTACATCACGGACGGTGAGGACCGAAAATCCCTGCTCCTGCAGCGCGCTGCCGATAATGCCAACCGCCTCATCGTGGAACGCGGAGTTTTGCGGCAGGAAAAAATTGCCGACGCCGAAACGGCCGGCCTGCAAACCGTGTTCGCCAGTCAATTTCCGAAAGAAGGAGAGCGACAAATCCAGCGACACCCCGGCACCATCGCCGACACCTTCCGCCGACATGCCACCGCGATGCGGGACGGCGCAGAGCGCCTCGTAGCCGCGCTTCAACACATCGTGAGTCTGCACGCCGTCCTTGCGGGTGATGAAACCAACGCCACAGCTGCTTTTTTCAAAAGCGGCATCGTAAAGGCCGAATTTTTGCTCCGTCACGCTCAAGGCTGTCTCCTCTCATTGCGCAATTCGCGCGGCATCGCCTTTTTCCCGAATCCGGCGCGTCAGCCGGCGCTCTGCGGGCGGAGCCGCAGGCGACCTGGCTGCTCCTCTTCTTCTGCTTATCGGCGTTTGATGGCGCGAACGGTCGTTTTGCGGCCGTCAAACGGCTGGGCGGCAGTCGCCGCATTTTCGCAAATAATGATCGTGTTCGTTCGCATCGCGTTCCCTGATGGTCGATTTTCAAGCGCAAAAATACGCCGAATTATGTCAGTATTGCTTACGTAATATTTCATGATTAGGAAAGTCAAGATTAAAATCGATCCGGCGCAATAAAAAAACAAAAACGCCGCGAAATCCGACAGGATTCCGCGGCGTGACTGCTTCAGGAGTTTTTTAAATTGCCCAGATCACTCAGACGGCATTTCGAGCGTTCGGCTAAACCAGAGGGCAATAAGGGTACACAGGGCTCCCGACATGAGGTAGATGCCGACCGCGAAAAGGCCGAATTTGGACGAAAATCCGAGCGCCACGAGCGGCGCGAAGCCGGCACCGATCAGCCAGGAAATGTCCGAGGTCAAAGATGCGCCGGTGTAGCGGTACTCGCGGCTGAAGCGGGAGGCGAGCGCGCCACCCGCCTGACCGAAGGACAGGCCCAGCAGCGAGAAGCCGATCAGCACGAAAAGATAACGGCCGATATCACCGGAACTGAGGAGAACGGGGGCCACAAGGCTGAAGAGACCAATCAGGACCGCCGCGATGGCGAGAAGTTTCCGCCGCCCTATGCGATCCGCCAGAATGCCCGAAACGACAATCATGCCGCCGGCAATGATGGCGCTGACGAACTGTACGAAGAGGAAGTCCGACACGCGCTGGCTGGTGTTGAGAGAAACCCAGCTCAGCGGGAAGACGGTGACGAGATGGAAGAGCGCAAAGCTCGCCAGCGGCACGAAAGCGCCGGTGACAACCACCGGGAACTGCGACCGCAGCATTCTGAACATGGGACGCGGCTCCAGTTCATGCTGTTCCAGCATGGCCTGGAATTCCGGCGTCACGATCATGCGAAGGCGGGCAAAGAGCGCAAGCACGTTCAGCGCCAGCGCCACGAAGAAGGGGAAACGCCAACCCCAGGCCAAAAACTCTGCACTGGAAAGCTGCGTGACGAAAACGATGAAGAAGGCGCTGGCGAGGCCAAAACCCATGGCCGCCCCGATTTGCGGCATCATGGCGTACCAGCCGCGCTGCCTCGGCGGAGCGTTCATGGCGAGCAGCGAGACAAGGCCATCCCAGGCGCCGCCGAGGCCAAGGCCCTGGCCGATACGGAAAACCGCCAGCAGGCAGGGAGCCAGCATGCCAGCCTCGGCATAGGATGGAAGGAAGCTGATCGCCATGGTGGAACCGCAGAGCGTGAAGAGCGCGGCCATCAGCTTGACGGCGCGGCCGAACCTGCGGTCGATCTGGAGGAAGATCAGAGAACCGATCGGCCTTGCGATAAAAGCGAGAGAGAAGACAGCGAAGGAATAAAGCGTGGCCGTCAGCGGATCCACATAAGAGAAGAAGACATGCGGAAAAACGAGCGCGGAGGCAATGGCGTAAATGAAAAAATCAAAAAACTCCGTCATTCTCGCAAGAATGACTGCAATCGTAATGCGATCCGGATCGACCTTTACGGGGCCGGCACCGTGTCCGTTCGCCTCTGGCGCCTGCCCAAAAGATGGAGCAGCATTCGTATAACTCATAATATTCCTCCTGCGTCATGGACGAACCATTTCATGTAACGCGCAGGCTCCTCTTCCGTTGCGTTACGATGCGACGGATTGTCACACGCACCCTACGTAACGTCAATTGAAGTTTGAGAAGAAAGGCTTGCCCCACGGGCTTCCTATGCGATAATGCACGCGCTCCGCCTGTAAACGCAGCTTTGACCGCCACATGGTGCATCGCAAAGATTTCGCTGCACCGCGACAATATACCTCATTTGAAAAATGATGTTCGGCAATTATTCGCGGCATAATCCAAACTGTACGAGTTCAAAGAACGTGCGCATGATCAAAAAACTCCCATCCGCCCTCCTGGCAATTCCGGCAATGCTGCTGCTCAGCGGCTGTAACCTTGTTGTCATGAATCCCTCGGGCGACGTCGCCATCCAGCAGCGCGATCTTATCATCACGTCCACGGTCTTGATGCTGCTGATCATCGTTCCCGTCATTGCCCTGACGCTGTTCTTTGCATGGAAGTACCGCGAGTCGGCCAAGGCCGAGGATTACGATCCCGAGTGGCACCATTCCACGCGCCTTGAGATGGTGATCTGGTCGGCACCCGTCGCGATCATTCTGATGCTCGGTACCGTGACTTGGATTTCCACCCACCGACTCGACCCTTATCGGCCGCTGGAACGCATCGACGAGAACCGTCAGGTCACCGCCGATATCAAGCCGATCACCGTCGAAGTTGTGGCCATGGACTGGAAGTGGCTGTTCTTCTACCCTGAACTCGGCATTGGCAGCGTCAATGAATTCGCCGCTCCGGTCGATGTCCCGATCAATTTCAAGATCACCGGCACGACGGCGATGAACTCCTTCTTCGTTCCAGCACTGGCCGGCCAGATTTATGCCATGGGCGGCATGCAGACCAAGCTGCATGCAGTGATCAACAAGGAAGGCGTCTATGACGGCTTCTCGGCCAACTTCTCCGGCCCCGGCTTCTCGCATATGCGCTTCAAATTCCACGGCCTCAGCCAGCAGGGCTTCGACCAGTGGGTGGCCAAGGCAAAGGAAGGCGGCAAGGGCTTCGGGCGCCAGGAATATCTCGAATTCGCCAAGCCTTCGGAGCGCGAGCCGGTGCAATATTTCGCTTCGGTCGATCCGGAACTCTACAGCGCCATCCTCAACCGTTGCGTGGAGCCCAACAAGCTCTGCATGCGCGACATGATGCACATCGACGCCAATGGCGGCGGCGGCAAGGAAGGCATCGACATCGCCAAGGCGCTTAACTCCGTCGTCTGCACCCCGCTTGCGCCTTATGGCGTCGCCAGCGGTCCACAATCCACTCCGGCTGCTATCGAAGGCCAGACTTTCGAACCTGCGGCGCTGCCGGAAACCAAACAAGTCGCTGGCTGACGATACGTCCCGGCATTCTGCGGCGCGGCCTGTCCGCGCCGAATTTACGTCTTTGAATCGCAAGAGGCTAAAATGGTCGTCAACTCCGATCAAACGTCGTTCCTGTTCGGACGGCTAACCTGGGAGTCAATCCCGCTTCACGAGCCCATTCTTGTCGCCACCTTCGCGGCCGTGGCTCTGGGCGGCATCGCCGTCGTCGGCGCCATCACCTATTTCAGGCTGTGGGGCTACCTCTGGAATGAATGGTTCACGAGCATCGATCACAAGAAGATCGGTATCATGTACATCATTCTGGCGCTTATCATGCTTCTGCGCGGTTTTGCCGACGCCATCATGATGCGCGTGCAGCAGGCCATCGCCTCCGGCGGATCGGAGGGATATCTTCCGCCGCATCACTACGACCAGATATTCACCGCCCACGGCGTCATCATGATCTTCTTCATGGCCATGCCGATGATCACCGGTCTCATGAACTTCGTCGTGCCGCTGCAGATCGGCGCCCGCGACGTTTCATTCCCGTTCCTCAACAATTTCTCCTTCTGGATGACCACGGCTGGCGCCGTCATCACCATGATCTCGCTGTTCATCGGTGAATATGCGCAGACGGGCTGGCTTGCCTATCCGCCGCTTTCCGGCATCGACGGAAGCCCGGGAGTGGGGGTCGACTATTATATATGGGGTTTGCAGATCGCGGGTGTCGGAACGACGCTGTCAGGCATCAACCTGATCGTGACCATCATCAAGATGCGCGCGCCGGGCATGACCATGATGCGTATGCCGATCTTCGTCTGGACGTCGCTGTGTTCGAACATCCTGATCGTGGCATCCTTCCCGATCCTGACCGCAACGCTCGCGCTTCTGACCCTTGACCGCTACGCTGGTACGAATTTCTTCACCAACGACCTCGGCGGCAATCCGATGATGTATGTCAACCTCATCTGGATCTGGGGCCATCCGGAAGTTTATATTCTGGTACTGCCGGCTTTCGGTATCTTCTCCGAAATCGTCGCCACCTTCTCGGGCAAGCGCCTCTTCGGTTACGCGTCGATGGTCTACGCCACTGCCGTCATCACCATCCTGTCCTATATCGTCTGGCTGCACCACTTCTTCACCATGGGTTCGGGCGCAAACGTCAATGCCTTCTTCGGCATCACGACGATGATCATCTCGATTCCGACGGGTGCGAAGATCTTCAACTGGCTCTTCACCATGTATAAGGGCCGCATCAAGTTCGACGTGCCGATGCTGTGGACGATCGGCTTCATGATCACCTTCGTCATCGGCGGCATGACCGGCGTCCTTCTCGCCGTACCGCCAGCGGACTTCGTGCTGCATAACTCGCTGTTCCTGATCGCCCACTTCCACAACACGATCATCGGCGGCGTGGTGTTCGGCGTTCTCGCCGGCATCGTCTACTGGTTCCCGAAGGCCTTCGGCTATCGTCTCGATCCGTTCTGGGGCAAGCTGTCCTTCTGGTTCTGGTTCACCGGCTTCTATTTTGCCTTCATGCCGCTCTATATTCTCGGCCTGATGGGCATTACCCGCCGCCTCAGCCAGTTCGAAGACAACTCTCTTCAGATCTGGTTCCTGATTGCCGCCTTCGGCGCCTTCCTGATCGCGCTCGGCATCGCCTCCTTCGTCATCCAGCTCATCGTCAGCTTCCTGAAGCGCGACAAGCTGCGTGACGTCACCGGCGACCCCTATAATGGCCGCACGCTGGAATGGTCGACGTCTTCTCCGCCGCCGCAGTATAATTTCGCCTTCACACCCGTCATTCATGATGTTGACGCCTGGACGGACATGAAGAAGCGCGGTTACAGCCGCCCGCTGGAAGGCTTCATCCCAATCCACATGCCGAAGAATACCGGCTCGGGCGTCATCATCAGCGCCATCAGCGTGGTGCTGGGCTTTGCCCTGGTGTGGCACATCTGGTGGCTGGCCGTTCTGTCGTTCATCGGCATCGTCGCGGTCTCGATCGCCCATACCTTCAACTACAATCGCGAATACTACATTCCAGCCTCCGACGTCTCCACGGTTGAGGCGGAGCGTACCAAGCTGCTCGCGAAACAGGCGTAACGAAACATGGCTCATACACCTGCACAAAGCGTCGACGGCGCTGAACCACCGGTCTTTTACCTGAAGGAAGACCATCATCCGGAGAACGGCACTTCGATCGGCTTCTGGCTCTACCTGATGAGCGACTGCCTGATTTTCGCCGTGCTCTTCGCCACCTACGCCGTCCTCGGCCGCAGCTATGCGGCCGGACCTTCGGGCGCAGATCTGTTCGATCTCAAGCTCGTCGCCATCAACACCGGCTTCCTGCTTTTCTCCTCCATCACCTATGGCTTCGCCATGCTGGAAATGGAAAAGCAGAAGGTAAAGACGACCCTGGTCTGGCTCGGAATCACCGGTCTCTTCGGCCTCGCCTTCCTTGCCGTCGAACTTTACGAGTTCCATCACCTGATCGAAGAAGGAGCCGGTCCGCACCGTTCGGCTTTCCTGTCGTCGTTCTTCGCGCTCGTCGGCACGCACGGTTTGCACGTCACCTTCGGCATCATCTGGCTCGTCACGCTGATGGTGCAGATCGCCAAGCACGGCCTGATCGCGGCGAACAAGCGTCGCCTGATGTGCCTGTCGATGTTCTGGCACTTCCTCGACGTCATCTGGATCGGCGTCTTCTCCTTCGTTTACCTCATGGGAGTTCTTTGATGAGTTCCGAAGCACACGCACATCACGACGCGCATGGCGACGACCATCATCACCATGATGGCGCGAGCCACGGCACGTTCAAAAGCTACATGATCGGCTTCATCCTTTCGGTCATTCTGACGGCGATCCCCTTCTGGCTGGTCATGGGCGACGTCCTTGAAAACAAGACGCTGCTCGTCATCGCCATCATGGGCCTCGGCGTCATCCAGATCTTCGTGCACATGATTTATTTCCTGCACATGGACACCAAGTCGGAAGGCGGCTGGACCTTCATGGCGCTGATCTTCACCGTCGTGGTGCTGCTGATCACGCTCTCCGGTTCGCTGTGGGTCATGTACAACATGAACAAGAACATGATGCCGCTGCACATCGAAGATGTGAAAAACCTGCCTTAACCAGAAATTGCGGCCTGCCGGAAGCCCGGCAGGCCGCCTTCCGCGCCAACACATAACCCCATGAATCGTGGCGCGATTTATGGGGTTATCTGCTGGAAGAAGCGCATTCGGGGCGATGAGGCCCGGTCAGGTGGACGACACCTCCGCCAGACATGCTTCTCAAGGACCGTGACATGACCAAAACAACGCCCCCCAAGCGCGGCATTCGCCCCGCAGCCATCGTCGTTCTGTTTCTGACCGTCGCCCTGACAGGGCTGCTGCTGGCTCTTGGAACCTGGCAGGTCAAAAGACTTTCCTGGAAGCTCGACCTGATTGAGCGTGTCGAGGCCCGTGCGCACGCGGAGCCCACCGATGCGCCCGCCGCCGGGCAGTGGCCGGCGCTCGGCGAGCCAGCGGAGTACGAATATCGCCGTGTGAGACTTTCGGGCACTTTCCTCAACGACAAAGAGGTCCAGGTCTATACCGTTACCGATCTCGGCCCGGGTTACTGGATCATGACACCGCTGAGACGAGATGATGGCACGAGCATCATCGTCAATCGCGGCTTTGTCCCGTCCGACAGGCGAGACCCGTCATCGCGACAGGAAGGTCAGCCGACAGGCCGCGCGGAGGTCATCGGGCTGATGCGTGCCCCCGAGACAGGCGGGCTTTTCCTCCGCACCAATGACCCCACAAATGGACGCTGGTACTCCCGCAATATTCCGCAGATATCGCAGGCCTCCGGCCTTTCGGGCGTCGCGCCGTTTTATGTCGATGCCGATGCGGCACCCAATCCCGGCGGTCTGCCGGTCGGCGGCAAGACCATGCTTACCTTCCCCAACAACCATCTCTCCTACGCCATTACCTGGTACATTCTCGCGGCCATGGTCGTCGCGGCGGGCTGGTATGTGCTGCGCAATCTGAACGCCCCGAGGTCAAAGCAGGGCAAGGATTGAGCGGCCGGTTTTACCGAATGGTTCACAAAACCCCTTCCTTCTTCACGTTTTGCTGATCTATAACGACAGTTCGGCCTGACATGCCCGTCGGCGCAGCTTCGTTTCGGTGAGTTATGGCAAGAGCATTTCTTCTCGTTCTGGATTCCTTCGGCGTCGGCGGTGCGCCCGATGCGGAGCACTATGGCGATCTTGGAGCGAATACGCTCGGTCACATCGCGGAATTCTGCGCTGCCGGTGCAGCTGACAGAACGGGACTACGGTCCGGACCGCTGAAGCTGCCGAACATGTGTTCGCTCGGCCTGCTGGAGATCGCAAGGCAGGCAAGTGGTGACATTCCCGCCGGCATGGAGGCGCCGGAACGCATTTTTGGCCTGCATGGCTGCGCCAGCGAAGTTTCGAAGGGCAAGGACACTCCGTCCGGTCACTGGGAGATCGCGGGAACGCCGGTGACGTTCGACTGGGGATATTTTCCGACGGAGGGCGATGCGTTTTCGCCGGAACTGGTGAAAGCGATCTGCGAGGAGGCGGATCTTCCGGGCATTCTCGGCAATTGCCATGCTTCCGGCACCGAGATCATCGCGCGATTCGGCGAAGAACATATCCGGAGCGGCAAGCCGATCTGTTACACATCTTCGGATTCCGTGTTCCAGATTGCCGCGCACGAAACGCATTTTGGCCTGGGGCGGCTCATCGCGCTCTGCGAGACGGTACGCAAGCTGCTCGATCCGCTGAACATAGGCCGCGTCATCGCGCGTCCCTTCATCGGCGAAACGGTCGCGACCTTCGAACGCACCGGCAACCGCCGTGATTTTTCCGTGCTGCCACCGGAGCCTACTCTGCTCGACCGGCTTGTGGAGGCCGGCCGAAAAGTGCACGCCATCGGCAAGATCGGCGATATCTATGCCCACCAAGGCGTTTCACGCGTCATCAAGGCAAACGGCAACGCCGCCCTGATGGATGCGACGCTGCAGGCTATCGACGAGGCAGAAAACGGCGATCTCGTCTTTACCAATTTCGTCGATTTCGACATGCTTTATGGCCATCGGCGCGACGTTGCCGGTTACGCCGCCGCCCTTGAGGCTTTCGATGCGCGAATCCCCGAAATCCACCGCAAGATGGCGCCTGGCGATATCGCTCTTCTGACCGCCGATCACGGCTGCGACCCCACATGGCGGGGCACGGACCACACACGGGAAAGGGTACCGATCATGGCATTCGGCCCGGGCATCCGCTCGCGCGATGTCGGCATTCGTTCAAGCTACGCCGATATCGGCGAAAGCATCGCCCACCATCTAGGTATCGAGGCCGGTTCTCACGGCAGGAGCTTCATTTGACATCGCATTTGCTGAAGGCGGAAATTCACTGCCACATCGAAGGTGCGGCCCCGCCCGCCCTGGTCGCGAAACAGGCTGAAAAATACGGAATCGACACCAGCAGCTTTCTGCGGGACGGCCAATATGTATGGTCGGATTTCGCTGAATTCATCCGTTGTTATGATGCGGTGGCGCAAGTGTTCAAGACGGATGAGGATTATGCCGTTCTCACCGAAGCCTATCTGACCGAACTCGCAGAAGCCAATACGATCTATAGCGAACTGATCATTTCGCCCGACCATGGCGACCGCATCGGGCTTGGCGCCGACGCTTATCTGGCCGGCATTGCCGAAGGCATCCGGATTGCAAGGGACAAGACGGGTATCGAAACCCGCATCATCGTCACAGGCGAGCGGCACTTCGGTCCGGAGCGGGTGATCGCCGCGGCCGAATATGCGGCGCGCACCCAACATCCGCTGGTGACGGGGTTCAACATGGCTGGCGAGGAGCGTATGGGCCGCGTCGCCGATTATGCGCGCGCCTTCGATATCGCACGCGATGCCGGCCTTGGATTGACCATTCATGCCGGCGAGGTTTGCGGGCCGGAAAGCGTGGCCGATGCACTCGATCTCGTCAAACCATCCCGCATCGGGCATGGCGTGCGGGCAATCGAGAATGCCGGTCTCGTTGCACGGCTCGCCGAAACCGGAACAGTCCTTGAAGTCTGCCCCGGCTCCAATATTGCGCTCAAGGTCTATCCCGACTTCGCCAGCCATCCGCTGAGAGCCCTCAGCGACGCGGGAGTGCGGGTCTGCATCAACTCCGACGACCCGCCATTCTTCTTTACATCACTTGCACGGGAATATGCGCTGGCCGCCGACGAGTTCGGCTTCAGCGATGGCGAGATAAACAGCATGACCCGCACCGCACTGGAATGTGCCTTCGTTGACGAGGCAACGCGCGGAAGGCTGCTTAAAAAACTCGACGGCGCCTGATGCAGCTGTTGGCAGGGTAAAACCACGAAGAAGGCTTGCGAAAAGCCGACTTTCGGTCAATTACAGGGGCACAAGAAAAAAGGAAGGCCAGTTTCATGGACGGCGTCACAGTCATCGAACATCCGCTGGTGCGGCACAAACTCACCATCATGCGCAAGAAGGAAACCTCCACAGCCGGCTTCCGCCGCCTGCTCAGGGAGATTTCGACGCTGCTCTGCTATGAAGTGACGCGCGATCTTGAAATGACGATGGAAACCATCGATACGCCGCTCGAGACCATTCAGGCACCAGTGCTGGAAGGCAAGAAGCTGGTTTTCGCCTCCATCCTGCGCGCAGGCAACGGCCTTCTGGAAGGCATGCTCGAACTGGTGCCTTCGGCGCGCGTTGCCCATGTCGGCGTCTATCGCGACCACGATACGCTCGAGGCCGTCGAATATTATTTCAAAGCTCCGGAAAGCCTCGATGCCCGTCTGGTCATCGTTGTCGACCCCATGCTGGCGACCGGCAACTCCTCCATCGCCGCCGTGGAAAAGCTGAAGGAGCGTGGTGCGAAGAACATCCGCTTCCTGTGTCTTTTGGCAGCCCCCGAAGGCATCAAGAATTTCCGTGAGGCACATCCCGATGTGCCGATCTACACCGCCGCGATCGACAGGCATTTGAACGAGAAGGGTTACATTGTCCCCGGCCTCGGTGATGCCGGCGACCGCATGTACGGCACCAAGTAACCATTCATCATCGCTTAACCTTTTACGCCATTCGCCGCCCGATCAGCGGCGGATGGCTTTTTCTTTTAAGATTTCGGCATGTTTTGCGTCTATTCTTGCCAGGGGTAACCGGCCCTCGGAGGAGTGAAGACTTGCTGGCGCGCGCGATTTTTCTGCTTGTTGGCCTTTCCATCGGCGCCACGCAAATACCCGTTCTGATGGACAAATTTCAGCCGCGCCCGGAAAGCAGCGTAGCAAAAACCGAAATTGTGGCCGAAGCAGCCAAACCCCAGCCTGTTTCGTTGGGCGGAGTCAATCTGAAAGCTGACGCCCGCGGCCACTTCAACGCCACCTTTCGTATCAACGGCAAATCATTCGACGGACTTATCGACACCGGTGCTTCAACGGTTGCCATCAATGAGACGATTGCACGTCGGCTCGGATACGGCGTCAACAGTCTGGATTTCAAATACGCGATCTCAACCGCCAACGGTCAGACCATGGCCGCCTATGTGAAGCTCGACCGGGTGGAGATAGGCACGATCCGCGTGCAGAATGTCGACGCCATGGTGCTGAAGGACAATGCACTGAGCAACATGCTGGTCGGCATGAGCTTCCTGAAGCAATTATCGTCGTTCAAGGTTTCTGGCGGCGAAATGCGGCTGGTCAGGTGATCCGCTCGAGAACGGGTGCAGCGACTTCCGGCGCGTCGTCGCTGATTCCATAGCAGGCCGTTATCGCTTTAATGGCGTAGGCTGCGTCTTCTCCGGACGCTGCATGGACAATGGCAATCGGTTCTCCCTTTTCCACCTTCATCCCAAGCGGCAGGATATTCGAAATACCAACGGCGGGATTGATCCTGTCCGAGGGTTTTCGTCTGCCGCCGCCAAGTCCGACGACGGCGATGCCGAGTTCGCGCGTTGCGCAGGATGTCAGCCAGCCGCTGCTCACGGCCTGGACCGGAAGAGTGACTGGCGCGGACGGCAGATAAAGGAAAGGATTTTCAACGAAATCCGTTGGCCCGCCCAATGCCGAAATCATTCGCGCGAAAATTTCCATTGCCCGACCGGAGGAGAGGGCGGCCGACGCCAGTGCTGCGCCTTCTTCTAGTGTGGCCGTTTTTTGAGCCTGCACGAGCATTTCCGCCGCGAAAGACAGAACCACGTTTTCCAGACGGCTACCAGCCTTGCGACCAGCCAGAAAATCGAGACAATTGACGATTTCAACGGCATTGCCGGCGGCATCGCCAAGCGGCTGGTTCATATCTGTTATCAGCGCCGTTGTCGGCAAACCTGCGCCAACAGCCACATCGACCAGCGCGCGGGCGAGCGTTCGTGCATCGTCAATGCTTTGCATGAAGGCGCCGTTGCCGACCTTGACATCAAGCACAAGCGTCTGCAGCCCGGCCGCCAGCTTCTTCGACAGGATAGAAGCCGTAATCAGCGGTATGGAATCGACCGTCGCGGTCACATCGCGAATGGCATAGAGGCGTCTGTCAGCGGGGGCGAGGTCACCCGTCTGACCGATGATGGCACAGCCGACCGTCTTCACCGCCCGGCGAAACAGAACCTCGTCCGGCATGACATTGTAACCGGGAATCGCTTCCAGCTTGTCCAGCGTGCCGCCGGTATGCCCAAGGCCCCGGCCGGAAATCATCGGCACAGCGAGACCACAAGCGGCTACGATCGGGGCGAGCATCAGAGAGACATTGTCTCCAACGCCACCGGTCGAGTGCTTGTCGGCAACCGGCCTGCCGATATCGCTCCAGGACAGGACATCACCGCTGTCACGCATGGCAAGTGTCAATGCCACCATCTCATCCCGATTCATTCCACGGAAAAACACCGCCATGGCAAAAGCCGCCGCCTGCCCTTCCGAGATGCCGTCTTTCGACAGCGCTTCGATGAATGCGGCGATCTCCTGCGGCGAGAGCGCCAGGCCATCGCGTTTGCGTCGGATGGTTTCCTGCGGGATCAAGCTCAATACCCGCTGGCGGTCCTGGCGGGCTCTCCGCCGGCCAGAACGTTCAGCACGTCGTCAAGGAGACCTGAAGCGCCGAAACGGAACGTCGAAGGCATGGCCCAGTTCGGCGCCATGATGGTTTCCGCCAGCCGCAGGTAAAGTGTCGCGTCCCCCACGGTACCGATCCCGCCGGCCGGCTTGAAGCCCACCTTCTGTTTGCTGTCGCGGATCGCCTGCAACATGATGTCAGCCGCCTCCAGCGTGGCGTTGACGGCAACCTTGCCTGTCGAGGTCTTGATGAAATCGGCGCCTTCGGCAATGGCAATTTCGGAAGCCCGACGGATCAGGGCCTTGTCCTTCAGCTCGCCGGTTTCGAGAATGACCTTGAGCAGCACGGGTGTAGCGCAGGCCTTGCGAACGGCGGCCACCATGTCGGAAACCGCGGTTTCATCGCCCGCGATGAATTTGCGATAGGGAATGACAAGATCGATTTCATCCGCACCGTCGCGGATCGCCACCTCGGTTTCCGCGACCACGGTTGCGACATCAAGATCACCCGACGGAAAATTGACGACCGTTGCAATGCGGATCGTGTGATCCTTTCCGAAGGCGGCGCGCGCCTGCGCCACGAAACGCGGCCAGATGCAGATGGCGGCCGTATTGCCAAACTCCGTATGCGCCCGCTGGCAGAGCGCGGCGATCTGCTGTGGCGTGCAGTCTTCCTTGAGGTTGGTGAGGTCCAGCAAGGACAAAGTGAGGGCAGCCGCTTCGCGCGGACGCTGGAGTTCCATGGTCACGCTCCTCCTGCGATCATTTCCTTCAGAATGGCGGCAAGCCTTTTGCCACCCACGGGAGCCATGTCCTTGGTTTCTTCATGGCTCAGTTCCGCGCCGGTCATGCCGGCACCGTAATTGGTAATAACCGATGCGGCAGCGACGCGCATCCCGAAAAAGCGCGCAAGGATGACTTCCGGCACGGTAGACATGCCCACGGCATCCGCCCCCAGCAGCCGCGCCATGCGGATTTCCGCCGGTGTTTCGAAGCTTGGGCCAGAGAACCACATATAGACACCGCCGAACAATGGCACCGTCGCACGGATGGCGGCATTGCGCATGGCAAGCATAAGATCAGGATCATAAGCCGTCGTCATGCCGACGAAGCGGCGGTCGCTTTCCTCACCGATCAGCGGGTTCATGCCGGAATAATTGATGTGATCGGTGATCTGCATGACGGAGCCGGGTGGCATATCCTGCCTGACCGAGCCCGCCGAATTGGTGAGGATGAGCGACTGCACGCCCAGGCCGGCGAGCGCTTCGATGACCGGGCGCATCGCTGCGGGATCACCCTTTTCGTAGAAATGGACCCGACCCGACAGCATCATGACGGGCTCACCGCCGAGATAACCAGCCACCAGTTCGCCCGCATGGCCGGAAACGCCGCCAGCGGGAAAGCCGGGCAGCTCGGCGCAAGGAATACGGATCGGCTCGCTCACCTCTTCCACCAGCGATCCCAGACCGGAGCCAAGCACGATGGCGACGCGCGGCATGAGGCCGTTCAGGCGGTCCACCAGAATGTCGATCAAACCGTCGGTCATCAGGGCAGCTCGGTCTTGAAGACGGAGGGTAGCAGCTCTTCCATGGTCATGACCTTCTGGACGCCGGTTTCGTCACAAAGATAGATCTTTGTCTCCGGCGTGGCGAACTCGGCGATCTTCTGGCGGCAGCCGCCACAAGGAGAGCAGAGCGGCAGCTTCTCGGCGATAACGGCGACTTCATTGATCTTTTTCGCCCCGCCCATGATCATGGCGCTGATGGCTGATGGTTCTGCGCACCAGCCCTGCGGGAAGGAGATGTTCTCGATATTGGCGCCCTTGTAGATCTTGCCGTCTTCGGCGCGGATTGCCGCACCGACCGGAAATTTTGAATAGGGGGCATGGGCGAAGGCCATGGCCTCTACTGCCGCCTCAAACAGGGCATGGGCCTGCGGATCGGATTTCGGGTCGGAGGACATGGGGTTAACGCTCCTTCGCATAAGCAACGCCACCGGCCTTCGGGGGCTTGGCAACGCCGATGAAACCCGCAAGCAGGATGCAGGTCAGAATATAGGGCATGGCCTGGAATATCTGCACCGGCACTTCGCCGATGCCAGGCACGGATTTACCCTGCATGAAGTTCGCGACAGCATCCAGAAAACCGAACAGAAGGCAGGCGAACATAACCGGCACCGGCTTCCATTTCGCAAAGATCAACGCCGCGAGCGCGATGTAGCCCTTGCCCGCCGACATGTTGGCGATGAAGGCAGCGGATTGAGCCACAGCAAGATAGGCGCCCGAAAAACCGCAGAGAAAACCGGCGACAATGACAGCGCGGAAGCGCATCCACGTCACCGAAATACCAGCCGTATCGACAGCGCCCGGATTTTCACCGACCGCGCGCAGGCGCAGGCCGAAACGCGTTCGGTAAAGCACCCACCAGGACAGCGGCACCGCCAGGAAGGCAAGATAGGTGAGGATGTTGTTGCCGGAAATGACGTTTGCATAGAGCGGGCCGATGAAGGGAACCTCGCGCATGGCATCAGCGCCGGGCAGTATGATCGGGGCAAAACGCCCCTCGCCCGGAAGCTGCGGTGTGCGTCCGCCCTGGCCGAACCAGGCCTGTCCCAGTACCACGGTCAGGCCGGCGGCAATGAAGTTCAACGCCACGCCCGACACGATCTGGTTGCCGCGATTGGTGATGACAGCAAAGCCGTGGATCAGCGAGAACAGGATCGAGACGGCAATACCGGCCAAGAGGCCAGCCCAGGGGTTCGCCGTGATATAGGCAACGCAGGCGGAAGCGAAGGCCGCTGCCAGCATCTTGCCCTCAAGGCCGATATCGAACACGCCGGCCCGCTCGGAAAAGAGCCCGGCCAGTGCGGTAAAGAGAAGCGGAATGGTGAGACGAACGGTCGAGCCCAGAATACTGACCAGCATATCGAAGAAATCCATGTCAGCTCACCCCTTTGCCAGACGCTGGTAAATGCGGACGATTGCAGGCCGGTACATATATTCCAGCGCGCCGGCGAAAAGGATCACAAGACCCTGAATGACCACGATCATCTCGCGGGTAATGTTGGGCATCTCGAAGGAAAGGTCTGCGCCGCCCTGATAGAGAATGCCGAACAGCAATGCCGCAAAGATGATGCCGAGCGGATGGCTTCGGCCCATCAGCGACACGGCGATGCCGACGAAGCCCGCACCGGCGACGAATTCCACCTGCAGACGGGCCGACGCGCCCATAACCGGGTTCAGCGCCATCATGCCCGCCAGACCGCCAGAGATGAGCATGGCGATGATGACGGTGCGTGCATAGGGAATACCGGCATAAATGGCGGCGGAGGGGCTGATGCCGAGCGTGCGCATTTCATAACCGAGCTTGGTGCGCCAGATGAGCACCCACACCAGAAAACACATCACCAACGCTATCAGGAAGGAGACGTTAAACGGCGCCGGACCAAGCTTCAGGCCGAAGAGGGCCATCAGCCAGTCGAGTTTCGGCAATTGGCCGCCCGGCAGAAAAGTGCGGGTTTCCGGCGCCATCTTGCCGGGCACGATCAGCACGTTCACCAGCAGGTAAACCATCAAGGCCGCAGCAATGAAGTTGAACATGATGGTGGTGATGACCACGTGACTGCCGCGTTTTGCCTGCAGCCAGGCCGGAATGAAGGCCCAGGCGGCGCCAAAAACAGCAGCGCCGATGACGGCGAAGGGCATCGTCACGTACCATGGCACATAACGATCGAGCGCCAGCGCCACCAGCGCCGCGCCAAGGCCACCGACATAGGCCTGACCTTCGGAGCCGATATTGAAGAGCCCGGCATGGAAGGCGACGGCGACGGAGAGGCCGGTGAAGATGAAACTCGTCGTATAAAACAGCGTGAAGCCGATGGCATCACCACGGCCGAGCGCCCCTTCGATCAGCAGGCGCAGCGCCGCAAGCGGGTTTTCACCGATGGACCAGACAACGAGGCCGGAAATCAGAAAGGCGGTAACGACATTGAGAAACGGCAGGAGGCCGTAAGTAATCCAGTTTGGCAGCGGTACGGAAGCGGTGCTCATTCATGCCTCATGCGGCGATGCCGGCCATCATCAGGCCCAGCGTCTGTTCTTCGGCTTCCGCCGTTTTTTCTCCGACGACCCGGCCTGCGAACATGACCATGATCCTGTCCGACAGCGACCGGATTTCATCGAGTTCGACGGAAACCAGCAAAATCGCCTTGCCAGCATCGCGCATTTCGATGATGCGGCGATGAATGAATTCGATCGCGCCGATATCCACGCCGCGTGTCGGCTGGCCGATTATCAACATCTTGGGGTCACGCTCGATTTCACGGGCGACAACGATCTTCTGCTGGTTGCCGCCGGAAAAGTTGGCGGTCTTCAGCTGCGGGTTTGGCGGGCGGATATCGTATTTCTCGATCTTCTCGACCGCATCCCTGCGAATGGCCTCGGGGTTGAGGAACGGCCCTTTGCCGTAACGTTCGTCGTGATGATAACCAAGGATGGAGTTTTCATATTCCTCGAATTTCAGCACCAGCCCCATGTGATGGCGGTCTTCCGGGATGTGGGCGAGGCCAAGCCTGCGTAAAATTGCGGGATCGGGGCGATCCACCTTCTTTCCGTCCACCCAGATTTCGCCGGAATAGGGCTTTCGGATGCCAGCGATGGCTTCCAGCAGCTCCGACTGGCCGTTGCCTGCGACACCGGCTATACCGACGATTTCACCTGCTCGGACATCCAGCGAAACGTCATCGACCATGGTGACGCCGCGGCTATCCTTGACGGTGAGATTGCGGATCGACAGAAGAACGTCGCCCGGCGTCGTTTCGCCCTTCTCCACCCGCAGCAGCACCCGTCTGCCGACCATCAGTTCGGCCAGCTCCTCGACGCTCGTCTCGGAGGTTTTCCGGGTCGCCACCATCTCGCCACGACGCATGACGGAGACGGAGTCCGTGATCGCCATGATCTCGCGCAGCTTATGGGTGATGAGAATGACTGTCTTGCCCTGATCACGCAGCACGCCGAGGATCTTGAACAGGTGATCGGCCTCTGCCGGCGTCAGAACGCCGGTCGGCTCGTCAAGGATCAGGATTTCCGCGCCACGATACATGGCTTTCAGAATTTCGACGCGCTGCTGGAGGCCGACTGGCAATTCCTCGATCACCGCATCGGGATCGACTTCCAGTCCATAATCGTCTTCCAGGCGCTTCAGCTCCCTGCGTGCACCAGCCCGGCCGTTGGCCAGCAGCGCACCGCCTTCTGCGCCCAGCATGACATTTTCCAGCACAGTAAAATTTTCGACCAGCATGAAGTGCTGATGCACCATGCCGATACCGGCATTGATGGCGGCCTGACTGTCGCGGATCGAAACCGGCGTGCCGTTCACCCGGATTTCACCGGCATCCGCCTGGTAAAAACCGTAGAGGATCGACATCAAAGTCGACTTTCCGGCACCGTTTTCCCCGATGATGCCGTGGATCGTACCCCTGGCAATTGTCAGATTGATGTTCTTGTTGGCGTGTACGGCACCGAATTTCTTGTCGATGCCCACGAGTTCGATTGCAGGGTCCATATTCAAACCGAAACCTCTCCGAAGGCTGGATATGAAAAGGGCGCAAGATGAAAAACATCACGCGCCCCAGCCACATATCATATCATTTCGGGCAGGAATTGTCCGCCATGTAATCATGGACCTTGACGGCGCCGGAGATGATGTCGGCTTTGGCCTTGTCCACGGCAGCAGTCATTTCAGGCGTGATGAGCGCCTTGTTGTTATCATCGAGCGCGTAGGCAACGCCGTCTTCCTTGACGCCGAGAGCGACGATGCCAGGCGTGAACTTGTCATCCTTGGCGTCCTTATAGGCGTTGTAAACGGCCAGATCGACGCGCTTGACCATCGAGGTCAGAACCGAACCGGGATGCAGGTGGTTCTGATTGGAATCGACGCCGATCGAGAATTTCTTGTTGTCGGCGGCAGTCTGGAGCACGCCGATACCGGTCGCACCGGCTGCCGCGTAAATCACGTCCGCGCCCTGATCGATCTGGTTTTTGGTAAGCTCGCCGCCGCGCACAGGGTCGTTCCAGGCAGCGCCGGTGGTGCCGGTCATGTTCTGGAAGACTTCGATCTTGTCGTTGGCAGCCTTGGCGCCTTGAGCGTAACCACAGGCGAACTTGCGGATCAGCGGAATGTCCATGCCGCCGATAAACCCGACCTTGCCGGTCTTGGAAGCCATGCCGGCCAGCAGACCGACGAGGTAAGAACCTTCGTGCTCCTTGTAGACGACCGAGCGGACGTTCGGCAGTTCAACGACGGAATCGACGATGACGAACTTGGTGTCGGGGAACTCGGCGGCAACCTTTTCCATGGCCGACGTCCAGGCGAAGGATACGGCGACGACAGGGTTGAAACCCTTGCTGGCGAAGTTGCGGATGGCCTGTTCGCCCTGCGTGTCGCTGGTCGGTTCGAAGTCGCGGAATTCGATGCCCGTTTCCGCCTTGAACTTTTCAGCGCCGGCCGCAGCGGCCTCGTTGAACGACTTGTCGAACTTGCCGCCCGTGCCATAGACCAGCGCAGGCTTGATATCCGCGGCGAGCGCGGAAGCCGACATTGCGGCAAGCGCAAAAAGCGTCAGAAGGGATTTTTTCATTGTGCAGCCCTGTTGTTGCAATTGATATTTTAAGGGTCCTCCCGCAATCCCGTTTCCCGGGAATGTCTGCGGAACCGCCAGCCGTTATACCGGCTGTGCTTGCCTCATATCCTTGCATGGCTCAATGAAAAATTCATCCGGTTTTTTTGACCCGGTGGAAAAACTTTGATCTGACGATTTTTTAGTCTTTCCACCGGGCAGAACTGCAAAAAAACTAGTCGATATTACAGCTTACGCCGGTTCCCCTGAGGCCGCAATAGCCGCCCGGGTTCTTGGCAAGATATTGCTGGTGATAGTCCTCAGCATAATAAAACGTTTCAAGCGGCCCGATCTCGGTGGTGATGGCGCCGGCATGGCCAGCCTCTTCCAGAGCCTGCTGAAATGCGTCTCGAGCTTTCTGCGCCTGCTGCAGCTGCCCTTCCGTTGTCGCATAAATGGCGGAACGATAGGTCGTGCCGACGTCGTTGCCCTGCCGCATGCCTTGAGTGGGATCGTGCTCCTCGAAAAATATCTTCAAGAGCGCCCCGAGCGAGATCGTCGCCGGATCGTAGACAACCTTGACAACCTCGGCATGGCCCGTCTGACCCGTCGTCGTTTCCTGATAGGTCGGATTGCGGGTAAAGCCGCCGGCATAACCGACCGCCGTCACCCAAACGCCGGGCGTCTTCCAGAACAACCGCTCCGCGCCCCAGAAGCAACCCATGCCGAGATAGATGGTCTCGAAGCCATCCGGATAAGGCCCCTTCAGAGGTCTGCCGTTGACGAAGTGAAGTTCCGGCACAACGAGAGCCTCTTCACGGCCAGGCAACGCCGTCTCTTCGGTCGGCATCGTCGTTTTTTTAGAAAGCGTATCGAACAGGAACATTCGGTCCTCCATGCGGCCAGTTCCGCCGCTTCTCACGGTTCACATCCGCGGGCGCCAGCCCCGTCAGACCGACAAACGTCTCGTCGCCTTGTATTTTCTGTAACCGGCCATCCAGCAGAGGAGGGACAGAGCGAGGAAAAAGGCAAATGCAGGCAGTGCCGACAGGGCATTTTCTATGAAGCGCCACGCTTCAGGGTGAATATAGTGAGCCAGAGACGCTTCCACCATGGTTCGCGAAGCAGGAAGAAGATAGTTCCAGACTGACAATATGCCGGTGATGGTGACTGATGACGTGGAAACAGAGCGGATCGAATCGAGCACACCCAGAAAAATCGCTGCGGCGAGGAAAAGAAAGCTCAAAAACCGCAAAAAAGCTTTCATTGGGATACCTCGCTCACGGTCTGCCGCTTACGGCAGCCACATTTTGAAACATTTCCTGCATGGATAAAGGCCGGAAAACGCGATTGCAATCGCATCGAAAGGCATGAAATTGCCGACAATTCAAAAAACTGTCAGATTCGTGTTGATCCCTGCGAATTCATCGGTATATATCGCGCCGTTCCAGTGATTTGCATTCTTCATGACATGCAGACTTGAAAAAGGACAGGTGGCCGAGTGGTTTAAGGCGCACGCCTGGAACGCGTGTGTGCGTGAAAGCGTACCGTGGGTTCGAATCCCACCCTGTCCGCCATTTCGCCCACTTCAAACCATTATAATGGCATCCCGGAAGTCCTTGTGCCTGCGGCGCCGGACGACTGCGCAGCATAGCGTCAAAGTCGCGTTTTTCGGCTTACGCAAGCCTTGATGGCTATGCATCTGCAAAGAAAGAGTTTCCGGCGCTTTTTTGCTGCCTTTCCCCTGCTCTTGCGCCTTGCAGCCGCAAAAATCGCTCCTTATATACGCCGCATAACAGCAGCGAAGGCTGCAAATCCAAGTCAAGGTGCTGTCAAAGGAATGCCTCACGGGGTTCAGACAGCGCGCTTCAAGGAGAGAAGAGCATGGCAAAAGTAATCGGTATCGACCTTGGCACAACCAACTCCTGCGTCGCAGTGATGGATGGCAAGGACACGAAAGTTATTGAAAACGCGGAAGGCGCACGTACCACGCCGTCCATGGTGGCATTTTCCGACGATGGCGAACGCCTTGTCGGCCAGCCGGCCAAGCGCCAGGCGGTCACCAATCCGACTAACACCCTGTTTGCGGTAAAGCGCCTGATCGGCCGCCGTTATGAAGACCCGACCGTCGAGAAGGACAAGGCTCTTGTTCCCTTCGAGATCGTCAAGGGCGACAATGGCGACGCCTGGGTGAAGGCGCAGGACAAGAATTATTCCCCTTCGCAGATTTCCGCGATGATCCTGCAGAAGATGAAGGAAACCGCTGAAGCCTATCTCGGTGAAAAGGTCGAGAAGGCCGTCATCACCGTTCCGGCGTACTTCAACGACGCGCAGCGCCAGGCAACCAAGGATGCCGGCCGCATCGCGGGCCTTGATGTTCTGCGCATCATCAACGAGCCGACCGCGGCAGCACTCGCTTACGGCCTCGACAAGAAGGACGGCAAGACGATCGCCGTTTATGACCTTGGCGGCGGCACCTTCGATATTTCCGTTCTGGAAATCGGCGACGGCGTCTTCGAAGTGAAGTCCACCAACGGCGATACCTTCCTTGGCGGTGAAGACTTCGACATGCGTCTGGTCGAGTATCTGGCCGGCGAGTTCAAGAAGGATCAGGGCATCGATCTGAAGAACGACAAGCTCGCTCTGCAGCGCCTCAAGGAAGCTGCTGAAAAGGCGAAGATCGAACTGTCGTCCTCGCAGCAGACCGAAATCAACCTGCCGTTCATCACGGCTGACGCTTCCGGTCCGAAGCACCTGACGCTGAAGCTGACCCGTGCGAAGTTCGAAAGCCTGGTCGACGACCTCGTGCAGCGCACCGTTGCACCTTGCAAGGCAGCGCTCAAGGACGCCGGCGTCTCCGCTTCCGAGATCGACGAAGTCGTTCTCGTCGGTGGCATGAGCCGCATGCCGAAGGTGCAGGAAGTCGTCAAGCAGCTGTTCGGCAAGGAGCCGCATAAGGGCGTGAACCCTGATGAAGTTGTTGCCATGGGCGCGGCCATTCAGGCCGGCGTTCTGCAGGGCGACGTCAAGGACGTTCTGCTGCTCGACGTGACCCCGCTGTCGCTCGGCATCGAAACGCTGGGTGGCGTCTTCACGCGTCTGATCGATCGCAACACGACGATCCCGACGAAGAAGAGCCAGACCTTCTCGACCGCCGAAGACAACCAGTCGGCCGTGACCATCCGCGTCTCGCAGGGTGAGCGCGAAATGGCGCAGGACAACAAGCTGCTTGGTCAGTTCGACCTCGTTGGCCTGCCGCCGGCACCGCGTGGTGTTCCGCAGATCGAAGTTACCTTCGATATCGATGCCAACGGTATCGTGCAGGTTTCGGCCAAGGACAAGGGCACCGGCAAGGAACAGCAGATCCGCATCCAGGCCTCCGGTGGCCTTTCTGACGCCGACATCGAAAAGATGGTCAAGGACGCCGAAGCCAACGCTGAGGCCGACAAGAAGCGTCGTGCGGGCGTGGAAGCCAAGAACCAGGCTGAAAGCCTCATCCATTCCACCGAGAAGTCGGTGAAGGAATATGGTGACAAGGTTTCCGAAACCGACCGCAAGGCGATCGAAGACGCCATTGCCACCCTGAAGACCGCGGTTGAGGCTTCCGAGCCTGACGCCGACGACATCCAGGCGAAGACCCAGACCCTCATGGAAGTCTCCATGAAGCTCGGTCAGGCCATCTATGAAGCGCAGCAGGCCGAGGCTGGCGATGCTTCCGAAGGCGGCAAGGATGACGTCGTCGACGCTGACTACGAAGAAATCAAGGACGACAAGAAGTCCGCATAATCGCGCGACTTTCCGTCTCCTGACAATTTATGCAAGACATCCGGCTGCCGCGTGCAGCCGGAAATCCATTTGCGGGGCTTGTTAACTGAATGGCGAAAGCAGACTTTTACGAAACACTCGGCGTCAGCAAGACTGCGGACGAAAAAGAGCTGAAAAGCGCCTTCCGCAAACTCGCGATGAAGTACCATCCGGACAAAAACCCTGATGATGCCGATTCCGAACGGAAATTCAAAGAAATCAACGAAGCATACGAAACGTTGAAGGATCCGCAGAAGCGCGCGGCCTACGATCGTTTCGGCCATGCGGCCTTTGAAAATGGCGGCATGGGCGGCGGTGGCGGCTTTGGCGGCGGCGGTTTCGCCAATGGCGGCTTCTCGGATATTTTCGAAGACATCTTCGGCGAGATGATGGGCGGCGGTCGCGCGCGCCGTTCCTCAGGCGGTCGCGAGCGCGGTGCCGATCTTCGCTACAACATGGAAATCACGCTGGAAGAAGCCTTCACCGGCAAGACGGCGCAGATCAGGGTTCCGACCTCGATCACCTGCGACGTCTGTTCCGGCTCGGGCGCCAAGCCCGGCACGCAGCCGAAGACCTGCGCCACCTGCCAGGGTTCAGGCCGCGTGCGCGCCGCGCAAGGCTTCTTCTCGGTGGAGCGCACCTGCCCCACCTGCCATGGCCGTGGACAGACGATCTCCGACCCCTGCGGCAAGTGCCATGGTCAGGGCCGCGTAACGGAAGAGCGCTCGCTCTCGGTCAACATTCCCTCGGGCATCGAGGACGGCACACGCATTCGTCTGCAGGGCGAAGGCGAAGCCGGCATGCGTGGCGGTCCGGCGGGCGATCTCTATATCTTCCTGTCCGTGCGTCCGCATGAGTTCTTCCAGCGCGACGGTGCCGATCTCTATTGCACCGTGCCGATCTCGATGACGACGGCAGCGCTCGGCGGCACCTTCGATGTCACGACGCTCGATGGCACGAAGTCGCGCGTCACGGTTCCGGAAGGCACCCAACCGGGCAAGCAGTTCCGTCTGAAGGGCAAGGGCATGCCGGTGCTGCGTTCGGCGCAGACGGGCGATCTCTATATCCAGATTCAGATCGAGACGCCGCAGAAACTCAGCAAGCGACAGCGCGAGCTGCTGCAGGAGTTCGAGCAGCTGTCTTCCAAGGAGAATAATCCGGAATCGACGGGCTTCTTCGCCCGGATGAAGGAATTCTTCGACGGCTGAGTGTCGCCGTTCTTCACCATCAGAAACGCCGCCATCCCTTGGACTGGCGGCGTTTTCTTTTTGGGGTCAGCCTGAAAAGCCGCCCTCTTCCAGATATCGCCGCTCCTCCGGTGTCGTTTCCCGCAACAATATCTTGTTACGATGCGGAAAGCGGCCGAAACGTTCGATGATCTCGCGATGTTCTTCGGCGTGATGCAGATAAAGCCCGCCAAGCGGCCGATTGAGACGGCACGCCCGGTGCTGCGCCTCCAGATCTTCTGCGTGAGAAAACGGTAGATAGAAGAAGACCCGCAGATCCTCACTCACCGCCTGATCATGTCCGCACCGGATGGCTTCATCGGCCAAAAGCCGCGCCAGAGGATCGGTCGCATACATGTGGGCCGTGTCGCGAAAGCAGTTGCGCGGAAACTGATCCAGCAGCAGCATCAAGGCGAGGCTGCTCTCTGCACCCTCCAGCCAGCCATCCAGTTCCCGCCTCGCGGCAGCGAAATGAGCGTCACGGAACCGGTCGTGAAAGTGACTGTCGAAGGCGGCATCCTTGTCGAACCATTTTTCCGGGCCAGCCTTCGTCCAGAAATCGACGATTTCTTCAGCGAGCTTGGCTGTGTCATTTTTCATCCTGTACTCCCGTCAGTAATGCGGTGGCCTTGTGATGGCGGGCGCGTCCAATGACTGCTCCTCAAGACTCAGGAACCGCTCTGTCAGGCGATCAAGCTTGGCGCGGGTCTGTTCAACAACCTTCCACTGCTCCGCCAGCTGGTCAGACAGTTCCTCTATCACCTTCAACTGATGCGCGACCGTTTCCTCGAGCGCGATAATCCGTTCTTCGGTTTCCGACGTCATGGTGACCTCTCTTTCCAGCCCTTCCTTGGGCCTAAAGGCTCGCGAGTCAACCATATGTCGCTTTCGTGAAGCGAATTCGGCATTGCGGAAACAGAGACAGAAAAGCCGGCGATGGAGACATCGCCGGCCTTTTGAGTTTATCGCATTCTCAGTCTTCTTCTACGAAAACCTCTTCGCGCTTCTTTTTCACGCTGGGGAGGAAGACGATGATCAGCACGGCGAGCGCAATGAAAAGCAGGGTTGCGCTGATCGGCCGGGTCACGAAGGTCGACGGATCGCCACGCGACAGGATCATGGCGCGCCGCAGGTTCTCCTCCAGCAGTGGACCGAGCACGAAGCCCAGCAGCAACGGGGCAGGTTCGCAGCGCAGTTTCACCAGCACATAGCCGATGAAGCCGAAGAAGGCGACGGCATAGAGATCGAAGACGTTGGAATTGACGCTGTAGACCCCGATGGCGCAGAAGGCCATGATGATCGGGAAGAGCACGTAGTAGGGCACCGTCAGCAGCTTCACCCACAGCCCGATCAGCGGCAGGTTGAGGATGACGAGCATCAGATTGCCGATCCACATGGAGGCGATGATGCCCCAGAACAGCGCTGGCTGTTCGGTCGCCACATTCGGACCGGGAACGATGCCCTGAATGATCATCGCGCCGATCATCAGCGCCATCACCGGATTGGCCGGAATGCCGAGCGTGAGCAGCGGAATAAACGACGTCTGGGCACCGGCATTGTTGGCCGATTCCGGACCGGCCACACCGGCGACCGCACCATGACCGAATTCTTCCGGGTTCTTGGAGACACGTTTCTCCACGGTGTAGGAGGCAAAGGCTGCAAGAATCGCCCCACCACCCGGCAGGATGCCGAGAGCCGAACCAATGGCCGTGCCGCGCAGAACCGGCCCTACCATGCGCTTGAAATCATCCTTGGTCGGCATCAAGCCGCTGACCTTGGCGATCAGCACCGAACGGGTCCGCTCGTTTTCGAGATTGCGCAGGATTTCGGCGATACCGAAGACACCCACAGCCACAGCCACGAAATTCAGGCCATCGGCATATTCGCGGATACCAAGGGTGAAGCGCGGCGTGCCGCTATAGATATCCGTGCCGACGAGACCGAGCAACAGGCCAAGCACGACCATGGCCAACGCCTTGACGATGGAGCCATGGGCGAGCGCGATGGACGACACGAGGCCGACGACCATCAGCGAGAAATATTCCGCCGCGCCGAATTCCAGCGCGATTGCCGTGAGCGGCGGCGCGAAGATTGCGACGAGGAAGGTTGACACCGTGCCGGCGAAGAACGATCCGATGGCGGCGATGGCAAGCGCCGCACCCGCCTTGCCCTTGCGTGCCATCTGGTAACCATCGATGGCGGTGACGGCAGAGGACGATTCGCCGGGCATGTTGATCAGGATCGCCGTGGTCGATCCACCATATTGCGCACCGTAATAGATGCCGGCGAGCATGATCAGCGACGAGACGGGCTCAAGCTGGAAGGTGATCGGCAGCAACATGGCGATCGTCGCCGTCGCGCCGATGCCGGGCAGAACGCCGATGAGGGTGCCAAGCAGCACGCCGATCAGGCAGAAAAAGAGGTTTGCCAGCGACGAGGCGGTGACGAAACCGAGCGCAAGATTATCGAGCAAATCCATCGCTATACCTCAGAAGTTGAGCCAGGGGCCGAAGCGCTGGAAAGGCAGGCCAAGACCATAATTGAAAACAGCGACGGAAAAGACAGTGATAGCCGCGGAAAGAACGACCGCCATCAACGGGCTCATCTTGTGTGAGGCGAAGGACGCAATGAGCGCGCTGAAAAACAGCGCCGGCACAAAACCCAGGCCCCGAACAGTGAAACCGAAAAAGATCGGCGCGGGCAGGATGAAAAATATGCCGCGCCAGGCGATTGCGCCGATGCCCTCGCCAGCCGGCCGGGTTGCGCGCAGGAATATAACGCCGCCAAGCAGGATCAGGATGATCGCGAGTACCAGCGGGAAGTAGCCCGGCCCCATACGGAAGGCGGTTCCGATTTCCAGACCATAGGACTGCAAGGCAAAAAAGACGCCAAGCCCCATAAAAATTGCCCCGCAGACTGCTTCGGCAGGGTCATTAAATAACGACTTCATGAAAGATGCCCCTCCACGGCGCCCGACATTCAGCCGGTTCGCCTGTTAAAGTTGATCACGGTCGACCGGCGGCAGGAAACCGCCGGTCTTTCCGCGTTCATCAGTCGGCATATTCGCCGGCAGCCTCAATCACCGGCTTCCAGCGGGCGATTTCGCTCTCAAGCTTGGCCTTCAGCGCCGCCGGTGTCGCATCGCTTTCCGGCGACGGCGTGGTGCCGAGTTCGGCAAAACGCGCCGCGACATTCTTGTCCTTCAGCGCGACCTGCAGCGACTTGGAGAGCTTTTCGTTGATTTCCGCAGGCGTGCCCTTCGGCGTGTAGATACCGTGCCAGATGCCGACTTCGAGTTTGGGCAAGCCAGCTTCGGCAACTGTCGGCACGTCCTTCAGCACATCCAGCCGCTTCGGCGAGGTTACGGCGTAAGCCTTCACAGTGCCGCCCTGGATCTGCTTGGTGGTGTTGGTGGTCTGGTCGCACATGATGTCGACTTGGCCGCCCAGCAGATCGGTCATGGCAGGGCCGGTGCCCTTGTAGGGCACTGTAACGAGCGGCGTCTCGATGGCGCTCATGAACAGCATGCCGCACAGATGAGAGGCCGCGCCGATGCCGGCATTGGCAACGGTGACCTTGTCCTTGTTCGCCTTGGCGTAATCGATCAGCCCCTTGAGGTCCGTGGTCTCAAGGTTCTTGCGCGACAGGATGGTCATCGGCACTTCCGTGACCAGACCAACATATTCGAAAGCACTTGTCGTGTCGTAAGCGAGCTTTCGATAGAGCGTGGCGCTGGTCGCCATGCCGATGTGGTGGAGAAGGATGGTGTAACCATCGGGATCTGCCGAGGCAACGCGGCCAGCGCCAAGCGTGCCGCCGGCGCCGCCGACATTTTCCACGATGATCTGCTGGCCGAGATCCTTCGACATGGATTCAGCCACAAGACGCGCCACCGTGTCCGTCGGGCCACCGGCCGAGAAAGGCACGACCATGGTGATGTTACGCTCGGGATAGGTCTGAGCGGATGCGGACAGCGCGAAAAGGGAAACGGCAGCGGCGGCAGCAAGGCCGGAAACTGTCTTCAGTATTTTCATCGATTCCTCCCGGATGAAAATGATCGCCACTTCAGCCGCGCATGCTCCTCCATGGCGGCCGGGGTGACGATATTTGCGATCCCGAAGTGACATTCAGCAACGGCACTGTTGCGATGAAACGCAGTTTTATCCGTGTAACCAAAGATAATGGGTGGATTTCAACCCATGACGGCCTAAAGATGGGTGGAAATCCACCCATCAGATCTCGGTCATATGCCGGTGAAGCTCGTATTTCTGCATCTTCTCGTAAAGCGTTTTGCGGGAGATGCCGAGGTTCTCATAAACGGATTTCAGATTTCCCCCATGGGCTGCGATGGCCTGCGCAATCAGGCTTTTTTCATATGCCGCGACCCTCGGGGCGAGAGCCGACCTGCCATCATCCTGAAACGCCGGCGACGCATCGGACACGTCGGTTTCCAGGCCCAGCGCGAAGCGGTCCGCAGCGTTGCGCAATTCCCGGACGTTGCCCGGCCATTCCCTGAGCGAAACAGCGGAGAGCAGGTGCTGCGGCACCTCCATATCCTCCCGCCCGTAGCGGGCGGCAGCTTCTCGTACCAGATGGAGGAAGAGCAGCGGAATATCCGCGCTGCGCTGCGAGAGCGATGGCACGAGAATTGTTGCGACGTTAAGGCGGTAAAGAAGGTCGGCGCGAAAACGGCCAGCCGCAACTTCCTGTTCCAGATCTACCTTGCTGGTGGCGATGAAGCGCACGTCGAGTTCGACCGTTTCATTCGAGCCGAGACGGGTAATCACTCTTTCCTGCAGCACGCGAAGCAATCGGCCCTGCAGTTCGAAAGGCATAGAGCCGATTTCATCCAGCAGGATGGTGCCGCCGCGCGCGTGTTCGAACTTGCCATAACGCGGGCGCAGCGCGCCCGGAAAGGCGCCGGCCTCGTGACCAAACAACTCGCTCTCAATCAATGTCTGCGGAAGCGCCGCACAGTTGATCGCGACAAAGGGCCGGTTGGCTCTGCTGCTGATATCGTGCAATGCCCGCGCAACCACCTCCTTGCCTGCGCCTGTATCGCCGACGATCAGTGTATCGGCATCCGTCGCACCGATGGCGCGAATGCGGTACCGCAGATCGACCATCACCTGGGTTCTGCCCGGCAGGCGCGTTTCGAGATCGTCATGCTTGCCCGCCACCGCCTTGAGACGGCGATTTTCCAGCACCAGCGCCCGCCGGTCATTGGCCCGCTTGATGATGCCCGCGAGATATTGCGGTGTGAACGGCTTCTCGATGAAATCATAGGCGCCATTGCGCATGGCGTTGACCGCCAGCTGAACATCCCCGTGACCCGTCATCAGAATCACAGGTATTTCCGCATCGAGCTCCCTCACCTTCTGCAGCAGTGTCATGCCGTCCATGCCGGGCATGCGGATGTCGCTGACCACGACACCATCAAAACTGTAGCCGATGAGTTCGAGCGCGTGTTCGGCGCTCGCCAGCATGGTGACGGCAAAACCGGAAAGCTCCAGCGCCTGGGCAGTGGAGAAGCGCAGTTCCTCTTCGTCATCGATCAGCAAAACCCGCGACATGGTCATTCCGCAGCCGCCTCCATGCGCCAGGCGGCGGCGGGCAATTCGATCTCGAATTCCGCGCCCCCTTCCTCATGATTTCTCACCCGCAACTGGCCGCCAAAATCCTTGATGATGTTATAGGAGATGGAAAGCCCGAGGCCGAGGCCACGCCCCACACCCTTGGTGGTGAAAAACGGATCGAAGATGCGATCCGAAATTGCCGGCGGAACGCCTGGTCCCCGGTCGCGGATGAAGACGGAAACCGTCTGGCCGTGCTGTACGGCCTCGAGCGCGATGCGCCGATCCTCGCGCCCCTCCACGGCGTCCGCCGCGTTGGAAATGATGTTGACGAGCACCTGCTGCAGCCGCACCGGACCAGCTTTCACCGCAAGTGGCACCGGGCCGAGATTGACATCCAGCACCGCATTGGCGGCCTTCAACCGGGCACCGACGATTTCAAGCGTGTCGCGAAGCACGGTTTCCAGGCTGACCGCAGTCATTTTTTCGTTCGGCTTTCGGGCGAAATTCCTGAGGTGCCTGCTGATCGAGGCCATGCGATCGATCAGCCCCGATATGCGCCTGAGGTTTTCCCTGACCTCGTCCAGCCGCCCGCGCTCTACAAGAAGCGACGCGTTTTCGGCATAATTCTTGGCTGCGGCAAGCGGCTGGTTGATTTCATGCGACAAGGCAGCCGACATCTGTCCGAGCGCCGCAAGCTTGCCTGCCTGCACCAGATCATTCTGCATCTTGCGTAATTGTTTTTCCGTCTGGCGACGTTCGGCGATTTCGTGTTCGATCTCCTGGTTCACACGCGCCAGATCAGCAGTGCGTTCCTCGACCCGCCGTTCCAGCTCCGCCTGGGCTTCTGCCTGATGGGTCAGCCGTTCACGCAGCCGTCGCCGTCTCTGCAGCATCGCCGCAATCAGCGCGGCTGCCAGACACAGGCACAGGATGATCGCGATCATTGCCGTCTTCACCTGTGTCCGCAATGAACCGGTATCCATCAGCACGCTGACGGTCCATCCTGCATCCGCCATCGGCTGAGACAGGACCATATATTCCCTGTCCCCCTCATTCTGGGTAATCGTCATCAGCTGATGCGAGCCGAAACTGCCGTGTTTCAGCGGCAGTTCCTTCAGTGTGGCATTGGCGTAACGGCGTGAGGCCTCGGTACGCGCCAGTCTCTCGGGCGTCAGCGGCATCAGGCCGGAGTAAAGCCATTGCGGCGTGCCGGTCATGAAAATGATGCCTTCGGGATCCGACACAAGAATACGGTTTTCGCCATCGCCGAACGAGGCCTCTATGCCTTCGATGTCGACCTTGAAGACGATGACGCCCTTTATTTCCGCATTGAAGAGAATAGGCGCGGAGAAATAATATCCGCGCTTGTGCGAGGTCGTGCCGAGCGCGAAGAACCGCGACTGCAGGCCCTTCGCCGCATCCTGAAAATAGGGACGGTAGCTGAAATTCTCACCGACGAAGCTTGTCGGACCATCATAGTTGCTGGCCGCGATTGTCTCGCCATCCAGCGTAATGATGTAGATATCGGAGGATTCCAGCAGGGTGTTGATGGATTTGAGGTAGACATTGGCGCGCTGTCGCAGGGCTTCATCCTTGGGATGTGCGACCAGCTCCTCAATGTCATCATGATCTGCAATCAAGGCAGGCAGCGGCTCGTAACGGTTCAACAGCCCGCCAAGGGCGGAGACGGCAAGCCGGAGCGTCGTGCGCCCCTGCTCGGACATTTCACCGAAATAGCTTTCTGCAATGACGCCGCTTCCTTTTGTCACGGCGCCGTAACCGAGGCCAAGACCGAGCATCATCAACAAAATCCAGCGATATTTCACCGAAACTCCCCTCACGCGGCAGGCATCTAACCCGCTCTCCCGAAGCGAGTGTAGGAGGAGTGACGAGATTTTCCAAGTGAGCGCTGGACACCGTGAGAGATCGCTAAAAACAAAAAACCGGCCACGAGGGCCGGTTTTTGCAAAGTCACGTCGGAAAATCTTATGCGCTTTCCTTCGGCGTCAGAACCTGACGGCCGCGATACATACCGGTCTTCAGATCGATATGGTGCGGACGGCGCAGTTCGCCGGAGTTCTTGTCTTCAACATAGGTCGCAGACTTGAGACCGTCAGCCGAGCGGCGCATGCCACGCTTGGACGGGCTTGTTTTTCTTTTTGGTACAGCCATTTTTGTTACTCCACTTAAGCGGCGAAACAACGGAACCGGCCAGAACCAAAGGCCGAATGTCGGATGTCTCGATATCGGAAATTTGGCGCGCTTATACATGCCCAAACGGGCTTTGACCAGCCCTGACGCGCATTTTTTCCGATTCGGCAAAAACCATGCGGCAAACTGCCCTTAGGCAATGCCAATCATGCTTCACCTTCTATCGAAAACAACCAGCTCCTTGAAGTGGTTCATATCCCTGAATTCACAGAAAGCCGGCGGACGCATCTCCATAACTGGCGCCGCGGCACGCAGCTTTTCCAGTTCCTCGTCAAGCATCGCCTGCCAGCGCGGCAGGCACTCAGGCTTGAACCAGCTGATGATGTAGGACAGGGTGATGTGAAACTCGTAGCTGTCATGGTCAGGACGGCGATATCCGAAGAAATCGGCGAATGCATCCCGCCACAGGGCCACAATGCGATCATCCTCGGGCGTGGCTCCCGTCAGGACCAGACCTACCGGCCGCAAACCGGTGACTTGCATGTTGAATCCCGGCAGCGCCGGAAAAGCAGAAAGGCGGTCGCGATAATAGTCCGTCATCGTGTCGATCGGTGTATCAAGCGGCATTGTCTGCGGCCAATAGGGCAGAGCACGCCGAAACTCGATGATGCCCTGAAACACCGTCATGTGCAGGCTGGAAGCCGGTGTGAAAGCAAGCTGGGATGCCTCCGGCATATCCAGGAAGCGCTGACGCGTCGCAATGATCGCGTTTTCGGTCTGCGAGCCCCCAACAAGATGGCAGACGACCGTATTGCCCGGCTCAGGCAGAAACTCACCATTCTCATTAAAGCGGCTGCCGAGATGGCGCGGCGGCTGATCATGACAGGCAGCAGAAATATAGCCGAGATCTTTCGAGACGAGCGGGGCGTGCATGGGAAACTCCTCGTGAAGCGTTTCCTCTAATCCGTGCACGCGACACAGCAATGACATGGACCGGCCAAAAGCCGGTCAATGCGCCTCGTCCCAGTTGTCAGCCGCGCGGGCATCCACCTGCAATGGCACCTTCATGGAGATTGCCGGCATGGCCGCATTTTCCATGACAGAGACGACGACGGGCAGAGTTTTCTCGATTTCCGCTTCATCGACCTCGAAGATGAGTTCGTCATGCACCTGCAACAGCATGCGGGCGGACAGGTTTTCAGCCTCCAGCGCCGGTTCGATACGGACCATGGCGCGCCGTATGATATCCGCCGCGGAGCCCTGGATCGGCGCGTTAATGGCGGCGCGCTCGTTGAAGGCTTTCACGGAAGGGTTGGACGAGCGGATTTCCGGATAATGGGCGCGGCGGCCGAAAATCGTCTCGACATAACCGTTCTCACGGGCGAAAGCCTTTGTCGCCTCCATGTAGTCGCGGATGCCGGGAAAACGCTCGAAATATTTCTTGATATATTCGCCGGCTTCAGACCGGGCGATACCGAGCTGGTTGGCGAGACCGAAAGCCGAAATACCGTAGATAATGCCGAAATTGATGGCCTTGGCGCGGCGGCGCACTTCCGAGGGCATGCCTTCGACAGGCACACCAAACATTTCCGAAGCCGTCATGGCATGAATGTCGATGCCGTTTTCGAAGGCGTTGCGAAGCTGCGGAATATCGGCGACATGGGCCAGCACGCGCAGTTCGATCTGGCTGTAGTCGGCGGAAAGAAGCTTGTGGCCGGGCGTCGAGATGAAAGCCGTGCGGATTTTTCGCCCTTCCGCCGTGCGGACGGGGATGTTCTGAAGGTTCGGTTCCGAGGACGACAGACGGCCTGTTGTGGTGGAGGCCAGCGCATAGGATGTATGCACACGTTTCGTCTCCGGGTGGATATATCCCGGCAGTGCATCCGTATAGGTGGATTTCAGCTTCGTCAGCTGCCGCCAGTCGACGATCTTGCGGGGCAGTTCAATACCTTCAGCCGCCAAATCCTCCAGCACCTGTGCCGAAGTCGACCATTGGCCGGTCTTGGTCTTGGAGCCGCCCGGCAGGCCCATCTTGCCGAACAGGATGTCGCCGAGCTGCTTTGGCGAGCCGATGTTGAAACGCTCGCCGGCCAGCTCGTAGATTTCCTCTTCAAACGCTGCCGCCTTCTGGGCGAGTTCGCCGGAAAGACGTGAGAGGATTTGCCGGTCGACGGTGATGCCACGCTCCTCCATATGCGCCAGAACAGGCACAAGCGGACGTTCCAGCCGCTCGTAAACCTTGGTCAGCCGTTCTGAAACAAGCCGCGGCTTCAGCGCCATCCACAGCCGCAAGGTGACGTCAGCGTCCTCCGCTGCATATGCCGTCGCCTTGTCGATGTCGACAAAATCGAAGGTAACGCTCGACTTGCCCGATCCCGCCACGTCCTTATAGGGGATCGGCGTATGGCCGAGCCAACGTTCGGACAGCGAATCCATGCCGTGCGTCGCTTTGCCAGCCTCAAGCACATAGGAGATCAGCATCGTATCGTCGAAACTCTGCATGACGACGCCATGGCGTTTCATGAGCAGATAGTCATATTTGAGATTTTGCGCGACCTTCAGCACGGCCTCGTCTTCAAGCAAGTCCTTGAGACGGACCAGTGCTTCGTCAAAGGGCACCTGGCCTTCGGCGAGCCTGATACCATCGCTGAATAGATCGCCGCCGGAGCCAGTCTTGTGCGTCAAGGGAATGTAGGCGGCGCGTATATCGCTGCCCGAGGCATCCTTGCCATTATCGGCGATTGCCAGCGAAAACCCGACGAGTTCCGCCTGCATCGGATCAAGCGATGTCGTTTCCGTATCGAAGGCGACGACCCCCGTTTCCCGCGCCGCCGCAACCCAGAGGTCCAGCGTCGCAAGATCCCTGATCGTCGTGTAGGCGCTCGTGTCGATCTTGGCGGCGGCAAAAAGCGTCTGGCGGGCGGTGGCAAGATCAGCCGGCGCGCTGCCCTCCCCGGCACCTTTCCGCGCCGGAATAGCGGGCGAAACCGCAGTGCCCGTTACGCCAGCAGCCGCTTCGCCCACAGCCGGAGCGGCCGTCGCATCGAGATCGGGACCATGGGCGTCAGCGCCCCACTGAACCGGCACATTGGCGGACTCAATGGCGGAAGCATCGGTCTCTGTCGCTTCGGCAACCCGCCGCGTCAGCGTGGTGAATTCCATCGCCTTCAGGAAGGCAATGAGTTTCGGGCCGTTCTGAGGTTCCAGCACCAGTGCTTCAAGCGGCTGATCCAGCGGCACGTCGGTCCTCAGTGCCACGAGCTGTCTGGAAATACGAGCAAGTTCCGCATTGGCGATGATATTTTCCCGACGCTTCTGCTGCTTGATCTCACCTGCACGGGCGAGCAGCGTATCGAGATCGCCGTATTCTTCCAGCAATTGCGCGGCCGTCTTTGGACCGATGCCGGGGATGCCCGGAACATTGTCGGTCGAATCGCCGGTCATCGCCTGCAGGTCGATCATCTTTTCGGGACCCACGCCCCATTTCTCTATGACATCAGGGATGCCGATCTGCTTGTCCTTCATCGCATCGTACATGTGGACATTGGCAGTGACGAGCTGCATCAGATCCTTGTCGGAGGAGATGATGGTGACATCGGCCCCAATGGCCTCCGCCTGCCGGGCATAGGTGGCGATGATATCGTCCGCCTCGAAGCCTTCCGTCTCGATGCAGGGAAGGTTGAAGGCGCGCGTCGCCTCCCGTATCAGCCCGAATTGCGGCACCAGATCTTCCGGCGGCGCCGTGCGATTGGCTTTATAGAGATCATAAAGCTCATTGCGGAATGTCTTTGATGAATAATCGAAAATTACCGCAAAATGCGTGGGCGTCACGCCGACATCGGTGTTGCGCGCATCCTTCAGGAGCTTCCACAACATGTTGCAGAAGCCGGAAACGGCGTTGACCGGCAGCCCGTCCGACTTGCGGTTCAGCGGCGGGATGGCATGGAAGGCCCGGAAAATGAAACCGGACCCGTCAACGAGGAAGAGATGATCGCCTTTTTTCATGGGTAGCATGGATAGCGCGGGGGCGTTTTAACGTCTACCGAAACTTCGCAGAACACACGGTAAAGAGCCGGAACCGAGGTGGTGAAAAAAGCGCGTCGCATTTCACCCGAACGTTACCGATTTGTAATCCATCTTTCCCTTGAAAAGCCGCATTTGCAGACACATTTCTTAGAGGACGGCGCCTGATCACGCCGTAGTCTGATAGCTGGCTCGTCCCCCGCCGCGTCAGACCGGACAAAGGCCTTTCCCCCTCTCCGGGCCTTTGTCCTCCAATATGACCGCCATGGCCGTCCCCTCCAGGCCATGGCGGTTTTATTTTGCGCCTGTTACCGGCTGGCAAAAACATATCGTGCGATATATATCGCACTATTGAATTGCCGGCGCCGTCTGGCCAAACTGTCTGAGGGACGGAGGAATGGGATTTTCCCGGGATGAATCGGCCATCTATCTCGCCGCCAAAATGGCGCGGGAGTTCACTATGGCGCTGCAGAAAAGAGCCGCCGCATTGGGCTTCTCTCCCGGCCAATTCCCCATTCTCATCGAGCTCTGGCATGAAGAAGGGCTGACGCAAAGGCAGTTGCTCGACAGAATCGATGTCGAACAGGCAACGCTTGCTAACACGCTCTCACGCATGGAGCGCGACGGGCTGATCGTGCGAAAGACGCATCCCGGTGACCGCCGCGCTCAGATCATCAAATTGACGCAGCGCGGCAGGGACCTGGAAGCGAATGCCATTGCCGCTTCTGAGGCCACCGAAGACATGTTGCTTGCGGATTTCCGGCGTTTTGAACGCCAGCTTCTGCTGGAATATATGCGTCGCGCCATCGAGAGCGCAAAAAAAGCAAAATAGCGCTTCCAACTCGAAACCGCTTCGCAGTTTTCCTGAACTGCTCTATCGTTCCCACGGCCGCGCGTTTGCCGATTCACGACACGCCGGCCCTTGTTTCCCGCGATGCGCGATGCCCGGATGTTTCGTCTTATCGCCGGGTCACGACAGACATGACAGGATCAGCGATGACAGACGTTTCCCCCATTCTTTCCACTGCCGATGACAATCTCACCTCCAGCCTCGAGCGACTGTTCGAACTCGTTCGCATTCCGTCGATTTCCACGGACCCCGCTTACAAGGCCGAGTGCCGCAAGGCGGCGGAATGGCTCGTGAGAACGCTTTCAGCGCTCGGCTTTACCGCCTCCGTTCGCGATACAGCCGGTCACCCCATGGTGGTGGCGCATCACGATGCGGCCAATGAAGACGCCCCACATGTGCTTTTCTACGGCCATTATGATGTACAGCCGGTCGATCCGCTCGATCTCTGGGAAAACGATCCTTTCGAACCCGCCGTCAAGGATATCGGCGCAGGCCGTCAGGTGATTACAGGACGCGGTACGGCGGATGACAAGGGCCAGCTGATGACCTTCGTGGAGGCCTGCCGCGCCTACAAGGCCGTGAATGGCGGCCTGCCGGTGCGCGTCACCATTCTTTTTGAAGGTGAAGAAGAATCCGGTTCGCCCTCGCTGAAGCCGTTCCTCGAAGCGAATGCGGAAGAGCTGAAGGCGGATTATGCGCTGGTCTGCGATACCGGCATGTGGGACCGGGATACGCCCGCCATTGCCGCGGCGCTGCGTGGTCTGGTCGGCGAAGAAATCGTCATCACCGCCGCCGATCGCGATCTGCATTCGGGTCTTTTCGGTGGCGCCGCCGCAAATCCCATCCACATCCTGACCGACATTCTCTCTGGCCTGCATGACGAGACCGGCCGCGTGACGCTCGACGGCTTCTATGACGGCGTGGAAGAAACGCCCGCCAATATCAAGGCTGCCTGGGAAACGCTGGGCCGCACCGCAGAAACCTTCCTCGGTGAAGTGGGCCTTTCGGTTCCCTCGGGTGAAAAGGGCCGCTCCGTGCTGGAACAGACCTGGGCGCGGCCGACAGCGGAGGTCAACGGCATCATAGGCGGGTACACCGGTGATGGCTTCAAGACCGTTATTGCAGCAAAAGCTTCCGCCAAGGTGTCGTTCCGCCTTGTCGGCGAACAGAACCCCGCCGCCATTCGCGAAAACTTCCGGGCCTATGTACGCTCGAAAATTCCGGCTGATTGCTCCGTGGAATTCCACGAGCATGGCGCATCGCCGGCGATCCAGCTTTCATACGATTCACCCGTCCTGACCAAGGCGAAGAACGCCCTTTCGGAAGAGTGGCCCAAACCGGCCGTCGTGATCGGCATGGGCGGCTCTATCCCGATCGTGGGCGATTTCCAGAAGATGCTCGGCATGGATTCGCTGCTCGTCGGTTTCGGCTTGACGGACGATCGCATTCATTCGCCGAATGAAAAATACGACCTGCAGTCCTTCCACAAGGGCATTCGCTCCTGGATCCGCATTCTCGACGCACTGGCCGCGAAATAAAAAAGAGGAGGCGCCACTGGTCGGGCGCCTCCGCTCACTCCAAAAACAAAAAGGCCGGGCAAGCCCGACCTTTCCATCCGTTTTCCGTCAATGCCAGTACATCCGTGGTCAAAGCGGTTCAACGGTCTGATGTTTCAGAGCGCGTCGATTTCCGACGCTGCTTTCACAATCAGGATCATCTGTTTTGGTTAATCTTTGGTTAACGCAACAACAGCGGCATCTTAAGACGCCCCTGACAGTTTTCATCTGAAACACTGTTGAACCCTATATCGGTATACGTACCGCCGTTTTCAAGACCCCGCCCGCCGGACTTCCTTCCAAAGAAAAAGGCCGGAAAAATCCGGCCTTTCAGTTCATGCAAGAAACCCTTTCGGGCCTGTTGCGTATCAGGCAGCGACGAGGTTGCCTGCGGACATCTTGCCAGAGCGGCGGTCCTGCATCAGCTCGTAAGAAAGCTTCTGGCCGTCGTTGAGGGCGGTCAGACCTGCGCGCTCAACAGCCGAGATGTGAACGAAAACGTCCTGCGAACCGTCGTCCGGCTGAATGAAGCCGTAGCCCTTGGTTGCGTTGAACCACTTTACTGTACCAGTCGCCATAACGATTTCCTTCCGTTGGCAATTGTATTTGCGCTGCGAGCAGCGCGGTCTTGGGGTCGAATTTGAAGGAAAAGATCGTCGTGAGCGTCTGGAAAGACGCCGAAGCTCTGGTCGTCAAACAAATATCGATGGCGAAGTACCTAGGTTGGAAGGGGCTGAAAGTCAAGTTTCTTTGAACGAAACTATCGCATCAGGGGTCCGCCAGGGCTCGAAAAAGGAAGCGCCAAATAGCAAAAACCCGGCGCGGGAGGAGGTGCGCCGGGTTCTTGAAACTGACTGACAATTGGGAGGAGGAGTATTGCCAGTCCAATCGGGCGACGCTGGGAGGAGGAGTGCGTCGCTTCGATGTTTTGAACATACAACATCGCCGCTCAAAAAACAGACATTCTATCGCAGCGCAGCATTGCGATTATTGCATAGCTTAAGCGTGACATCTTGAACAACCATTTCTAACCGCCTAACAAATACGCATGTCTATTCAATCCGTCAGAGCATTTTTTGCCGAAAAATCACCCGAGGTGACGATCATTGAAACGGAAGCCAGTTCGGCAACCGTTGCGCTCGCCGCTGAAGCACATGGCGTCGAGCCAGACCAGATCGCCAAAACGATCTGCCTCAAGGCGGGCGATGCCATTCTGCTCGTTGTCACCGCGGGTACGAAACGCCTCGACAACAGGAAATTCCGTGATCATTTCGGAACGAAACCGCGCATGCTGGGGGCGGACGAGGTGGTTGCGGTGACCAGCCATCCTGTCGGCGGCGTATGCCCCTTCGGCTTGCCGTCGCCTTTGCCGGTGTTTTGCGACATATCGCTGAGAGATTATCTTGAAGTGGTTCCGGCAGCCGGCGCTACCAATGCAGCGGTGCGGATTTCTCCCCATGTGATGGCCGAACTGACTAAAGCTGAATGGGTCGACGTCTGCCAATGACGCCGATTTGATCCGGCCTGGGCTTAACCCCGCCTTAAATTGCCGCATTTAAACTCTTCATCCTGGATTAAGGATCGCGCAGGCATAGACGCCTGAGGCCGACAAGGCACAGGCGGTCCCGCAAAAGGAGCGATTTCGGCTGGATGGCAGGCAAGGGTAAATCACGCGAACGGGTAGAACCCTCCTTCGGGGATTTCCACGAGTCCGGTGACGATCTGCGTCTTGACGCCAGCGAGCGCATCAGCGGCACTGCAAAACAGTCGCCGAAGAAACCGAAACAGGCTTCACGCCGACCCAAGACGAAAAACGAAAAGCGCGCCCGCGGCACAGGTCGGGGGGCGACGGGTTTCATCCGGTCCCTCGTCTATTGGTGCATCGTGCTGGGCATTTGGGGCGGTATCGGGATTGCCGGACTTGTGCTTTATTATGGCGCGCGCATGCCGAGTGCCAGCAGCTGGTCCATTCCAGAACGTCCGCCGAATGTGAAGATCGTTTCCGTGAATGGCAGCGTGCTTGCAAACCGCGGCACGACCGGCGGCGAGGCGCTCGCGCTGGAAGACATGTCGCCCTATATTCCACAGGCTGTGATGGCGATTGAGGACCGGCGGTTTTATTCCCATTTCGGGGTCGATCCGCTTGGTCTCGGACGTGCCATCGTCACGAATGTGCTGACGGGGCGAACCGTGCAGGGCGGCTCGACACTGACGCAACAGCTGGCGAAAAACCTTTTCCTCTCGCCGGACAGGACCCTGGAACGCAAGGTTCAGGAAGTGCTGCTGTCCTTCTGGCTGGAGCACAAGTTCACCAAGGATCAGATCCTGGCGATGTACCTCAATCGCGTCTATTTCGGATCCAACGCCTATGGCGTCGAGGCGGCCTCGCGGCGCTACTTCAACAAATCCGCCCGCGACGTCAATCTGGGCGAAGCGGCAATGCTCGCCGGGCTTCTCAAAGCGCCCTCGCGCCTTTCGCCGGCACGGGACCCACAGGCAGCGGAAGAACGGGCGCAGGTCGTGCTGCAATCCATGCGCGACGTCGGTTTCATTACCGATGATGAGATCAAGACCGCCATGTCGCAGCCGCCGACCAAAGCGAAACGCTTCTGGTCCGGTGCCGAACATTACGCCGCCGACATGGTGCTGGAAGAGGTGCGCGGCCTGGTTGGCGAGGTCAAGCAGGATATCGTCGTCGATACGACAATCGATCCCGATCTCGAGCGCGATGCCGAAAAGGCGCTGACCCACGTGCTGCAGGGCGACGGCAAAAAACAGGGCGCCTCCCAGGCGGCACTGGTTTCCATCGACGGTACGGGGGCGATCAGGGCCGTGGTGGGCGGTGCGGATTATGCCGAAAGCCAGTTTAACCGCGCTGCCAAGGCAAAACGGCAACCCGGCTCGGCATTTAAGCCCTTCGTCTACGTCGCCGCTCTCGAATCCGGGCTTACGCCCTATACCATTCGTAATGATGGGCCTGTTCGTATCGGCAACTGGACTCCGGAAAATTATGAGAAGAAATTTCGCGGCGAAGTGACACTGGCCACGGCGCTGGCCAACTCCCTGAACACCATCGCCGCCCAGCTGGTGATGGAGGTCGGTCCCGAGCGGGTGACACAGGTGGCGCATCGCATGGGCATCGAATCGGAGCTGCAGAATAATGCCTCCATCGCGCTCGGCACTTCGGAAGTGTCGCTGATGGAACTGACAGCTTCTTATGCTCCCTTCATGAATGGCGGCTATAAAGCCACGCCGCACATCGTGAAGCGTATCACCGATGCCGATGGCAAGGTGCTTTATGAAAACAAATATGACAATCCGCCACGGGTGCTGAGCGAAGAAATTGCCGCCACGATGAACGGCATGCTGTCGCGCGTCATCACCGAAGGTACCGGCAAGGCCGCGCGCCTGCAGGGCTGGCAGGCAGCGGGGAAATCCGGCACCACTCAGTCTTTTCGTGATGCGCTCTTTGTTGGCTATACGAGCAATCTGACGACCGGCGTCTGGTTTGGAAACGACGACGGCACCTCCATGAAAAAGGTCACGGGCGGCGGCCTTCCTGCAAGGGCGTGGAAAGAGTTCATGACCGCGGCTCATTCCGGTCTTTCGCCTTCGCCCCTCTTCGGTCTTGGTGCAGGCGGCGTGCCGCCGCTCATGGATATGCAGCAACCGGCGCCGGAAAATGCGCCCTCCTCCATTGGCGACATCATTTCCAACGCGCTGGGCGGCGGAACGACTGATAATCGCGCCTATCCCGCGGCGCCGGCATCACCCACACCGAATCAGCCAGATGGGCAGTCGGGAGGGCTGACGCCGCCGGCTAATATTCCTTCGCGGGATATCGAACCCCGTTATTCCGCCGGCAACGGCCCTGTGCCGCCGGCCGATATTGGCGGTGAAGCGCCTGACGCGTCGGGACCGAAACAAACCACCCTGCTCGACATTCTGATGGGTCGCTGACAGGTTTTTAAATCGTCGCCAAGTCCCGGGAACGAAGGACGAAGCGACCGAGGTCCACGTCCTCACCCCTTTCGTTTCACGCTTTTCGGTGGCCGAACCGGCCGCCGCCCCATCCACGGCGGCGAATCAGCGCCTGAAGCGCAACACCTGCGTGCATACGTTAACTTTAGATTGATATTTGCCCAGACACGGCTACATTTCGGATGACTTTTTAGGGTAAATGAATTATTAATCGTTCATATAAATTAAATTTCTTCTATCAAAATAAGTTTTTCAGGATCCTATATTATGTTGGGTACTAAAGGCTCATCCCATGCCGTTTTTTTCGGCGATCCCTATTCCTCGGCCATCACTTTCGAGACACCGGAAACGCAGCCCTGCATTTTTGAGAAACGGGTATCTCCACTACAACGCGGCCAGTTCGCGCTCAAAAGAACGATGGACATTGCGGGGGCGTCCATCGCCCTCGTCGCACTGGCTCCCGTCCTGCTGGCGGTGGCAGCGCTCGTCAAACTCGACAGCCGCGGGCCGGTCCTGTTCTCGCAGGTCCGCTGGGGCATGAATGGACGGAAGATTCGCGTCTATAAATTTCGCTCAATGAGAACAGACATGTGCGACGCCACCGGCGTGGCGCAAACAGTGAAGAATGACCCGAGAATAACCCGCATCGGCGCCATTCTCCGGCGCACGAATATTGATGAGCTGCCACAGCTCATCAATGTGCTCAAGGGTGACATGTCGCTGGTCGGACCGCGCTGCCATGCCATCGGCATGCTGGCGGCCGGCCGTCTCTACGAGGAGCTGGTTCCGCACTATCACCTGCGGCACCGGATGCGGCCAGGCATCACGGGACTTGCCCAGATGCGGGGCCTGCGCGGGCCGACGGATCGCAGCGACAAGGCAAGGGCACGCATCGTATCCGATCTTTATTATGTCGAAAATTTTTCGGTCTGGCTGGATGTCAGGATCATGGTCGGAACGGTGATTTCCGAGTTGCGGGGCGGCAAGGGCTTCTGATCTTCAAGAGGCAAGGCAAGATTGCGAAAAGAAAAGCCCGGCATCTCTGCCGGGCTTTTCTCATGAACTGTCGTCACCTTTAATTTGTCGGCGCGGGAGCTGCAGCCGGATCCGGCAGCGGCGCCGGGTTCGCAGACAGCGTGCGGAGATAGGCAATAAGATCTGCTCTTTCCGTTTCTTTCTTCACACCCGCAAAGCCCATGGCCGTGCCTGGAACGTGCTTTTTCGGGGCTTCGAGAAAATAGTTGAGATGATCGTAATCCCAGTGCTCGGCTCCACCCTTGGAGAAATCCTTCATCGCTGCGGAGTAGCTGAAACCTTCGTGGCTGGCGATCGGCCGGTTGACGACATCGAAGAGATTGGGGCCGACCTTGTTTGCACCACCACTCTCTCCGGTATGACAGCTCGTACATTTCTTGAAGACCGCTTCGCCCTTGGCGGCGTCCGCGCTGGCGAGCAACTGTGCGATCGGGGTGGCCGCAGCCGCCGCTTCTCCGCCGCCCGTTCCGCCGCTGCTTTCTTCCGCGACGATGGCGTAACCTTCCTTTTCGGGCGCGGGCGCATGGAAAATGCCCTCGGACGCAATCGACACCGACATCAGGACGAATACTGTACCCAGAAACGCCCCAACGCCCATATTAACATAAGAATTCATCTAAACGCGCTCCCTCGCATCCGCTCGATATAACGGGCATCTTGAAATTGCTCGAAAGCTATGGCTTTTGCACAGCCTGCGCAACTTGAATAATGCTCCCCACACCGTGACGTTTTGACACTTTTCGGGCGGGATTTGAAGGGTGTCGGATGAATAATCGGGATTTCGAGAAAGCTGTCGTCCTCATACCGGCGCGAATGGCCTCCACGCGCCTGCCCGGCAAGCCGCTTGCCGACATTGGTGGCAAGCCGATGATCGTGCAGGTTGCGCAGCGGGCACGTGAGGCCGGCGCGGAGCGAATCGTCGTCGCGGTCGATGACGAACAGGTATTTTCGGCGGTTCAAAATGCCGGTTTCGACGTGATGATGACGCGTGACGACCATCAATCCGGTTCGGATCGCATTTTCGAAGCGCTGCAGAAGGCCGACCCCTATGGCAAGGCGGAATATGTCATCAATGTTCAGGGCGACCTTCCAACCATCGAGGCGGAAACTATACGTGCCTCGTTGCGCCCGCTGGAGAACGCCGCCGTCGACATTGCGACACTGACGGTCGAAATCACCGACGAGGAAGAAAAAACCAATCCGAACGTAGTGAAAGTTGTGGGCAGCCCACTTTCCGAAACACGTCTGCGCGCGCTTTATTTCACCCGCACCACCGCGCCTTACGGCGAGGGGCCGCTTTATCATCATATCGGGCTCTACACCTATCGCCGTGCTGCGCTCGAGACATTCGTGAGTCTACCGCCCTCACCGCTGGAAAAGCGCGAGCGGCTGGAGCAGCTGCGTGCTCTCGAAGCGGGCATGCGCATTGATGCCGAGATCGTCCGCTCCGTGCCGCTCGGTGTCGATACGCCGCACGATCTCGAAAAAGCCCGCAAAATTCTTGCAAGCAGAACCCTTTAACGGACAGTCCCATGAGCTTGATCACCAATCGCATTGCCTTTCAGGGCGAATTCGGCGCGAACTCCGACATGGCCTGCCGCGACATGTTTCCGAACATGGAACCATTGCCGTGTCCGACATTCGAGGATGCGTTCAACGCCATTGAAAACGGCGAAGCCGATCTCGGCATGATCCCGATCGAAAACACTCTGGCCGGCCGCGTGGCGGATATTCATCACCTGCTGCCGGAATCGCGCCTGCATATCATCGGCGAATATTTCATGCCGATCCGCTTTCAGCTGATGGTGATGCCGGGCGTGAAAAAGGACGAAATCCGCACCGTCCACAGCCACATCCACGCACTTGGCCAGTGCCGCAAGATCATTCGTTCCAACGGCTGGAAACCCGTCATCGCCGGCGATACGGCAGGATCGGCAAGGCTCGTTTCCGAAACGGGCGACCGCAGCATGGCGGCGCTTGCGCCGCGTCTTGCCGCCAGCCTTTACGGTCTCGATATTCTCGCCGAGAATGTCGAGGATTCGGAAAACAACGTCACGCGCTTCGTAGTGCTTTCCCGCGATGAAAACTGGGCCAAGCGCCAGTCGAGCGAAGAAATCGTCGTCACGACTTTCGTTTTCAACGTCCGCAACATTCCCGCGGCACTCTACAAGGCCATGGGTGGCTTTGCGACGAACGGCATCAATATGACGAAGCTCGAAAGCTACCAGCTCGGCGGCAAATTCGTGGCGACGCAATTTTATGCCGACATTGAAGGCCATCCCGATGACGAACCCGTGCGGCATGCTCTGGACGAGCTGCGCTTCTTCTCTGAAAAAGTCCGCATTCTCGGCGTCTACAAGGGCCATGCGATGCGCGGCAAGCTCAACCAGAGCTGAGCCTGCCGCAATCTCCTACCTTGGCCATTCCACCCAGTCGCGCATCAGGCGATGCGCGATGGCTCCCATGGGCGGCGCAGAAAGACCTTCGCCCGCCGGGGCCTCCAGCATCTTTGCCACCTCTTCCCGCGTGAACCAGCGGCAATCCTCAAGCTCGACCTCATCGCGTGCGATCTCAAAAGACAACGCCTCGGCATAACAGCCGATCATCAGCGTATGCGGCATCGGCCAAGGCTGGGAGGCGTGATAACGGACGCGGCCGATTTCGACGCCGGATTCCTCGTGCGTTTCACGGCGAACAGCCTGTTCGATGGTCTCACCCGGTTCCACAAAACCGGCGAGGCACGAATACATGCCCGGCGCAAAATGCGCTCCGCGGCCAAGCAGGCACAGATCGCGCTCGATATCGATCGTCATCATGATGACGACGGGATCAGTGCGTGGAAAAATAGTGTGGCTGCAGGCGGCGCAGATGCGCTTGTAGCCGCCGATTCGCAGCTCCATGGCCCCACCGCATTTCCCGCAAAAGCGGTTGTCGGCGTTCCAATGTGTGAGGCTGACGGCCTGGGCGACCTCACTCAGCAATTCCTCTTCCAGCAGGTGATCGCGATACAGCGTGCGGGCATCGGCAAGCTTGTAGTGGCTCGCCAGCTGGTCTTCGGCCACGGCAACCGGAACGGCGATTCGCGGTTCGCCGGTCTCCCGATATCCAAGCAGGACGGCATTGTCGAAATCCGGCTGCAACTCGGCCAGCTCATAGGCGGAAAACAGGGGGTCGATGACCTGTTCGTCATGCTTCAGGACAAGCCGGCTGCCCGAAAAGGCAAAAATATGGGTGCCGTCGACTTTCAGGGCATCGGCAACGCATTCCTCCGTCCGCTTTTCCGCGAAACGGTCGAGGGCATTTTTGGAAAAAGCCGTCAGCAGACTTGCTTCGGGATGGGGGGCAGTGGTTTCAAAAATTTTCATGGAAATCATCAGAGTGCGCCGGAGATTTTTTTCATCAAAGTTTCCTTTTCGCCCGCGGCATAAGGCACGGGCGTCCCGTGACCCCAGATGGGGCCGGGCCAGCAGGTGTCGCCTTCATTGCGGGCGATAATATGGACATGCAGTTGCCGGACGATGTTGCCCAGAGCGCCCACATTGATCTTGGTGGCCGCGGTAATTTCTTTCAAGGCGGACGCGACAAGATTGGTCTCGAATGTCAGCACGGCCTGATCAAGCGGAGTAAGATCGAACAGCTCGCTGACGCCCTCTCGCTGCGGCACCAGCACCAGCCATGGCCAGCGGCTGTCATTTTGCAAACGCAGTTCACATAGCCCCAAACGCGTCACGAGCACGCTATCGCGCGCCAGTCTTTCGTCCAGCTGGAATGTCTCCAAGGTGTCCTCCATGTTTGTTTTCATTGTGATAGCAGTTTTTTGAATGCTTGGCTTGCATTTGCTGTCGATATTGCCGATATGTGGCCCCGGGAGGTTGGTGGTGGACGAGCCACTCGCCAACCGGGTCAGGTCCGGAAGGAAGCAGCCCTAACGAGCCCGGCACGGGTCGCCGTGCCAGCCTCCCACCTTTTAAAAGACGTGCTCAGCTTTCGCCGGGCCAGTTCAGCGCCCCAAGACAAACTGGCAAAACAAACTGGCGAGGCGATGAACGACAGCGTACCCACCACATCAAGCGAATCCCAGGTCGGGACCGGCTATCGGGTACTGGCGCGCAAATATCGCCCGAAGGATTTTTCCGATCTGATGGTCGGACAGGAGCCGATGGTCCGCACGCTGACAAACGCGTTCGAGACCGGACGTATTGCGCAGGCCTATATGCTGACCGGCGTCCGCGGCGTGGGCAAAACGACCACGGCCCGCATTCTCGCCCGAGCGCTGAATTACAAAACCGACACCATCGACAAGCCGACCATCGATCTGCGCATTCCCGGTGAACATTGTCAGGCGATCATGGAAGGTCGCCATGTCGACGTGATCGAGATGGATGCCGCCTCCCATACCGGCATCGACGATATTCGCGAAATCATCGAACAGGTGCGTTATCGCCCTGTCTCGGCGCGTTATAAGGTCTATATCATCGACGAAGTGCACATGCTGTCGACGCAGGCTTTCAACGGCCTGCTCAAGACGCTGGAAGAGCCGCCGGAGCATGTGAAGTTCATCTTCGCCACAACGGAAATCCGCAAGGTTCCCATCACGGTTCTGTCACGATGCCAGCGTTTCGACCTGCGCCGCATCAGCGCCGCCGATCTCGTCGGCCTTTTTACCGCCATCGCCGGCAAGGAAGGTTTCGAAGCCGAACCGCAGGCGCTTTCGATGATCGCCCGCGCGGCGGAAGGGTCTGCCCGTGACGGCCTGTCGCTGCTCGATCAGGCAATCGCCCATGGTGGTGGCCGGGTGGAAGCTGAAGCGGTACGCGGCATGCTCGGTCTTGCCGACCGGGCCCGCATCGTCGATCTCTTCCAGCATGTCGTCAAAGGCGATGTCGCGGCCGCTCTGTCGGAATTCAACGGTCAATATGAGGCGGGCGCGAACCCGGTTGTGGTCCTTAACGATCTCGCCGATTTCACCCATCTCGTGACCCGCATGAAATATGTGCCGGATGCAGCGGAAGATCCCTCGCTTTCTGAAATAGAACGCGTGCGCGGTGCGGAATTTGCCGACACGATTGCGGTCACCGCGCTTTCGCGCATCTGGCAGATGTTGCTGAAGGGCATACCGGAAACGGAAAACGCCTCGCGCCCGGCCGGTGCTGCCGAAATGGTTCTCATCCGGCTGGCGCACGCTGCCAATCTTCCCGCACCCGAAGATGCTGCCCGGCGCTTGCTGGAGCTTTCGAACGGTGACGGGGGTTACGCCAATGGCGGACCTTCCGGCGGCGGCAATGGCGGCGGTGCGCGCGCCTATTCGTCAGCACAGACCGTGGCCGCGGGACGACCTGTCGATCTTCCCACCCAGCGCCAGGCAACACCACAGACCTCCGCCATACTGCGCGCCATTCCAGATAGCCGCCCGCAGGAGATGCAGGTCGCAGCACCGAAAACGGAGGAGCGGCCGGAGCCGAAAGTTCCCGTCAATTCCGTGCAGGATATTGCCGATCTGTGTCAGAAGAACCGCGATCCCGTCATGCGGGCGAAAGTGCGCAACTTCGTACGGCTCGTACGGCTGGAGCCCGGCCGGCTCGATATGCGCCTCGGGGAAGGTGCCCCCGGCTCCCTGCCCGGCGAACTTGGCGTCAAGCTCAAGGAATGGACTGGCATCCACTGGATCATCAGCCTCAGCAAGGAGCAGGGGGAACCGACCCTTGTCGAGGCTGAGGGCAACGCACGGGACGCGCGTCTTGTCGATGCACGCCAGGACCCTGATGTGGCTGCCATCCTGGCGCAGTTTCCCGGCGCAAAAATTACCGACGTGCGCATCCGCGCCGCCGTACAGGATGAGGCTGAAGACATCGCGTCGCCATCGGTTGCCGAATCGAGTGAAGGCGACATCCTTCCCGGCGACGACATCGAGTTTTAAACAAAAAGAACAGGAGATTGGCACATGCGTGACATCATGGGCATGATGGGCAAGGTCAAGGAAATGCAGGCCAAGATGGAGAAGGTGCAGGAAGAAATCGCTGCGCTCGAAATCGAGGGGCGTGCTGGCGGCGGTCTGGTAACCGTCATTCTGAACGGCAAGGGCGAAATGCGCGGCCTGAAAATCGATCCCTCGCTGTTGAAGGAAGACGAGGTGGAAATCCTTGAGGACCTGATCGTCGCAGCGCATAAGGACGCCAAGCAGAAAGGCGAAGCGCAGGCGCAGGAAAAGATGGCTGGGCTGACCGCCGGCCTGCCGCTGCCGCCCGGCATGAAGCTGCCGTTCTGATATAACCGATCTAAAGAGAGGGCGAAGCGCATGGAGCGGGCGCCCTCCTTGTCCCATGGCCGGCTTCAAGCTTCCAGCATCGCGCGAAACCGGCTCGCCAGCGGCGTTTCCAGAAAGGCCCGGCGTTCGGCTGCGTTGAGCTGCATGGGGCGAAAGCGCTGCAGAATGGTCGGTATTGGCAGCTTCAATCCTCGATAGGGTTTGAACACGATATCCTCCCCGGCAGCCAACATGCCGCCTTTCAGCACCCGGCAGTAGAACCCCGGTTGGCCCGCCCGACGGAAACGCAGTGCGAAATCGGGATCGCCGATGCGAACCGACAGTGTGGCGCAGGGAATGCGGGCGGCGGTCACTTCCAGCTCAACGTCATTTGCCGAGAACCTGTCGCCAACGTGGAGTTTTGCGCTGTCGACACCATCAAGAACGAGGTTCTCACCAAAAAACCCGGGTTCGACCGCAAAGCCCAGAGAGCGGGACCAGAAGTCGAGATCGGCGGAGCCCATGACGTAAATCGCCTGATCCGGCCCGCCGTGATGTTTGCGATTGCAGACGGCGTCACTGACGATGCCTTCCGCATCGACCATGACGGGACCCTGCACGGCGTGTTTGAAGATGCCCGTCTTCGAGGTCTTTCCCGGCAGCCTTTTCGCCTCGCCCCGGCACACCGCCCTGATTTTCATGGACAACCCTTTGCGCTTCATGATTCCCGTTTCCCGATTTATGCAGTAGAAAGCGCTCATGGCAAAACGAGTCACCGGCCCCGAAATCGAAAAACTGATCCAGCTCCTGGCAAAAGTGCCGGGGCTTGGGCCCCGCTCGGCGCGGCGGGCAGCACTGCATCTCATCAAGAAGAAGGAACAGCTTCTCGGGCCGCTGGGCCATGCCATGGGCGAGGCCTATGACAAGGTGAAGATCTGCTCCTGCTGCGGCAACGTCGATACGATAGACCCCTGCACCGTCTGCGCCGACGACCGGCGCGACCAGTCGGTCATCATCGTGGTGGAAGATGTGTCTGATCTCTGGGCGCTGGAGCGGACGGGTGCGATGAACACCGCCTATCACGTGCTGGGGGGCACGCTGTCGCCGCTCGACGGGGTCGGGCCCGAGGACCTGAACATCAAGGGCCTGATCGACCGTGTGAGCGCCGGCGGCATTCGCGAGCTCATCATCGCCGTCAATGCGACGGTGGAAGGGCAGGCAACCGCCCATTACATCACCGACCGCCTCTCCGGTCTCGACATCAAGATCACCCGGCTTGCGCATGGCGTGCCGGTGGGCGGTGAACTCGATTATCTCGACGAGGGCACTTTGACGGCCGCGCTTCGGGCGCGAACGACAATCTGAAGTCCCCCCTCCCTCCCCGTCATTCAAAGAGGAGACCGAATGCGAAACCGTTTTGCCCCGAAGGCACTGGCTGCCCTTCTTTCCTTTTTTTCAGCAACGACGGCGTTGGCGCAATCGGCACCGACAGGAGCAGCGGCAGCCCGATATGATGCCGAATTTAATGCCTGGCTGAAAAAGGAAATCTGGCCGGAAGCCCGCAAGGCCGGCATTTCACAAAGGACGCTTGAGGCCACGCTCAGCGGTCTCTCCATCAGCTGGAACCTGCCCGATCTCGTCATTCCCGGCCAGAAGCCGCCAAAGGAGCAGAGCCAGAGCCAGGCGGAATTTTCCTCGCCCGGCGCCTATTTCTCGGAAAAGCGGCTGCAGGGTCTTGCCGCCACCGGGCGTTCGCTTGCTTCCACCCACGCGGCGACGCTGCGCCGGATAGAGGCGAAATACGGTGTGCCGGGTGATATCGTCGTTGCGATCTGGGGCCGCGAATCCGGTTTCGGCCGAGCCAAGCTGCCGCATTCCGTCGTCGATGTGCTGGCCACAAAAGCCTATATGTCTACCCGCAAGGAGATGTTTCGCGCCGAGTTGATCGATGCGCTGAAGATCGTCGAGAGTGGCGATATCGCGGCCTCTCGCATGATGGGCTCCTGGGCCGGTGCGCTCGGCCAGCCGCAATTCATGCCGTCGAGCTATCTGAAATATGCCGTGGACTTTGATGGCGACGGCCACCGTGACATCTGGAACTCCGTGCCGGACGCGTTGGCATCCATAGCTAACTATCTTTCTCAGCGCGGCTGGCAACGTAATCGCGACTGGGGTTTCGAAGTCTCGATCCCCGCCAATGTTTCCTGCGCGCAGGAAGGGCCTGATCTCGCACGACCTGTGGCGGACTGGGCGAAAATGGGCATCACACGTATTTCCGGAAAAGCCTTCCCGGCCAATGACCTCTCTGCCGATGGCATGATGCTGGTCCCGGCTGGGCGACACGGGCCGGAATTTGTGGTGACGCCGAATTTCTACGTCATCAAGGAATATAATAATTCCGATCTCTATGCGCTTTTCATCGGCAATCTCGCTGACCGCATCGCCCACGGGGCGGGGCCGTTCAAGGGGGAATGGGGCAATGTCGGATCGATGCTGCGCTCGGATGTTTTAGCGATGCAGAAGGCGTTGGTCGCCAAGGGCTACGATGTCGGCAAGGCAGATGGCCTCGCCGGTTTCAAGACGCGCCGCTCGCTTGGGGACTGGCAGTCGAAAAACGGGCTCGCTCCAACCTGCTTTCCCGATGCGACGTTGAAGGCGAAGCTGAAGTAGCGTTGCTGGCAACGTGTGAAAACCTCTCCTCCGTCATGCTCGGGCCTGTCCCGAGCATCTGCAACCGATTGATTTAATGATAGGTGTTTGGATCCTCGGGACAGGCCCGAGGATGACGGGGAGAGTGTGGGAAGGGCATCGCCACTCACTTACCCATCGTCTCTCAATGCTGATCGGTATGAGGCTTGTGAAAGATATCGTCGGTTGGCGGGATGGTCTGACGTTCGATCATCCGGTGCACCCGTGGCCGCGTCTTGCCGCGGTGAAGCTCCAGCAGCCGGTCCCAGGCCTCTGCATCTGCCTGGGTGCGGCGGTGATTATGGCGGACATATTCCACCCAGGTCGGCACGTGGTAGCTTTCCGTCCAGATGTCGGGGTTTTCGAGATCCCGCATCAGGTTCCAGTTGCGCGCGCCGTCACGAATGCGAATGCGGCGGCGCTCGGCCATCAGCGGCAGGAATTCGCCGAGATCCTCGTCATGGATTTCATAATCGATGAGGATGGCGATGGGGCCGCTGCGCGGCTTGATGTCCAGTCTCAGCGGCGGCTCCACGAAACGGTTGAGCGGATCGAGATTGAGCGAGGCGAAGGCTGGCATGGCGAGTTTGAGGCCGACGACGACACCGAGCAGCATCAGTGCGCAGGAACAGAGCAGCGAATAGGAAATGCCGTAATCTTCCGCCAGCTCACCCCACAGCCAGCTGCCGACCGCAATGCCGCCGAAGGTGAGCGTCTGGTAAAGCGAGAGCGCCCTGCCAACCACCCATCGCGGGGTGGAGAGCTGGACAATGGTATTGAAGAGCGACAGTGCCAGCACCCAGCAGGCGCCGGCAACGGTCAGCACCAGTGACGTGATGATCGCGCTCGTGCTCACCGCCGTTACGCCGGCGCTGAAGGCGAAGCCTAGAAATGCGACGCGCACGATCCATTCGCTGGACAGCACCTCGCGCAATCTCGCGCTGATCAGCGCGCCGCCGATGGCGCCGACGCCGAAGGCACCCAGCATGACGCCATAGGTCAGCGGGCCGCCCTCCACCAGGTCGCGGGCGACGATGGGCATCAAGGCGAGGATGGCGCTGGCGGAAAGGCCGAAAAGGAAGCCGCGCACCAGCACCTTGCCGATATTGGGCGACATCGCCACATAACGCATGCCGGCCGAAATGGCGGCCAGAAGCTGCTCCCGCGGCAGGGTCGAGGCATATTTGGGCGGCTGCCAGCGAAACAGGGCGTAGATCAGCGTGAAATAGCTCAGCGCATTCACGAAAAATGCGGCGGCCGCACCGGCGGCGGCGACGATGATACCGCCGATGGCCGGGCCGACACTGCGGGTAATATTGAAGCCGACACTGTTCAGCGTGACGGCGGCAGGCAAATCCTCGCGCGGCACCATTTCACCGACGGAGGCCTGCCAGGACGGATTGTTGAGGGCCGTGCCACAGCCGATCATAAAGGTAAAGAAAAGCAGCAGCCAGGGCGTGAGCCAGCCGGACCAGGCAAAAACGGTAAGCAGCACGGACGCCGTCAGCATCAGCAGCTGCGCCGAAATCATGATGCGGCGGCGGTCGAAACTATCGGCCAGCGCGCCTGAAATCAGCGAGAACAGCATGATAGGCAAAGAGGTGGAGGCCTGCACCAGCGCGATCATGTTTTCCGAACTGGAGAGCGACGTCATCATCCATGCGGCGCCCACCGCCTGGATCAGTCCGCCGAAATTTGAGGCAAGGCTCGCGATCCAGATTCGTCTGTAAGTCAAATGCCTTAAAGGCGCGAGTGGCGATTTACGGTCAGGCACGCTCTGTCCACTTGATGCAACTGCGATTTATCAAACGGCAACTATAGACAGTGCCGAAAATCATGCCAGCCTTTCCCGCACGGGAAGGGTGAAAATATGGCCGAGGGCGCAGCGGAAGCGAGTCTCCCCGCGAAAACCTTGCAATCCTGCACCGATGGGTCTATATGACCACTGAAATTCTTGATCGCTTGATGAAGAGTGGGGCCGCAAGGCTCCGCTCTTTTTCGTTAGGCGAACCGGAAACAGAGGGCTGAAAGCCCGGCGACAATCCAAAACCGGAAGGCCAGATGGCAGACACCGCACACGAACCGCGACTTATAACCGAAACCGGCATCGACCAGCGTATTGCCGAGATCATCGAACCCGTTCTGACGGGTATGGGCTATGTTCTGGTGCGCGTGCGGCTTTCCAATCAGAACGGCATGACGCTGCAGGTGATGGCGGAACGGGAAGACGGCACGATGACCGTTGAGGACTGTGAAGCCATTTCCATGGCCATTTCACCGGTTCTTGATGTGGAAGATCCGGTCGATAAAGCGTATCATCTTGAAGTTTCCTCGCCCGGCATCGACCGGCCGATGGTTCGCAAATCGGATTTCACCCGTTGGCAGGGCCATCTGGTGAAGGTCGAAACCTCCATTCTGGTCGAGAACCGCAAGCGGTTTCGCGGCAAGATCGTTGAGGTTGATGCTGACGGTTTCAAGCTGGAACGCGACCAGATCGCTTATGGCGAAGAGCCGACAGTCGTTATTCCGTTCACTGCGCTTTCCGATGCGAAGCTCATTCTGACGGACGACCTTATTCGTGATGCGCTGCGGGCAGACAAGGCGGCCAAGGCCGCTGCCGCAAACCAGAACGACGAAAACGAAGCAGACGAAGACTAATTCCAACGTAAAGCCCGGAAAACGGGCGATCCCCGCAATTATGCGACTTACGGAGATAAAAAAATGGCAGTGAGTGCTAACCGGCTTGAGCTTCTGCAGATCGCCGATGCTGTGGCGCGCGAAAAGGTCATCGACCGCGAAATCGTGCTTGCCGCAATGGCCGACGCTATCCAGAAAGCCGCCCGCTCGCGCTATGGTTCGGAAACCAATATCCGCGCCGACATCAACTCCAAGACCGGCGAAATCCGCCTGCAGCGTCTTCTGGAAGTTGTCGAAGCGGCTGAGGACTATTCGACCCAGATCCCGCTGGAGCTTGCCCGCGACCGCAACCCGGACGCCAAGCTCGGCGACTTCATTGCCGATCCGCTGCCACCGATGGATTTCGGCCGTATCGCTGCCCAGTCCGCCAAGCAGGTCATCGTGCAGAAGGTGCGCGAGGCCGAGCGTGACCGCCAGTATGACGAGTTCAAGGACCGTATCGGCGAAATCGTCAACGGCACCGTCAAGCGCGTCGAATACGGCAACGTCATCGTCGATCTCGGCCGTGGCGAAGGCATTATCCGTCGTGACGAGATGATCCCGCGCGAAAACATGCGCTACGGCGATCGCGTACGCGCCTACGTCTACGACGTTCGCCGCGAACAGCGTGGCCCGCAGATTTTCCTGTCGCGTACCCATCCGCAGTTCATGGTGAAGCTCTTCACCATGGAAGTGCCTGAGATCTACGACGGCATCATCCAGATCAAGTCGGTTGCCCGTGATCCTGGCTCACGCGCCAAGATTGCCGTCATCTCGAACGATAGCTCGATCGACCCGGTCGGCGCCTGCGTCGGTATGCGCGGTTCGCGCGTTCAGGCCGTCGTCGGCGAACTCCAGGGTGAAAAGATCGACATCATTCCGTGGAGCCAGGAGCCGGCGTCGTTCATCGTCAACGCCCTGCAGCCGGCGGAAGTCGCCAAGGTCGTTCTGGATGAAGAGTCCGAGCGTATCGAAGTGGTCGTTCCCGACGAGCAGCTGTCGCTCGCCATCGGCCGCCGCGGTCAGAACGTGCGTCTGGCATCGCAGCTGACCGGCTGGGACATCGACATCATGACCGAGCAGGAAGAATCCGAGCGCCGTCAGAAGGAATTCAACGAGCGTACGGCCCTGTTCATGGAAGCGCTCGACGTCGACGAAATGGTCGGCCAGGTTCTGGCTTCGGAAGGCTTCGCGCAGGTTGAAGAACTGGCTTATGTGGATCTCGACGAAATCTCCTCGATCGATGGCTTCGACGAAGACACCGCCGATGAAATCCAGACCCGCGCCCGCGAATATCTGGAACGCCTGGAAGCCGAAATGGACGCCAAGCGCAAGGAACTCGGCGTTTCCGACGAATTGCGCCAGATCGACGGCCTGACCTCGCAGATGATGGTTGCGCTCGGCGAAGACGGCATCAAGACCATCGAAGACTTTGCCGGCTGCGCAGCGGACGATCTCGTTGGCTGGAGCGAGCGCAAGGACGGCGAGACGAAGAAGTTCGAAGGCATCTTCTCCAAGCTCGATGTTTCGCGCGTCGAGGCCGAGAACATGGTGGTGCAGGCTCGCCTTCTGGCAGGCTGGATCACCGCCGAAGAGCTCGCTTCCGAACAGGAAGCCGATGCGGAAGCTGCCGAGGAGGCGGATACCGCCGAGCAGGAATGACATCGCAGGCGCATGAGCCGGACGAGCTGCCCGAGACTGACGATGACGGGCGGATCAAAGGCGACGTCAATGGACGTATGTGCATTGTGACACGGCAGAGCGGATCGCCAGATGAGCTGATCCGCTTCGTCGCAGGCCCGGACGGCGACGTCGTTCCGGACCTGAAACGCCAATTGCCGGGACGCGGCTGCTGGGTGACACCCGAGCGCGCCCTGATCGAGAAAGCCATCGCGAAGAAGCTCTTCGCGCGGGCTCTGAAACGTGACGTCAAGGCCGGGCCTGAGCTTCTCGCTCTTCTCGACCGTCTGATGGCGCAGCATGTGGCTGGCATGATGAACATGGCGCGCAAGGCGGGCCAGTTCATCAGCGGCGCGACGAAGGTCGATGCTGCCGTCCGGTCCGGGAACGCGATCGCCGTGTTTCACGCGACCGACGCTGCGGCCGATGGCGTCAGAAAACTGGACCAGGCCCGCAAGGCCTGGGCACTCGGCAGCGATGCCGGCAATGAAATTCCGTCCTTCCGGCTCTTTAGCGAAGCCGAAATGGACGAGTTGATGGGCCAGAATGCTTTTATCCATGCCTGCGCGCTTGCAGGGCAGGCGGGTGAGGGTGTAGTGAAGCGCGCAACGATGCTTGAGCAGTACCGCAATGGCGGTCGGGCTCATGCGGAACGCGACGCTGCCCGGACAGAACAATGACGCGGTTGCCCGATATGAACGGTCGCCGCGTTCCGATGCAGCAATTGAACGACGAGACCTGATGAACGTCATCCGGTTCTCGTCCGAAGGAACGGGAACGGAATGACCGACAACAACGACGACAAGACACTCAACGCGCCTGCCAAGAAGACTCTTACCCTGAAGCCGGGCGGGATGAATCAGGGCACCGTGCGGCAGGATATGGGTCGAGGTCGCACCAACGCGGTTGTCGTGGAAACACGCAAGCGCCGCCCCATGCGTCCCGAAGACGAGAAGCAGGTACATTCGGCTGCGGCCCCCGCTCCGAAGCCGGCGGCTCCCGCCGCAGCAGCGCCGCGTCCACAGGCTCCGCAGCCACGCATCCACCAGCCCAGCAACCAGCAGCAGCGTCCGGGTTCTTCCCCTTCGCAGCAGCAGCGTCCCGGCTCGTCTGCGCCCCAGCAGCGCCAGCCGGAGCGTCCGCGCGGCAATGTTCTGCATGACCTTTCCGCCGGTGAAATGGAAGCCCGTCGCCGCGCACTGATGGAAGCGCAGGCCCGTGACGTCATTGAAGCCAAGCAGCGCGCCGAAGAAGAGGCTCGCCGCAAGGTGGAAGAAGAACGCCGCATTGCCGCGGAAAAGGAAGAGGCCGCCCGCCGCGCCGCCGAGGAGGCTGAAGCAGCAAAGCTCGCGGCAAGCCAGCCGGCCGCGGAAGCGAAATCCGAACCGGCCGCTGAGAAGCCGGTTTCTGCCGCTCAGCCGGCGCCCCGCGCCGAGGCTCGTCCTCAGCCCGCCGCTGCCCCTGCCCGCCCGGCCACCGAAACCGCCGCTCCGCGCGGTCGCCGCACTGACGGCGACGAGGAGGACGATCGCGGTGCACGCCGTGGTAACCTGCCAGTCCGTGGCAAGGTTGCAGCGCCGGCGCCGGCCAAGCCGGCTGCACGCCTGAAGACAGAAGAAGAACGCCGCCGTGGCAAGCTGACCGTTACCTCGTCCAACCTGGATGAAGACGGTACGCCGCGTGGCCGCTCCATGGCATCCATGCGCCGCCGGCAGGAAAAGTTCCGCCGCAGCCAGATGCAGGAGACCCGTGAAAAGGTAATGCGCGAAGTGATCCTGCCGGAAACCATCACCATTCAGGAACTGTCGCAGCGCATGTCGGAACGTGCCGTCGACGTCATCAAGTTCCTGATGAAGGAAGGCCAGATGATGAAGCCGGGCGACGTGATCGACGCCGATCTGGCGGAACTGATTGCGGTCGAATTCGGCCACACCGTCAAGCGCGTTTCCGAATCCGACGTGGAAGAAGGCATCTTCAACCAGGCGGACGACGAAGGCGAAATGCTGCCGCGTCCGCCCGTCGTGACGATCATGGGTCACGTCGACCACGGCAAGACCTCGCTTCTCGACGCCATCCGTCAGGCGAACGTTGTTGCCGGCGAAGCCGGTGGCATCACCCAGCATATCGGCGCCTATCAGGTCGAGAAGAACGGTCAGAAGATCACCTTCATCGACACCCCCGGCCACGCCGCCTTCACCGCCATGCGTGCCCGTGGTGCGCAGGCGACGGATATCGCCGTTCTGGTGGTTGCCGCAGACGACAGCGTGATGCCGCAGACGATCGAGTCCATCAACCACGCCAAGGCGGCGGGTGTTCCGATCGTCGTTGCGATCAACAAGATCGACAAGCACGAGGCCAACCCTGAAAAGGTTCGCCAGCAGCTTTTGCAGCACGAAGTCTTCGTGGAATCGATGGGCGGTGAAGTTCTTGACGTCGAAGTTTCGGCCAAGAACAAGCTCAACCTCGACAAGCTGCTTGAAGCGATCCTGCTGCAGGCCGAAATCCTTGACCTCAAGGCGGACCCGAACCGCACGGCGGAAGGTACGGTCATCGAAGCCGAGCTCGACCGCGGCCGCGGCGCCGTTGCCACGGTTCTGGTTCAGAAGGGCACGCTGAAGCCCGGCCAGATCATCGTTGCCGGTGATCAGTGGGGCCGTGTGCGCGCGCTCGTCAACGACAAGGGCGAACATGTCAAGGAAGCCGGTCCGGCCATGCCGGTCGAGATTCTCGGTCTTTCCGGGACGCCGTCGGCCGGTGACCGTTTCGCGGTTGTCGAAAATGAAAGCCGTGCTCGCGAGATTTCCGAGTACCGCCAGCGTCTGGCACGCGACAAGGCTGTCGCACGTCAGACCGGCCAGCGCGGTTCGCTGGAACAGATGATGAGCCAGTTGCAGACGTCGGGAATGAAGGAATTCCCGCTGGTCATCAAGGCAGACGTGCAGGGTTCGGTCGAAGCCATTATCGCTTCGCTCGACAAGCTCGGCACCGACGAAGTCCGCGCTCGTATCGTTCATTCGGGTGCTGGTGCCATCACGGAATCGGATATCTCGCTTGCCGAGGCCTCCAACGCCGCAATCATCGGCTTCAACGTTCGCGCCAATGCACAGGCACGTACGGCTTCCGAACGCGCCGGTATCGAGATCCGCTACTACAACATCATCTACGATCTGGTGGATGACGTGAAGGCGGCGATGTCGGGTCTGCTTTCGCCGGAACGTCGCGAGACCTTCCTCGGCAATGCCGAAATCCTCGAGGTGTTCAACATCACCAAGGTCGGCAAGGTCGCGGGTTGCCGTGTCGTCGAAGGCAAGGTGGAACGTGGCGCGGGTGTTCGTCTGGTTCGCGACAACGTCGTCATCCACGAAGGCAAGCTCAAGACTCTCAAGCGCTTCAAGGACGAAGTCAACGAAGTGCCTGTTGGTCAGGAATGCGGTATGGCCTTCGAAAACTACGAAGACATCCGCGCCGGCGACACCATCGAGTGCTTCCGCGTCGAACACATCACGAGAACGCTCTAAAGCATTTCCAGGAAAAGTGGACCCCCGGTTTTCCGTCCGGAAATGCGATAGAACAAAGAGCGTTCTCGCCGCAAAACAGGACTTTACTGTCGGGCGCCGGCTTACCGGCGCTCGCTCCGTTTGAGGCATAACCCATGGCAAAAGCTACATCATCGGCCCCTTCCCAACGCATGCTGCGCGTCGGCGAACAGGTGCGCGCCGCCCTGACCCAGATTCTCCAGCGCGGTGAAGTCCGCGACGATCTGATCGAAAGCACCGTCATTTCCATTTCGGAAGTGCGCATGTCTCCCGATCTCAAGATCGCGACAGCTTACGTGACGCCGCTCGGCGTTGCCGACCACACCGATATCATCACGGCACTCAACCGCCATGCCAAGTTCATGCGCGGCCGCCTCGGCCCGCAGCTCCGGCAGATGAAATACATGCCGGAACTGCGTTTCCGCGACGATACGAGTTTCGACAATTATCAGAAGATCGACGCGCTTCTACGCTCGCCCGAAGTGCAGCGCGATCTTGGACCTTCAAACGAAAAAGACGACGAACAGAACTGAAGCATGTCCAAACCACGCAAACAGCAGAACCGCAAACCCAAGGGCCGTCCGATTTCCGGTTGGCTGATCCTCGACAAGCCGCTCGATTTCGGCTCTACCGAGGCCGTCTCCAAGATCAAGTGGCTGTTCAATGCCCAGAAGGCAGGCCATGCCGGCACGCTTGATCCGCTGGCCTCCGGCATGTTGCCGATCGCGCTTGGTGACGCCACCAAGACCGTGCCTTACGTCATGGACGGCCGGAAAATCTACGAATTCACAGTGACCTGGGGCGAGCAGCGCACGACCGACGATCTGGAAGGCGAAGTGGTCGAATCTTCCGATCAGCGCCCGGACGAGCAGGCGATCCGCGATCTTCTGCCCAATTATACCGGCGTGATCATGCAGACCCCGCCGCAATTCTCCGCTATCAAGATCGCCGGTGAACGCGCTTATGATCTGGCACGTGACGGCGAGACCGTGGAAATTCCCGCACGCGAGGTGGAAATCCATCGCTTGACGTTGCTGGCCTGCCCGGATGCCGATACGGCCCATTTCGAAGTGGAATGTGGCAAAGGCACTTATGTGCGGGCGCTTGCGCGTGACATGGGCCGCGATCTCGGCTGTTTCGGCCATATCTCGGAACTGCGCCGCACCATGGTCGCTCCATTCGGTGAAGACATGATGGTGCCGCTCGAAACGCTCACCGCGCTGGAAGCCGTTGAAGACCGCGACGAGCGGCTGGAAGCGCTGGACGCCTATCTGATCGACACGGCCGAAGCGCTTTCCGCCCTTCCCCGCCTTATTATCAACGACGACCAGGCGCACCGGCTGAAGATGGGCAACCCTATCCTGCTGCGCGGGCGCGATGCGCCGGCCAGCCATCCGGAAGCCTACGCTACGGCGCATGGCAAGCTGGTCGCCATTGGCGAAATCGGCGAAGGCGAGTTTCGCCCGAAGAGGGTTTTCGGCTGAGTCGGACCGTCCCGCGTTTGCTGACGCGTGGCGGAGCGCTGTCAATCGCCTCTTTCCATTGCACCCGGAATAGTTTATAGGCAGCGCCAGCTTGGGCTTTGCCTTCGCTTTTCATGGCCAGAGCTGGACGACATCCCGGCTCTAGGCGTCCCGTTTTCCTTAAAACTGAAAGGATCGTCCGATGTCGATTACTGCAGAGCGTAAAGCCGCCCTCATCAAGGAATATGCAACGAAGGAAGGCGACACCGGTTCGCCGGAAGTTCAGGTCGCAATCCTTACCGAGCGGATCAACAACCTGACCGGTCACTTCAAGGATCACAAGAAGGACAACCACTCGCGTCGTGGCCTTCTGACCCTGGTTTCGAGCCGTCGTTCGCTTCTCGACTATCTGAAGAAGAAGGACGAAGCCCGTTACACCAAGCTGATCGGTGCTCTCGGCATTCGCCGCTAATAAGGTTTCCGGCGGGCTTCTCAACGATGCCCGCCGGTTTTTAATTCCGGCCCTACAGGCCGCATGATTTTCCGGGCGTTTGCCGCAGATGTGGCCCCCGGGGCGATAAGGGTGAACCGGATGGGCCGGTGCCGCCTTTTTCAACCGCAGACCTGTCATGGGGCAGGATTGCCGGATGCTTGCCTGCCCAAGCCTCCCGCTGTCTTGCCCGTGATTGAGTCACAGCGCTGCCACGGCCGGTCACGATGACCGAGCGGGCAGCCACAACCAAGGACAAGATATGTTCAATCAACACTCCGTGGAAATCGAATGGGCAGGCCGCCCGCTGAAGCTCGAGACCGGCAAGGTTGCCCGTCAGGCTGATGGCGCCGTCATCGCAACCTACGGCGAGACCATGGTTCTCGCGACTGTGGTTTCCGCTAAGTCTCCGAAGCCGGGTCAGGATTTCTTCCCGCTCACCGTCAACTATCAGGAAAAGACCTACGCAGCCGGCAAGATCCCCGGTGGTTACTTCAAGCGTGAAGGCCGTCCGAGCGAAAACGAAACGCTGGTCTCGCGCCTGATCGACCGCCCGATCCGTCCGCTCTTCCCTGAAGGTTACAAGAACGACACCCAGGTTGTCGTCACCGTTATCCAGCACGACCTGGAAAACAATCCTGACATCCTCTCCATGATCGCCACATCCGCGGCGCTCACGCTTTCCGGTGTTCCCTTCATGGGCCCGGTTGGCGGCGCGCGCGTTGGCTACATCAACGGCGAATATGTTCTGAACCCGCATCTCGACGAGATGGATGAGTCGGTTCTGGACCTGGTTGTTGCCGGCACGCAGGACGCCGTCCTGATGGTGGAATCGGAAGCCAAGGAACTCAACGAAGACGTCATGCTCGGCGCGGTCATGTTCGGTCACCGCGGTTTCCAGCCCGTTATCGATGCGATCATCAAGCTCGCCGAAGTTGCCGCCAAGGAACCGCGCGAATTCGAACCGGAAGATTTTTCCGCTCTCGAAAACGAGATGCTGGCACTCGCCGAAGCTGAACTGCGCGACGCTTACAAGATTACCGAAAAGGCCGCCCGTTACGCCGCCGTCGACGCCGTCAAGGCTAAGGTGAAGGCGCACTTCCTGCCGGAAGAAGGCGAAGCCAAGTACACGCCGGAAGAAATCGGCGCTGTCTTCAAGCACCTTCAGGCCAAGATTGTTCGCTGGAACGTTCTCGACACCAAGAGCCGCATCGACGGCCGCGACCTGTCGACCGTTCGCCCGATCGTTTCCGAAGTCGGCATTCTGCCGCGCACGCACGGTTCGGCGCTCTTCACCCGCGGTGAAACCCAGGCGATCGTTGTTGCGACCCTCGGCACCGGCGAAGACGAGCAGTATGTCGACAGCCTCACCGGCATGTACAAGGAACGCTTCCTGCTGCATTACAACTTCCCGCCCTACTCGGTCGGTGAAACAGGCCGCATGGGCTCTCCGGGCCGTCGTGAAATCGGCCACGGCAAGCTCGCATGGCGCGCTATCCGTCCGATGCTGCCGACTGCCGAACAGTTCCCCTACACGCTGCGCGTCGTTTCCGAAATCACCGAATCCAACGGCTCCTCGTCGATGGCAACGGTCTGCGGCACCTCGCTTGCACTGATGGACGCAGGCGTTCCGCTTGCCAAGCCGGTTGCCGGTATCGCCATGGGCCTCATCCTCGAAGGCGACCGTTTCGCGGTTCTGTCCGACATCCTCGGTGACGAAGACCACCTCGGCGACATGGACTTCAAGGTCGCAGGTACGGCTGACGGCATCACCTCGCTGCAGATGGACATCAAGATCGCCGGTATCACCGAAGAGATCATGAAGATCGCTCTGGAGCAGGCACAGGGTGGCCGCAAACACATTCTCGGCGAAATGGCCAACGCCATCACCGAGAGCCGCGGTCAGCTCGGCGAATTTGCGCCGCGCATCGAAGTGATGAACATCCCGGTCGACAAGATCCGTGAAGTCATCGGCTCCGGCGGCAAGGTCATTCGCGAAATCGTCGAAAAGACCGGCGCGAAGATCAACATCGAAGACGACGGCACCGTCAAGATCGCTTCTTCTTCCGGCAAGGAAATCGAAGCGGCCCGCAAGTGGATCCACTCCATCGTTGCGGAACCGGAAGTCGGCGCCATCTATGAAGGCACGGTTGTCAAGACCGCCGACTTCGGCGCTTTCGTCAACTTCTTCGGCGCCCGTGACGGCCTCGTCCACATCTCGCAGCTCGCTTCCGAGCGTGTTGCCAAGACCTCGGACGTCGTCAAGGAAGGCGACAAGGTCTGGGTCAAGCTGATGGGCTTTGACGAGCGTGGCAAGGTTCGCCTGTCCATGAAGGTTGTCGACCAGGAGACCGGCAAGGAAATCGTTGCCGACAAGAAGAAGGAAGACGGTGAAGCCGCTGCCGAATAAGGCCGCGCCACCAGATCCTGTCGAGGCGCGGGTTTTGCCCGCGCCTTTTTTCTATTCTACCGTGAGGATGCTCCCATGAGCCGTGACGCCGTAAAAACCCTTTTCCATCCCTTTGCCTCTGACATGCTTGCCATGCCGAAAGACGGCGAACGCGTTCTTTTTCTGGGAGCAGAGGCGGGTCCGCGGCTCGACGGTTTCGACGCGGAGATCGCCGCGGTTCAGCATCTTCGGCCGCTCTATCGCGCTCTTGAAGCTCAGGGTGCAAAGGTCACTCCGGATATTTCGGGCGAAGATTACGATGCGGCGCTGCTGCTTTGCGGCAAACACCGCGGCGAAAATGAAAACCGTGTCGCTGAAGCGCTTTCCCGGGTGAAGGCCGGCGGCCTGATCGTCGCAGCCGGATCGAAGGAGGACGGTATTCTGACGCTGCGTAAGACGCTGACAAAGCTCGGTATCGAGGCGGACTCGACGCCGAAATATCACGGCGTTGCCCTGTGGTTCAAACGGCCGGACGATATCTCTGCCGTCGTGTCGAAACTTGCTCAGAAGCCCGTGACGGTGGAAGGCCGCTTCACCGCCCTGCCCGGCATGTTCTCACATGACCGCGTGGACGATGGTTCGGAACTGCTCGCATCGCGCCTGCCGACCGATTTCGACGGCAATGCTGCCGATTTCGGCGCCGGCTGGGGTTACCTCTCCATCATGCTGGCGGAAAAATCGCCGCGCACGGCCCGTATCGATCTGTTCGAAGCGGATTGGAATGCGCTCGAATTCGCCAAGACCAATCTTCTCGAAAACAACCCTCGCCTGACGGCGCGTTTCTTCTGGCAGGATCTGGCAAACGAGCCGCCGAAGGAGAAATACGACCTCATCATCATGAACCCGCCTTTCCATTCAAGTGGACAGGCGGCGGAGCCGGCGCTGGGTCAGGCCTTCATCAAGGCCGCGGCCGGGGCGCTGCGCAGCGGTGGCAAGTTGCTGATGGTCGCCAATCGCGGCCTGCCCTATGAGCCGGTGTTGGCAGCAGAATTCCGCACCAGCACGGAAGTATGCCGAAATGCCCGCTTCAAGATTCTGAGCGCTCAGAAGTAAGAAAATCAGCTCAATAGCCAGGCCCATAGCGACACGGAAAGGACACCGGTCGCCGTGGATATGCTGATGGTTGAGGCCGCAACGCTGTGGCCGATGCCGAAACGGTTGGCGATGAGCCAGGCATTCACGCCCGTTGGCACCGACGAGGTGAGGACAAGCGCCGCCGTCCATTCACGGCTTAGCCCGAGTACGTGGCCCATGGCCCAGACACAGGCTGGCAGGAGCAGCAGTTTAAAAAAAGTCATGGTGACGGCAATGCCCATATTGCCGCGGATGGTGTATTTCGTCAGGGCCATGCCCAGCGAGATCAGGGCTGCGGGTCCTGCCATGGAGGCGATCTGATCCACCACTGTTTTCAGGACTGGCGTCAGCGCCAGACCGGAAACATTGGTCGAAAGCCCTATGACGAGGCCAATCACAAGAGGATTGGTGACGAGATTTCTGCCGACCTGCTTGAAGACCGCGGCCGTGCTGCGCTTTTCTCCACCGATTGCCTTGTGCGTTGCATTTTCCATCAGGATCGTGCCGGCGATCATCATGACCGGCAGGTGGATGGCGAGCAGGATGGAAAGGGCAACCAGCCCTTCGTCGCCCACGGAGCGACCGACAAGAGGCAGGCCAATGAAGATATTATTCGCAAAGGCCGAGGAGATGCCGGCAATGACGGCGATGCGGACATCCTGCTTGAACACATGGCGGGTGACGATATGCCCGACTGTCCAGGTGACGGCCACGCCAGCAAAATAAGTGAGCCAGAGCCGGAACGGCGAGGCACCGTGGAAATTCGCTTCCGCAAGGGTGCGGAAAATCAAGGTCGGCACGGCGATCTTGAAGACGAAGTCGCTCAAGATCTCTCCTGCGTCTGCCCGGAAGAGGCCAGCTCTCACGGTCAGCCAGCCGATCAGGATGAGAATGAAAATCGGGGCGACATTCGCGGCAACGGCAGACATGGAGGGAAAGCTTTCGCGGCTTTTGCGGGAGGATACTCCGCTTTAGAGCCTTTTCGGCCGGAATGGAATCCGAAAACGCTTCATGTTCCGGTTTTAATCGCGGCATGGAAGGCTGGGCAGCCTTCGCACCACATCTACCGGGCGGGCGTGCGGCCCATGCGATGGTGACGTCTGCCTAAAAGAAAAAGCGGGGTCTCCCCCGCCTTTTATGTCCGTTATATGCCGCCAGTACATCCGTGGCGGAGATAACGGTTGAGCCAGAAGACCTCATGTCTTCCACTTCGGTACGCATTCACACACCTCTGCTCTGGTCGCAGAGATAGCTTAACCATATTACAGGCAAATGACGCGTTTTCTTCTTTCGCGCAGAACCGCATATTTCCGCTTTAGGCTTTTCTTGCCGCCAGAAATGTTTAAGACCTTTGAAAAAAAGACGCACACCCCGTGCGAACCGGATAGGGCCAATGACGAAATTTGACGTACTGACTGTCGGCAATGCCATCGTCGACATCATTTCCCGCTGCGATGACCGCTTTCTCAACGACAATGCCATTACCAAAGGGGCGATGAACCTCATAGACGCAGAACGGGCAGAGCTGCTTTATTCGCTGATGGGGCCGGCTCTCGAAGCCTCCGGCGGCAGCGCTGGCAATACGGCGGCGGGTGTGGCGAATTTCGGCGGCAAGGCTGCCTATTTCGGCAAGGTGGCGGAAGACCAGCTCGGCGAAATCTTCCAGCACGACATCCGCGCTCAGGGCGTTTATTTCGAAACCAAGCCGCAAGGCACCTTTCCGCCAACGGCCCGTTCGATGATCTTCGTGACCGAAGATGGCGAGCGTTCGATGAACACCTATCTCGGCGCCTGCGTCGATCTGGGCCCTGAGGATGTGGAAGATGACGTGGTGGCGCAGACCAAGGTCACCTATTTCGAGGGTTATCTGTGGGATCCGCCGCGCGCCAAGGATGCGATCCGCGAATGCGCCCGCATTGCTCACGAAAACGGCCGCGAAGTTTCCATGACGCTTTCCGACAGTTTCTGCGTCGGCCGTTACCGTGAGGAGTTTCTCGATCTGATGCGCTCCGGCACAGTGGATATCGTTTTCGCCAACAAGCAGGAAGCGCTTTCCCTTTATGAAACCGACGACTTCGAGCTTGCGCTGACCAGGATCGCCGCCGACTGCAAGATCGCGGCGGTGACGATGAGCGAAGAAGGCGCGGTTATCCTGCGCGGCACGGAACGCGTGAAGGTGGATGCCTATCCGGTGCATGACGTGGTCGACACGACGGGTGCGGGCGATCTTTTCGCCGCCGGCTTCCTGTTCGGTTATACGCAGGACCGGTCGCTCGAAGATTGCGGCAAGCTTGGCTGCCTTGCGGCTGCCGCTGTCATTCAGCAGGTCGGGCCTCGTCCCATGTCATCGCTGAAGGCGCTTGGCGAGAAGCACGGCCTTATTTAAAGGCTTCACCCGGGTAAGCACCCCAGATTTCGCCCTGCGAAACCCAGCCCGAGGCCTGACCGGCCTCGGCGCGACACCAGTCCCCATTGCATTCGCCGATCCTGAAGACCACGCCCGGCTCAAGTCGTGCCACAACGGCAGCGCCCGACTGCGCTTCACGGCGCATGTTCACATAAACTTCCTTGCCCTTGCCCCGCATCCAGGGGGCTGCTACGGCCGTGCGCTCACCGGAGAGAAGGGCCTGGTTGACCCAGCCTTCCGTCCCATCGGCATCACGGATGCGCCGCCAGTTTTCATATTCCTGGATGATCTCCACCGGCATCCCCGATTTCAGATACATCCATGACACGGCGTAATCCGTGCTCGGACCGATGCGCATGTTCACGCGTTTGGATTTCAGGCTGACGAAACGCGGCAGCGGCAGGCCGCTGGCGCCTTTCGCGGCGCCCTGCGCCATGGCGTCGGTTGCCGCACCGAGGAGGCCCAAAGACAATGCAATGCAAACAATAGAAACCACACTGCGCATGCCCATTTCCGTTTCCCGCCTTCTGCAAACCGGATGATATTTAAGGAGGCTCGTTTCCACATGCCTCAAGCTTCAGCGAGTTTTGTTTGTCTTCGCCGGTGGGTCTGGTAGAAACGCCCTAATTGAAAGAAATTATCGCTCTTTCTGGTTAATGACTTCTGAACAAGGCAGCGGCAAACGATGACCCCCAAGAAGAGACCGACAGTCTATATCACCCGCAAATTGCCTGATGTCGTCGAAACCCGAATGCGCGAACTTTTCGACGCAGAACTCAATATCGATGACACCCCGCGCAGCGAGGAAGAACTGGTCGCCGCCATGCAGCGGGTGGACGTGCTGGTGCCAACGGTCACCGATCGCATTACCGCCCCGATGATCGAGCAGGCTGGACCGCAGCTGAAGCTGATCGCGAGTTTCTCCAACGGCATCGACCATGTGGATGTGGACGCCGCGGCCCGCAAGGGCATCACCGTGACGAACACGCCCAACGTACTGACCGAGGACAGCGCCGATATCACCATGGCGCTGGTGCTGGCCGTACCGCGCCGCATGATCGAGGGCACACGCGTCCTTGCCAATGGCGCGGATGAGTGGCTCGGCTGGTCACCAACCTGGATGCTGGGACGGCGCATTTCCGGCAAGCGTATCGGTATTGTCGGGATGGGCCGCATCGGCACCGCGGTGGCACGGCGCGCCAAGGCTTTCGGGCTTTCCATTCACTATCACAACCGCAAACGCGTCAATCCGGCGACGGAGGCGGAGCTCGAAGCGACCTATTGGGACAGTCTCGACCAGATGCTCGCGCGGGTGGACATCGTTTCGGTCAACTGCCCCTCGACGCCCGCGACCTATCACCTTATTTCCGCCCGGCGGCTCGCGCTGATGCAGCCGACGAGCTACATCGTCAATACCGCGCGGGGCGACATCATCGATGAGGCAGCGATGATCCAGTGCCTGCGCGAGGGCAAGATCGCCGGCGCTGGACTGGATGTCTACGAGAACGAGCCTGCGGTGAACCCCAAGCTCATCAAGCTTGCCAAGGAAGGCAAGGTGGTGCTGCTTCCACATATGGGTTCAGCGACAATCGAAGGCCGCATCGAGATGGGTGACAAGGTCATCATCAATATACGCACGCTGTTCGATGGTCACCGCCCGCCGAACCGGGTGTTGCCCGGGCGAAACTGAAACAGAGGCCCGAAGATCGGACCTCCCGGTTCTTGTCAATCGCGCCGGAGGGGAGTCGCTTCAGCCGAGGATCTTGGTCATCTCGATCGAGGTCGTGCGATCATATCCCGCATGGGCATTTTCTGCCGTCTTGACGAAACCCCAAGCCCCGAACTTTGCATGATTGGCGACAAGCTCAATCCGGGTTTCCAGCCGTAGCGCCGGCAGCGCCAGTTCACGGGCCAAGGCCTCGGCTTGCGCCAGTAACATTTTACCGATGCCCTTTCCCTGCGCTTTCGGGGAAACGCACAATTTGCCGACGTAAAGACAGGATGGCGGCTCCGGCCTGCAGAAAAGGCAGCCCAGCAGGTCATTCCCGTCCAAAACCACGAAAGCAATCTCCGCCCTTGCCTTTTCGGCGAGATTTTCAGGCGTCAGGCGATGGGCTGAAGATGGTGGGTCGATGACGCCATCCATGTAAGCGAAGGACGTCATGATAAGCGCCAGCAATTCATGCCAGCGGTCGAAGTCGTCGCCAATTCTTTTGATTTCCATCATGTTTTCTTTGTCCCTTGACGCCGCTTGTATCGCACCGTTTCGAAACGCGCCGACAGGGCGTCATAGAGGAGCAGACGGCCAATCAGCGGTTCGCCGGCACCGGTGATCAGCTTGATCGCCTCCATGGCCATCAGCGTGCCGATAACGCCGGTCAGCGCGCCGACAATCCCTGTTTCCGCACAATTCGGGATGAGCCCCTGCGGCGGCGGCTCGGGAAACAGGTCACGATAGCCGGGCAGCAACGTGCCGTCGGCATTTGTTTCATAGGGCTTCAGCACCGTCACAGAACCATCAAAACGGCCAACGGCGCCCGTCACCAGCGGCCTTTTTGCCGTTTCCGCCGCGTCCGCTGCGGAATATCGAGTGTCGAAATTGTCCGATCCGTCAATCAGGAGATCGAAAGATTGCAAATGATCATGCGCCCAGACCTGCGAAAAGCGGTCTTCGTACACGATTGTACGCACATGAGGGTTAAGGCGAACGATGGCCTTTCGGGCACTTTCCGTCTTCTGCTCGCCAATCGTCCCGCTATCGTGGATCACCTGGCGCTGAAGGTTGGAGAGAGACACGACGTCATCGTCGATCATGCCGAGTGTGCCGACGCCGGCGGCGGCTAGATAATGAAGCACCGGCGCACCGAGACCACCCGCCCCGATGACCAGCACGCGCGCGGCCTTCAGCCGTTGCTGGCCTGCACCGCCGATTTCCGGCAGCAGGATATGGCGTTTGTAGCGTTCTATTTCTTCCGGGCTCAGCGGGTCCATGTCGCACTCCCTCTCTTTGCCTTCATACGGTGATGCTCCCGTGGGATACATTGAAGAATTGTGCCCGCTCCCCAAGGGCGGAGAACATGGCCGCATCCGTTCCAGTCATGAAACTCTGTCCCCCCAGCGCGTGGATGAGATCGAACAATGCCGCCCGCCTGCCCTCGTCCAGATGAGCGGCAATCTCGTCCAGCAGCAGAACCGGTGCGTAACCCGTCATGTTGGCGGTCAGCTGCGCATGCGCGAGCACCAGCCCCACCAGCAGCGCCTTCTGCTCCCCCGTCGAACAGCGTTCGGCTTCCATGTCCTTTTCCGCATGCCGCACGAAGAGATCGACACGGTGCGGCCCATCAAGCGTGCGCCCGGCGGCGGCGTCCCGGTAGCGACCTTCACGCAGCATCAAGCCATATTCGTCTTCCAGATCGACGGCGGGACGGTTCAGGCCATCATCCATAAAGCCGGAAAGCGACAGCGTCGCAGAGGGGAAGGCCGCATCGCCCGTCCGCCCTTCGATCAAACTCCGGAGCAGGCCGAGCATCTCATAACGGGCAACCGCCATGGAGATGCCGAGTTCAGCCATCTGCTTTTCGATACCATCCAGCCAGACCGGATCAAAACGGCCCTCGGAAAGCAGTCTGTTACGCCCACGCATAGCTTTGTCAAAATCGCTGGCGCGTCGACCATGGGCGGGATCAAGCGATAGCACAAGTCGGTCAAGGAAACGCCGGCGGTCAGACGATGAGCCTGTAAAAAGGCCGTCCATGGCGGGGGTGAGCCACAGGACGCGCAGATGGTCGGTCAATTCATCGACGGATTTGACTGCCGTGCCGTTCAGCCGCAGCCGGCGCGACACCACCTCGCCATCGCCTTCAATCCCCGTGCCGATCGCGACCTCGCCATCCATGCCATCGACATCTGCGAAAATCGAAAAGCCGGTAGCTTGCGCACCCACGCGCGTGACGTCGGACAGAACCGCGCGGCGAAGTCCGCGTCCGGGCGACAGAAACGACACCGCCTCCAGAAGGTTGGTCTTGCCGGACCCATTGTCGCCGGTCAGCACCACATGGCGGTCATCCAGGGAAAGCGATGCCGCCGCGTAGTTGCGGAAGTCCGTGAGTTTCAGTCGGGAAAGCGAGACCTTGTTCGTCATGGTTACGGCCTAAAACGAAGCTGCCCCAATGGCAAGGCGGCTCTTGTCCATGTTTATTGCCTAGCGCCGAAACCATGCGAATTATTCAGTAGTGGCAACTTTTTTAGCGGGCGGCTATTTATAGCCGGTTCGTTATCACCGGTAACTCTTCCATGCGTCTCCTCCTGCCTCTTTTTATCATGCTCGGTCTTCTTTCCTCCTGCGCCGGACGGCCGGGAGCGGACGTGCTGCAAGCGGTCGACACCAGGGCGAAGGATGCCAAAATCGTGACCGCCTATGTGGCAAGCACGCGCGAAAAAAGCGAGGAGGCCAAAAAGGGCTTCAGTGCGCTCAGAGCGGCCGAACCGAATTATGCCCGCTTCGACATTTCGATACCGCCCACCCACAAGAGTGGAAACATTGAGTGGTCGACCGGCAAACCCGACGCGAAGAAGGATTTTGTCGTCACACAGGCGCAGATGTTGAGCAAGGCTCGTTTCAACGATGACCTCGGAGATATCACCCGCTCCGGCAAGCAGATCGCGCTTTTCGTGCATGGCTATAATTACAGCTATCAGGAAGCGCTTTTCCGGGCAGCGCAGATGGCAGCCGATGCCAATCTGGATGGTGTGCCGCTGGTATTTGCCTGGCCCTCGCAGGCGAATGTCGCCGGCTACGTTGCCGACAAGGAATCGGCGACCTACTCCCGTGACGCACTCGCCAATCTGCTGACAGACCTCACACGCCGTTCTCCACGCAAGAACATTGTCGTTTTCGGCCATAGCATGGGCGGCTGGCTGGTCATGGAAGCGCTACGCCAATTGCGTTTCGAGGGGCGAAGCGACGTTATTGCCAAGCTGCAGGTGGTTCTTGCCGCGCCCGACATCGATGCCGATGTCTTCCGCAAACAGATCGAGGTGGTTGGCCGGCTCAACCCGCCGCTCACCGTTCTGGTTTCCAAGGACGACCGCGCCCTGAAAGCCTCCTCCATACTGGGCGCAGACGTCACGCGGATCGGCGCACTTGACGTCACGGATTCGAAGGTGCAGGACGCCGCCCTCAAGGAGGGCGTTCAGTTCGTGGATATTTCCAAGCTGAAGGCGTCGGACCCGCTCAACCACGACCGCTATGCTGCTTTGGCGTCACTCGTGCCGCAGCTGGAGGCAAGCCGCAACGGCAATGGACAAAACGGCATCGGCCGTGCGGGCGCTTTCGTGTTCGATGCTATCGGCGCGACCGTATCGAGCCCCTTCCGGCTTGCCAGCCAGGTGGTGAACCCGCAGTAAAAATACTGCGGGTTACCCGAAGGTTTCAGAAGTCCCAGTCTTCGTCCTCGGTCGCGACCGCCTTGCCGATGACGTAGGACGAGCCGGAGCCGGAGAAGAAGTCGTGGTTCTCATCTGCATTGGGCGAGAGCGCTGAAAGGATCGCCGGATTGACCCGGCAAGCCTCGGCGGGAAACAGTGCCTCGTAACCCAGGTTCATCAGAGCCTTGTTTGCATTGTAATGCAGGAACTGCTTGACGTCCTCGGTCAGGCCGACTCCGTCATAGAGGTCCTCGGTATATTTCGCCTCGTTGTCGTAAAGCTCAAGAAGCAGGTCGAAGGCGAAATCCTTGATCTCCTGCCTTTCGTTTTCATTAAGGCGGTCTACCGCCCTTTGGAACTTGTAGCCGATATAATAGCCGTGCACGGCCTCGTCGCGGATGATCAGGCGGATCAGGTCCGCCGTGTTGGTAAGCTTGGCGCGGCTTGACCAGAACATCGGCAGATAGAAGCCGGAATAGAACAGGAAGCTCTCCAGAAACACGCTGGCGATCTTTTTCTTCAGCGGATCGCCGCTGTCATATTCCCGCATGATCAGCGCGGATTTGCGCTGCAGGAACTCGTTTTCCTCCGACCAGCGATAGGCATCATCGACGTCAGGCGTGAGGCACAGCGTCGAGAAGATCGATGAATAGGAACGGGCGTGCACCGCCTCCATGAATGAGATATTCGAGAGTACCGCCTCCTCATGCGGTGTTGCCGAATCCGCCATCAGGCGCACCGCGCCGACGCCGTTCTGGATTGTGTCCAGCAATGTCAGGCCGGTGAAGACACGGATCGTCAGTTTCTGCTCCTCGGGCCTCAGTGTTCCCCAGGAGGGGATGTCGTTGGAAAGCGGCACCTTTTCCGGCAGCCAGAAATTCGAGGTCAGGCGGTTCCAGACTTCCAGGTCCTTGTCGTCCTCGATGCGGTTCCAGTTGACCGCGCGGATGCGGGACACAGGTTTTACGGCGATGTTCATTGTCTTGTCCCTCAAATCAGAGCGTGCAGGAAACGCAGCCCTGAACCTGCGTGCCTTCCAGCGCCATCTGGCGCAAACGGATGTAGTAGATGGTCTTGATGCCCTTCTTCCAGGCATAAATCTGTGCCCGGTTGATGTCGCGGGTCGTGGCCGTATCACGGAAGAACAGCGTCAGAGACAGGCCCTGATCGACATGCTGGGTAGCCGCCGCATAGGTGTCGATGATCTTTTCAGGGCCAATCTCATAGGCATCCTGGTAATACTCGAGATTGTCGTTCGAGAGATAAGAAGCCGGGTAATAAACTCGGCCGATCTTGCCCTCTTTACGGATTTCAATCTTCGAAACGATCGGATGAATGGAGGATGTGGAGTGGTTGATATAGGAGATCGAGCCTGTCGGCGGCACGGCCTGAAGGTTCTGGTTATAGAGGCCTGATGCCATGACCTCCTGCTTCAAGACCTTCCAGTCTTCCTGGGTCGGAATGGCGATACCGGCCTTTTCGAACAAGTCGCGGACCTTCTCCGTCGCGGGCAACCATTCCCGGTCGGTATATTTGTCGAAATATTCGCCCGAGGCATATTTGGAGTTTTCAAAGCCCTTGAAGCTCTGGCCTCTTTCCACCGCCAGCCGGTTGCTGGCGCGGATAGCGTGATACGTCACGGTGTAGAAATAGATATTGGTGAAATCTATGCCTTCCTCCGAGCCATAAAAGATGCGCTCGCGCGCCAGATAACCGTGCAGGTTCATCTGACCGAGCCCGATGGCATGGCTTTCGTCATTTCCCTTTTCAACAGACGGAACGGAGGAGATGTGGCTCATGTCCGCCACCGCCGTCAGTGCCCTGATGGAGGTTTCAATGGTCTTGCCGAAATCGGCCGAATCCATTGCCGCGGCGATATTCAATGAACCGAGATTGCAGGAAATATCCTTGCCCATGTGACTATAGGAGAGATCGGCGTTGAACGCGCTCGCTTCGCTGACCTGCAGGATTTCCGAGCAGAGATTGCTCATGCTGATGCGACCGGCAATCGGATTGGCGCGGTTCACCGTATCCTCAAACATGATGTAGGGATAACCGCTCTCGAACTGGATTTCGGCGATCACCTGGAAGAATTCGCGCGCCTTGATCTTCTTCTTGCGGATGCGGCTGTCGGCGACCATCTCGTGGTATTTTTCCGTCACCGAGATTTCGGTGAAGGGCACGCCGTAGACCCGCTCCACATCATAGGGAGAGAACAGATACATATCCTCGTTGTTGCGGGCGAGCTCGAAGGTGATGTCGGGGATGACGACGCCGAGCGACAGGGTCTTGATGCGGATTTTTTCGTCGGCGTTTTCACGCTTGGTATCGAGGAAACGCATGATGTCGGGGTGGTGGGCATGCAGATAGACAGCACCCGCACCCTGGCGGGCGCCGAGCTGGTTGGCATAGGAAAACGAATCTTCCAGCAGCTTCATCACGGGTATGACACCGGAGGACTGGTTTTCGATCTGTTTGATCGGCGCGCCAGCCTCGCGAATATTGGTCAGTGAAAGGGCAACGCCGCCACCGCGCTTGGAGAGCTGCAGCGCCGAATTGATGGAGCGGCCGATGCTTTCCATATTGTCTTCCACGCGCAGCAGGAAACAGGAGACCAGCTCGCCGCGGCTCTTCTTGCCCGCGTTCAGGAACGTCGGGGTCGCCGGCTGGAAGCGGCCGGAAATGATCTCGTCGACCAGATTGCGTGCCAGCTGCTCATCACCGCGCGCAAGGGAAAGCGCCACCATGCAGACGCGATCCTCGTAACGCTCCAGATAACGTTTTCCGTCGAAGGTCTTCAGCGTGTAGGAGGTGTAATATTTGAACGCACCGAGGAAGGTCGGAAAGCGAAACTTCCGGGCATAGGCCTCGTCATAGAGGTCACGAACGAAATTGAAGGAATACTGGTCCAGCACCTCCTGTTCGTAGTAACCCTCCGCTACCAGATAATCGAGCTTTTCCCTGAGGTTATGGAAAAACACCGTGTTCTGGTTGACGTGCTGGAGGAAATATTGACGGGCAGCAAGACGATCCTTGTCGAGCTGGATTTTTCCGTTCTCGTCATAAAGGTTCAACATCGCGTTCAGCGCGTGGTAGTCCAGGCCTGCATCGAGCGGCGTCTGGCTTGCGGCTGTTGGCTGTTTGGTGTCCTTGCGCAGCGTGCTAGCGGTCAGCGTGTCCAAAATCGTTCCAATCCATGTTTGACGTTGGCGACATCCTCCTCAGTGCCGAGAAGCTCGAAGCGATAGAGAAACGGCACTGCGCATTTGCGCGAGACGATGTCTCCGGCGGATGCGAAAGCTGCGCCAAAATTGGTGTTTCCCGCCGCGATGACGCCGCGAATGAGATTGCGGTTGGAGGGTTCGTTTAAAAACCGGATGACCGGCTTCGGCACGGCACCCTTGGTGCCGCCGCCGCCATAGGTGGGTGTGACGAGCACATAGGGTTCCGACACCTGAGGCACGTCATCCTCAGCGCCGAGCGGCAGGCGAAGCAACCGCCGCCCCAGTTTCAGAAGGAAACGATGGGTGTTTTCGGAACGACTGGAATAATAGACGATCAGACCCATCGCCTGCCGCCTCAGCCGATCGAGCCGATCATGTCCGGCCGGAACCCCGCCCAATGGCGTTCACCGGCAACCACCACCGGAACCTGCATGTAACCGAGACCACGGACATGATCGAGAGCGTCAGCATCTTCGGAAATATCGACGATCTCATAGGGAACGCCTATGCGGTCGAGTGCGCGATAGGTGGCGGTGCACTGGACGCAGGCGGGTTTGCTGTAAACGGTGATGGTCATAATTTCCCTTTCGAAGCTATTTTGGACGCGGCAAAGCGTTGCCGATTGCAATCGCAATCGGGCGGCGGTGGTTTTGTCATTCAGGTAGGGCGTGCTCTCTCGGAGTTTTCTCGGAAACTCCGACTGGTTCTCCTGGAACTGCTGAAAGCCGCAGAAAATCACTCCCTACGCAGATGAGCGTAGCAACTCAAAAATATGCACTGGCATGACTTCACCCCGAAGCTTGTTCTGGAGGGGGCAGAAAAGGGCGCACGCAAATCATCTGCGTCTACACCTTCCTCCGGACACCCCGCCCGTGGACGTTTGCGCTCAAGGCAGGTCTCCTGACTTGCGGGTCACAACATCTATTCCGGCCTTCCCGGAGCGCTCAGCTCCAGTGACTCAAATCGGAACGATGCTCGCCGCTTACAGTTGCGGGGGCAGTTTCGGCCTTGCTTCACCACGATGGCGTCACGCACCGAATTCCCGTCTTAGCTCCCAATCCTTGCGAATCGGAAGAACCTCGAACACCACATATAGTATATGAGGAAATTTTCTCGTCAATAAATAGACACACAAAAGCCCCGCCCTGTGGATCAAAAAGATTCAACACATGGTCAACAATGACTTAACGGCGGGCCGGACACACCGCGCGGGAGATGAAGATCTTAATCTATTCCCAGATATCGATGTGGATATCGGCGGGACGGGCGTTTTCGATCACCCTTTTCCCGTTGGGAAGATCGTTTGCGAAAAGCTTGGCGTGGATCTGAGCTGCATCGAGACCATAACCCAGCCATCTGTTTCGCAGCCTCTCTTCCAGCACCGCGACGGACGGACCCACGAAGATAGTGAGATCAAAGCTTCCGGAAAGGTTTGTCCAGGGCGCTTCGTTCAGCAGCAGATAATTGCCCTCGGCGAGGATGAAGCGTGTTTCCGGAGCAATCGCACGGGCAGACGCAATGGCGATTTCACGGGAGCGATCAAACACCGGGACAAGCACCTCCTGCCCGCCCTTGCGAACGGCGGAGACGATATCGAGGAAGCCACGCACATCGAATGTTTCCGGCGCACCCTTCCTTGGCAGCAGTCCTCGCTCTTCGAGGATGCCATTGTCCATATGGAAGCCGTCCATGGGCAGAATGGCGGCCGTTTCGCCCCGTGCGCGCAAGGCGTCGCAAAGAGCATCCGCCAACGTGGATTTGCCGGCCCCAGGGGGACCGGCAATCGCGACGATGAAACGGGAGTGGCCTTCTGCCCGCTGAAAAACCTCTTCGACGATCGTCTCAAGCTTCAGCGTCATGCGGCGAGCGTTTCCTTCGGTGCTTCCTTGGCACCGGTCATGAAGGCGACGGCATCCGACATGGAATAGTCCTTCGGATTGATGACGCACAGGCGCTTGCCAAGCCGATGGATATGGATGCGGTCGGCAACCTCGAAAACATGCGGCATGTTATGCGAAATCAGAACGATCGGCAGGCCGCGGGAACGCACGTCGAGAATAAGTTCCAGGACACGGCGGCTTTCCTTTACCCCAAGCGCGGCAGTCGGTTCGTCAAGGATCACGACCTTGGAACCGAAGGCGGCTGCACGTGCCACCGCGACGCCCTGGCGCTGACCGCCAGAGAGGGTTTCCACCGCCTGATTGATGTTCTGGATCGTCATCAGGCCGAGTTCCGACAGTTTTTCGCGGGCGAATTTTTCCATGGCCGGACGATCCAGCGCGCGGAAGAGGCTGCCCTGTATGCCAGGCTTACGGATTTCCCGGCCAAGAAACATATTGTCGGCTATGGAAAGTGCTGGAGACAAGGCCAGGTTTTGATAGACGGTCTCAATACCCGCCTTGCGCGCCTCAATCGGCGAACGGAACTGCACAGGCTGGCCCTCCAGCCGGATTTCCCCCTCATCGGGCGTAACCGCGCCGGAAATCGCCTTGATGAGAGAGGATTTTCCCGCGCCGTTGTCGCCGATCACGGCCAGGATTTCGCCCGGGTAGAGATCGAAATCGGCGTGATCGAGGGCCGTCACACGGCCATAGCGCTTGACGAGATTGCGTGCTGTGAGAATGGGTTCTTTTGTCATCAGCCTGCTACCTTTCTGATCCACTGGTCGATTGCGACAGCCAAGATGATGAGGACGCCGATCAACAAATAGGTCCATTGCGGGTCTGTCCCAATAAGCCTGAGGCCGAGCGAAAAGACGCCGACGATCAGGGCGCCGAAGATCATGCCCATGATGGAGCCGCGTCCACCGAACAGTGACAGACCGCCGATAACCACCGCCGTGATGGATTCGATATTGGCGAATTGGCCAGCAGTCGGCGAAACCGACCCGATGCGGCCGATGAGAGCCCAACCGGCAAAGGCGCAGATGAGGCCTGACAGGGTGTAAACAGTGGTCAGCATACGTTTGACGTTGACACCGGCGAGCTCTGCGGCATCCGGATCGTCACCCACGGCATAAAGATGGCGGCCCCAGGCGGTGCGGTTCAGGACATACCAGAGCAGAGCAACAAGCAGAACCATGGCGATGACGCCGTAGGTGAAGACCGCATTGCCTATACGAAGATTGGCGCCGAAAAATTGCAGGATCGGTGCCTGCTGGGCAATGTCCTGAGCCCGGATCGTCTCATTTGCGGAATAGAGGAAGTTGGTCGCGAGCACGATCTGCCACATGCCAAGCGTGACGATAAAAGGCGGCAGGCGCATGCGCGAAACCAGAACGCCGTTTATGAAGCCGCAAAATGCGCCAACGGCGAGACCACAGAGAATGGAGAGCTCCGCTGGCAGACCGTAACGGAAAGTGAACTGCCCCATGACGACCGAGGACAGAACCATGATCGCGCCGACCGAAAGGTCGATGCCCGCCGTCAGGATGACCAGCGACTGTGCCGCGCCGACGATGCCGACGATCGCGACCTGCTGCAGGATGAGGGTCAGCGAAAAGGCCGAGAAAAACTTGCCGCCGAGGAGCAGGCCGAAAATAATCAGCGACAGCACCAGAACGATAAGCGGCACTGCCGCCGGGCTGGAATGGAGAAAGTGCTGGAATTTTTCCAGCGCGCTCTTGTCGTGCGTATCGAAAGCGGCGACCTGCGTCGAACTTCCGGAGAGCACTTTTTCAAATTCATTATGCGGCTGAGCCCGCACCGGCTGATCGCTCATGGATTTTCCTCCCGATCGCTCCATCGCATCCGCCCTGACACCGAGGTCTATCTCCAAAGAGAGTGATGCGTAGATTTCAAAGTGTTGAAGCGGCCTTTGTCATCCCCGAAGGGCGCGCAACGCGCTCGTTTGTTCCTTTGTCCGATCCCCCGGATCGTGCCTGATATTCATTCTGGCCCAAGGGCGGGGGCACGAATGCCCCCGCGGGTTTCAACGGTGAGGCATCAGCCCCAGCATTTGTTGAGACCTTCCTTCGTATCGATCGAGTCGAGGCCCTTGACCGGCTTGTCGGTTACCAGCGTCACGCCGGTGTCGACAAAGTTCTTGCCTGCTGTCGGCTTCGGCTTTTCACCCGTGTCCGCAAACTTCTTGACGGCTTCGACGCCAAGCGCCGCCATCAACAGCGGATATTGCTGCGAGGTCGCGCCGATAACGCCCTCCGCGACGTTCTTGACGCCCGGGCAACCGCCATCGACGGAAACGATCAGCACGTCCTTTTCGCGGCCGACGGCCTTCAGCGCCTCATAAGCGCCGGCAGCCGCAGGTTCGTTGATGGTGTGGACAACATTGATGGTCGGGTCCTTCTGCAGCAGATTCTCCATCGCCGCACGACCGCCTTCCTCGTTACCATTGGTGACATCGTGGCCCACGATACGCGGGTCGTTCTCGTCACCGATCTTGTTGATGTCCTTCACATCAATGCCAAAGCCCTTCATGAAGCCCTGGTTGCGCAGCACATCCACAGTCGGCTGGGAAGGGGTGAGGTTGAGGAAGGCGATTTTTGCGTCCTTGGCCTTGTCGCCCAGCGTGCCGGCGGCCCACTTACCGATCAGTTCGCCAGCCAGAAGATTGTCGGTTGCGAAGGTGGAATCAGCGGCATCGACAGGCTCCAGAGGCGTGTCGAGGGCAATGACCAGAAGCCCCGCATCACGTGCCTTTTGCACGGCCGGAACGATGCCTTTGGTATCCGATGCTGTGATCAGAATACCTTTGGCGCCATCGGCGATGCAGGTCTCGATCGCTGCGACCTGGCTTTCGGAATCGCCGTCGATCTTGCCTGCGTAGGATTTCAGCGTCACACCAAGCTCCTTGGCCTTGGCAGTCGCGCCTTCCTTCATCTTGACGAAGAATGGATTGGTGTCGGTCTTGGTGATGAGGCAAACAGATGTGTCGGCGGCGGAAGCGGCGGAAGCGAAAGAAACGCCAAGCGCAAGCGCGCCCAGAAGAGCGGAAACAGTGGTCTTCATGAGATCCTCCCAATGGATATTTGAGCACCTATTCGGCTACCCGACGATCTCGTCTCCTCCGAGAACAATGATCGTTAGCTCCGATGGAACCACCAAAGGAAACGGCTGTCAATAAATAAATCCGATTGAATTATTAATTCTGTGTGGCATTCTGAGGCCCGGCATGGAGGAATATCGCCAATGACGTTTACGTTGCGATAGCAAGATTGCCATAAAGCCAGCTGTATCGGCCGCGGCAGATATGGAAGGCGGGAGGATGACATTATGAGACAATCTGTCGAGACGGCGCAGCAAGCGCCGCCCACTACCATGGATATGAGCGGTGGCGCCAACCAGATCGGTGTGCGCGCTTATAACGAGCGGCTTGTGCTCTCCCTCGTTCGCCGCCATGGCGGGTTGTCAAAAGCCGAAATTGCCAGACTTTGCGGTCTCTCCGCGCAGACCGTTTCGGTTATCATGCGCTCACTCGAAAAGGACGGACTTCTCATCCGCGGCGAAAGGCTGCGCGGCAGGGTCGGCCAACCATCGACCCCAATGCGCCTCAATCCCGACGCCGTGTTCTCCTTCGGTGTCAAGATCGGCCGGCGCAGCGTCGATCTGGTGTTGATGGATTTTGTCGGCCACATCAGGCTCAAGCTTCGCAGGACCTACCCCTATCCGCTGCCGGAATGGATATTGCCCTTCGTGATCGAGGGTATGGCCGAACTGGAATCGAAGCTTTCCCCCGCAGAACGGCAGAAAATAGCCGGTGTGGGTATCGCCGCCCCGTTCGAACTCTGGAACTGGGCGCAGGAGGTCGGGGCGCCGCAGATTGAGATGGAACGGTGGCGGGATGTCGATATTCGGGCGGGCATCGCCGAAAACGTCAGCTACCCGGTGTTTCTGCAGAATGACGCAACCAGCGCCTGCGGTGCTGAACTGGTATTTGGTGCGGGCCAGAATTATACCGATTTTCTCTACGTCTTTATCGGCTCCTTCATAGGCGGCGGCGTTGTCCTGAATTCAGCGCTATTTTCTGGAAAGACCGGTACCGCAGGCGCAATCGGCCCACTGCCCGTCCAGGGGGAGGATGGTAATACCGTTCAGCTCCTCAAAATCGCATCCATCTTCGTTCTTGAGAACATGCTGCGCGAAAGAGGCATCGATCCGCGCCCCCTCTGGTTCTCGCCCGACGAATGGATCGATTTTGGCGAACCGCTGGAAAGCTGGATCGGAAAAACTGCGGCAGCCCTAGCCCAGGCTGTCATCGCCGCAGCATCCATCATCGATTTTTCCAGCGTCATCATTGATGGTGGCTTTCCGGACTGGGTCAGGACAAGGATCGTTGCCGCCACCCGGGAGGCGCTCAAACGCCACGATCTTCAGGGCGTCACGCTGCCGGAGATCGTCGAAGGCGCCGTCGGCAGCCAGGCGCGTGCAATCGGTGGCGCCAGCCTGCCCTTGTTTTCCCGTTACCTCATCGATCAGAACGTTCTGTTTAAAGACACGACCGGCTGACCCGGCTCATGTGACTTTTTTCTGACGGGATTTCCTCTGGGTGTCGGCCGGTCAGTCGCTGGCGGCATGCTGCATGATCGCCTCAAGAAAGGCCGGACCGTAACGTTCCAGTTTGGTATCCCCCACGCCTGGAATCTGCGCCATCTCCTTCACGGAGACCGGTTTTGCGGCGGCAAGCTCGATGAGCGTCTTATCGTGAAAAATCACATAAGGCGGAACGTTCTGTGCGCGGGCGATTTCCATGCGTTTTGCGCGCAGAACCTCGAAGAGGCCGCGGTCAGCGTCTGGCAGGGCGGCAGATGCGGCGTTTCGCGGCGCCTGCTGCCGGGGCGCAGATGGTATTCTCAGCATCAGCGACGGTTTTTCACGCAGGAACTGCCTCCCGTCGGCGGAAATGGACAATCCGCCGTGTCCGGACAAATCGACATCAATTAGTCGCAACGCGACCAGCTGGCGAAGAATGGCGCGCCAGGTGCGATTGTCGTGCTCCTTACCGATGCCATAAGTGGTTATGCGATCATGCCCGAATCGGGAAATCCTTTCGTCTTCGAGGCCCAGCAGGACGCGGATGACATAGGCTTGTCCGAATCTTTCTCCGGTGCGGTAAATACAGGAAAGCAGTTTTTGGGCGGCTATGGCGCCGTCGAACAGATCCGGCGGCTCCGCGCATGTATCGCAATTGCCGCATGGCTCGCATCTGTCGCCGAAATAGGAAAGCAATATCTGCCTGCGGCAGCTTGCCGTCTCCGCAAGACCGAGCAGCGCGTCGAGCTTCTGCCGCTCCATATGTTTGCGCTGATCCGCGGCGTCCGATTCCTCGATGAAACGATTACGCAACGCAATGTCTTCATAACCGTAGAGCATGAGCACGTCGGACGGGAGACCATCACGGCCTGCGCGGCCGGTCTCCTGATAATAGGCTTCAATGCTGCCGGGCAGATCAATATGGACGACAAAACGTACGTCCGGTTTGTCGATGCCCATGCCGAAGGCAACCGTCGCGACGATGATGACGGCTTCGCCGTGCTGGAAACGGGTCTGGTTCTCCTCCCGCGCGGCTTTGTCCATGCCGGCATGATAAGGCAGTGCGTCACGTCCTTCTTCGCGCAGCCAGGCGGCCGTTTCCTCGACCTTGCGTTTCGACAGGCAGTAAACGATGCCGCTTTGGTCTTCCCGGTCTTTCAGAAAACGTCTGAGCTGAGCGCGGGGATTATCCTTTTCCATGATCGCGTAGCGGATATTGGGACGATCGAAACCCGCGATGAAGGCATCGTCCTCTTTGATATCCAGATGGCCGAGGATTTCGGCGCGGGTAGGTTCGTCGGCTGTTGCCGTCAGCGCCATGCGCGGCGTATTCGGAAAACGCTCGATAAGCAGATCGAGTTGGCGATAGGGCGGACGGAAGTCGTGCCCCCATTGCGAAAGGCAGTGAGCCTCATCGACAGCGATCAGCGACAGATCAATGGATTGAAGTGCCTCGAGAACTTCCGGTTTGAGAAGGGTTTCCGGCGCAGCATAGAGAATATCGACATTTCCGGAGCGCATGGCCTGCCAGAGCGCCCGCCGCTCTTCTGGCGAAAGGTCGGAGTTGAGTGCCTCGGCCCGCACGCCGGCCTGCCGAAGCGCCGCCACCTGATCGACCATCAACGCGATCAGCGGCGAGACGATCAGCCCCATGCCTTTGCGGGCGAGCACCGGAATCTGGTAACACAGTGACTTTCCGCCACCCGTCGGCATCAGCACGAAGGCGTTGTTTCCGGACGTGACATGCCGAATGATTTCCGCCTGTCGCCCACGGAAGCTGTCATAGCCGTAAACGGTCTTGAGGATTTGCAACGGATCGTCGTTCACGGCTTCTTCTTCTGTGTCTCGAGGATGGCGTATCATCGCCAGTTTCGGTTCCATGGCAATCCCGAATGTGGAATTGGCCGCTAAGACAGAAGCTGCGTCAGGCGTTGGCGTACAGAAACCGCTTGAGGCACGCCAACATCACAAGCCATCCGGTCGGGTCCTCCCCGGAGGGACGCCTGGAACGAGCGGCTTCCTGTATGGCTTCAGATTGCACGGCTTCGGGCCAGGGTGCATCCGGGACTTTGTGAAGCCGGGTTGTTTTCGGAGTGTTCGACTGTGTTTGGGTGCACCCACTTGCCCCGGGTGCTCGGGGGCGGATTTGTGCTATCGTAGAGCTATGCCCGAAACGCAAGAAAGCCCTCTTTTGGGAGAGGGCTTTCTTGTTTGCTTTCTTCGTA